>NZ_WKRD01000005.1 GCF_009680455.1 Lachnospira eligens
AGGGCTTAACCAAGAGAAAAGGTTAAGACGGTTTGGATAGAACAAAGAGAGTTATTCTTAAGAGTAATCGGATGAAAGAATTTTAATGTGCAGTTTTGAAAGAGCAATATGAAATATAATGTATACAGGCAGGTCGCATGACCTGCTTTTTTTGTGCGTTTTCATACTAAATGTGGGTTTGAAAAGAGTAATAATGGGTGCTACAATTAGCATAACTTTGAATTAAGTTATTACATATGAGGGGAGAGAATGAATGTATCAGTGTCCTAATTGTGGCGGACGGTTAATTTTCGATATATCGTCACAGTCGATGTTATGTGAGCATTGTAATACACATTATAATCCATATAAGCTTGGAGAAGGAAATTCGGCTGAAGAAAATAAGGAGTATGATGTTACGGTATTCAAGTGTCCGCAGTGTGGCGGTGAAATTATGAGTACAGATAATACGATTGCTGATTTCTGCAGCTTCTGTGGAGCATCTACAGTTCTGGAAAGCAGAATTTCCAAAGAACTCCGTCCGGGATATATTATTCCGTTCAGCAAAACCAAGCAGGATTGTAAGAATCAATATAAGAAGATGATGAAGCGTGCATGGTTTGCACCTAAGGAATTAAAAGATGAAAAATATATTGATGGTTTCAGGGGAATCTATATGCCATACTGGGCTTATCATGTATCACAGAAAGGTCCTGTTGTATTAAGAGGAGAGAAAAGCAAAAGACGGGGAGATTACATTTATACGGACCATTTTGATATTAACGGTGATATGGACTGTCAGTATAAGGGAATATCGTTTGATGCGTCATCTTCATTTGATGATAATATAAGTGAGGCGATTGCACCGTATGATGTTAAGAATATGGCGGGATTTACGCCGGCATTTCTTAGCGGATTTTATGCTGATACGGCAGATGTAGGGTGTGATGTTTATATGAATGATGCAATTGATATGGCTGGTGAAGAGACATATGATTATGTATCCAATAATATCCCGCTCGGAGGGGTATCACTTCATGAAACAGAAAGTACTATTAAATCAAAATGTAATGCGGTAATCGAGTCTGTTGACAGGACATTGTATCCAGTGTGGTTTCTGTCGTATAGGAACAGGGACAGAGTTGCATATGCAACGGTCAATGGTCAGACTGGAAAAGTATCGGCAGATTTACCGGTTTCTATTGGCAGATATTTTGCTGGGTCAGCACTTCTGGCTGTTCCGATATTTATATTACTCAATATGTTCTTCACATTAAGACCGAAGGTAACACTTAATGTTGCAGCTGTAATAGCACTGATTACAATTATATTGTATGTGTTTGAACTGGGAAAAATAAAGAGACGGGACCAGAAGCTTGATGATAGAGGCTCATGGGAAGAATCAAAGCTTTCCAGCCGCAGATATAAAGCCGGAACAGATAATGATAATCTGGCAAAACAGATGGCTGATGGCAGAAATAATGCAAGGATTAACAGAGTAAGTAAGAAAGAAAAAAATAAAATGGCACCATTGTTGAAGGTTGTTGTTATATTTGCAATATGCTTGGTTGGAATTCCTAATTTTATGTTTGCTTTTTCTATATTTAGTGCAGTATTTTCAGTGGGTTCCTCTTTTTTCGTCAGTGCGGCATGTTTTGCTATAGGCGTTATTATTACGCTTGGTAATTGCAAGACATATAAAGAAGTATCAGGAGGAAAAAATGTGCCGGGAAGTGTAGGTGCACTTGTAGCATTGGCTGTTTCAACACTGATTCTGCTTATTAATCCGGTATCTGACCTTTTTTATTATGGTGCAGTTATATTTGTGCTTGCTTCGCTGATGTTTACACTTGTTGAGCTTATTAAGTATTACAATGTGCTTGCAACAAGAAGACTGCCACAGTTTGATAATTACAAGGGAGGTAATGATAATGCGTAGAAAAATAACATTTTTACTGACCTTTCTTGTAGCAGTTCTAATTATCGCATTGGCAGGAGGCAGAGTATACGCTGATACAGGCTATGAGGTTGAAGATTATGCTAATCAGGATTTCTGTTATGTTAATCAGGATACAGGCTATGAAGCAGTGATTGTTGATGATGCATTTCTTTTATCAGTTGCTGAGAAGAGCATGCTCCTTGAGAAGATGAAATTAATTACCACTTATGGTAATGTTATGTTTAACTCTATAAGCTATAACAGCACTTCGACAGAGAGTTATATTAAGTCTCTGTACAGAGAAAAATATGGTTCTGAGAGCGGAACGATATTTGTTATTGATATGGATAACAGAAATATATGGATACATAGTAATGGTGCTATTAACAGGACAATTAATAAGGCATATGCAGAAACAATTACTGACAATGTGTATACTTATGCATCTGATGCAGACTATTATATATGTGCGATGAAGGTGTATGAGCAGGAATATACGCTGCTTCAGGGAAGAAAGATTGCACAGCCAATGAAATATATAAGTAATGCATTGCTTGCGGTTGTTATTGCAGTTGTCATTAATTATATAATTGTGCGTGTGTACTCCTCAAAGAGGAAGGCATCAACAAAGAGCCTTATGAATGGATTGTTTGAGTACAGGGCATTTAATAATTGTAATGTTGTATTTACACATCAGACAAAAACATATTCTCCACGAGAATCAAGTTCTGGCGGTTCGTCAGGCGGAGGAGGCGGAGGCGGCTCATCCGGCGGCGGTGGAGGAAGCGGCGGCGGCCACAGCTTCTAATACGGTGGGCGTTTAGGAACAGTGTAAATCAAGACAGAGAAACCTTTTTGAGTTTTCTCTGTCTTTTTTTAGTGAAACAGTTTACAATACATTTATATCAAAATGCAGTGAGGAACTTATAATGAACAGAATTCTGATTGTTGAAGATGATAAAGATATAAGCAGGGAGCTTAAGGAACTGCTGGAAAATTCAGGGTATGAAGCGGTTGTACTGACTGATTTTAAAAATGCATGTGACAGTATTATTGCTGCAGAGCCGGATCTTGTTCTGCTTGATATCAATATTCCGTATATGAATGGGGAAATGCTTTTACAGCAGTTAAGGAGTAAATCAGATGTGCCGGTAATTATGGTTACAAGCAGGGATTCCGAGGCTGACGAGGTGCTTTCCATGAGTTATGGGGCAGACGATTATATAACCAAGCCGTATAATCCGACAATACTTCTGTTAAGGATTAATGCAGTATTTAAGAGGCTTGGTGCGAAGTCAGATAATACAACAACTTACCGTGGAATGGAAATACTGCCACACAAGGGTGTAATTAAGTATAAGGATGAAGAGATAACTCTTACTAAAAATGAAATGACAATATTCATGTATCTGTTATCACACAGGGAGCATATAGTTTCAAGAGATGAGCTTATGACTGAGCTGTGGAACAATGAGGAGTATCTTAATGACAATGCGCTGACTGTGAATATAAGCAGATTAAGAGGCAGATTTAAAGATATTGGTCTGGAAGATGTTATTGAGACAAGAAAGGGACAGGGATATATTCTCGTATGAAGTCAGGAAAATATATTAAAGACAGACTGTATTCAGTGTGCATATTTGTGGCAATGCTTATCATAAGCGTACTTATGATGGCGGCATTCAAGGTGTCTGTACAGTTGATAATCGCAGAAATATGTATAATGATAATATGCTATATTGCAGTTGTGCTGGCAGATTATTACCACAGAAAGAAGTTCTATGACGAACTGGAGGCAAACATAGCTGCACTTGAAGAAAAATATCTTATTACAGAGACACTTGTCAGACCGGCTTTCTATGAAGGTCAGATTTTCTATGATTCTGTGAGTGACATAGACAGGTCAATGACGGAGAATGTTAAACGATACAGGCAGGGAATGGAGCAGTTCAAAGAGTATGTTGAAATGTGGATTCATGAGATAAAGCTTCCGATAGCCTCACTTACACTCATGCTTCATAATAACATGGATAAATGTGATAAAGAATTTGCGGACAGGATGAATACGCAGATTCGCAGAATCAATAACTATATTGAGCAGATTCTTTATTATGTGAGAAGCGAAAATGCAGAAAAAGACTATATAATTAACGATGCCAGACTGTCTAAGATTATAAGTAATGTAGCATTAAAGAATAAGGATGATCTGCTTGAAAATGATATCACATTTGAAGTGAGCAATGCAGACAGGATTGTTCTTACAGATGCAAAGTGGATGGAATTCATGCTTAACCAGATAGTGAATAACAGCATAAAGTACAAGGATAAAACAAAGGCAGAGTCGTATATAAAGATGTCGGCAGCAGAGGATAAAAAATGTGTTGTTCTTGAAATACTGGATAATGGAATTGGTATAAATGCGTCTGATTTGCCGAGAGTTTTTGACAAATCATTTACAGGGGAGAATGGAAGAGAGTTCTCCAAGGCAACAGGAATGGGACTTTATATTGTAAAGAAGCTGTGTGACAAGTTAGGACATGCCATAACCATTGAGTCGGTAAAGGGCGAATATACACGGGTGAAGATTACATTTTATAAGAATGATTTCTATAAGGAGATAACAGACAGCAATGAAAGTGGCAGTATGTGATGACAACAGAGAGTTCTGTGAGAAGGAACGGACGACTATAAAAGATGTATTTAAGCAGTATTTTCAGGGAGAAGATTGTCAGGTGGATATCTACAATGACGGTCAGACAATTATTAATAATTATTCAGATAATGCTTATGATATGGTATTTCTTGACCTTGAACTGGGCGATGAGAATGGATTTGATATTGCGGAACAGATAGTATTAATGAATAATGACGCAATTATAATATTTGTTACATCTCATGAGAATCTGGTTTATGAAGCATTCAGATTCAGACCGCTTGGGTATATAGTTAAAGACAGATTTGACCGTGAATTTACAAGAATGATGGTAAAGATAGTTGATAAACTGATAAAGATGAGGCAGGTAATAGAACTGGGTGGAGAGAAATTCTATGTTGACAGGGTTGTTTCAATTGCAACGCAGAAAAGGAAGATATGCGTCAAAAGTCTTAAAGGAGAAATATTATTGGCAGATTCATATAGTAAGCATGTTGCAGAACTTGAAAAATATGGATTTGTGCAGTCAAGCAAGGGTGTGCTTATTAACATGAAATATATTAAGAGCATTGATGAAGATAACGATGTATTTGTGATGTATAATAACGAGCGCGTTCCTATAAGCAGGCGCAGGAAGAAAGATGTCATAGAAGAATACAGAAAATTCATGTTTGATAATAACAGGTAGGAAACAGGTATGATGGATATAATTAATATAGTGCTTACATGTGTATTCCTGTGTGTAATGAATACAGGTGTAATATTTATTATGGACAAGATAAGGAAGCTGACGGGAGATAATATAATACATGTGATTAAGATGGTTCTGTTAGTGGGTGCAGGGGCAGCAGTCTATATAATGACATATTATGGAATTAATCCATGGGTGATAATGGAACTAATGATTATCATTGCCATTCTGATTGTACAGTATATAGAACAGATAACAATTAAGGTAATACTGGAAATATCACTGATAAATTGTATCGGAATAGCCATATTATCTGCTAATCAGGCTGATATAATAGCAATATGTATTATATATCTGATTGTGGAATTATATATGTTTGTAGTCTATCTGTCTGCAATAATTATAAAATACAGGGAATTGGATAATCTGGAAATGATGTTCATACAGATATGTGTAAGTTCAGTGTTGGCGGGATTATTCTTTGGAACAGGCATATATGATACATATAACTATGGTGTAGAAACCGCTGGAATATTAATTGTGACAGTTTTAACATTTGAAATAATCGGACATTGGATGCAGGACTTTTTTAACAGGACTGAGGAGATTAATAAAAGAATGGAATATGCAAATGAACAGTTTGAGGTTGAACGTGTCCAGAAAATGTATGAAGAGAGCAGAAAGTTAAGACACGACCTTAAGCAGTGCCTGAGTTCTGCAATTGGTTATATGGATGACAACAATTATGATAAGGCGGAAGATTTCTTAAAGAATATTATGAGTGAGAAAATCAATTCATATGCTTATAGAAAATACTGTGATAATAGAACGCTCAACTATATTCTTAATGATAAGAATGATAAATGTGAAAAGCAGAATATAGCATTTACATGTATGGTACTTGGTCAGGTTGGACTGATTGATGATATAGATATGTGTATTCTTGTCGGAAATATAATTGATAATGCCATTGAGGCAGCAGCAAAATGCAGTGATCCGTATGTCAATGTTGAGATAACAAGCAGAGGTGGAATATTCATGGATGTGGAGAATCCTGTTAAAGAAACATTTCTTAACAGAAAGAATCCGTTCCTGACTACTAAGCTTGATAAGAATAATCATGGAATTGGTACGAAGAGCATAAGGGATATTGTTGCCAAATATAATGGGGAAATCAGGTATGAGGAAAAGGATGGAAAAGTAACATGTCATATATTCCTTTCAACCAAATATGTTAAGAAAGATAAAGAATAATTACCACTTGTGTCAAAAAACGACCGCTTGTGCATATGCTATTGAAAACAAGTGAATAGGGAATTACATTAAGACTGTACATTGATGGATGTACAGTCTTTTTAGTATAAGGAGAAGATATGAAGAAGAAAATAAAGAGTGCAGTAATAAGTATAGTTGTTATAGCAGTATTATTATTGGCAATTCTAATTGGTGTTAAGAATGGTACACTAGATAAGCTGACAAAAGAAATGCCGACACTTGCAACAAATCAGGCAGAGACAGAAAAGGCAACGGTAAATGCGAGAAATAATTCTACAGAAAGTAAACCTTATGATGGAATCGAGGTTGCTGAATATGGAGAAGAGTTTGTAATACGTAGAAAAATAGATGGCCGTAAGTACGACGAAAATGATAGAACTACATATAATATATATCATGTAAAAGTTAATGATTGCAAGATATCGAGACAGTGTGATTTTGATATTAACAGGTTGGATTTTGGATTGGATAATAAGAAAAAAAGTTTGGATGAAAACAATAATTTTATATCAGATTTTTATTATGCAACAGTAGAATTGGAGATAACAAAGGATATTGATGATAATGATGTGATGGATTATATGAATGTTTTTCAGACGACTTGGTCTATATTAAAATTGAATAGCGATGGAACAACACAGTCATTTAAAACTAGTGCATGTGTTGGCTCTGATGCGGAAACTAATCAAATTGGAAAAACAAATTTTAGCTTTGAAAAAGGAGAAACAAGAACATTAACATTATATTATATATTGTCGGATGAAGAAGTCGAAAATGATAAACTTGTTATAAGTTTTAGCCTTAAAAATTCACCATTTATAGGTCCATTAGCAATCGTACATGAACCATAAGCAAATTAAATAAGTTTTTTAAAACAAGATAATTACCACTTGTGCAAAAAAACGACCGCTTGTGCATGGGCTATTGAAATTGATAAATATAAAAGATACATTGAAGCAGACAGGTACTTATGTATCTGATTAAAATCTAAGGAGGATTTCTTTATGGATTTAAAGAAACTAACAGGAAAGCTGACAACAATAGTTGCAGCAGGAGCAATGGTAATGTCAATTGGTGGTGGTGTAGTGTGGGCTAATAATTGCAAAGATGAGTATGCCCATATGTCATTTGATGAATCTGCGGGGGAGTATCTGGATTATACGTCTAGTAGATTGAAAGAAGATACATCATGTGGATATATCAAAGGTATAGAATCATCGAACGGATATTCTTTTAATGCAACACTTGTTGGGGTGGATGAAACGGGATATTGTGAAGATTTTGAATTGATTGATTATGATGTTAATCCAGGAGATGAGATATGGATGTATAACTATGTCAAAGAAAATGGATATAATTATGCTGCAGTAAAGTGTGAGAGTAATACAGGGGATGATTACTCAGTTGGATTTTTATGGAGTCCAGATAGTGTCTAAAGTTTAATTAAATTATTTATTAGAAAGAAGATTGTATATCATAATATATATACAATCTTTTTTCTAAAAGGGAGCAGATATGAAGAAAAAAATAAAGAGTGCAGTAATAAGTATAGCAGTTATAGCAGTATTATTATTGTCAATTCTAATAGGGGTTAAGAATGGTACGCTAGATAAGCTGACAAAAGAAATGCCGACACTTGAAACAAAACAGGAAGAGACAAAGAAGTCAGCAGAAAATGAGTCTCAAAAAAATGAAAGCAGTAACTCTGTGAGAATAAGAAATTCTAGCAGAAGAGATATAGCAAATGTTGGTCAGCAGTTTGAATTAAGAAATAATGACGTAAAATATACATATGATGAGAATAATCGAGAAACTTATAATGTATTTTATATAACTGTTAAGAGCGTCAATATTTCTAGACAATGCGACTTTGATATTAATAGAATTGATTTCGGATTGAGTACAAAAAGAGATAGTATGGATAATAATGATAATTTTATATCGGATTACTATTATATGACGGTTGAATTGGAAGTAACCAAGGATATTAATGACAATGAAATGTTTGCAGATGATTATAATAATTTACAAACATTATGGACTAGTGTTAAGGTTAATAAGGACGGTACATATAATAAAATTAAGGATTATGAAAATGTAGGGTCAAGTTCAGACAATACTCATGGAAATGTACATTTTGAAAAGGGTGAAACTAAAACAATAACATTATACTATCTTATAACAGATGAAGAATTTGAGAATGAAACATTAGCAATAGATTTTCATTATTATGGGTCACCATGCAAAGGAACATTAGCAATCGTACATGAACCAGAAGAAAATTAAATCAGTTAATCTTTTTAGTAAATAATTACCACTTGTGTCAAAAAACGACCGCTTGTGCATATGTTCTTGAAAAGAAGTGAATAGGGAATTACATTAAGACTGTATGTTGATGAAATTCAATGTACAGTCTTTCTAGTATAAGGAGAAGATATGAACAAGAAAATAAAAAGTGCAGTAATAAGTATAGCAGTTATAGCAGTATTATTATTGGCAATTCTAATAGGGGTTAAGAATGGTACGCTAGATAAGTTGACGAAAGAAATGCCGACACTTGCAACAAGTCAGACAGAAACGGAGAAGTCAGCAGAAAACGAGTCTGAAAAAAATGAAAGCAGTAGCAACTCTGCTAGGGTAAGAAATTCTAGAAAAAGAGATATAGTAAATATAGGACAGGAGTTTGAATTAATAGATTGGGATATAAGGTATGGATATGATGAAAATAATAGAGATACATATAATGTTTTCAATGTAACCGTAAAGTCAGTAGATATATCAAGAGAATGTGATTTTGATATAAAAAGGATTGATTATGGTTTGACAAATAAAAAAGACAGCATGGATGATAATAATAATTTCATATCAGACTATTATTATGTAACTGTGAAATTAAATGTTAACAAAGATATTAATGATCATGATGTACCGCCTGATGGAGAAATAAGTATGTTCCAGACAATGTGGTATATAGGAAAGGTAGATAGTAATGGAACATTACAGCGTATCAGTAATAGTGGAGCTGTTGGTTCAGATGTACCAGATAAACATGGAAATGTATATTTTGAAAAAGGAGAAACTAAAACAATAACATTATATTTTTTAATAACTGATGAAGAATTTAAAAATGAAACATTAGCAATAGATTTTCATATTTACGGGTCTCCAGATAGAGGAACTTTAGCAATCATACATGAACCAGAAGCAAATTAAATAAGTTAAGTACTCATGCATTTGATTAAAATTTAAGGAGCATTCTAATAGGGAGAAGATATGAAGAAGAAAATAAAAAGTGCAGTAATAAGTATAGTTGTTATTGCGGTATTGTTATTGGCAATTCTAATAGGTGTTAAGAATGGTACACTAGATAAGCTGACAAAAGAAATGCCGACACTTGCAACAAAACAGGAAGAGACAGAAAAGTCAACAGAAAATGTAAAAAATGATTCTACAGAAAGTAAACCTTATCAAGGAATAGAAGTCGCTGGATATGGGGAAGAGTTTGAAATAAGGAGAGAAATATCTGTAGATCGTAAGTACAATGAAAACGATAGGACTACATATAATGTATACCATGTAAGAGTTAAAGATTGTAGAATATCAAGACAGTGTGATTTTGATATAAATAGGATTGATTATGGTTTGGCAAATAAGAAAGACAGCATGGATGATAATAATAATTTTATATCAGATTATTTCTATGTAGCTATCGAATTGGAATTAACTAAAGATATTAATGATAATGATGTGGATGATTATTATAATGTTTTCCAGACTTCATGGTTTATAGAAAGTTTGAATGACGATGGAACATTTGAACCTATTAAAAATGCAGGAACGGTTGGTTCAGATGCAGAAGCCAATAAAATTGGAAAAACAAATTTTAGTTTTGAAAAAGGAGAAACAAAAAATTTAATATTATATTGTATATTTACAGATGAAGAAGTTGAGAATGACATAATTGCATTGAATTTTCATCTAAGAAATTCACCATTTATAGGACCATTAGCAATCATACATGAACCAGAGACAAATTAGATAGGGCATTTTTATGAAATAGTTACCACTTGTGTCAAAAAACGACCGCTTGTGCATATGCTATTGAAATTAATAAATATAAAAGATACATTGAAGCAGACAGGTATTTATGTATCTAATTAAATTATAGGCTCTGATATAATTATCTGCTAGAAAAGAGGTTGTATATCAGGTAATGGATATACAATCTCTTACTTTGAAAAGGAAATATCATGAAAAAAAGAATAAAAAGTGCAGTAATAAGCATAGTTGTTATAGCAGTATTATTATTGTCAATTCTAATAGGTGTTAAGAATGGAACAATAGATAAGCTGACAAAAGAAATGCCAACACTTGAAACAAAACATGAACAGACAGATATACAAAATGAAAATCAAAACAATACAGGTAATGATTCTGCAAGAGAAGAAAACTTAAGTAAAAGAGATGTGGCGTATATAGGTCAGCAGTTTGAATTGAGGGATGATGATATAAGATATAAATATGATGAAAATAATCGGAAAACATATAATGTATTTTATATATCTGTTAGAACCGTTAATATTTCCAGAGAATGTAATTTTGATGTAAATAGAATAAGATTTGGACTAGACGATAAGAAAGATAGTATTGATGCAGATTATAATTTTATATCAGATTATTACTATGCAATGATAGAGTTAGAGGTTACTAAGGATATTAATGATAATGATATAATATTAGATAATGATAATGAATTCCATACATTATGGCATTCTGTAAAACTGAATGAAGATGGTACATATAATAAAATTGAAAATTATGAAAATGTTGGGACAAGTTCAGACAATACTCATGGAAATGTTCATCTTGAAAAGGGTGAAACTAAAACAATAACATTATACTATCTTATAACAGATGAAGAATTTGAGAATGAAACATTAGCAATAGATTTTTATATTGAGGGGTCACCATGCAAAGGAACATTAGCAATCATACATGAACCAGAGGCAAATTAGATAGAGCGTTTTTATGAAATAGTTACCACTTGTGCAAAAAAACGACCGCTTGTGCATGGGCTATTGAAATTGATAAATATAAAAGATACATTGAAGCAGACAGGTACTTATGTATCTGATTAAAATCTAAGGAGGATTTCTTTATGGATTTAAAGAAACTAACAGGAAAGCTGATGACAGTGGTCGCAGCAGGAGCAATGGTAATGTCAATTGGTGGAGGTGTAGTGTGGGCTAATAATTGCAAAGATGAGTATGCCCATATGTCATTTGATGAATCTGCGGGGGAGTATCTGGATTATACCAGAGGAAGAGACAAACAAGATACATCTTGTGGATACATAAAAGGTGTTTATTCATCAAATGATTATTCATTTAATGCAACACTTGTTGGCTCAGATGGTAATGATTCTCATAATTACTATGAAGATTTTGATCTGATTGATTATGATGTATTTCCAGGAGATGAGATATGGATGTATAACTATGTCAAAGAAAATGGATATGATGGAGCAGCAATAAAGTGTGAAAGTAATACAGGGGCTGAATATTCAGTTGGTTTTTTATGGAGTCCAGACAGTGTATAGAATCTGATATAATTATCTGCTAGAAAAGAGATTGTATATCAGATAACGGTATACAATCTCTTACTTGAAAGGGAGAAATATGAAGAAGAAAATAAAAAGTGCAGTAATAAGTATAGCAGTTATAGCAGTATTATTATTGTCAATTCTAATAGGGGTTAAGAATGGTACGCTTGATAAGCTGACAAAAGAAATGCCGACACTTGCAACAAGTCAGGAAGAGACAGAGAAGACTACAGTAAATGTTAAAAATGATTCTACAGAAAGTAAACCATATGAAGGAATAGAAATTGCTGGATATGGAGAAGAGTTCGATGTAAAATTGCATATTTTGACATCTGGTAAATATGATGAAAATGATAGAAGTACTTATAACATATTTCATGTAAGAGTTAATGATTGTAAAGTATCGAGACAGTGTGACTTTGATATAAATAGGATTGATTATGGATTAGAAAATAAGAAGGCTAGCATGGATAGTAATAATAACTTTATATCAGATTATTACTATGCAGCAGTAGAATTAGAAATAACTAAGGATGTTGATGATAACGAAACATCTGGTGTATATGATAATATTTTTCAGACTGTTTGGTATATAGAAAGTTTAAAAGATGATGGAACACATCCGCCTATTAAAAATGCAGGAACGGTTGGCTCTGATGCAGAAGCCAATCAAATGGGAAAAACATATTTCAGTTTTGAAAAAGGTGAAACAAAAAAATTAATATTATATTGTATATTTACAGACGAAGAGGTTGAAAATGACACAATTGCTTTGAGTTTTCATGATAGGACATCACCATATATAGGACCATTAGCAATCATACATGAACCGGGAGGAGAAAATGAATAAATTAATTAAAATAGAAATGGAAAGAGCATTTAAGAATAAGATGCTTATAATATCTGTAGTAATAGGATTAGTTATTGTTGGATTTAATATATGGAACGAGATTATTCCTGCAAGAAAAACATTAGATAAACTGCTTGAGATGGGAAAATACAGCGGTATACAGCTTCCGGGACTATATATGAAGTGGATGGGAGTAAGACCGGGGTCTTATGTATTTCTTTATTACTTTATTATGCCGCTGCTGACAGCATTGCCATATTCTATAAGTATATTGATGGATGTGAAGAAGCATTATGTTAATAATATATTTACAAGAATTGATAAAAAGAAGTATTACAAAGCGAAGCTTTTTGCCCAGTTTATAGTAGGTGGTTTTGTGGCAAGCTTTCCGCTTGTTATATCATTTGTTGTGACAGCTATGATTTTGCCAGCTTTTAAGCCAGAATCGGTCAGCTCACAGTTTAATTTCTCAAAACTGTCAGTTTTTGGAGATTTATTTTTTAAAGCACCGTTTGCAATGGCTGTTATAGTATTTTTATTTGCATTTGTGGGATTTGGACTTATTAACTGTATTGCATACATATTTGCAGACCTTGTAAATAACAGGTTTATGGTCGCACTTACACCATTCATGATGTATTTCTTTTATTATATTGTTTGTTCATCTATTGGAAGAGATGGCCCTATGGAATATCTGACAGCATCCAAACTGCGTTATTCTGAACTGAAATTTATGATAATTGATATGGTGATGTTAATAGTGCTGATAACAGTATCGTATTTTGTACGAAGCAGAAGAAAGGATGCAATCTGATATGAAGAAGAAAATATTAATAATAGCGTTAGTATGTATATTGGCGGGAGTGGCAGCGTTCTATATAGTTAAAGTCAATAAGATGTATCCACAGGGAAGTGTAACTGAATATGAGCTTAATGAATCGGTTGAATTGAATGGATATTCGGCATCTGTCAGCAGTTATAAGGTTATGTCAATTGAAGATTTTTTGAATGAGTATGGAATTGATAAAAGAAAAGACATAAGTGATGAGCAGGATGATTTATATGTGATGGTTGCTGAATGTACTTTAGATATAACGGGAGAGATGAAAGGATTTCCTTATGCAGATATCAGACTGGCATCGGGAGCTTTTTCACAGGGAATATCTAATGATTATATAAGAGAAATTAACAAAGATGTCAATTTTTCTAAGTTTGAGCAGGGGACGAGCATTACTGTAGATATACCTTTCCTTATCCACAGCATATCATTTCCTCACAGCATAAATGCTGATAAGCTGAACAAAGAAGAATGGCAGTTGTATTTCTCAGTAACTCCGGGTAAGTATGTGAGAATGGGTAAATAATATGTGGAATGAATTGAGAAGAAGATATGTTAATACAGAAATGCTGTTCTGGCTTGCAGGAGCAGTTATTTCCCAGGAAGTTCTGCTTACAATTTTCTTAAGGTCTTTACAAAGAAATGCGTCGGGAACACCGTGTGTATTAGATGTATTGACCTGTATGTCACAGAATTATGTGTTTCCACTGATGATGATTATAGCAGCTGTCTGCAATCAGAGAATGATGAAATGCGACAGAGATCCAATGATAATTCTGAAATACAGTTCGAGGGCAGGAATATATCTGTGGCAGAGTATCTGTACGATAGTGTATTCGGCAGTGCTGTCGTTAATATATGAACTGGCTGCAATTGCATATGCAGCAACTAAGTTTGATGTGTTTTTTAACTGGAACAGTTATTCAAGTTATAAATTAATGAATATGGATGTATTGCCGGCAGGTCAGGTGACAAGCATACAGGTAATGTTTGCTTACTGGATATTAATGGCTTTGATGATTGCGATAACATGTTTTATAGGAATTATATTTGAAATAATATTTTCGTCAGATGTTATATCAGGTGTGGCTGTTATTATATTTGCAGGAGTAGATATATTTATACCGCTTACCTATCATAAAATGATTATATTCGGGGCTGCATGGTATAGTTACGGAGAGTGCGCCAGAAAGCTTGGCATAGCTGCTTTAATTATGGCTGTTCTGATTATTGCAGGTCTTATTCTTCAAAGAAAGCGTGAGTATTATGAATATAAAAAAGAAGATGAGTAACAAAAGTATAAGAGGCGTTATATGGCATGATATTGCAAGAGGGTTCTATGCTGACAGATTCAGATATTTAATTGTTGTTCTTATGCTTGCCGGAGTGCTGATAATATTAGGAAATCATGAATTCGGAATGATGGATACGATATTCTTTATTCAGGGCGGTTATGATCCTGTTCTTATTATTAAGGAGGGAAAGATTGTATTTCCTTTTGTGTGGATGCTGATTCAGTTTCTTGTGCCATTCATGATATACAGTTATTGCAATGATGATTGTGAAGGCGTAGGGATTGATTTTCTTATGAAATGCAGAAGCAGAAGATTGTGGTGGAACAGTAAATGTCTGTGGAACTGCCTGACTGTACTTTCTGTATATGCAATTCAGTATGCAACAGCATTTGTATATGGATTATGCAATGGAAACCTGAGTATGAAGATTAATTATGAGCTTTTTGAAAAGATTAGTAATAAATCTGTTCCGGATAATGCGGCAAACGTGTGGATTATAGTGTATATGCTTGTAATGCCGGTTGTTGTTTCTTTGGTAACAGCACTGGTTCAGATGACAATCTCCATGTTTACGAATCCGATGATTGGCATGCTCGCAGTTATGGCATGGAATGTTATGTCAGTATTTATAAACAATCCGCTGATGATAGGAAATAATTCTATGGTGGTAAGAAGCAGTGTGTATAATGCACAGAGAATACAGGTATGGCAGTCGGTCGCAGTATGCCTTGTCGTGTATATTGTTGTGTATGTGGCCGGAATGATTGGATTTAATAAAAAAGATATTCTTGTGAGGGAGGATTAAAAAATGTATATTAAAATAACAGATGTTAATAAGACAATAAAGAAAGCACCAATATTAAGGGATATCAATCTGGAATTCACAGGTGGAAAGGTATATGGATTAAGAGGAAAGAATGGTTCGGGAAAGACTATGCTTATGCGTGCAATATGCGGGCTTATTACTCCGGATTCAGGAATAATTGATATTGATGGAAAGATACTTGGAAAAGATATATCTTTTCCGGAAAGTATAGGCGTGTTAATTGAGAATCCTTCATTTATAGGTAATTATACAGGGTTTAAGAATCTTAAGGTGCTGGCATCTATTCAGAACAGAATTGGTGATGAACAGATAAGAAAGGCACTTGAAGATATCGGACTTGACCCTGATGATAAGAGAACTTACAGAAAGTATTCTCTGGGAATGAAGCAGAAGTTAGGAATTGCGGCAGCAGTTATGGAAAATCCTGATATTATTATTCTTGACGAGCCGATTAATGCACTTGATGATGTCAGTGTTGAGAAGGTTCATGATATATTAGAAGAACAGAAGAAAAGAGGAGCGGTAATAATTATTGCATGCCATGATAAAGAAGAACTTGACCAGTTATCTGATGAGATTATAGAGATATCAGATGGCAGAATTATCAATAAAACCTGTTAGTAGTATCATTACATAGTACCGGAGTAATGTTACAAAAATGTAATGTTCCGTAATATTGAACAAACGACACCGGATTAGTTAAGTGGTAAAACATAATTAATCTATATGAAAGGAATTAATTATTATGGAAACAATACTTAAGATTGATAACATTGAAAAGTATTATGGAAACAAATCAAGTCTTACCAAAGCGATTGACAATATTTCGTTTGAGGTTGGAAAGGGAGAATTCGTTTCTATAATGGGAGCGAGTGGTTCAGGAAAGACGACTCTTCTTAACTGTATATCAACACTTGATAAGGTGACTACAGGTAAGATATATGTCGGAGACAATGAAATTACCCAGTTAAAGGGTAATAAGCTTAACAAGTTCAGAAGAGAGGAGTTAGGCTTTATCTTTCAGGACTTTAATCTTCTTGATACTTTAACAGCATTTGAAAATATTGCACTGGCACTTTCTATACAGAATGTTCCGGCAAGGGAGATTGAATTAAGAGTAAGACAGACTGCAAGAGAGCTTGGTATTGAAGATGTATTAAACAAATATCCTTATCAGATGTCAGGCGGACAGAAGCAGAGGGTAGCAAGTGCAAGAGCCATTATTACGAACCCAAAGCTTATTCTTGCTGATGAGCCCACAGGAGCACTTGATTCAAGGTCATCAAGGATGTTGCTTGAGAGCTTTAATTTTCTTAATACTGAGCTTTTGGCAACTATTCTTATGGTAACACATGATGCATTTACAGCAAGCTACGCAGGCAGAGTGATATTTATCAAGGACGGTAAAATCTTCAATGAGATACGCAGAGGCGAATCTACAAGAAAAGAATTTTTTGATAAAATCATTGATGTTGTGACATTGTTAGGAGGCGACCTTAATAATGCTCTTTAAGATATCTTTAAAGAACATCAGGAAGAGTTTAAAGGATTATACCGTCTATTTCTTCACTCTTATTCTTGGTGTCGCAATATTTTATGTGTTTAATGCAATTGACAGTCAGAGCGTTATGCTTGATGTAAGAGAAAATATGATGGATATTATAAAGCTGATGAATGACATGCTTTCAGGCGTGAGCGTATTCGTATCGTGCATACTTGGATTTCTGATTATATATGCAAGCCGTTTTCTTATTAAAAGACGTAATAAGGAGTTTGGCATATATCTTACACTTGGAATGAGCAAGAGAAAGATTTCAGCGATTCTTTTCTTTGAGACACTGCTTATCGGCATTGTTTCACTTGTGGCAGGGCTTGTTATTGGTACAATCCTTTCACAGTTTATGAGCGTGATTGTTGCTAATATGTTTGATGCTGATATGACTAAGTTTAAATTCATATTCTCAATGAAGGCATGCGTCAAGACTTTAATATATTTTGCAATTATGTATGTGTTAGTTATGATATTTAACACATTCAGTATCAGCAGATGTAAGCTTATTGATCTTCTCAATGCAGGTAAGAAAACTGAGAAGGTTACCATGAAGAACCCGGTTGTCTGCACAATAGTATTCGTCATAGGTGTTGGTATTCTTTCTTATGCATACTGGATGGTTACAAGGGGTGTTAGAACTTTAAATACTTTTGATAAAATAGGTATTCCTATTGCACTTGGCTGTGTTGCCACATTTTTAATATTCTGGTCAGTCTCAGGTTTTATGATAAGAATATTCACAAGTATTAAGAGTGTGTATTATAAAGGTGTGAACAGCTTTGTGTTAAGGCAGTTCTGCAGCAAGATTAACACTACTGTATTCTCGACAACTGTTATATGTATCATGCTTTTTATTACAATAAGCGTGCTTTCTGCAGCACTTTCAATGAAGGATTCGCTTTCAAAGGATCTGGACAGTATGTGTCCTGTTGATGTACAGCTTGCAAAATATTCATATGATGCGATGAGCGAGGCATATGCCACATCACAGGATATGAATGAAAAAGACAGGGAAATGCTGGAAGATTCCAAATTAAGTATAATAGAAACACTAAATAACAGTGGATTTGATGCGCAGAAGTATTTTAAGGATGTTGCAGAATATAATGTATACAACACCGGATTGACAGTTAAAGATACACTAGGGGATATTAATACAGATGATTATCAGTTTATTGCAGATACTATTATGCCGGTAATGACTATTGGCGATTATAATTCTGTTGCAAGACTGTACGGTAATAGTACGTATGAACTTAATGACGATGAATATATTATAGTGGCAGATTATAAGAACATGGTTATGATTAGAAATCAGGCATTAAAGAAAGGAATTACATTATCTGTCAATGGAAAAGAGTATAAACCAAGATATAATGAATGCAAGGATGGTTTTGTACATATTGGTGTTCAGAATATGAATGACGGGATTCTTGTTGTGCCTGATAACGCGGTAAAACCACAGCAGGTACGCAATATGGGGCTTAGTGCTGACTATAGGGCAGATACTAAGGAAGAAAGATATTTTATTGAAACACAGTTAGACAATTTAATGAAAAATATATCATTTAAGAAGAGCTTCATTAGCTGGAATTCCAGAATTGACCTGGCTGAAAGCAGTGTCGGGCTTGGAGCGTTAGTTACATTTATTGCCTTATATTTAGGAATTATATTCCTTATAAGCAGTGCGGCAATTCTTGCTTTGAGAGAATTGTCAGACAGTGCAGACAATAAGGAACGATATGGAATGTTAAGGAAGCTTGGAGTAGATGAGAGAATGATTGATATGGCGCTTTTTAAGCAGATTGGAATATTTTTTGCGTTTCCGCTGATTCTCGCACTTATTCATTCTGTGTTTGGAATTAAGTTTATTAACATAATTCTTGCAACTATGGGAATGAGTTCAATGGCAGCGTCTATAGGGCTTACGCTCGCATTCGTTGCTGTTATTTATGGAGGATATTTCCTTATAACTTATCTGTGCAGCAGAAGCATTATAAGACCTGTAAGATAAGTTTTTCATTATTTCATTGTTTTTTTAATATGTTTCTGTTATAATGTTCACATAGAAGTTGTTCGTGAACAACATGGAGGAATTTAATATGGAAACTAATATTTTGATAGAGAGTGGAACTAATGAGTTAGAGGTTCTTGAATTCACAATAGGGAATAATCATTATGGTATTAATGTTGCCAAGATTAAAGAGATTGTGCCATATAGTCCGGTTACACCGGTTCCGAATGCACATCCTAGTGTAGAAGGAATATTCATGCCAAGAGATTTAATGATAACAGTTGTAGACCTTGCTAAGGTTATTAAAAGTGCTCCTTCAGGAGATATTTCGAAGGATATGTTTATTATAACTAATTTCAACAAATTGAATGTCGCTTTTCATGTACATACAGTTGTTGGAATCCACAGAGTATCATGGGCTGATATTATTACTCCAGATACAACAATAAGTACTGCTGACAACGGAATTGCCACAGGAATTGTTAAGATTAACGGTCAGCTTATTATTATTCTTGACTTTGAGCGTATTGTATCAGATATAAGTCCGGAGACAGGTCTTAAGACTTCTGATATTCTCAAGCTTGAAGGCAGACCAAGAAGTGAAGCACATATTGTCATAGCAGAGGATTCACCTCTTCTTATTAAGCTGATATCTGATTCACTTGTTAAATCAGGTTATGATAATCTTACATTATGTCATAATGGTCAGGAAGCATGGGATTTTATATCAGATGCCAAGGCAGGAAAAGTACCGCTTGATATAGACTGTGTTATCACTGATCTGGAGATGCCGCTTATGGATGGCCACAGACTTACAAAGCTTATTAAGTCTGATGACAAGTTAAAGAATATTCCGGTTGTTATATTCTCATCACTTATTAATGAACAGATGAGAGCAAAGGGAGAATCACTTGGTGCAGATGTTCAGTTGTCAAAGCCAGAAATTGGACTGCTTGTATCAGAAATCGATAAATTACTCAGATAATTTTCTTCATTTTACACTTCCTCTTATGGGACGCCGCCTGACATGGGCGGTGTCCTTTTTTGCGCGAGCAGCGATGAGAGAAGATATGGAAAGTTCACAGTTGTGCTTGCACAAACTGTGAACTTTATATAGATTTTCGAGGAGCGCCGCGACAATGCCAGAACATAGTTCTGGCATATCGCTGCTCGCGCAAAAAGGATTGTCGCGGAGCGCCACCCGTGCAAAATACTGAAGCGATGACAACCATCAAAAAAGATGTTATAATTACATGGTTATGAAATGGAGGTACTTATGATTTATAATGATTTAATTGATGATATAAAGAGTGCTGATTATGTACTTTTTGGCTTGGGGAAAGAAATATATTCTTCTGATGATACAGAAATATATGACAATCTGAAAAAGCTGTTTGCATCTATGGAACATGTGAATTACTTTATTGTATCTACTGATAAAGCTGGTACAATCAGGAATTGTGGACTTAATGAAAGAAGAATTGTCTGTCCGGTCAATGAAAATAATGCTGAAGAAGAGGAGAAACAGTGGGATTTCTACAATAAATGGCTGTCATCCTCACTTGCAAAGAAGCTGGTTATTGTGGAACTGGGGGAAGATTTTTCTAACCCTAATGTTATAAGATGGCCATTTGAAAGAATTGTGATGATTAATCAGAAGGCTAAGATGTATCGTGTTCACAGTACATTTTACCAGATTCCTAAGGAAATCGGGGACAGGGCATGTGCTTTTGAGATGAATGGAGCACAGTTTATAAAAGAACTTGTAAAATGTTGTTAATAATCAATATTTATGATAATATTTTAGTATATTTTGATTGGATGGGAGGTAAGAATTTTGGCTGATAATGAACAGCAGGATGATTATCTTAGTAATATGCTTAATGCGCTGAATGAAAAGGAACAGGAGAGCCAGTCTTATAATGATCCAGAGACAATTGCAAGGCAGGCTAAAGAGAAGCTTGATGCTGAGAATGCTGTTAAAGAGGCTAATGAGCCGGAGCGTGAAGCTGATGCAGACGCTAAGTTAGAGGCGCTTCTTGATAATACTCCGCTAGAAGAGGCAGCGGAGGCAAAGTTGACATCAGATGATAATTCAGAACTTTCAGATGACGATATGAAAAGACTTATGAATATGAATCTTGATGATATTATTGATGATGTTAAGTCAGACAGTGCGTCTATAGATGATCTGTTTGGAAGTTCTCCTGATAAAGAAACAGAACATAATGAAAAAAGTGCTGATACTCAGGCACAGACGATTAGTGCAGATGATAAGAAAAAGTTAAAACCACAGAAAGAAGGCTTTTTCAAGAAGATTAAGAAAGTGTTCTTTGACAGTCTTGAGGATGATACAGAAACTGCAGAGAGTGCATCAGAAGCTGCAGAGAGTACATCAGAAGCTGTGGGAGAGAAAGAACGTATAGAAGAGAATGTAGTAAAAGATTCGTCTGATAAAGGAAAAACTTCATCTGGAAATGAACCTAAAGATGAGAATGAGCAGATTATAGAAGATGTGTTCGGAAACAAGAGTACGCTTGATGAGTCACAGGTTCCTAAGAAAGGCTTTTTTGCAAGACTTAAGTACAGGCTTGAACAGATGAAAGCAAAGCACATTGAAGAGGATAAGGCTGAGGAAGAAGCCGAAAGACTTGAAGAAGAAGAAAAGCAGAAGAATAAGGAATTAAAGAAAGCTGCGGCAGCAGAGAAGAAAGAGCAAAAGAAGCAGGCAGGAGAGGCTAAGAAAGCACAGAAGGCTAATAAACCTAAGAAGGTAAAGCCTAAGAAGGTAAAGAAACCGAAAGAACCACCTAAACCGCAGGATATTCTTAAGATAAAGCCTGTTTCAATTGTTATGCTTGTATTATTTGTAGCAGGTGTTTCGGTACTTATAAGTGTTTTAAGTTCAGGCTTTTATTATAACAACAGTGTTTCTCTGGCTAAAGATTATTACAGCAATGAGCAGTATGAGAAGGCTTATGATAAGTTAAGCGGAATAAAGCTTAATGGCAGTGATAAGACTCTTTATGAGCAGGCTTCAACAATTATGTATGTTCAGAAACAATATGATTCATATGAGAATTATATGAAACTTAACATGAAGACAGAAGCACTTGACAGCCTTATTAAGGGAGTGAACAGATATAATAGTCTTCGTCCGCAGGCACAGGAGTTAGGCATTGATAATAAGTTTACTGCTGTATATAAGCAGATAGTATTGGCTTTACAGGATACATTTAAGATATCTGAAACAGAAGCAATAGGATTATCATCAATGTCAGATACAGATTTTACTAATTATTATTACAGAATAGAAGAATACGGAAAGGCAGTACAATGATAGCAATTATCGATTATGACGCAGGTAACTTAAAGAGTGTTGAAAAGGCTCTGGTATCATTAGGAGAGGAGGTTTTAGTCTCAAGAGATTCAAGTGAAATCTTACAGGCTGATAAGGTTATTCTTCCGGGAGTTGGTTCATTTGGTGATGCAATGAACAATCTTGATAAGTTCGGACTAGTTGATACTATTAAGAAGGTGACAGGTAATGGAACCCCATTCCTTGGAATATGTTTGGGATTACAGCTTTTATTTAAGGAAAGTGATGAGACTCCGGGGGCGGAGGGACTTGATATTCTTCCGGGAAAGATATTAAAGATTCCTGCTAAGGATGGTTTCAAGATTCCGCATATGGGATGGAATTCTCTTGATATTAAGCCTGAAGCGAGACTTTTTAAGGGACTTGAAGGTAATCCGTATGTGTATTTTGTACATTCTTATTATCTTAAGGCAGCAGATGAGGGGATTGTGGCAGCAACTACGGAGTATACTACACATATTCATGCTTCGGTTGAAAGCGGCAATGTGTTTGCATGCCAGTTCCATCCTGAAAAGAGCAGTGATGTCGGACTTAAGATATTAAAGAATTTTGCGTCATTATAATTGCTAAAAGGAGTTGCTGATGTTTACTAAAAGAATTATACCATGCCTTGACTGCAAGGATGGAAGAGTTGTCAAAGGAACTAATTTTGTTGATTTAAGAGATGCAGGGGATCCTGTAGAGGTTGCGTCAATGTACGATAAATCAGGTGCAGACGAACTTGTATTTCTTGATATTACAGCTTCAAGTGATGGAAGAAACACAACTGTTGATCTTGTAAGAAGAGTGGCAGAAAGAGTGTTTATTCCGTTTACTGTAGGCGGTGGAATACGAAGCACAGATGATTTTAAGGTACTTTTAAGAGAAGGGGCTGATAAGATATCAATTAATTCGGCAGCTATTATGAATCCGCAGCTTATATCTGATGCGGCTGATAAGTTTGGAAGCCAGTGTGTTGTAGTTGCAATTGATGCAAAGAGGAATAGTGATGGTCATTGGAGCATAT
The DNA here is from genome assembly GCF_009680455.1 of Lachnospira eligens. GTDB lineage: Bacteria > Bacillota > Clostridia > Lachnospirales > Lachnospiraceae > Lachnospira > Lachnospira eligens_A. The sequence continues at coordinate 23,900 of NZ_WKRD01000005.1, forward strand.
ATAAGAATGGCGGAAGAGTTGATATGCATATGGATGCTGTAGAATGGGCTATGAAGGCAGAAAAGCTCGGTGCAGGAGAGATTCTTCTTACAAGTATGGACTGTGACGGAACGAAAGCCGGATATGATATTGAGCTTACTAATACAATTGCGTCAAATGTATCAATACCTGTAATTGCTTCAGGTGGTGCAGGCAGTAAAGAACATTTTCTTGATGCATTTACTAAGGGAAAAGCAGATGCAGCACTTGCTGCTTCTTTATTCCATTATAAGGAACTTGATATTATGGAACTTAAGAAATACCTTGCAGATAATGGTATTCCTATGCGTATGTAGGAGGATATGGATATGTCAATGATAGATAATGACTGGCTTCCTGCTATTAAGGAGGAATATTCCAAGCCATATTACAAGGAATTATTTACATTTGTTAAGGATGAATACAGCAAATGTGTTGTATATCCTCCGGCAGATGATATATTTAATGCGTTTCATTTTACACCGCTTAGTAAGGTTAAGGTACTGATACTTGGTCAGGATCCTTATCATAATGTACATCAGGCACATGGACTTTCTTTTTCAGTACTTCCGGGAGAGGAAGCACCGCCTTCACTTAAGAATATATATAAAGAACTGCATGATGACTGTGGATGTTATATTCCTAATAACGGATATCTTAAGAAATGGGCCGACCAGGGAGTGCTTCTGCTTAACACAGTACTCACTGTAAGAGCACATCAGGCTAATTCACATCAGGGACACGGCTGGGAGCAGTTTACGGATGCAGTTATTAATGCTGTCAATATGCAGGACAGACCTATTGTGTATATGCTGTGGGGTTCGCCTGCACAGAGAAAGGCATCAATGCTTAATAATCCGAAACATCTTATTCTTAAAGCACCACATCCGAGTCCGTTATCTGCGTACAGAGGCTTTTTTGGCTGCAGACATTTCAGCCAGTGCAATGAATTTTTAAAGGCTAATGGGGTAGAACCGATTGACTGGCAGATTGAGAATATATAATACACTTGATTTTTTAACAAATATTATGTATTATCAATTCTGTTTATTATTAAATTAAATAGGAGATAGTATGTTAAAAAAGTATTTGTATATTTTTCTTATTTCTATGGTTCCACTTATTGAGCTTAGAGGTGCAATTCCTGTATCACAGGGATTCCAGTTACCATTGTTACAGTCATATATTGTGTGCGTAATAGGTAATATGCTTCCTGTACCGGTTATTTACCTTTTTGCAAGAAAGGTTCTTGAGTGGGGAAAGGATAAGAAATATATTGGAAAGTTCTTTACTTTCTGTATTGAAAAAGGACACAAGGGTGGAGAGAAGCTTAAGGAGAAGGCTGGAAGAGGTCTTTTTGTAGCATTATTACTTTTTGTTGGAATTCCGCTTCCGGGAACAGGTGCATGGACGGGAACACTTGCAGCAAGTTTTCTTGATATGGGATTTAAGAAGAGTGTAATAGCAGTTTTGTTAGGAGTTTTACTTGCAGGAGTGATTATGGGAATCGCAAGTGCGGGAGTATTTACAGCAATTTTTAGTTTTGCATAAGATTATTAATTAGCTTGAAATCCAGTATTTAAGCGCTTTTTTGAAGATTTTGAATGATTATTGTAAAAAATATTAAAAAAATTCAAAAAAGTGCTTGACGGATTACGATAATTGAGTTAAGATATCATTGTTGCTGCGGTACACAACTGCAAGACAACGAAAGCTATGGCTTGTTGGTCAAGAGGCTAAGACGCCGCCCTCTCACGGCGGAATCAGGGGTTCGATTCCCCTACAAGCTACTATATGTGATACGGAAAGAGTGGGCAGAGATGTCCACTCTTTCGTTCATGTATAAGAAAACTGAATACTTTTAGAAAGGGTGAGTACTGCATGGGAAAAAGAGAAAGCTATGAAGCTAAGACAACAGAACTTATACAGCCGGTTGTTGAAGCTAACGGCGTGGAACTTTTTGATGTTGACTACGTGAAAGAAGGCAGCGACTGGTATCTGCGTGTCTACATTGACAAAGAAGGCGGAGTTACTATTGATGACTGCCAGAATGTGAGCAGAGCTTTCAATGAGATACTGGACAGGGAGAATTACATTGATGACCAGTATATATTTGAGGTAAGTTCTCCGGGTCTTACAAGACCTCTTAAGAAAGAGAAGGATTATGAAAAGAGTATTGGCAGAATGATTGAGATTAAATTATTCAGTCCTGTTGATAAATCTAAGGAATATTCCGGGGTTCTTAAGGAATATGATAAAGATACGGTAACAATCAGTATTGATGATGTAACTAAAACATTTGACAGAAGTAATCTGGCTATGATCAGATGGGCATTTGTAGATGAAGTATAATATATTTTTGGAGGAAATTAAAAGCAATGAATAAGGAATTAATTATGGCACTTGATGCTCTTGAGAAGGAGAATGGAATCGATAAAGAGATTATGTTTGCAGCTATCGAGAAATCTCTTATGGATGAGTACAAGGCTGAGTTTGATAAGGCTGATAACGGTCGTGTTGAGTTAGACAGAAGAACAGGTGATTTCCACATTTATTCTGACAGAACTGTTGTTGAGGAAGTTATTGTTCCAGAGAACAGAGAGAATAAGAAAGAAAAATATGTATCAGGTACTGATATTGCATTAGAAGATGCCAGAAAGATTAAGCCTGACTGCCAGCTTGGAGATGTTATTACTGTTGAAGTAAAGTCTGAGGAGTTCTCAAGAAAGGCTGCTAAGAATGCTAAGAATACTATTGTGCAGACTATCAGAGAGCAGGAAAAGAATGCTCTTTATAATGAGTATCATTCTAAGGAGAAGGAACTTATTACAGGTATTGTGCAGAGAGTTGCTGACAATGGTGATCTTACAATTGATCTTGGAAGACTCCAGACAGTTCTTAAGGCTGATGACAAGTTCAAGGATAAGAAGTTTGTGCCAGGCGATAGAATTAAGTTATATGTTGTTGATGTAATTAACAGAGAAAAGGGTGGTCCTGTTGTAAGAGTTTCAAGAAAGTCACAGGAGCTTGTTAAGAAACTTTTTGAAGAAGAAGTTACAGAGATTAAAGATGGCGTTGTTGAAATCATGGGTATTGCAAGAGAAGCCGGCTCAAGAACTAAGATGGCAGTAAGAGCTAATGTTGCAAATGTAGATCCTGTAGGTGCATGTGTCGGTATTAACGGTGCAAGAGTTAAAGCTATTGTTAATGAACTTGGCAATGAGCAGATAGATATCATTGAGTGGGACAGCAATTCAGCACAGCTTATCGTTAACGCATTAAGCCCTGCAAAGGTTGTTTCAGCAGTAGCTGATGATGAAGAGAAGAAGGCTAAGATTGTTGTTTCTGAGCAGCAGCTTTCTTTAGCAATTGGTAAGCAGGGACAGAATGTAAGACTTGCTGCAAAGCTTACAGGATATGGAATTGATATTAAGAGCGAGGCTGAACCTGAAGAACATACAGAAGAAGAGAACTTAGAAGAAGAGTATGTTGAACCATCTGAATTAAGCCTTGATGAAGAATAATTATTAGGAGTGATGCATAGTGGCTACAGTAAAGAAGATTCCACAAAGACAGTGTATTGGCTGCGGTCAGATGAAGGATAAGAAGGACTTAATCCGTATTCTGAAGACACAGGATGAATCAATTGTTATAGATGCTACAGGCAGGAAGAATGGCAGAGGGGCTTATATATGTGCGAATGAAGACTGCCTGTCTAAAGCATTTAAGAATAAGGGACTTGAAAGGTCATTTAAGATGGCAGTAGATTCTGCTGTCTATGATGAGTTAGCAAAGGAGCTGAATAATATTGGAAAATAAACAGAAAATCCTTAATATGATTGGACTTGCGCAGAAAGCCGGAAAGGTTGCAAGCGGAGAGTTTTCAACAGAGAAGGCTGTTAAAACCGGAAAGGCATACACAGTTATTGTTGCAGATGATTCTTCAGATAATACTAAGAAAATGTTTACAAATATGTGTACTTATTACAAGGTTCCGATACATTTTTTTAGTGACAAGGTGAGTGTTGGCCACGCGATAGGAAAGGAATTCCGCGCATCACTGGCAGTCCTTGATGAAGGATTTGCAAAGACCATAGAAAAATATTTTGAACAGGGTTTAGAATAACAGCAGTGCTGTTATTTGGAAAAGAGGTTAAATGGCAAATATGAGAGTACATGAATTGGCAAAAGAATTAAATATAACATCTAAGGATATTACTGATATGCTTAGCAACAGCGAGAAGACTTATAAGCCTGTAAGCGGACTTACAGATGCAGAAATTTCAAGTGTGAGAAAGAAGTTTGCTCCTGCACCTAAGGTTGAGAATAAGCCGGCAGCACAGCCAGCAAAGCAGTCACAGCCTGTAAAGAATGATAACAGGGATAACAGACAGCAGAATCAGGCTCCAAAGCAGCCACAGCAGGGAACACAGAATAAGTCTGGCAATGCTGATGATAAGAAGCATATCTCACAGGTATATTTCCCACAGAACAGTTCAAGGGATAAGAATTCCAGAAGAGATAATAATAACAGAGACGGACAGCGCGATAACAACGGCGGCTACAGAAATAATGACCGTAATAATGGCGGTTATAGAAATAATGACCGTGATAATAACGGCGGTTATAGAAACAACGACCGAGGCAATAACGGTTACAGAAATAATGACCGTAATAATAACGGTGGTTATGGTAACCGTGATAACAACGGTGGCTACAGGAATAACGACCGTAATAACAATGGCGGCTACGGTAACCGTGATAATAATGGTTACAGAAATAATGACCGTAACAATGGCGGCTATAGAAACAATGACCGCAACAACAATGGCGGTTATGGCAACCGTGATAATAATGGCGGTTACAGAAATAATGACCGTAACAACAATGGTGGTTATGGTAATCGTGATAATAATGGCGGTTATAGAAACAATGACCGCAACAATAACGGCGGTTTCAGAAATGACAGAAACGGACAGTCTGGAAATGGCGGCTTCAGAAAGGATAATGACCAGAACCGTGGAGGATTTAACGGAGGTCAGAGAAGAAATAATGACAGAAGAGATTCTGCACCTAAGGAAGAGTTTGATTTTTCAGCTAAGCCAGATTCAAGAAGACATGATTCAAGAATAGACAGCAAGAAGAATGACAGAAAGAGAGATAATGAGGCTAAGGAAAATCTTAAGTTCGCTAACAGCAGATTTGATAAGAAGCCTATGACAAAGCCTGAGAAGAAGGAAAAGGAAGAAGAGACAATCAAGCAGCTTGTTCTTCCAGATACTCTTACTATCAAGGAACTTGCAGATAAGATGAAGGTAGCTCCTGCAGCACTTGTTAAGAAGCTGTTCTTACAGGGTAAGGTTGTTACTATTAACGAAGAGATAGATTACGATGCAGCAGAAGAGATTGCTCTTGAGTTCAACTGCATATGTGAGCATGAAGAGAAGGTTGATGTTATTGCAGAACTTCTTAAGGAAGATGAAGAACCAGAGGATAAGCTTGTTCCAAGACCACCAGTTGTCTGCGTTATGGGACACGTTGATCACGGTAAGACTTCATTACTTGATGCAATCAGAGAAACTCATGTGACAGCTAAGGAGTCAGGCGGAATCACACAGAAGATAGGTGCTTACCAGGTAAATGTAAATGGTAATCTTATTACATTCCTTGATACTCCGGGTCATGAAGCATTTACAGCTATGAGAATGCGTGGTGCTCAGGCTACAGATATTGCTATTCTTGTTGTAGCTGCAGATGATGGTGTAATGCCACAGACAATTGAGGCTATTAACCATGCAAAGGCAGCAGGTGTTGAGATTATTGTTGCTGTCAATAAGATTGATAAGCCTAATGCTAATATCGAGAAGGTTAAGCAGGAGCTTACTGAGTATGGACTTATTGCAGAAGACTGGGGCGGTTCTACTACATTTGTTCCAGTATCAGCACATACTAAGCAGGGTATTGATGAGCTTCTTGATATGATTCTTCTTACAGCAGAGGTTAATGAGCTTAAGGCTAACCCTGACAGAAAGGCAAGAGGTATTGTTATTGAGGCTGAGCTTGATAAGGGACGTGGTCCTGTAGCATCTATCCTTGTACAGAAGGGAACTCTTCATGTGGGAGATGCTGTATCAGCAGGTTCTTGCTATGGTAAGATAAGAGCCATGATTGATGATAAGGGTAACAGAGTAAAGGTTGCCGGACCATCTACTCCGGTTGAGATTCTTGGTCTTAATGATGTTCCTAATGCAGGTGAAATCATTATGGCTGCAGATTCTGAGAAGGAAGCAAGAAGTATAGCAGAGACATTTATCAGCGAGGGAAGAAAGAAGCTTCTTGATGATACTAAGCATAAGGTATCTCTTGATGCACTCTTTGAGCAGATTCAGGCTGGTAATATGAAGGAACTTAATATTATCATCAAAGCTGATGTACAGGGTTCTGTTGAGGCTGTTAAGTCAAGTCTTGTAAGACTTTCTAATGAAGAGGTTGTTGTTAAGGTAATTCATGGTGGTGTTGGTAATGTTAATGAATCCGATGTAGTACTTGCATCTGCTTCTAATGCTATCATCATTGCATTTAACGTTAAGCCTGATAATCAGGCAAGAATTGTTGCAGAGAGAGAAAAGGTAGATTTAAGACTTTACAGCGTTATCTACAATGCTATTGAAGATGTTGAGGCAGCCCTTAAGGGTATGCTTGAGCCTATCTATGAAGAAAAGATTATCGGTCATGCAAGAATCATGCAGATATTCAAGGCTTCAGGAGTTGGTAATATTGCCGGCTGTATCGTTGAAGAGGGAAGAATTACAAGAGATTCTGTTGTCCGTATAACAAGAGGAAGTGAGAAGGTTTATGAAGGACCTATCGCATCTCTTAAACACTTCAAGGATGAGGTTAAGGAAATCAAGGCAGGTACTGAGTGTGGTATGGTATTTGAAAAGTTCAATGATATCCAGCCAGAGGATATGATTGAAGCACATATCATGGTTGAAGTGCCAAGATAGGATTTAGTTTTTATTTGGAGAATATATGCGTAAAAATAGTGTAAAGAATACCCGTATTAACGGCGAGGTATTGAAAGAATTAAGTAATATAATCAGAAGTGAGATTAAAGACCCTAGAATCAACCCTATGACTTCGGTTGTAGCGGTTGAGGTCGCTCCTGACCTTAAGACATGTAAGGCATATATAAGTGTTCTTGGTGATGAAAAGTCACAGAAGGATACGATTACAGGTCTTAAGAGTGCAGAAGGATATATAAGAAGACAGCTTGCAAGAACTGTCAATTTAAGAAATACTCCTGAAATAAGATTCATTCTTGATCAGTCAATTGAGTATGGTATTAATATGTCTAAGCTTATTGATGAAGTTACAGAACATGATAATAAGATGCACGTTGAGGTTGAAGACGAGACAGAATAAAGAGGTTAGTCATGAATATTATTGAAGAAATCGGACATGCAAAGGTTATAGGTATCACAGGACATATCCGTCCTGATGGTGACTGTGTTGGTTCAACATTAGGTTTATATAATTATATCAGGAAGAATCTTCCTGAGTGCGAGGTTACTGTTTATCTTGAAAAGCCGTCAGATGAATTTAATTATCTATCTGGTATTAATGATATTAAGCATGAGGCCGAGGATAAGCATTTTGATTTATTCGTAGTACTTGACTGCAGTTCAATGGATAGAATTGAACCATTTATGAACTGCTTTGAAAATGCTGATAAGACTATCTGCATAGATCATCATATAAGCAATAATTCATTTGCTGATGTTAATTATGTAGAGCCACAGTCAAGTTCGGCATGTGAAGTTCTCTATACAACATTTGACGAGGATAAGGTCGATAAAAATGTTGCAGAGTGCATATATACAGGAATAATCCATGATACAGGTGTGTTTAAGTACAGCTGTACATCAAGAAGGACAATGGATATAGCTGGAAAGATGATGGAGATGGGAATTGATTATTCTGACATTATCGATAACAGCTTTTATAAGAAGAGTTATATCCAGAACCAGATTCTTGGAAGAGCTTTGCTTGAAAGTGTGTTGTTTTATGATGGCAGATGTATATTTTCAAGTGTATCTATTGAAGAAATGAATTTCTATGGTGTCACTGGCAAAGAACTTGGTGGAATTATTGAGCAGTTACGCTTAACAGACGGAGTTGAAGTGGCTATATTCCTTTATGAAACAGATAAGGACGAATACAAAGTAAGTCTTCGTTCAAAGAAAATGATTGATGTTGCAAGAATCGCCACAGCATTTGGCGGTGGAGGACATGTGAGGGCAGCAGGATTCTCTGCTAAGGGCAATGTCCACAGTATCGTTAATAAGATTGGCGAAATGATTGAGCAGCAGTATAATGAGGATAATGCATGAATGGTGTTTTAAATGTATATAAGGAGCAGGGATTTACATCTCATGATGTAGTTGCAAAGCTTCGGGGAATACTTAAAACTAAAAAAATTGGTCACACAGGCACACTTGACCCGGATGCGGTCGGGGTGCTTCCTGTGTGCATCGGTAAGGCTACAAAGCTGTGTGACCTTATAACTGATTGGGGAAAGACTTATGAGGCTGTAATGCTTCTTGGCACAACGACAGATACTCTTGATATATCAGGGAAAATTGTTGCCCAGTCAGAGGTTAATGTGAGTGAAGTGGATGTCCTTAAAGTATGTAATGAATTCATAGGTGAGTATGAGCAGATACCGCCTATGTATTCAGCTTTAAAGTATAATGGACAGAAGCTTTATGAGCTTGCAAGAAAAGGTATTGAGATTGAAAGAAAACCAAGAACTGTCCATATTAATACATTAAGGGTGAATGATATCAATCTTTCGGATAAACAGAAAACAGTTACTATTACTGTTGACTGCTCAAAGGGAACTTATATCAGGTCATTATGTGATGATATAGGTAAGAAGCTTGGGTGTGGCGCATGTATGATGAAGCTTACAAGAACGCGGGTAGGTGAATTCATGCTTGATGATACACTTACACTTAACCAGATATCGGCTCTTGTGTTAAAGGGTGAAATAGAAGACAGGATAACTGGCATAGATAAGATATTCAGTGATTATCAGGAGATAACATTTGCAGAAGAATACAGCCGGTATCTTCACAATGGCAATAAGTTGTCAAGAGAACAGATACCAGCAGATGCTGCAATCAGTGATAATGAGAAATACAGAGTGTACGATTCTGATAAATGCTTTATCGGTGTATATGAATTTCGAGATGAAGTGCTTTATCCGGTTAAGATATTTTACGAAGACAACAAGTAAAGGGGCGTGATCATCTTTGGAATATATTCATGGAACAGATGATTTTCAATTAAATAAGGAAAGTGCAGTTACATTAGGAAAATTCGATGGAATTCATACAGGACATCAGAAGCTCATTGAGATTGTAAGGCAGAAAGCAGATGAGGAGAATCTGCTTGCGGTTTTGTTTACATTTGACAGCCTGCCACTTTCGATATGTCCACAGAAGTATCAGCATTTTATATCTACAAGCAGTGAAAGACGCAGACTGTGTGAGAATTTTGGCATAGATGTTGAGATTGAATATCCGTTTACAGATGAATTCATGCATATGGAACCTGAAGATTTTATATGCAGGATTCTTATTGATAAGCTGCATGCAAAGTATGTTGTTGTAGGTACTGATTACCGTTTTGGAAAAGACAGGGCAGGTGATGCAGCAATGCTTGTGGAAGCAGGAGAAGAACTTGGATTTACAACTATTATTGTTGAAAAGGAAAAATATCAGGATAAGGAAATCAGCAGTACATATATAAGAGAAGAATTAAAGGTTGGACATATGGAAACGGTAAATGTTCTTCTTAACAGACCGTTTAATGTTACAGGTGTGGTTTCGATAGGAAACCAGCTTGGACGGAAGCTTGATTTCCCTACTATTAACATATATCCGACGGAGTATAAGCTCCTGCCACCTAATGGAGTATATGCTACCCAGACGACTATTGATGGTGAAAAATTCTACGGGGTTACTAACTTAGGAACTAAGCCTACAGTAAGTGATGCACCGGAGATAAGTGTTGAGACGTTTCTTTTTGATTTTGACAAGGATGTGTATGGCAAGAAGGTTGATGTTGAATTCATACATTTTATAAGACCAGAGATGAAGTTTGAAGATGTTGAGGGATTGAAGAGACAGATTGCGGCAGATTCGGATTTTGCAAGAAATATGTTTCTTATTGGATAATTAATACTTGCAAAGGTTTAATGCCTGTGTTACAATAATCAAGTATGAGCCGTCACCCAGCTGTAGGACACTCCGACCTGAAGCTTAGTGGCAGGAGATTAATATTTAGGAGGATTTAGACATGATATCTAAGGAAAAGAAAGCAGAAATCATTGCTACTTATGGAAGAAAGCCAGGAGACACAGGTTCTCCAGAAGTTCAGGTAGCTATCTTAACAGAAAGAATCGCTGAGTTAACAGAACATCTTAAGGTTAACCAGAAGGATCACCACTCAAGAAGAGGTCTTCTTAAGATGGTTGGTAAGAGAAGAGCTTTACTTGCATATCTTAAGGATACAGATATTGAATCTTACAGAAATCTTATTGAGCGTTTAGGCTTAAGAAAGTAATTAATCAGGGCGGAGTGTATAACTCCGCCCTATTGCGTTGTTAATGGCAGAAGGGATACCCCGAGACCACTGAAATGTATATCATGGCGGTAGTTTATGGTGTGTTTTTCAGTTGTTTCGGACCTTCTGTTAAATATATATTTTTATGGAAGGAGTTCATATGTTTAAACAGTATGAAATGGAACTCGCCGGAAGAACTTTAAGAGTTGATATCGGCAGAGTGTGTGCACAGGCTAACGGTGCTGCGTTAATGCATTATGGTGATACTGTTGTTCTTTCAACAGCAACAGCATCTAAAGAACCAAGAGAAGGAATTGATTTCTTCCCATTAAGCGTTGAATATGAAGAGAAGATGTATGCCGCAGGAAAGATTCCTGGTGGATTTAACAAGAGAGAAGGTAAGGCATCTGAGAATGCTATCCTTACATCAAGAGTTATCGACAGACCTATGAGACCATTATTCCCTAAGGACTATCGTAATGATGTTACTCTTAATAACATGGTTATGTCAGTTGATGAGAATTGCAGACCAGAATTACTTGCTATGATTGGTTCTGCTATTGCTACATCTATTTCAGATATTCCATTTGACGGTCCATGTGCTACAACACAGATTGGTATGATTGATGGAGAATTCATCGTTAACCCATCTCAGGCACAGTGGCAGGATGGAGATCTTCAGCTTACAGTTGCTTCAACTAAGCAGAAGGTTATCATGATTGAAGCCGGAGCTAATGAGATTCCAGAAGACAAGATGATTGAGGCTATATATAAGGCTCATGATATCAACCAGACAATCATTGCATTTATTGATAAGATTGTTGCTGAGGTTGGCAAGGAAAAGCATTCTTATGTAAGCTGTGCTGTTCCTGCAGAGATGTTTGAGGCTATGAAGCAGGTTGTATCTCCAGAAGAGATGGAGGTTGCTGTATTCACAGATGACAAGCAGACAAGAGAGAAGAATATTGATGCTGTAACTGAGAAGATGAAGGAAGCATTTGCAGATAACGAGGAATGGCTTGCAGTTCTTGGTGAGGCTGTTTACCAGTACCAGAAGAAGACTGTACGTAAGATGATTTTAAAGGATCACAAGAGACCAGATGGAAGAGCTATTAACCAGATCAGACCACTTGCAGCTGAGGTTGATATTATTCCTAGAGTTCATGGTTCTGCAATGTTTACAAGAGGACAGACACAGATATGTGATGTTGTTACTCTTGCACCTTTATCAGAGGCACAGAAGGTTGATGGTCTTGATGAGAATGTAACTACTAAGAGATACATACATCACTATAATTTCCCTTCATACTCTGTAGGTGAGACTAAGCCATCAAGAGGACCAGGACGTCGTGAAATCGGACATGGAGCATTAGCTGAGAAGGCACTTGTTCCTGTACTTCCATCAGAGGAAGAGTTTCCATATGCAATCCGTGCCGTTTCTGAGACATTTGAATCTAATGGTTCTACATCAATGGCTTCAACATGTGCATCTTGTATGTCTCTTATGGCAGCAGGTGTTCCTATTAAGAGAATGGTAGCCGGTATTTCATGTGGTCTTGTTACAGGCGAGACAGATGATGATTATATTGTACTTACTGATATCCAGGGACTTGAAGATTTCTTCGGAGATATGGATTTCAAGGTAACAGGTACAACAGAAGGTATTACAGCTATCCAGATGGATATTAAGATTCACGGTCTTACAAGACCAATCGTTGAAGAGGCTATAAGAAGAACAAGAGAAGCAAGACTTTTCATCATGGATACATGTATGAAGCCTGCTATTGCTGAGCCTAGAAAGACTGTTGGTGAGTATGCGCCTAAGATTATCCAGACATCTATTGACCCTGCTAAGATTGGCGAAGTAGTTGGACAGCGTGGTAAGACAATCAACGCAATCATTGATGAGTGCGGTGTCAAGATTGATATTACTGATGATGGATTCGTTTCTGTATGTGGTGTTGAGCAGGCAGGAATGGATAAGGCTATGAAGTATATCAAGACTATTGTAGAAGACTTCGAAGAAGGCAAGATATATGAAGGTAAGGTTGTAAGCATTAAGGAATTCGGTGCATTCGTAGAGTTTGCTCCTGGCAAGGAAGGAATGGTTCACATTTCTAAGATTTCTAATGAGAGAATCAACCATGTTGAAGATGTTCTTACACTTGGCGATCATGTAAAGTGCAAGTGTATGGGTAAGGATAAGATGGGAAGAATCAGCTTCTCAATCAAGGATGCAATTTAATTAATATGAGAGCATATTAATTAAATACGGGTTTGAACAGATTGTATCTGTTCAAACCCGGCAATATAGAAGCATGAGTTATATTTGGTTATAGAAAAGAGGATACGATTATGGTAGATCAGAATTGTGCATATTGTGTAGAGGGTGACCTCGTAGCTAAGTTTGGTATTAAGATATGTGAGCTTGAGACATCTAAGGTATATCTGTTCAAGGAGCAGAGTCATCCTGGAAGATGTATCGTAGCACATAAGAAGCATGTTGGTGATATGAACGAGTTAACTGCAGAAGAGAGAGCTGCTTACTTTGAGGATGTTGCAAGAGTAGCAAGAGCTATCATGGCTGCTTTCCACCCAGATAAGGTTAACTATGGTGCATATGGTGATACAGGTCATCACCTTCATTTCCATCTCTGCCCTAAGTATAAGGACGAGTTCGAATGGGGTGGAGTATTCCTTATGAACCCAGATAAGAAGTATCTTACAGATGCTGAATATGCAGAGATGATTGAGAAGATTAAAGCAAACATTAAGTAATTTGAAATGAGGTATTTTTATGTCAGGACATTCAAAATTTGCGAATATCGCGCATAAGAAGGCAGCCAATGATGCAGCTAAGGGTAAAATCTTTACAAGACTTGGTAAGGAGCTTATGATTGCTGTTAAAGAAGGCGGTCCGGATGTTAATAATAATAGTAAGTTAAGACAGGTTGTTGCTAAGTGTAAAGCAGCTAATATGCCTAATGATACAATTGACAGAGCTATTAAGAAGGCTGCAAGTAATGATATGTCTAACTACGAATCAGTTACATATGAAGGATATGGTCCTAACGGAACAGCTATTATCGTAGAGGCTCTTACTGATAACAGAAACAGAGCTGCTTCTAATATCCGTAGTGCTTTCACTAAGGGTGGCGGTAATGTTGGTACTCCAGGCTGTGTATCATTCATGTTCGACAACAAGGGACAGATGATTGTAGACAAGGAAGAATATACCGGAGATGCTGATGAGCTTATGATGTTAGCTCTTGATGCTGGTGCAGATGACTTCAATGAAGAAGAGGATTGTTATGAAATCCTTACTTCACCAGAGGAGTTTGATGCTGTTAACCAGGCATTAGCTGATGCCGGAGTAACATTTGCTTCAGCAGAGGTTACTATGATTCCACAGACAACTGTTGACCTTACATCTGAGGATGATATTAAGAAGATGAACAGAATCTTAGGACTTTTAGATGAAGATGATGATGTTCAGAATGTATATCATAACTGGAATGAACCAGAAGAAGATGAAGAATAATTAATTATGAAAGAAGATTCTCATGCGAGTTTGGTATGAGAGTCTTTTTTTATTGCTGTAAATGTGTTATCATTATATCATTAATTGCGTGTAATGGAGAAAAACTATGCTTTTACAGGAGATGACCGAGGATAATAACCTGATAATTGAATTAAGCATGAATGGACAGAAATATGAGTTTCCATCTAAGGTTATAAGAAAAGTTAATCAGGGCGTATTGGTTGAGCCAATAAGAATTAATGGTAAGATATTAAGCTTTAATTCTTCAGGTGGCGGTATAACGGTAAGTATATATATGATAAGAGACGGTAAGCCTCCAATGTTGTGGAAAGGTGTTGCAGTTAATTCAATCAGAGAAGAGGAAGGAACATTATATAAGATTTCAGCTAATGGAGAAGGCTTTGAAGTTAACAGACGAGGGGCTTTCAGGCTGTTTATAGGTATCTCCGGTGTTGCACAGTTAGGAACTAACCGTAAGGCAGTTGATGTTATTGTTAAAGATGTGAGTGAGAGTGGATTCTCTTTTGTTGGCACGGAGGATATGGACAATGTCATTAATATGCCGGTAAGACTTGTGTTTGCTGACTTTAATCAGAATTACAGTCTTATGGGGATTATTGTGAGGAAGGTTGTTATCGGTGAGAACAAGATAGTATATGGATGCAGGTTAGGCGTGCGTAATGCTAACCTTGAACAGTATATAAGCCAGAAGCAGAGACAGATGTTATCAATGAACCATGGCAATTTTGCATTTCAGAATAAGGAGATACTGGAGAAAGCTCTTAAGGAACCGGGCAGGGCAGACAGGACAGCACAGGAACAAGAACCGGATGATAAGAATTATAAGAAAAAGCAGATCAAGAATGACGGAACATATAAAGAAAGAGATATTAATAAAGTTGGTAAAACTGAACGAAGAGATATATTCAGAGATACACTTGAAAGGAAGAAGGTATGATTATGAAACCTACTTTAAGGCAGATTGAGGAAAGAGAAAAGCAGAAAAAGGAAAAGCGCCAGATTGATACGCTGATTAAATATGACCGTGCCAAGATATGTCCAAAGTGTGGGGAACTTATGCGTTATGCATTTGGAGAAGTGTTTAAGTGTGACAACTGTGGAGCAGAGGAACTGACATCTTTTGGCAAGGTGAGAAAATATATAGAAGACCATGGTCCTTCTAATGCAGCTAATATATCAGATGGAACAGGGGTTCCTGTATCAACAATTAACAGGTATCTGCGAGAAGGAAGAATAGAGATTCCTGACGGTTCGGACAGCTATATCAAATGTGAGGACTGTGGAGCAGAGATAAGATACGGAAGATATTGTCCGGCATGTGCAGCAAAGCATAACAAAGGTCAGAATGTCGGTATATTTAATTCTGAAGCAGGAGAAGTTCCAAAGCATAAGAGAGATGCATATGGTAAGATGCATACTCTTGATGTAATGGAAAAGACAAGGAATAAAAGATAAGAACAATATAATAATGAAAGAACAGTAAAAGCCCGTTGGTTAAGAGATTAACCAGCGGGTTTTTTCTATAGATACATATAATAAGGATAAATGAGGAGAACAAAATGAAGAAAATGTTTATTACAGAGAGAAGCATAGAAGGAACAGAATGATGAACTTTCAGGGAAGAATGATGAACTTTCAATAAAGAATAATGAGTTACAGGCAGAAGTTGAAAGGTTAAAGAAGTTATTAGCAGAACAGAATAAGTAGTAAAAAAGCCGTTACCACAAATGTTGTGGCAGCGGCTTTTGTCTTTTTAGGTATTAATTAAAGATCAAATCCAAAGTATCTTACAGCGTTGTTGTATGAGATACCTTCAACTATCTTCTTTAATGCCTTCTCATCTGCTGGGTATTCACCATTCTCTACCCATCCACCGATAAGCTCGCACATGATTCTTCTGAAGTACTCATGTCTTGTGTATGAGAGGAAGCTTCTTGAATCTGTAAGCATTCCGATGAAGTTACCAAGAAGACTTAAGTTAGCAAGGCTTGTCATCTGGTTAGTCATACCAACCTTATGATCGTTGAACCACCAAGCTGAACCCTGCTGAATCTTGCCAACAGCCTTAGAATCCTGGAAGCATCCGATAACTGTTCCGATAGCAGCGTTAACTGAAGGGTTAAGTGAGTAAATGATTGTCTTAGGAAGCTCATCTGTAGCATTAAGTGCGTTAAGGAACTGAGCCATCTCAGCAGAGCAGTCATATGTGTTAATGCAGTCAAATCCAGTATCTGGACCTAACTGGTCATAACGGAATCTGTTATTATCACGGATTGTACCATAATGTAACTGCATTACCCAGTTACGCTTGTTGTATTCTTTACCTACAGATACCATGAATGCTGTCTTGAACTTGTTCATCTCTTCTGTAGTGATAGCAGAACCAGAAAATCTCTTAGCAAAGATTGCTTCGATTTCTTCTTCTGTGTATGGCTTGTACATTACATACTCAAGAGCGTGATCTGATACTGAGCATCCCATAGAAGCAAAGAAATCCATACGGTTTCTAAGAGCATCCATTAATGAAGCAAATGAATTAACTTTAATTCCGCTTACATTAGATAATGTCTCAAGGTAATCAAGATATTCAGGCTTTTCGATGTTCATAGCCTTGTCAGGTCTCCATGCAGGAAGTACCTGTACGTCAAATGTCTTATCATCCTTAAGAACCTGATGCCACTCAAGTGAGTCAACAGGATCATCTGTTGTACAGATTAATGTAACATTTGACTGCTTGATAAGGTTACGAACTGACATAGAATCTTCCTGTAGCTTTGCATTACAGAGATTCCATACTTCCTCAGCTGTATCGCCGTTGAGAATACCGTTGTATCCGAAGTATCTCTGAAGTTCAAGGTGGCTCCAGTGATAAAGTGGGTTACCGATAGCCATCTCAAGAGTCTCAGCCCATTTCTGGAACTTCTCGCGGTCAGAAGCATCACCTGTGATGTACTTCTCATCAACACCGTTAGTTCTCATCTGACGCCACTTGTAATGATCGCCACCAAGCCATACCTGTGTGATGTTCTCAAACTTTCTGTCTTCAGCGATTTCCTTAGGATTGATATGGCAGTGATAGTCAAGTATTGGCATCTTAGCTGCATAATCGTGGAATAAATGCTGAGCTGTTGGAGTTGAAAGTAAAAAGTCTTTGTCCATGAACTGTTTCATGATTCATAATCCTCCTGTGAATTAAAATATTGTTGTGTTGCGTTTTATTATATCAGCGGCGATGATACTGTGATTGTCAGCATCTTCACCGGATAAAACCTTCATTAGCACGCTTACCGCGCATGAGGATAGTTCCTCAACCTTACTGTCAATAGAGGTAAGTTCAGGTTCTGTACATAATGAAAGAACAGAGTTATTGTATCCAATAACCTCTAAATCCTCAGGAATTCTGATTCCGTGAGTATGTGCAAACTTGACAGCACCGGCAGCGATAGAGTCATCAGATGTCATAACGGCATCAAACTTCATTCCTTTATCATATAGATATGTAAGATAATCCCTGGCATGAGATATGTTCTTGCCACACAGATGATGGAATTCATCCGGGAGAGTAATACCAGCTTCATTAATTGCTTTAAGATAGCCGTGGTACTTATTCATGCCACTGTATGAAGTACTCGTATATAAGTAAACTATATTACGATGTGAATTATTTATCAAGAGTTTTGTCGCATTGTATACAGCTTCTTCATCATTGCACATTACTGAATAAATGTTGGCAGCGTCCAGATAGCCGTTGACCAGAACTATAGGAACATCTTTAGCTGCATTAATAATGTAGTCGTTGTTATGTTCACTGGTATTTTCTACAAACTGTGAACCGGCAAGAATAATTCCGTCAACTCTTTTACTCAAAAGAAGCTCGAGATAATTCTTCTTATTATTATAATCTTTACCAGTGCAGCAAAGAATAGAGTCGTAGTTGTATTTGCGAAGCTCCTGTTCAAGATAGTAAACAGCGTTGGCAAGGTATATATCAGATGAATCTATGCACATAATGCCAATTGTCTTCATAGTATTAAGACCTAATCCTCTTGCAAATACATTAGGAGTGTAGTCTAATTCTTTCATTGCATTAATAACTTTGTCTCTTGTCTTTTCAGAAACCCTGGTGTTGCCGTTAAGAACCCTTGAAACTGTTGCTATGGATACACCAGCTTTTTTAGAAACATCATATATATTAATATTCATGTGCGACCTCATCTCTTGACGAATGTAAATGTATCGCCTAACAAAAATTGATAAAAAATGAATAAATGTAAGCGCTTACATATTGATAAATGAATTATACAATGGTATTATTATAAAAACAAGTGTAATGTAAGAATTTTTTAAAAAGCAGAAAAATGTATTGACTTAGAGCATTTTTAAGTATATTTTATTTATGAAAGCGCTTACATGCACTTATTTACATACCATTTACTGGTTAATAATTAGGGACCGTTATCGTAAAACGGATTATTCCCAATGAAAAAAGGAGATTTAAGATGCAGAGATTAAACAAGAGTATTACACATGCAGTTGACAGACCTGTTAAGGTTATGCAGTTCGGTGAGGGTAACTTCCTTAGAGCATTCGTTGATTATATCTTCGATGTAACTAATGAGAAGACAGATTTCAACGGTGGTGTTGTTATCGTTAAGCCTATCGAGTTCGGTACACTTGAGAGATTCCATGATCAGGAATGCCAGTACACACTTCAGTTAAGAGGTTTTGTTGATGGAAAGCCTAAGGAAATCACACGTCAGATTACATCAGTAGTAGATGCAGTTGCAGCTATTGAGGATTATGACAAGTACATTGAGTATGGTACAAGCGAGACTCTTAGATTCATCGTTTCTAATACAACAGAGGCTGGTATCGTATTTGACGAGACAGATAACGATCCTAATGCACGTCCTCCTAAGACATACCCAGGAAAGCTTACACAGCTCCTTTACAAGAGATATCAGAAGTTCAACGGAGCAGCAGATAAGGGACTTATCTTACTTCCATGTGAGCTTATCGCTGATAATGGTATTGAATTAAAGAAGTGCATCATGAAGTTTATCGAGCTTTGGGGACTTGAAGATGGATTCAAGGATTGGGTTAACAATTACTGCTCATTCTGCCCAACACTCGTAGATAGAATTGTTCCAGGATATCCAAGAGAAGACGCAGCTAAGCTTTGCGAGGAATGGGGATATGAGGATCAGCTTATCGACAGAGCTGAAGTATTCGGTCTCTGGGTTGTAGAGAGTGATTCTAATCTTCCACTTGAGCAGCTTGAGAAGGAACTTCCATTCAAGGAAGCTGGACTTAATGTAGTATTTACTAAGGATCATCATCCATACAAGGAAAGAAAGGTAAGAATCCTTAACGGATCTCATACATCATTTGTATTAGCTTCATTCCTTGCTGGTAATGACAATGTAGAGAATTCTATGAAGGATCCTGTAATCAGAAAGTACATGGAAGAGACACTTTACAATGAAGTTATTCCTACACTTTCACTTTCTAAGGAAGATTGTGAAGAGTTTGCTAAGGCTGTTATTGACAGATTCCTTAACCCATTCGTAGATCATAGATTATTAAGCATTTCACTTAACTCAGTATCTAAGTGGGAAGCTAGATGTTTACCTTCATTCTTAGGATATGTTAACAAGTTTAACAAGCTTCCTAAGTACCTTACATTCTCTATCGCTGCACTTATGAGCTTCTATACATCACAGACAGAAGCTGAGTTTAACGGCGGTATTGTATTAAAGGGTAACAGAAACGGTGAAGAGTACAACATCACAGATGACAAGGCTGTTCTTGATTTCTTCAGAGATAATTCAGGAAAGTCTGCTAAGGAATTCACACATGCTTACTTAAGCAATACTAAGTTCTTTGGTGGCGAGGATCTTTCTAAGGTTCTTAACCTTGAAGAAGTTATTACTGAGTACATCACAGATATCAGAGAAAGAGGTATGAGAGCAGTAGTTAATGATTTAGCTGACTAATTAATAGCTCTTTGAATGATTATAGAGCGGATGTTTTTATATTCATCCGCTCTTATTTAATATAATAATCAAATTGAATTGGAGGATATATGCAGGATTTTATCAAGATTAATAAAGATGATAATGTTGCTGTAGCATTAAAGCCTATTGCTAAAGGCACAACTCTTAATGTTGCAGGAATTGATGTGACAACTGTAGAAGATATTCCACAGGGACACAAGTTTGTAATTAAGGCTATCAAGAATGGTGATCCGGTTATCAAATATGGTTTCAGAATCGGATTTGCACAGGCTGATATTCCAGTTGGAGCATGGGTTCATACTCATAACTTAAAGACTGGTCTCGGTGAATTACTTGAATATACATATGAACCAGAGGGACATAAGGATGTTGAGCCTTCAGAGCCAGCTTATTTCGATGGATATATGAGAGAGAACGGAAAGGTTGGTGTCCGTAACGAAGTATGGATTGTTCCTACAGTTGGATGTGTTAACTCAATTGCAAGAGCAATTGAAACAACAGCAAGAGCTAACAAGCCAGAAGGAGTAGATGAAGTAGTTGCATTTACTCATCCATATGGATGTTCACAGACAACAGAGGATCAGGAGAATACAAGAAAGATTCTTGCTGATTTAATTAATCATCCTAATGCAGGTGCAGTACTTGTTCTTGGTCTTGGATGTGAGAACAGCCGTATAGAAGTTCTTAAGGACTATATTGGAGAGGTTAATCCAGACAGAGTTAAGTTCCTTCAGGTTCAGGATGTTGAGAATGAGCAGGAAGAAGCTGAGAAGCTTATGAATGAGCTTATGGCTTATGCTGCAACATTTAAGCGTGAAAAGGTTAATGCCAAGGAACTTATCATTGGTATGAAGTGTGGCGGTTCTGATGGATTATCAGGTATTACAGCTAACCCAACAGTTGGTCTTTTCTCAGATATGCTTGTATCTAAGGGTGGTACAACTATCCTCACAGAAGTTCCTGAGATGTTTGGTGCAGAGACAATTCTTATGAACAGATGTGCTAACAAGGAACTCTTCGAGAAGACAGTTCACCTTATTAATGACTTTAAGGAATACTTCATTAAGAATGGCCAGGAGATTTACGAGAATCCTTCTCCAGGAAACAAGGATGGCGGTATTACAACTCTTGAAGACAAGTCTTTAGGATGTACACAGAAGTCAGGAAGCTCATTAGTAAAGGGTGTTCTTGCATATGCAGAGCCAGTTAATACTAAGGGACTTAATCTTCTCAGCGCACCTGGTAATGACCTTGTTGCTGCTACAGCTTGTGCAGCTTCAGGTGCACAGATGGTTCTTTTCACAACTGGACGTGGAACACCATTTGCATCACCGGTTCCTACAGTTAAGATTGCAACTAACTCAAGACTTGCAGGAAATAAGGGTAACTGGATTGACTTTAATGCAGGAAGAATTGTTACAGATGATCTTCCACTTGAAGATGCAGCTAAGGAGCTCTTCCAGCTCGTATTAGATGTTGCTTCTGGTAAGAAGGTTAAGGCCGAGATAGCAGGATTCCATGATCTTGCAATCTTTAAGCAGGGTGTAACATTATAATTAATACAATAATATAAAAGATGGGGACTGTATGTGCAGTCCCCATTTTTATATACAAGCCTGAAAATAGAATGTACCGTCTTTAGTAAAAAATGCATATATGCCGTTATATTTTTCTATTACTGAAATTATGCTGCGGACACCAATGCCATGGTCAGGTTCATCAGTAACAGGAATCTGGTTGTGGAATCGGGGCTCCTTAAAGTATGTATTGGCTATGTTGATGCATATTTTGTTATTTTTTTCAAACAACTTAATTGTTATAAGACGCTTATTGTCTTTTGAGACAGCGTTATCACACTGCTTTATACAGGAATTTATTGCATTTTCTAAAGCATTTGCAAGGAGACTGCACAAATCAGTAATTCTGTAACTTGAAAAATTAGTGGCAGTTACTGATATCTGTGTGGAAATGTCTGCGTCATGGGCTTTATTTATATATGAAGATAATATTAGGTTAATTGCTTCGTTGCTGCAGTATCTTGTTATTCTTGTGTTATCCAGATTATTATTAATTTCATTTATATATTCAAGAGCTTGCTGCGTATTGTTACCAGCAAGGCAGCTTTGTATGAAATTCATATGGTGTCTTAAGTCATGTCTGTATATCGCAGCCTGTTTCTGATAATCTGTAAGCTGAGATATTTCTTTTTCAGCCTGAGCTGCAGCTGCGGAAAGTATGATGTTTTCACGCTCTGCTGTATTTTTTTTGTTGGACATACTGAGTGTCACTATTGACAAGAAAAAATATAATACAACAATAAAACTGTCCATGAATTCAATTATTACGGCTTTGCCGGTATATAGAAGGTTAGTATATACGGTTAGAGCATATTCAAGTATATAATATGTAAGAGGGAGAAGGAAAAACATGGAAATAATGTTTTTTGATTCTTCTTTGAGTTTTATTATGTAAGGCGAAATGTATTTAATTACCACAATCAGAAGCGGAATAGTGATTACAATTGTTACAACATCTGAAATTACAGGGATTTCAGGAAATATATATTTTGCCAGGGTTCCAAACCATTTTCTGGGTGTACACATCAGATAAGCGGACATAACGGCAATAAATGATATATATATATTCTGGTGACATATATATCTGATAATAAGAATTAAAGGAATATGTATCAGTACAGGATAACATTTAAAAAGGACATTTTCGCCTAAAAGCACGTAGAATAATGCCTGAAACAGAACAAATAATACAGTAGTAAGTATAAAAAGGCGCTTATTGTCCTCCCATTGTATTCCGGCAAAATAGAAAGATACAATAATTCCGAATATTAAAACAAAACCATAATTAATAAGGTTTAGTACTGAGACTATGTCTGTCATTAAATTCTCCTCCGAATGTATATTATAGATTATTCTTCCATCTGGAAATCCAGATATTGTTTCTTTATGTCCGAAACGCGTCTTTGTGCAACCGGGATAGTTTTGCTGTTAGTTAATTCAATCCTGACTGCATCTATTGTCTTGATGTAATTCATATTAACAATGAAAGAACGGTGTGGCAGAGTAAATTCTTTATGTGTCATAAGTGTATCACATATAGATGAGAATACGTCTGTCGATATTACCTGCTCGTTGTCTGAAAGGTATAATATTACTTTCCGGTTAAGAGCTTCAGCGTACATAATATCTGATAAGTATATTTTATGTATACCTGAATTATTCTTTATAATATATGTATCATTGCGTTCCTTATGAAATGTATCAATAATATCATCCAGTGTATCATATAATGCTTCTTTAATTATGGGTTTAAGAAGATAATTAAATGCTTTGACTGTGTAGCTTTCTACAGCAAATTCAGGCGATGATGTCAGAAAGATTACAGGTGAAAATCTGTCAAAGGCACGGATTTCCCTTGCCAGATTAATGCCGTCCATTACTGGCATAATTATATCGAGAAAATATATGTCATATTTCTCAAATTCAGCAGTTGATGCCAGTTCAACACTGCTTGTGAAACATTTTATAAAAAATTTCTGACCTTTATCACAGGCGTATATTTCTAACAGTTCTCTAATTCTGTTTAATTCAGCTTCATTATCGTCACATATAGCAATTTTCATAGTATTTTCCTCATTAAAGCTTAGTATGTAAATTATCTCTTGATTAATTATATATTGCAAGAGACTAAATTTCTATATATAAATCTAATCGTTCATGTCAAAAAAATTGTAATTCACGCAGATAACCTCACAAATGTCTTTTAATCAGGTATTATAACTACAATATATAGCAGACGGAAAACTAAATATCAGTATATGTGGTTATAACATAAAGGAGGCGTTCGGATGAAGAGGTTTTTGAGTATACTTTTATGTTCTGCAATTCTTGCTGCAGCTATACCGGGCATGTATTACGCAGAAGGGAATCAGTCATCATATGATGAGCTGTCCCAGTTAAAGGAGATTGATTATCAGCTTAACGGTGGTCATTATGTCAGTGGCTATAATGCACCAGACAAATATCCGGCAGGGCAATTACCGGATAAGGATGATATTGTCAATCAGGGGTATGAGTTTGGAGGATGGTATGATAATAAAGAGCTGACAGGTAGTCCTGTAACGGAGATTTCAGAAGAGAATTACACAGGAGTTGTAGTTCTTTATGCAAAATGGATTGAACGTTATTATTACATTGACATACCTGAAAGCGTAGATGCTGATAAGACGAATCTTACAGTATCGGGACATGCAGGCGGACTGTATGAGAAAGATAAAGTAAGTGTATCTGTTTATTCTAAGAATGAATGGAATCTTCTGAATGGAGATGTAAAGCTTGGATATGAATTATATAATGAAGAGAATAAACTGTCTCTTACTAATAATTCAGTAATAACAGAGCTTACAGCAACAGGCAGTGACAAGACAAGAAAATATATGACAAGATTACAGGAAATTCCTAAATATGCAGGAATATATACAGATAATCTTACTTTTGATATTTCATTTGAAACAACAAAATATAACATTAAGTATGAAACTAATGGCGGAACACTTTATACTGATGATGATGAACAGGGGCGTGCAGCAGAGCTTGATAATTCGGTATATGAGGCGGGAACAAAGCTTTCAGATCTTCCGGTTCCGGGCAAGGCAGGCTCGACATTTTTGGGATGGTGTTATGATGCGGACTGTACAGATTATGTTGCCAGTACAGACAGACTTTTAAGTGATGTTGTATTATATGCATCATGGGTTGACGGTCAGGAGCTTAAGACAGTCAGTATAGATACATACGCAAGAAGTTATGATGTTGATGCAAATGATTTTACAATTACGGTAACTGATAAGAGCGGAAGGTTAACTAAAGAAGAAGTAAAGAATAAAGTATCAGTTAAGAATGTAAGCGATTCTTCTGAGAATACTTCAATAGATATTACAGCCGGAAGTGTATTAGATGATGGAGCGTATACATTTATAATAAAATGCAATGGCACATGGCAGGAAGGCTGTGGCTACCGTCTTGAACTTTCAGATGACAGGCTGTATTTCACAGGCTATGACCAGACAATAAGAGAATATGATTTTACAGTTTATAAGCCGGATGTAACTAATGTGAATCTTAGGGATGACATTAAGTACATAAAGTCAGGAAGCTTAAGTAATCTCTATGTTAACGGAGAGAAGGCTGATAGAATATCTGTGACGGTAATGACTGTAGGACAGGATGGTACAATAAGTCAGGAAGCTGTTAAAACTACAGGAAGCTTTACATATTCGGACAGTAAACTTAATGCAGGAGATAAGATTGCAGTATATGACGGAGATGTTGTGCCACAGTTAGATGGCAGTGTTATATCTGATGATGATGTTTCGTTCTTTGAGATTACATCAGCTAAGGGAAATGAATATTCCTACAGGGGTATGGCAGCAGAGGAGATACTCTTTGTTCCTGATGTTCTTCCTGTTAATGTAGCTGATGATAAGGATAATAATCCTGATAATGACAGCATAACAATTACAAAGAATAAAATGTCATATGGCAGTGACAGTCTTGGAGCAGGACTTGGACTTGATGAAGATACAACAGTTGATACAGGCGATTATCTTGCTCTGTATGCAACAGGAAATGATGATATACAGTATGCTGTTATAACAAATGTTTCAACTAATAATGCTGATTATGTAATCACATATAAGAATGTGACATGGGATGAAGTTCAGGCAGCCATGGATGTATATCAGACTGATAATGTGAGTGGTGAAAGTATATTACAGAATCAGGATATCAGTGGCATTGAACAGAGCGTTGAGCAGCAGGCTGTTGACAGTGGATTTGCACAGAGTGTTGTAGATGAGGTTGCACAGGCTGTTGTAAGAACGAATTCTTATCAGGAACTTCAGGAATATCTGTCTGATACTATGGATGCCAATATCAGCATTGTGCCGCAGGATATAACTTATCTTCCAGATAAGGCTCAGGGCAATGTTGCATTATATAGCAGCAAGAAACCAGAAGTAAAGCTTGAGCATGTAAGAGCTAACCTTTCAACTGATTTAAAACATTTTGAGAATGTAAGTGGATTAAGACTTGCTCTTGATATTGGTGTAGAGATTTCATTCTCTAATATGAAGGTAATTGTATCAGCAACATTTGAGCAGGAAGTTAAGATTAATATTAATGTAAGTGGTAAGGCTATATGGAAAGTATGGGGCATATTCCCATATATTGATGACTACCGTGTTGCGGTTTCATTAGATCTGTATGATTACACTGGAATTAATTTTAATGTTAATGTAAGAACTGCTGAAGAAGATGATGATGACGAAAGTTCTTCTAAACTTGATGAAGTGATTAATGGAATAGCAGAAGAACTTAAGAATATGATGGAAATCGGAACTACTTATATATCTGACAAGTCGGATTTATCTACAAGGCTTGAAGATATGAAGGATTCTGATGATGATAGCGAGATATCTGTTGCGAAGAGTCTTGCTGAAAGATATTCTGATATGCTTGATGATGAGGCTGACTGGGTTGAATTATACAGTAAGTCATTAACAGAGTCACATGTAAGGGTTATTGGAATTATTGATATCGAGTTTAAGGTTGAATTCGTTGTTTCTGCCAATGTTAATATATCAATGGGCATGACTTACTGGTATAAGAATGCCAAGAGATATGTTTACAGCATTATGGTATTTGACAGAAAGGTTACAAGTGATTCTATTGATTTAAGCGAAGAACAGTATGAGTTCTCGGTATATGCAATAGGAACAATAGGAATACGGGCAGGAATAAGACTAAGTGTGGCTGTAGGTCTTATATCAACAAAACTTGCAAGTGTTGGATTTACAGCAGAGGTTGGTGGATACGCCCAGGTATGGGGATATCTGTACTATCAGTTGAAATACGCAGCTTCGCAGGGCAGAACAGCAAGCTCAATGGGCGCTATATACATGGAAATAGGCGTGTATATGGAGGTTAATTTCCTGGCACAGGCACTTTCTGGAACGTTTAGTTATAATCCTACACTTTTTGAGAAGCAATGGCCGTTGTATAGTGTTGGTGTAGTTGAAAATGTGTGCGATTATGCATATGGTCAGGATTCTGTTAAAGATATCAAGATGAAGAGAGATGTTAAGACTGTAAGACTTCCTGATACATATTTTGAAATGCAGTATCTTGATATGAAAGAAGGTCTTGACGATAATAATGAGTATTTTACTAAGGTTTATGATGACAGTGACAGATATTTTTCTATAACAATGACTAATCCGGCGTTCTCATATGATCCTGAAACTAATATAGTTGAGGTTAATCCTAGTAGTGAACCTCAGCAGGATGGTGAGATGATAATAACATGGAAGAGTCAGAAGGGTTCTTTTAATACTAAGCCGATAACAAGAAAGATATCTCTGCACTGGGATAATTTAAGAGATGGATATTATATAGCATTCCAGACTAACGGTGGTTCAGTTGTAGATGCTATAATATCTAAGTACAATAAAGAAATTACAAAGCCTGAAGATCCTGTTAAACAGGGCTATACATTTGCAGGCTGGTATACAGATGAAGCACTTACAAAGAAATATACTATTCCGTCAGTAATGCCTAATGAGGACAGAATTGTATATGCGAAGTGGGAAGCAGCTGATATGATTTATAATGTTGTTGATTATGTGGAAGGAACGGATGGTGTGTATACAGCAGCTTTATCACAGAGAGTAAGTGCTGATGGAAGCACAACGATTAATTATTATTATGCAAGAAATAAATATAATATTAAGTTTGTTTCAGAAGGCAGTGTTGTTTCAGAAGGAAGATACACATATGGAACTCTTATGCCGACACCGGTTGCATATAGGGCAGGATATGTATTTGAAGGCTGGGAACCAGCTGTCACACAGACAGTTCCTGCAAAGGATACAACTTATACAGCCGTATGGAAAGAAGCAGATGATGTTGTATACACAACAAAATATTATCTTGAAAATGAATCAGGAGAATATGAACTTGATAAGACTAGAATTAATAAAGGAACAACAGGACAGAATGTAACTGCAGATAAGCAACAGTATGACAACAGGCTTTATCATCTTACAGATGATTTGCCATCTGGTACTGTTGCGGCAGATGGAAGCCTTATATTCCGGGTGCATTATGATAGAAATACATATAGCATATCATTTAATTCTATGGGAGGAACTGTAAGTACTGAAAAGAAAACAGCCAGATGGGGAAGCAATGTTATTGCACCGGTTCCTGTAAGAGCAGGATATGCATTTGCAGGCTGGTATGTTGACAGGGCATGTACAGAAGCGTTTGACGGTACAATGCCGGCATATGATATTACTTTATATGCAAAGTGGGATGCAGATAAGGTTAATTATACTGTTGAACATCTTGTTGAAAAGCTTGACGGTTCATATGAATTGTATGACAGACAGGCCTTTACATCTGATACTGACAGCCAGGTAACGCCATATGTTAAGTATATGGAAGGATTCAGTTCACCAGAGACAGAAACTGCCATAGTAAAAGGCGATGGTTCGACTGTTATAAGATATTTCTACAAGAGAAATGTACACAGATTTGTTCTCAAGCTGAATAATGGACAGCCGGATGTTGTATACGATTATAAATATGGCACTAAGATTAATATTATTAATCCGGAAAGAACCGGTTATACATTTACAGGCTGGGATGAAGATGTTGCAGGTACAATGCCAGACAGAGACGTCACTTATACTGCAAGCTGGAAGATAAACCAGTACACAATCAGTTTTAATACAGATGGTGGCAGTGAAATTGCTTCTATAACACAGGATTATAATACTGAGGTTAATTTTAATGAGATTCCGGTTAAGAAGGGATATACATTCACAGGATGGGATAAAGCTGTCCCGGATGTAATGCCTGCTGGTAATATTGTTATAACAGCACAGTGGAAGAAAGATATATATACTATAAGTTATAATCTTGATGGAGGAAAGGCTGACAATCCTGAAACATATGAGGTTGATACTAGCGTTATAACTCTTAAGAGACCACAGCGTACAGGTTATACGTTTACAGGCTGGAGCGGAACTGGTATAGATGGAACGGCTATGGATCCAGTAATTACAACAGGTTCTACAGGTAACAGAAGCTACACAGCAAACTGGAAGGAAAACAGTTATGTTATCCGGTTTATTCCATATGGTGACGGAACAACTGGTTCTATGCAGGATATGCAGCTTATGTATACAGATAAAGCAGCATTAAGTGCTAATCAGTTTAAGAGAACAGGTTATACATTTGCAGGATGGACAAAAAAGGCAGGAGCAGACAAGTTATATGATGATAATGAAATTATCAGTGGACTTGGAACAGCAGATAATGAAATAATTACCTTGTATCCAGCTTGGACTGCTAATGAGTATACAGTACATTTTGATACAAAGGATGGAGATGCAATAAACGACCTTGTATTTACATATGACAAGAAATACGAACTTCCAAAGACTTCAAGATATGGATATACATTCCTTGGCTGGTGTGTAGAAGATGGCGGAACGGTTACATATAAACCGGGAGCTTCTGCTGATAATCTTGTGGGTGAAGGAACGGTTACATTATATGCAAGCTGGAGTCTTAATAAGACATTTACTTACAGCCACCCATATTCATATCGTGTAACTGATGATTCAAAGGAAGAACCAGTCAAGCTGCATTTCTTCATAGATGGAGCATCAGGAACTTCAACAAGTGGTTATACAAGAACTAATTCCATCTATATGGAAGGTATATCTCTGAATGAGATAAAGAAGCATTGCAATACGATGACTGTTACAATCAGTTATTATATTAAAATGGTAGATGACGGATATGCAGAGGTAGACACTACATATAGAAAAGATTCTAACAAGTCATGGAATGGATGGCATGGAGAGAAGCTTGATCTCAAGAAGAAAAATAAACAGACAATCACGCACACATACAGCATAGGATGCAAAGATATAGATGCTATATGCTACAGATTTGATGCAAGTGGTTCATTTTCTGATAAATATGATTTGAGCAATATTAAGGTCAGTGTAAGGTTTGATTAATTAGTAATTCGTACAGACTGGTTTTATAACCGGTCTGTACGGAATGTCAGGAGGGATTGGAATGAAGATTTCAAAAAACAAAATTATGATAACAGCAATAATAGTACTGTGCGTAGCAGTTGCTGTTCTGGCTGCAGTGCTTGTTATCAGAAAAGATAAGAATAAAGATAATGATGATAAATTTACACCAACGATTGATTCTGATTCTGGTGAAATTGGTACAGGAAGTAATTACAGTGGCGGACAGAAGGGAATAAGGATACCAGGATATCCATCTATAACTGTAGATGCAGGAAAAGATAATGTTACAATGAATCTGTTTAACCCTGAAGGAAATCCATGCTACTTTACATTTGAAATTGTTTTATCTGATACGGGCGAGACTATATACAAGTCAGATATGGTTGAACCTGGAAAAGCTATAACTAATGTAAAACTGCAGCATCCGCTTGCAACAGGAGAACATAATGCTGTTATTAAGATTAGCACAGCATCGCTTACAGATGGAAAGACAATGAATGGTGCTAATGTTGAGACAGTTTTAGTTGCAAAATAAATAAATAGTCATTAATGGATGAAAGAATGGAGGCTATTATGAGAAAATTGACAGCTATGGCATTGAGTATGATGTTTATATTGGGAAGTATTATTCCTGTGGGGGCAGAAGAGACACAGACAAGACAGTCAACAATATCTGTATCAATTGATCCGGTCTATACAGTGACTATTCCGGCAAATACAACAATTGAAAGAGGAGAACAGTCTGTTAAGCTTGGAAGTGTTTCTCTTGATAATGCAAGATTAGAGCCAGACAAGAATGTAAATGTATCTGTAAGTGCAAGTGGAAAACTTAAGAACAGTAAAGATGAGAGTAAGACAATTGCATATAAGATTATGGATGGTAACAAAGAATTCAGTACAGCTACATATGCAGAGAGTGGAAACAGTACTAATCTGACACTTTCAATAGATAAGTCTGAATGGGATAAGGCATATGCGGGTTCATATTCAGATACACTTGTGTTTACAATCTCTTATAGATAGTGAAGCAAAAGAACTATAGATTATTAAATAAAAAAGAGTTGTCCGGTTTCACGGGCAACTCTTTATTTGGTCTGAATCCAAATATGAATTAAATTAATTATCTCTGAACTCTTGCGCCAGCACCACCAACGATACCTTCAACTTCCTTAAGAGAAGCCATTGTTGTATCACCAGGAGTTGTCATAGCTAATGCACCGTGAGCTGCACCGTAGTTAACAGCCTTCTCAGCATCTTCAAATGTCATAAGACCATATACAAGACCTGAAGCGAATGAATCTCCGCCACCAACTCTATCCATGATCTCAAGTCCATCATACTGAGCAGCCTTGTAGATTTCTCCATCAGCCCAGCAGATTGCTGACCAGTCATTAACTGTAGCTGTCTTAACCTGACGAAGTGTTGTAGCAACAGCCTTGAAGTTAGGGTATGTAGCAGCAGCTTCGTTGATCATCTTCTTATAACCATCAAGGTTAAGAGTCTTAAGGTTCTCATCGTTACCTTCGATTTCGAAACCAAGGCATGCTGTGAAGTCTTCTTCGTTACCAATCATAACGTCAACATACTTAGCAACTTCCTTATTAACTTCCTGAGCCTTAGCTAAACCGCCGATAGCTTCCCACATAGATGGTCTGTAGTTAAGATCGTAAGATACAATTGTACCGTACTTCTTAGCTGCCTTACAAGCTGCAATAACAGTCTCGCAAGCCTGCTCAGAAAGAGCAGCGTAGATACCGCCTGTATGTAACCAACGAACACCTAAACCACCATCGCTCTTGTTCTTGAAGATGTAATCAAAATCGAAATCTTCTGGAGTAGCCTGAGAAATAGCTGTGTTAGCTCTATCAGAGCAACCCTTAGCACCACGGATACCAAATCCTCTTTCTGTGAAGTTGAGACCGTTTCTGCAAAGACGTCCGATACCATCTGTCTTCTTCCAGCAGATAAGTGATGTATCAACGCCACCCTGCTCGATGAAGTCCTTCATAAGAAGACCTACTTCGTTATCAGCAAATGATGTGATAACAGCAGTTCTCATACCGAAGCACTTGTGAAGACCACGGATAACGTTATATTCTCCGCCACCTTCCCATGCTCTAAAGCTTCTTGCTGTACGGATTCTGCCTTCACCTGGATCAAGACGAAGCATAACTTCACCTAATGATACAGCGTCAAAAGTACACTCTTCAGCTGGTCTTAAATTTAATTTCATTTTTTAGATACCTCCAAAAATATTTTATTGCTACAATATTTTAACATAATAATCTGATTAATTCCATCATTTTACCCAAACTTTTATATGTTTTATAAGAAATATGATAAATTGCAACAGCAGTTGACAACAATAGCGAAAAATATTGTATGCAGGCATATTGAAAAAAGTATGTATAAGATGTAATATTAATAAATAAAGATTTCGATATAATATAATAGTTATTATTTGATTTTAATATAAGCACAGATATACTTATGCAAAGCGAGGGTTATATATATGAAGAATGTTAAAAAAATAAGACAG
Organism: Lachnospira eligens; assembly: GCF_009680455.1. Taxonomy (GTDB): domain Bacteria; phylum Bacillota; class Clostridia; order Lachnospirales; family Lachnospiraceae; genus Lachnospira; species Lachnospira eligens_A. The sequence goes on from NZ_WKRD01000005.1 coordinate 56,800, forward strand.
CTGACAATGCGTCTTAAAATGCAATGGAAGATTCTTATAGGTGTGCTTGTTTCTGGTGTTGCATGCGGTGGAGTACTTATATTTGCTAACGCTGACTCAAGTGTTTCTCTTTCTCTGACACCGGCACAGTCAAGTGTAATACAGGGATCTACATCTACAGTTATTCATGCCAATCTTTCAGGTACGGATGATGAATTTTATGACGCGAGCAATCCTTCGAACAATGGTATTGCAAGTCCTGTAAGACTTGAATGGACAATATCGGATGAAGATTATGATGTTGTAAAGTTTGTTAATCCAAGTTCAGGCGGAGATGCTTATCTGCAGACTGTATCAGGAACAACTAATCCTACAGTATATGGTAACAGGGCAGGAGCAGCTACAATAACAGCAGCATATCATTCTAAGAAGTTTTCAGATACAGGAGCTGTTGTATATGATAATGTACTTGCTACATCAACAGCAGCAGTATATGTTCCTATTAATGTTAATGTTGAAAGGAAAAGAGGTAATACTGTTCTTGAAGAGGCAGATCTTCTGAAAGAAGGAGATTTAATTACCATAACAGCCAATACCTGTGAGAGTAATAAGCTTTTTATTGAAACATCTAATGATTCAACAGGTGAGGTTAGTTCAGATGGAATCGTAGAGATGTATTATAGGGATTCTTCTAAAGTAGTACTTAAGGTTATTGGCGGTGGTTCAACTGTTATTACGGCAAGAACTGCAGACGGAAGCGGAATTAATCCTCTTACATATACATTTACAGTAAGGGCAGAGGTTAAGTTTAAGGAGAGTATATCTAATTCACAGGGACATTTTATAACACATCTTCCTAGCGATGCATCTAACAGATATATGGTTCTTTCAGATAAGGATTATGAAGCATTTACATATGAGGACATTCCTTCTAATGTAGTTAATCCTGTTAAGTCTAACGTAATATATAAGACAGATAATTCAAATGTAGCATCAGTTGCAGTTGGAACAGTATGTGGAGTACATGCAGGAGTTACAAAGGTGAGTGCAGGACTTACTACTATTGATGTTGGAGGCAATGAATCGTGGTTTACAAGAGATGCTGTTAATGTTGTAGTTCCATTTAAGAAGATGGGAAATGAAGTGAGCAATATGAATGTTGGTGATGAACTTCAGTTGTCAACATCAGCAATTGAATCAGAAGTAACATGGTCAACTTCTGATAACAAGGTACTTCAGGTGGATTCTGCAACTGGTCTTGTTAAGGCAGTTGGCGCGGGTACAGCTACAATATATGCAACAAGAGTACAGGATGAATTATACACAGTGTATAATATGCCATATCAGCTGGCATATAAGATTACAGTTATAGATGGTTTTGGCCTTAGTACAGTAAGCACAACAGTTAATATTGGAAGTTCAATAGACATTAAGGCTCTTGTTACTAATCAGCCAAGTAAATCACAGATTACATATACTGTAACTAATCAGGCTAATGAAGCAGGAGTTATACCTACATATGATCTTATAGAGGTAAGACAGTCAGATGATGGTACTGTATTTACAGTAACAGGTGTTGCGTCGGGTGTGACACATCTTACTGTTTCACAGAATATTAATGGAGTTATTAAGTCTGAGACTTGTGTAATATATGTTACCACTCCTGTAGGAGATGTAAGTATTAATCCTTCTTCAATATCAATTGACAGAGGAAGCACTGGAACAGTACAGGTATTATTCAATCCGGCAGGACCTACTAACAGCAATGTTTTATGGTCATCATCAGATACAACGGTAGCTACGGTAACAGGAGACAGTTACACAGCTACTATTAAGGGATTATCTGGTGGTAATGCAACGATTACAGTAATAACTGAAGACGGACTTAAGGTTGCAACCTGTGATGTCTATGTAAGAGAGCCAGTAACAGGAGTTACACTTAACGCGACAACAGTTGAGTCTACTATGGCAATTGGAAAGTATCAGCTTGTAGCAACTGTAAAGCCATCAGGAGACGGTGTGAACAGAAATGTTACATGGTCATCCTCAGATGAATCAGTTGCAACAGTTGATGAGAATGGCCTTGTAACATATATTAAGCCAGGATACTGTACAATTGTCTGCAAAACAGAAGATGGTGCATTTATTGCAACATGTAATTTTATTATAAGCATACCAGTTGAGACTATTAAACTTGATTATAAAGATGAGATTATGTCAATAGGACAGACATTAAGAATCACAGCAGAAGTTCTCCCTATAACGGCTACGAACAGGACTGTAAGTTGGGAATCATCTAATACTAATGTATGTATAGTTGATTCTAATGGTCTGGTTGAAGCTGTCGGAACAGGTAGTGCGACAATACTTTGTAAGTCACTTGATGGTGGTGTTACAGCAATGTGTAATATATATGTTAAGCAGCCTGTTACATCAATTGTCCTTAATACGACAGATATTACAGTGAGAAAAGGACAGGTGTTCTGGCTTAATGCCACATGTCTTCCAGAGAATGCAGATAATAAGCTTGTTACATGGGAAAGCCGTGATGAAAACGTATGTAAAGTAGAAAGCGATGGTAAAGTTACAGCTACAGGTGCAGGAACAACATCTATAATATGTACTAATGTTGACACGGGACTTACAGCATATTGTATTGTTACTGTTACACAGCCTGTAACAGGAATAACACTTAATTCTGATTATCAGGAATTATGGGTTGGAGCAAAATATGCTATTATACCTTCAATTGAGCCAATAGATGCAGAGAATAAGAAAGTCACATATCTTTCAAGTGATACATCAGTTGCAACAGTTGATGAAAATGGTGTTGTAACAGCCTTAAAGGGTGGTAACTGTGTAATTGAAGTTACAACAGATGAGTGTCATCTCACAGCAGCTTGTACAATTGTTGTTAAGGAATATGTTTCAACTATTACATTGAGTGAAAATAATAAATTCATGAATGTGGGTGCAACAGGAAAGCTTATTGCAACGGTTGGCACAGATACAGCAACTAATAAGAATATAGTGTGGTCATCATCAGATAACAGTATATGTTCAGTAGATCAGGAAGGTAATCTTAGTGCTGAATCAGTTGGTAATGCTGTTATTACAGCTACAGCAGCGGATGGAAGCGGAGTTACAGATTCATGTATCATAAGAGTTGTTAATCCGGTTACGGGAATAGAAGTTGTGCCGGATTCATTGAGATTGTTTGTTGGAGATTCACAGAAACTTGGTGTTAACGTATATCCGGATAATGCAACAATTAAAGATGTTGTATGGAAATCAGCTAATGAATCAATCGCAGTGGTTGATGAGGATGGCGAGGTGTTTGCTATCAGTTCCGGTAAAGTTAAGATTACAGCAACATCTCAGGATGGTAATAATATCAAAGGAATCTGCTGGGTTTATGTAACTCCAAGAGTTAATATATCCTCACTTAGAATTAATTCAAAAGAAATATATATGCTTACAGGCAGAACAAGACAGTTATCGGTAATAGTAAGGCCGGCTGTTAATAATGATTCATATGAATGGTACTCATCAGATACAGGAATAGTTACGGTTGATGGTAATGGTGTTATTACAACTGTAGGTCCTGGTGAAGCAGAGGTTTATGTCATAAGTGATGGTGCAGGTGTTGAATCAAGCTGTATAGTTCATTCACTTGCAATAAGCAGGTCTAATATTACTCTTGAGCAGTATGACAGATATACATTAGATGTAATAGGAACAGATAGTAAAATTACATGGAGAAGCAGTAATCCAAGGGTATGTACAGTTTCTTCTTCAGGAGAAGTTATTGGACGAAAAGCAGGAATAGCAACAATAACAGCTGTTGTTAATAATAAGACATTAAGCTGCACAGTAAGAGTTACAAGCATAAGATAATTCAGGTAATGATAAAATTATTATGACCATCAGTGTTGTACTGATGGTCATAATTTTTTGGACAAAAAAAGGAGATGCGGTCAAACATCTCCTTTTTCAAAATATGAGGGGGAGATAGAAAGAATTCTCTTTGCTATCTAATATAGAATATACATGATAAATGTGAGCAAAATGTGTACAATTAGTTAAACAAAAATAAAAATCATAAAATGTATTTTATTGATTAATATTCTCTAATATGTTAATATCAAAATGTTATTTAAGTGTATGGAGGTCTATATATGCCAGACGATTTTAATAAGAATACAAGCATAGAAGACGAAATTGAAAAGTCGTTGCAGAAAATGGTAGAAGAAGAAACTACAGTTGCCAAAGCTTATGTAGGAAAGGCTGATGATTATAAAGCAGAGCAGCCATCAGATATTAATGATGGGAGGACGAGAGTTGTTCCTAAGATAACAGATGAAATTCTTAAGGAACAGCAGGTAATTAATAAATCATCTCAACCAACACAAGAAGAATTAACTGATAGAGATATTTTACTTGATGATGATGACGATGAAGAACCAGAAGATGAAGATAAAGAGATTTTGAAAGACACCACTAAGAAACCACTGGATAAGAAGACAAAGCTTATTATAGCAGGGGTTGCTGCGGGAGTTGCATTAGTTTTAATTATAATAATTATAGTTGCTGTATCACTTAACAAGAAGAGTAAGAATAATTATAATTATTATTATCAGACAGGAATGAAACTGTACGAAGAGGGTAATTATGGTGATGCATCATCATATCTTAGCAAGGCTTCTAAAGAAAATGAGGGAAAGAAGAATCTGAACCTTAAGTATACATTGTATAGATGCTATGAAAGCTCAGGAAATGAGGATGAAGCTGTTAATGTGCTGAAGGATATACTTTCATATGATGAGAATTATGAAGATGCGGTTAAAGCTCTTGCAGATATTTATTATAAGAAAGAGGATGCAGATAATTTAACAAAGCTTATAAGAAAGTATCAGGATGGAAAATGCAGCAATGCAGTTAAGAATTATATTGTAAAAGAACCATCAGCTTCTAAAGAGCCGGGTTCGTATGATGATGATGTTGAACTTAAATTTACATGTGATTCTGGTTGTGTTGTTTATTATACAACTGATGGAAAAGAACCTGATATTAAGAGTACACTATATGATGGAACAGCAATTAAGTTAGAAACAGGCACAACTAAGATAAAAGCAGTTTCTGTTAATTCTATTGGGGTATATAGTAAAGTAGTTGAATTTGAATATGTTGTTGAATATGGTGCTCCTGTAGCACCAGATGTAACTCCTGCGTCAGGAAAATATTCAGATGGAGAGAAGATTAAGATTAATAATATCCCTGACAAATGTAAGGCATATTATACAACAGATGGTACAACTCCTACATCTTCATCAACAGAGTATACAGGTGAATTCGATATGCCAACCGGTAATACTGTAATCGCATTTGTAATAATTAACGATCATGAGCAGAGCAGTACAGTAGTTAAGAGAAATTATAATGTTGAAGTAAAGAATACATATACATACAGCCAGGCTGAAAGCCAGCTGAAAAATGTCCTTATATCAAAGAAGGTGCTTAAGTCAGACAGCAAAGCTTCAGATGGTTCAGGTGTTAATTTTGTCTATATTTCAAAGACAAAGGTTGGCAACAATGAAATGTATATTATCAGATATGATGTAATAAAGGGTGGTTCTACAACAACTGCTGGATTATATGGCGTTGATACATCAAGCGGTAAGGTGTATACTGTTACAGGTACAGAAGGCAGTTATTCTGCCAAAGAATACTAAAGGTTGATTGTGCGTAATGCACTTCATAATATTACTTTTTGAAAGGAGAATTGTAATGTATAAAATTCTTAAGGCTGAGAAGTTAGCAGAGAAGATCTTCCTTATGGATGTTGAAGCTCCTAGAGTTGCTAAACATTGTGAACCTGGCCAGTTCGTTATTGTAAAGATGGATGATTTGGGCGAAAGAATTCCACTTACTATTTGTGATTATGACAGAGAAGCAGGAACTATAACAATAGTTGTTCAGATAGTTGGAGCGTCTACTGAGAAGATGTCACATCTTAAAGCAGGAGATGCATTTGAAGATTTTGTTGGACCTCTTGGATGTCCATCAGAGCTTATCAGCAAGGATATTGAAGAACTCAAAAAGATGAATATTGTATTCATTGCCGGAGGTCTTGGAACAGCACCTGTATATCCACAGGTTAAATGGATGCATGAGCATGGTGTAGATGTTGATGTTATCGTTGGTGCTAAGAATAAGGAACTTATAATCTTAGAGGAAGAGATGAAGGCTGTTGCTGGTAATCTTTACATAACAACTGATGATGGAAGCTATGTAAGAAAAGGTATGGGTACAGATGTGCTTAAGGATCTTGTTGCAGAAGGAAAACATTATGATTTATGTGTAGCAATCGGACCTATGATTATGATGAAATTCGTCTGTCTTCTTACTAAGGAACTTGGAATTCCTACAATTGTCAGCATGAATCCGATTATGGTTGATGGAACTGGTATGTGTGGTGCATGTCGTCTTAAGGTTGGCGATGAGATTAAGTTTGCATGTGTTGACGGACCTGAATTTGACGGTCATCTTGTTGACTTTGACCAGGCTATGAAGAGAAGTGCTATGTACAGAACTGAAGAGGGAAGAGCAATGCTCAAGCTTCAGGAAGGCGATACACATCACGGCGGTTGTGGACAGTGTAATTAGAAAGGATGGGTTTCAAAATGGACGTAATGAAGAAAGTGCCAGTCAGAGAGCAGGCTCCTGACGTAAGAAATAAGAATTTTGATGAAGTATGTCTTGGATATAACAAGGAAGAAGCTATGGAAGAGGCAACAAGATGCCTTAACTGTAAGAATGCAAGATGTGTTCAGGGCTGTCCTGTATCTATCGATATCCCAGCATTTATTCATCAGGTAAAAGAAGGAAATATTGAGGAAGCATATAAGATTATTGGTAAGTCAAGTGCACTTCCTGCTGTATGTGGCCGTGTATGTCCACAGGAGACACAGTGTGAAGGTCAGTGTATCAGAGGAATCAAGGGTGAATCAGTATCAATTGGTAAGCTTGAAAGATTTGTTGCTGACTGGGCAAGAGAGAATAATGTTGAGCCAGAGAAGCCAACAGAGAAGAAAGGCAAGAAAGTTGCTGTTATCGGTTCAGGTCCTTCAGGACTTACATGTGCCGGAGATCTTGCAAAAATGGGATATGACGTAACTATATTCGAGGCTTTACATGAGGCTGGTGGTGTATTAGTATATGGTATTCCTGAATTCCGTCTTCCTAAGTCAACAGTAGTTGCCCACGAAGTTGAGAATGTTAAGAAGTTAGGCGTTAAGATTGAGACTAACGTTGTTATTGGTAAGTCAATGACAATTGACCAGTTACTTGAAGATGAAGGCTTTGATGCAGTATTTATCGGTTCTGGTGCAGGTCTTCCAAGATTCATGGGTATTCCGGGCGAGAATGCTAACGAAGTATTCTCAGCTAATGAGTACCTTACAAGAAGTAATCTTATGAAAGCTTTCAAGGATGAGTATGATACTCCAATAGCAAGATTTAAGAAGGTTGCTATCGTTGGTGGTGGTAATGTTGCTATGGATGCTGCAAGAACAGCATTAAGACTTGGAGCAGAAACTCATATCGTATACAGAAGAAGTGAGGAGGAGCTTCCAGCAAGAGCTGAGGAAGTACATCACGCTAAGGAAGAAGGAATTATATTTGACCTTCTTACTAATCCGACAGAGATTCTTACAGATGACAAGGGTAATGTTACAGGTATGAAGTGCATTAAGATGGAACTTGGTGAACCTGATGCTTCAGGAAGAAGAAAGCCTGTAGAGATTCCTGGTTCAGAGTTTGTTATGGAATTAGATGCAGTTATCATGTCACTTGGTACTTCACCTAACCCACTTATATCTTCAACAACTAAGGGACTTGACATCAACAAGAGAAAATGTATCGTAGCAGAAGAAGAAAATGGTAAAACATCTAAGGAAGGTGTATATGCCGGTGGAGATGCTGTTACAGGTGCAGCTACAGTTATTCTTGCCATGGGAGCAGGAAAGGCTGGAGCTAAGGGAATTGATGAATTCCTTTCTAACAACTAATCAGAATATAGTAAACCCGCTGTGTCTGTTAATTACACAGCGGGTTTTATTGATTATAAGAATTAATTAAACATTTTTTCAACGAACTGTTCTGAAAAATTCTCGGCTTCTTCATCTGAAAGTTCAGTAAATTGTACGGTTAACTGTTCTTTAACATAAGCTGTACGGTTAAAATATTTCATTTCTTCCTGAATATCTCCAGTGTAAGAATTTTCAATATCTTCTTTGGTTATGTTGTCTTCAAGCCAGTTAAGTACATTGGCGGCTTTCTTATCCTCAGTTTCAGCCTTGGCTTTAATTTTGTTAGAGTATTTCAAAGACCAGACACCGATTGCAATGAATCCGATAAATAACAGACCAAGAACAATATTAATAAAAAGGAATGAAGGTGCATCTTTAGTTACTATCTTAATGATACCGATATCATTAAGAATCATAAGAATGATTCCGATTCCTCCACATACAAAGAATGTGATGGCAGAAGATAAGTTATCCTTGTACTTGTCAGTGCTGCTTTCATACAGGCTTCCACCTGTAAGAAGAGAGTCATTCCCGTTATTATCCTGAATGTTGTCATTAGTTATGTCAGTTGCGTTTTCAGACATAATATTCCTCCTTGTTATAGAACTTAACCATAAGTCCTTTATTGTTCAGATATTATAAAATATAATTGTGAAAAAATAAAGAACATCTGGATTAATGTGGTAAAATACGAAAGAAAGATATTACAGATTAGTAAGATTAAGGAGATTGATATGAAAACACTTATAGTGACAGGGGGAAGTCTTGATATAAGCTGGGCAAAGGATTTTGTCAGGACAATAAATGCTGAATACATAATTGCAGCTGACAGTGGCCTTAAATATATTGATGAACTCGGACTTGTGCCGGATATGATACTGGGGGATTATGACTCAGTAGAAGATGGACTGCTTGATAAGTATAAAAGTATAGATATTAAGACTTATCCTAAAGAAAAGGATTATACAGATACGCATATTGCTATTATAAATGCATTGAAAGCCGGAGCGTCAGTCATATATATACTTGGGGCGACAGGTACAAGGATGGATCACACATTTACCAATATATGCAATATGAAAGCTGCACTTGACAGTGGCGTACCATGTTTTATATGTGACAGTCACAATAAAATATATCTTATAAATGACAAGATGGGAGAAGTGAAAGTGTCCAAAACAGGACAGTATGGTGATTATGTATCATTTGTTCCACTATCTGAAGAAACAATTATAAGTCTTGCAGGGTTTAAATATGTGCTTGATGATTATATACTTAATCAGGGTTTAAGCATATGCCAGAGTAATGAAATTAAAGAAAATGTGGCGGTTATAAATATAAAAAAAGGACTTGTGATTGTATTTGAAACAAAGGACTAAAAATACTTGTAATTATTGGCAGATTGTAATAAAATTAACAAAGAGTTGCGCAATAGCAACGTAAAAAACAAGGGAGGTCTCGTAATGAGTAATACAACACAGGCATTATCAAGGATTGAAGCAATACTTGATGATAGCAGCTTTGTTGAAATCGGTGCTGGTGTGACTGCCAGATCTACAGATTTTAACATTCAGGAAAAGAAGGCTCCATCCGATGGTGTTATTACAGGATACGGAGTTATTAATGGTAATCTTGTGTATGTATACAGCCAGGATGCAACTGTTCTTAATGGTTCTATCGGTGAGATGCATGCTAAGAAGATTTCAGCACTTTATGATTATGCTATGAAGATGGGAGCTCCTGTGATAGGTCTTATTGACTGCGCAGGTTTAAGACTTCAGGAAGCAACAGATGCTCTTGAAGGTTTCGGTACAATTTATAAGAAGATGTCTATTGCATCAGGTGTTATTCCACAGATCACAGCAGTTTACGGTAACTGTGGCGGTGGACTTGCAATTCTTTCTTCATTATCTGATTTTACATTTATGGAAGATAGCAAGGCCAAGCTTTTTGTTAACAGCCCTAATGCATTAGATGGTAATAATGAATCAAAGCTTGACTCAGCGTCAGCTAAGTTCCAGGCAGAAGCAGGAGTTGTTGATTTTACAGGAGATGAGGAGACTATTGCTAATGGTGTAAGACAGTTAGTTTCTATGCTTCCTGCTAACAACGAAGAGGATGCTGCAGTTTCTGCAACAACAGATGATCTTAACAGAGCATGCCCGGATATGGCAGCAGAGATTGCTGATCCTGCATTAGCTCTTTCAGATATTGCTGATGATAATGTATTTGTTGAAGTTAAGGCTTCATATGCTAAAGAAATGGTTACAGGATTTATTCAGGTAGATGGAATTACTATTGGTGCTGTAGCTAACAGAACAGCTCTTTATGATGAAGAGGGTGAAGTGGCTGAAAAGTTTGAACCGGTTCTTACAGTTAAGGGCGCTTACAAGGCAGAGAATTTTGTTAATTTCTGTAATGCATTTGAAATTCCTGTACTTACACTTACTAATGTTAAAGGATTCGAAGCTACAGTGGCAGCTGAGAAGGGAATTGCAATTGCAAGTGCCAAGCTTACATATGCATTTGCTAACGCAGATGTACCTAAGGTTAATGTTATTACAGGTGAGGCTTATGGAAGCGCATATGTTTCTATGAACTCTAAGTCTTTAGGTGCAGACCTTGTCTACGCATGGCCAACAGCTTCTATCGGAATGATGGATTCACAGCTTGCAGCAAAGATTATGTATGCTGATGAGATAGCAGCCGCTTCTGATGTGGCAGCAACTGTTTCAGAGAAAGCAGCTGAATATGCTAAGTTACAGTCAAGTGTTGAGTCAGCAGCAGCAAGAGGATATGTTGATGCTGTTATTGACCCGGAGAATACAAGACAGTATGTAGCCGCTGCATTTGAAATGTTATTTTCAAAGAGAGAGGTTCGTCCTGATAAGAAGCATGGAACAGTTTAATTAAGAGGTGACAATATGAAGAAGACTAATTTGAAAAGATTCTTATTGTTATTCTGCATGTTAGCCTGCGTATTCAGTATGACAGCCTGTGGTAATGCACAGATTGATACTAATACAGCTAAAGAATCCATTAAAGATAACGAGGTTGCTTATGTTGAGAATTACCTCAAGGACTGGGCAAAGGATATGATTCTTTACCTTGACAGCAATCAGGGTGAAGCAGGAACAGATGCTCTTATTGCAGATGCAGAAGCAGGAATAACCCTTAATGATGTTAACAGTAAGATGTATATTGTTAACCAGCAGGGAATGAATGTTAAAACAATAGGATTATACAATAGCTGGAACAGCACTAAAGATGAACTTGGTGAACTCAAAGAGTCTGTTGATGTTAACAACATTAATGTAAAGGTCAGTGATGAAACAAGTGAATTATGTACTATTTCAGTTAAACTTAAATTCGAAAAGAGAGTATGTACATTCGAATTTGTAATCAATACAGATTACACACTTGAAAGTGGAGCTATTAATCCATCATACACAACAGGTGAGAAGATGGGTAAGGCCGGAATGAATACACTTATTGGTATGGGAACTGTATTTGTAGTTCTTATATTCATTTCATTCATTATTTCTCTGTTCAAGTATATAAGCGTATATGAGAACAGAAAGAAAGAACAGAAAGAAGACACAGCTTCTGTTGGTGTTGATAATGCTATAGCACAGATTGTTTCTAATGAAGAAGAAAATGTTGAGGACGATCTTGAACTTATTGCAGTTATTACTGCAGCAATTGCAGCATCAGAAGGAACATCTACGGATGGTCTTGTTGTCCGCTCAATTAGAAAGGTTAATAATAGGAGGAAATAATCATGAAGAACTATACAATTACAGTTAATGGTAACGTATATGATGTTACTGTAGAAGAAGGAACAGGCAGTGCAGCTCCAGCAGCTAAGGCAGCCGCTCCTAAAGCAGCTCCAAAGGCTGCACCTAAGGCAGCAGCACCAGCAGGTGCTCAGGGAGCAGTTAAAGTTAACGCTCCAATGCCAGGAAAGATTCTTAAGGTTAATGCAACAGCAGGTGCTGCTGTAAAGAAGGGCGATGTATTGGTTGTCCTTGAAGCTATGAAGATGGAGAATGAAATCTGTGCTCCTCAGGATGGCACAATTGCAACTGTTGAGTGTGCAGCTGGTGATTCTGTAGAGTCAGGTAAGGTATTAGTTTCATTAAATTAATTATGATACTGATATAAAGTGACTTACGGAGGTATAAGATGAGTTATATTATAACAACTTTAGGAAACCTCGTTCACCAGAGTGCATTCTTCGGACTTACATGGGGTAATTACCTTATGGTTCTGGTTGCGTTTGTTTTCCTTTATCTTGCAATTAAAAAAGGATATGAACCTCTGCTCTTAGTACCTATTTCTTTTGGTATGCTTCTTGTAAACCTTTATCCTGACATTATGTTAGCAATAGAGGATTCAAGTAACGGTGTAGGTGGTTTGTTACATTATTTCTATTTACTTGATGAATGGAGTATTTTACCATCACTTATTTTCTTAGGTGTTGGTGCTATGACTGATTTTGGTCCATTGATTGCTAACCCGGCAAGTTTCCTGCTTGGTGCAGCAGCACAGTTTGGTATCTTTGCAGCATATCTTATGGCTATTCTTATGGGATTCCCAGATAAGGCAGCAGCAGCTATATCAATTATTGGTGGTGCAGATGGTCCTACTTCAATATTCCTTGCAGGTAAGCTTGGTCAGACTAAATATATGGGACCTATTGCAGTAGCAGCATATTCATATATGTCACTGGTTCCTATTATCCAGCCACCAATTATGAAGCTTTTAACAACTAAGAAGGAAAGAGAAGTTAAGATGGAACAGTTAAGACCTGTTTCTAAGCTTGAGAAGATTCTTTTCCCTATAGTAGTTACTGTAGTAGTAGTACTTATTCTTCCTACAACAGCACCACTTGTTGGTATGCTCATGTTAGGTAACCTTTTCAAGGAAAGTGGAGTTGTTAAGCAGCTTGCAGAGACAGCTTCTAATGCACTTATGTACATAGTTGTTATTATCCTTGGAACATCAGTTGGTGCTACAACAAGTGCAGAAGCATTTCTTAACCTTGATACATTAAAGATTGTTGCATTAGGACTTATTGCATTCGCATTTGGTACTGCAGCAGGTGTGTTATTTGGTAAGATTATGTGTCTTGTTACACATGGTAAGGTTAATCCGCTTATTGGTTCAGCAGGTGTATCTGCGGTTCCTATGGCAGCCAGAGTTTCGCAGAAGGTTGGTTCTGAGGCAGATCCTTCTAACTTCCTTCTGATGCATGCTATGGGACCTAACGTTGCCGGTGTTATTGGTACAGCGGTTGCAGCCGGCACATTTATGGCCATGTTTGGCGTTATGTAAAAGGAGGATATTATGGCAGAACAGGTTAAAAAACCTTTAAAGATTACTGAGACAGTATTGCGTGATGCACATCAGTCTCTTATAGCTACAAGAATGACAACAGAGCAGATGCTTCCTATCGTAGATAAGATGGATAAGGTTGGTTATCATTCAGTAGAGTGCTGGGGAGGAGCTACATTTGATGCTTCACTCAGATTCCTTAAGGAAGATCCATGGGAAAGACTTCGTAAGCTTAGAGATGGATTCAAGAATACTAAGCTTCAGATGCTTTTCAGAGGACAGAATATATTAGGTTACAATCATTACGCAGATGATGTAGTTGAGTACTTTGTTCAGAAGTCAATTGCTAACGGTATTGATATTATCCGTATTTTCGACTGCTTTAATGATTTAAGAAACTTAGAGACAGCTGTTAAGGCTGCCAAGAAGGAAAAAGGACATGCTCAGATTGCTCTTTCTTATACATTAGGTGATGCTTATACACTTGATTACTGGAAAGAGACAGCTAAGAGAATTGAAGATATGGGTGCAGATTCTATCTGTATCAAGGATATGGCTGGACTTTTGCTTCCATACAAGGCTACAGAGCTTGTACAGGCATTAAAGGATGGTTCATCTCTTCCTATTCAGATGCATACACATTATACATCTGGTGTAGCTTCAATGACATACTTAAAAGCAGTAGAAGCAGGTGCTGATATTATTGATACAGCTATGTCACCATTCTCAATGGGAACATCACAGCCAGCTACAGAGGTTATGGTAGAGACATTTAAGGGTACACAGTATGATACAGGACTTGACCAGAATCTTCTTGCTGAGATAGCTGATTACTTCCAGCCAATGCGTGAGGAAGCATTAAAGAGCGGACTTATGAATACTAAGGTTCTTGGAGTTAATATTAAGACATTACTTTATCAGGTTCCAGGTGGAATGCTTTCTAACCTTGTATCACAGCTTAAGGAAGCTGGTGCAGAGGACAAGTACAGAGATGTATTAGAGGAAATCCCAAGAGTTCGTAAAGATTATGGTGAACCACCTCTTGTTACTCCTTCATCACAGATTGTTGGTACTCAGGCTGTTCTTAATGTATTACAGGGTGAGAGATACAAGATGATTACTAAGGAATCTAAGAAGGTTCTTGCTGGTGAATTTGGTCAGACAATCAAGCCATTCAATCCAGAAGTTCAGAAGAAGGCTATCGGTGATACAAAGCCTATTACATGCCGTCCAGCTGACTTGATTGAACCACAGCTTGAGAAATTCAAGAATGATCCAATTGTACAGCAGTACAAGCAGCAGGATGAGGATGTGCTTTCATATGCATTATTCCCACAGGTTGCGACAGAGTTCTTCAAGTATAGAGAAGCTCAGCAGACAAAGGTTGATCCTGCAAAGGCAGATACAGCTAATAAGGCTTATCCAGTCTAATAATTAATATAATAGACCGTCATGTGCGCAAAAGCGTATGTGGCGGTCTTTTTTTGCAGCGAAGCTGCGTAGAGACTTGACCTGCAAAAAAAGCAGGCAGCAAGCCTGCAATCCAGAATGTTTCTCTTGATATAAATTCATTTTGCATGTAAAATTAAACAGTATAATTAAGCAAAAGGAGCACGATTGTGATTAAGTTAGAACGATTTGAAGTCATGAATATGAATAATGCCATCAGAGGTGCAAGAAATCCATTGAACAGCTGGGCAAGAATGGACAGTTACTTTGATGAGGAAGGAAAATTTGTTTTTGGTCCTAATGATCTTGACCTTGCCAAGAGATTATGTAAGGCAGGCTCAGACCACAGAAAGTTCATAAGACAGATATTTGTTACAGTCGATATAACAGCACCACTTTACTGGTGGAAGGAATACGATACATATAAGGTTGGAACAGTTGCCAATTCAACAAGTACAATGCACAAGATTCACAGCAAGCCTTTTGAGATGTCTGATTTCAGTACAGACCATATGACTGATGCCGCTCTTGATATGATGCAGAAGAATATTGATTTTCTGGAAGGAATCAGAACACAGTTTGTAGAGACTAAGGACAAAGCATTATGGTACAGCATGATACAGCTTCTCCCTGAAAGTTATAACCAGATGAGAACATGTACTCTCAATTATGAGAATCTTGTTGGAATATATTATTCTAGAAAGGGTCATAAGCTTGCAGAGTGGCATACCTTCTGTGACTGGGTAAAAGAACTGCCATATTTTGAAGAGCTTTTTATAGATAATGAATGATTTAGAACAACATACAGATGTATTAAATCTCATAAGAGTTAGAATGTCAGGACTTAGCAAGGGACATAAAAGAATAGCAGAGTATATTCTGGCTAATTATGAAAAATGTGCATTCCTTACTGCGGCAAAGCTGGGAGAAGTTGTTGGAGTAAGTGAGTCTACGGCAGTGAGATTTCCGGCAGCATTGGGGTTTTCAGGGTACCCGGAGTTCCAGAAAGCGTTAGAAGACATTTTGCAAGAAAAAATTCACTCATTCGATAGAATAGATGTACTTAATTCACACATGACAACCAATATGGTCGTGAATAATGTTATGTCAATGGATGCAAGAAAGATAGAGCATACATTAAAGTCATTTGATACAGCATCGTTTGATATGGCTGTTGAGGATATAATGGCTGCAGAAAGCGTGTATATAATTGGAGCGAGGTCGTGCGAACCACTAGCAGAATTCTTTGGGTATTATCTTAGGTTGGTCAAGAAAAATGTACAGGTGGTAAAGACTGGCAATACCAACGAATTATTTGAACAGATGATGTACATAGGTGAAGGTGATGTTGCAATAGGTATCAGCTTTCCCAGATATTCAATGCGAACGCTTAAAGCAATGGAATTTGCCAATAACAGGAAGGCGAGAGTTATTGCCATAACAGATTCAGTACACTCACCAATGAATATGTATTCATCATGTAACCTGTTTGCAAGAAGTGATATGGCGTCAATAGTTGATTCACTTGTTGCACCAATGAGTCTTATTAATGCTTTAATAGTATCAATATGCCTTAAGAATAGTGAACAGGTAGTAGAGAATATTGAGAAGATTAACACGTTTGTTGATAATTTCGAGTATTCAGGCAATGATGAGATTAATATGTTAGATGAAAATGTTGTCAATGAATTAAGAAAATGTATGGATAATGCAGCTATTGATGAAGAAAAGTAAGAGAGAGCGATAATGAGCAATGTTATAATAATTGGCGGTGGAGCAGCAGGAATGATGGCTGCGATAACTGCTGCCAGAAACAATAATAAGGTTACACTTATTGAAAAGAATGAAAAGCTTGGAAAGAAGCTTTTTATTACAGGAAAAGGCAGATGTAATTTTACCAATGCCGGGGATGAAGAAGATATATTTAACAGCATAGTTACCAATAAAAAGTTCATGTACAGCAGTTTAAGAGGATTTTCTAACTATGACTGTATGGGATTTTTTGATGAGCTGGGACTTAAATTCAAGATTGAGCGAGGTAACAGGGTATTCCCGGAGTCAGACCACTCGTCTGATGTTATAGGTGCGCTTTCAAGGCAGATGAAAAAACTTGGTGTAAATGTGCTTCTTAATACACAGGTTGTAGCTGTGAATGAGGAAAATGGCGAATTTGCAGGTGTTGTTGTAAAAGATGCATCAGGACAGAAGGAGATTAAAGGTGATGCGTGCGTTATTGCAACAGGTGGTAATTCATATTCATCCACAGGCTCTACAGGGGATGGTTACAGATTTGCAAAAAGTATTGGACACAGCGTTACACCAATACTTCCGGCACTTGTACCTCTTAATGTAAGAGAAGAGTGGGAAGAACTTCTTATGGGACTAAGCCTTAAGAATATAGAGGTTACATTTTACGATGGAGATAAGAAGGTATTTACTGATTTTGGAGAAATGCTTTTTACACATTTTGGTGTGAGCGGTCCTGTAATATTAAGCGCAAGTAGCGTTATTACTGGAATAGTTAAGGAAAGACCTGTAAGATTAAGCATAGACTTAAAGCCTGCAATTACTGATGAACAGCTTGATGAGAGAATATTAAGGGATTTCTCAAAGGAACAGAACAAGGCGTTTAAGAATTCATTAGATGAGCTGCTTCCTAAGAAGCTTATTCCTGTGATTGTAATGCAGTCCGGAATTAAGCCTGAAAAGAAGGTTAATGAGGTTACAAGGGAAGAAAGACAGAGACTTGTGAAGCTTCTTAAGAATTTTGACATGACAGTAACTTCTACGAGAGGTTTTAATGAAGCGATAATTACACAGGGTGGGGTTAATGTTAAAGAGATTAATCCTTCGACAATGGAATCAAAGCTTGTCAAGAATATATATTTTGCAGGAGAGGTTATAGATGTTGATGCAGTGACCGGAGGATTTAATTTACAGGTAGCATGGTCAACAGCATACGCTGCTGCAAGTCATATACAATAATTTATTTAAAGGAGCAGAGAAAATGAGTGCAATAGCAATCGATGGACCTGCAGGAGCAGGAAAAAGTACAATAGCAAAGCTTTTAGCAAAGCAGTTAGGATATGTGTATGTTGATACAGGTGCAATGTACAGGGCAATGGCTGTATATTTTTCACAGAACGACATTAATCCAGATGATGAGAATGCAATTAATGGTGCTGTAGATAATATTGATATTAGTATTGAGTACAAAGACGGCGTACAGCAGGTGATACTTAATGGTGAGAATGTGACATCACTTTTAAGAACAGAAGAAACAGGAAAGATGGCATCAAAGACATCTAAGTATGCAGAAGTAAGGACTAAGCTGGTTGCACTTCAGAGAGGACTTGCAAAGAAAACAGATGTTATCATGGATGGAAGAGATATAGGAACAACAGTACTCCCAGATGCATTTGCAAAGATATATCTTACTGCAAGTTCTGATGCGAGAGCTAAGAGAAGATATGATGAACTTAAGGAAAAAGGTGAAAACTGTAGTTTTGATGCTATCAAGGAAGATATTGAAAAAAGAGACTATGAAGATATGCACAGAGCAATATCTCCTTTAAAACAGGCAGATGATGCTGTGCTTGTTGATACATCAGATATGAATATAGAACAGGTTGTAGCTGCTTTAAGTAAGATAATAGATGAAAAGAAGGCGGGCAGATAATTGAAAGAAGTAATACTTGCAAAGTCAGCAGGCTTCTGTTTTGGTGTTCAGAGGGCAATGGATACTGTGTATGCTGAGGCAGACAAGAAAAATGTATATACTTATGGTCCGATAATTCATAATACTGAGGTTGTCAATGAACTTGAGAGCAAGGGTGTAAAGGCTGTTAATGATATATCTGAGATTCCAGAACCTGAAAAGTCAACTGTTATAATCAGATCTCATGGAGTATCAAAGGCAGTATATGAATCAATAAAGAACAGCGGGGCAAAGATTGTGGATGCAACATGTCCGTTTGTATTAAAGATTCACAAGATTGTAAAGGATGCAAGTGCTGAAGGTGACCAGATTGTAATTATTGGCAATGAGAAGCATCCTGAAGTTGAAGGCATTATGGGGTGGTCAGAGACACCTGTACATGTTGTTGATACAGTTGAAAAAGCTGAAAGGTTGAAACTTGACAAGAGTAAAAATGTGCGTGTGGTATCCCAGACGACATTTAATTACAAGAAATTTCAAGATTTAGTTGAAATTATAAAGAAAAAAGAGTACAATATTTGCATTAGTAATACGATATGTAATGCAACTGAGGAGCGTCAGAACGAGGCAAGACGGATTGCTCGAAGAGCTGATGCTATGATTGTTATAGGGGACAGCAGTAGTTCAAACACTCGTAAACTGTATGAAATTTGCAAGACGGAATGTCAGGAAACCTTTTACATTCAGACTCTTAGCGGCCTTGAGCTTGATAAGCTCGAATCATCAGACTGCATAGGTATTACAGCCGGGGCATCAACCCCAAACAATATCATTGAGGAGGTTTATACTAATGTCAGAAGAAAGCTTTGCACAGATGTTAGATAACGAAGAATGGAAGGAAATCCGTACAGGAGAGGTGGTAGACGGAAGAGTTATTGCAGTTAAGCCAGATAGAATTGTACTTAATATAGGTGGCAAATCTGATGGAATCATTACTCGTTCAGAGTATACATCAGCTCCTGATGTGGATCTTACTACTGTAGTCTCAGTTGGAGATGAGATGAAGGCTAAGGTTCTTAAATCAAACGATGGTGAGGGACAGGTTGCTCTTACATATAGAAAGCTTGTTGCAGATAATGGCAATAAGAAACTTGAAGATGCATTTAATAATCAGGAGCCAATTACAGGTGTAGCTAAGAACATCAAGGGTGGTCTTGAGGTTATCGTTGATGAAGCAAGAGTATTTATTCCTGCAAGCCTTATTTCAGATACATTTGTTAAGGATTTATCTGTATATAACGGTAAGGAAGTTACATTTGTCATCACTGAATATGATCCTAAGAACAGAAAGATTATCGGTGATTGCAAGCAGCTTATTGTTGCAGCTAAGAAGGCAGCAGCAGAGGCAGTTCTTTCTAAGATTAAGGAAGGCGATACAATCGAAGGAACAGTTAAGAATGTTACAGATTTCGGTGCATTCATTGACTTAGGCGGTGTAGATGGTCTTCTTCACATCTCAGAGATGTCTTGGGGAAGAACAGAGAATCCTAAGAAGGTTTACAAGATTGGTGATTCAGTTAAGTGCTTTATCAAAGAGATTAACGGAGATAAGATTGCACTTTCAGTTAAGTATCCAGACCTTAATCCATGGAATAACGCAGCAGAGAAGTATGCTGTAGGTAATGTTGTTAAGGGAACAGTTGCAAGAATGACAGATTTCGGTGCATTCGTCCAGTTAGAAGATGGTATCGATGCATTACTTCATGTTTCACAGATTTCAAGAGATCGTATTGAAAAGCCATCTGACGCACTTTCAATCGGTCAGGAAATTGAAGCTAAGGTTGTTGACCTTAACGAAGCTGATAAGAAGATCAGCTTAAGCATTAAGGCATTACTTAACGACAACGAAGCTCAGGAAGAAGCTCCAGCAACAGAAGAGTAATAAAGATATTATAAGGGCTGTGAAAAGCTCTATGTTGAGGCATTTGTTCACATCAGTGGGCAGATGCCTCATTTAATATGCTGGTAATCGGAGGTGTTGTTATGTATTCGAAAAACAAGCCGTCAATTGTGAATGGTTTATGTGCTGGTGTATTAGTCTGGATTATTTTACTGATTTCAGATTATATTGATGAAACGGTATTAGATAAAGGCTTTTTTATTGGTTTGATTATATACATGATTGTGCCTGTAATATTAGTCTGCTGTTATATTTATAATTACATTGCATACAAGCCGGACCGGAAAAAGCTTCTTGCATGGTTTGGCGGTTATAGTGCAGCATTTCTGGTATCTGGAGTAATTGTTTTTATACTTGTTAATAATGGACTGCTTATTAAACAAAAATACAGGGGTGATGGCATTTATTTAAATGGAATGGAATATATGTTTTATGGAGTTCCTGCCATTGTTGTTTTTGGAATGTTATGTATTGTGTTTCATTTGATATATTTTAAGATAAAAAAACATAGAAATTCGGGGCTGTAGAAAAACAGCCCATTTTTTAAATATATTTTCTGAATGAAAGATAAACACGGCCTTTTTTGGTTTCTTTACCGCAGCCCTGATAGATGAATTTGCCTGTTCCGCGGATAACAAGTATATCATTAGCTTTTAACTGATAGCTGTTGTTTTCCATCTGACGGCTGTTAATGAATATTTTTCTTGCCCTGAATAATTCTACTGCCTGACTTCGGCTTAGCTTTGTGAGGCTGGCAACGGCAGCGTCAATCCGTTCACTTGCAGATAAAACTTCAATATCTTCAAGCTCAGGTGAACATTCGATATCGTTAATATCAGTCTTTGTACACTGGATATGTGTATGCTTTACTGTAGACAGGTTGTCAATTATGAAATCAGCAATATGTGAAACACAGTAAAGATAGGCGTCCTTGCCTTTTATATTTATATCTCCAAGCATTTCTCTTTTAATTCCAAGATTCATAAGAGCACCAAGGTAATCTCTGTGTGACAGTGATTCAGCATATTTTTCTATAAGAGGAGATATCTTTATAAGAGTTATAGGAAATTCTTCTTCATAGCCAAGAGTTTCGTAAGAACCAAACTGTATCATCTGTCTTTCACATGCATCATTGCCACCGTATGTTTTAAAAGCTACGAAATTAAGTGCGTTTCTCATCTGTGCGAATACTGACTGCTCGTTGATATCCAGGAAATTGGTATAAGTATATATATTCTGGCGGAAGGAACGATTGGCTGCGTCCATTATTTTATTTTTTAAAAGCGATTCATTATCCATTAGTTTATAAATAATCCTTTCAGGTTTTTTGAAAATATGATAGAATTATAACAGAATTAAGAATAATTTACATTACATTTGTTTCGTGGAACGATGTAGAAAAGAGGGATTATGATTAAAGATTATGAGGATTTTAAGAAATTTATCCTGAGTCTTACAACTATTGACCTTAATGCATATAAGGAAAAACAGATGAAGAGGCGTATAGATACACTTATTGCAAGACATAAGTATGATGGTTACGATAGTTATTGTAAGGCAATAAAGGAAGATACAGGGTTAAGAGAAGAATTTGTTAATTATATTACGATTAATGTATCTGAATTTTATAGAAATCCGAATCTGTGGAAGACACTGGAGGATGTTATACTGCCGGATCTGATAAGTAAGTTCGGACCAAGACTTAAGGTATGGAGTGCGGCATGTTCTACTGGTGATGAACCATATTCACTTGCTATGGTGCTTGCAAAGAAAGTACCTATGAGGGATATTAAGATTATTGCGACAGATCTTGATGAACAGGTTCTTGAGAAGGCTAAAGATGGTGTATATGGTGAAAACAGCATAAAGGGACTTCCTAAGGAATTTCAGGATAAGTACTTTGAAAAGATGGGCGACAGGTTTTATAAAATATCTGATGACATAAAAAGATGTGTTGAGTTTAAGAAGAGTAATCTTCTAAAGGATCCATATCCAACAGGCTGTCATCTTATTGTGTGCAGGAATGTTCTTATATATTTTACAGAAGAAGCCAAGAAAGATGTATATGAGAAGTTTAATAAATCTTTAGTTACTGATGGGTGTCTGTTTGTAGGTAATACTGAACAGATAATCGGTTATAGGGATATGGGATACAGCTATGACCAACTTTTCTTTTACAGAAAGACTAATTAATAAAATGCGTAACCGGAATAATATCAGTCTGGTTACGCATTTTTAATTATGAAAATATATGATTTATAACGGAATGTATATATTTTTCTGTGTTATCAGTGCTTTTTAACAGTATATCATCTACGTTGCAGTATTTTTCCGGGTCAGAATAATCTTTTTTAAATATGTTTAAATCACAATTATCATAGAGCGGAAGAAAGATGCCCGTCTTTTTGGTGTAACAGTTAGAAGCAGAGCATTTAACACGGTTATTACTGTCTACATATTGTGCAATGCTTTTGTGAATGGCTTCGTCTTCTGATGTCAGATAATAATAATTCTTATAGTCTTTAAAAAAATATTTCAAAGTATCTGATATAACTGGTATTACAAGAGTTAATGTACGGTTCTTAATCAGAATATGTATATTGTTAAGACATATATGCCTGTCCACGGGTACGCCTACGGGCAGAGAACATTCAGCAATCAGCCGAAGGCTCACATTTCCATCGGAATCAGTATCTTTATCAATGACAGCATTGTCAACAGTGTAAGAATTCATAATTATTGCATAATAGGAAACAAGTGGAAGCAGACTTAGCATTCCTTCTATATCGTCATGGTTGTGAAGAAGGAGAAGTTTCCTGTATTCGTTATGTGCTGTATCAGAAGGTTTTGCTGCAAATTTTCTGTATATATCAATTAGTTCACCGCCTGAATACATATCTTCACGTTCTATTCCAAGAAAATGTTCAATAGTTTTCTGCTTATAGTCAGAAAGTGACAGAATAGATTTACATTTTCTTGCAGTTTTATATAAGTCAAGGCTTTCAAGATGTGAAAGGTCAAGTGAAACATTAAGATGTGCTGCACGCTCAGTAATAAAAGGAATATCGAAGGCATCCCCGTTAAAATGTATTAATGTATGAAAATCTTTTAGAAAATCATTAAATGCGGATAAAATATAAGCTTCATCGGAATCGGATTCTGCAAGCCACTGTAAATAATGCGATATTCCGTTACGGAAATATACAGCGCCTATGAGGTATACTATATTATAATTTCTTGAAAATCCTGTGGTTTCTATATCAAAAAAGCAGATGCTGTCGGTATCCGGACATATTGCTTTAAGCATTGCGGTGTCTGCGTTTGTGTGCAGGGTATCATTAATAGTTATCATAAAAAATCCTCGTTTTTAGGTTTGATTAGACAAACCGATTGTTAAAAAAGTACTCATTTTCTCTTATTATATAGGAATATATACACAAAAAAAAGTAGATTTTTGCTATTTATTGAGATAAAATACTATTTAATAAAAACTTTATAAGGAGAAATATGTCATGGGAAAGTGTACATTTAAAGGTGGATGTCATCCTTATGACGGTAAAGAGTTTTCTAAGGATAAACCAATCAAAGAACTCTTTCCAGCCGTAGGAGAGATGGTGTTCCCGCTTTCACAGCACATCGGCGCACCTGCTAAGCCAGTTGTTGCCAAGGGCGACTATGTCCTTGCAGGCCAGCTGATAGCCGAGGCAGGTGGATTTGTTTCTGCGAACATTCATTCATCTGTATCAGGTACTGTTAAAGCTATTGAGCCAAGAACATTGGCTACAGGCGGTAAGTGCAATTCTATCATTATCGAGAATGATGGCGAATTCAAAGAAGTTGAATATACACCTATGAAGTTCGAGGATCTTACTAAGGACGTTATCTTAGAAAGAATCAAGGCTGCTGGTGTTGTAGGTATGGGAGGAGCTGGTTTCCCAACTAATGTTAAGCTCTCTCCAAAGAATCCTGAAGCCATAGATTACATTATCGTTAATGGAGCAGAGTGTGAGCCTTACCTTACATCTGATTACAGAAGATTATTAGAAGAATCAGACAAGGTTGTTATGGGTCTTAAGATTGCTCTTAAGATATTTGACCATGCTAAGGGAATTATCGGTATTGAAGATAATAAGCCTGAGGCAATAAGAATCATGCAGGAAGCTACAGCTTCTGAGCCTGATATTGAAGTTAAGCCATTAAAGACTAAGTATCCACAGGGAGGAGAGCGTAGTCTTATATATGCAACAACAGGAAGAGCTATTAATTCAAGCATGCTTCCAGCTGATGCAGGCTGTATCGTACATAATGTTGATACAATATTCTCAATCTATCTTTCAGTTATAGAAGGTAAGCCTCTTACTAAGAGAATATGTACTGTAACAGGCGACGGAGTTAAAGAGCCTGGCAACTTCTATGTATGGTTAGGAACTAATTACAGACAGCTTCTTGACGCTGCAGGTGGTCCTGTAGGAGAACCTGAGAAATATATTTCTGGTGGTCCTATGATGGGATTTGCCATGTACAGTCTTGACGTACCTGTTGTTAAGGGAAGTTCATCACTTCTTGTATTCCAGAATGATATCGTATCTAAGATAGAGTCTTCTGCATGTATAAGATGTGGTAAATGTGGTGAGGCATGTCCGGAACACCTTCTTCCAGCAAAGCTTGCCGGTTTTGCATCACGTAATGATGAAGAAGGCTTTACTAAGTTCGATGGTATGGAATGTGTAATGTGCGGAAGCTGTTCATATGTCTGTCCAGCCAAGAGACCATTAACACAGCAGATTAAGGCTATGAGAAGTACAGTACTTGCTAACAGAAGAAAGAAGTAGAAAGGTGGGCAATCAAAGTGAGTGAGATTTTTAATGTATCGACTAATCCTCATGTGCGAAGCGGGAATACTACTCAGACAATAATGAGAGATGTTCTTATTGCTTTAACTCCTGCCAGCATATTTGGTATAGTTAATTTTGGCCTCGATGCACTGCTTCGTATAGTAATCGGTATTGTTACTTGTGTAGCATGTGAGGCATTATATCAGTATTTCATGCATAAGAAAGTTACTGTTACAGATTTAAGTGCAGCAGTAACAGGTCTTCTTATTGCATTAAATATTCCATCAACATTAAATGTTGGTTTTGAAATCGTAGGATGTGTATTTGCAATTATCGTAGTTAAGCAGCTTTTTGGAGGACTTGGACAGAACTTCATGAACCCTGCTCTTGCAGCAAGATGTTTCCTTCTTATTGCATATACAGGTCCGATGACTAATTTCGTTACATCTAACGGATTTTTAGACGCATATTCAGGCGCAACACCTCTTGCACTCCTTAAGCCTGGTGCAGAATCAACAGGCGTTGTTTCATTAGCTAAGATGTTTATTGGTACAACAGGTGGTGTTATCGGTGAGACTTCAGCAATCTGCCTTCTTTTAGGTGGTATCTACCTCCTTGCAAGAAAGGTTATTAACTGGAGAATACCTGTAATATATGTAGGTGTATTTGCAGCGCTTATATTCCTTTTTGCACCAGGACATCATTTCGATGTAATCTACATGCTTGAAGAAGTATGTGGTGGTGGACTTTTACTTGGTGCCATCTTCATGGCAACAGATTATGTAACTTCACCAATTACACCTAATGGTAAAATTGTATTTGGCTGCTGCTTAGGTCTTCTTACATTCATTTTCAGAATGTATGGTGGTTCAGCAGAAGGCGTTTCATATGCAATTATCTTCTGTAACCTCTTAGTTCCTCTTATTGAGAGAGTAACAGTTCCTAAGTCATTTGGTAAGAAGAAGCCAGAGAAGAAAGCAAAGGAGGCTGCATAAGATGAAGAAAATAGTTAAAGATGCATTAGTTTTATTTGCTATAACACTTGTAGCCGGAATTCTTCTTGGTGTTGTATATCAGATAACACTTGATCCTATTGCAAAGGCTAATGAGAATGCTAAGGAAAAGGCTTACAAAGCAGTTCTTGCAGAAGCAGACAGCTTTGAGACAATAGATGCCCTTCCTTCTGATGATGATATTAATGCTTCATCAGACATTGACTTCTCTAAGGATAAGGTCAATGAAGTTGCTATAGGAAAGAAAGGCAGCGAGACAGCAGGTTATGTTGTAACAGTTACAGATAGTGACGGTTACGGCGGAGATATCAAGTTTACAGTTGGTATTTCAACAGATGGAAAGGTACTTGGAGTATCATTCCTTTCAATCAGCGAAACTGCCGGTCTTGGTATGAGAGCTAAACAGGATCCATCATTCACATCACAGTTTACAGATAAGTCTGATGCAGTTACATCATTTTCAGTAGTAACAGATGGTTCAGCATCAGAAAGCAATGCTAATGTTGATGCAATCGGTGGTTCTACAATTACTTCTAAATCAGTCACAAAGGGTGTAAATTATGCGCTTGCAGTTTACAAGCTTGTGGCAGGAAACTAGGGAGGTGCGGACTTTGAATAAATGTATAGAAAGACTTTATAATGGTATTATTAAAGAGAATCCTACCCTGGTACTTACACTTGGTATGTGTCCTACACTTGCGGTTACTACATCAGCAATCAATGGTATAGGTATGGGACTTTCTTCTACAGTAGTACTTGCATTATCAAACCTTATGATTTCATTACTTCGTAAGGCTATTCCAGATGGTGTAAGAATGCCAGCGTTCATCGTTGTCGTTGCATCATTTGTTACAATGGTACAGTTCCTTATGCAGGGCTTCCTGCCAAGTCTGTACGACTCACTTGGAATATATATTCCTCTTATAGTTGTTAACTGTATTATCCTTGGACGTGCGGAAGCCTATGCTTCTAAGAATCCTCCAATTCCTTCATTCTTTGATGGAATAGGTATGGGACTTGGATTCACAATTGCTATCACAATCCTTGGAGCAATAAGAGAGCTTATCGGTGGCGGTACAATTTTCTCAGATGGTACTAACGCATTATTTGATCTCTCAACAATCGGTTACACACCAGCAAGTATCTTTATCCTTGCACCAGGAGCGTTCTTTGTTCTTGCATTCATGATTGCTATTATGAACAGAATTAAGAGAAAGAAAGGCATGAAGCCTGCAGAAGTTCCTGACTACACAGAAGAGATAGAAGAAGCTAAGGCTGAGGCTAAGAATAACTAAGGGAGGTAAATATGGGATATTTTTCACAGTTATTATTGATAGCTGTAAGTACAGCAATTGTCAATAATGTAGTTTTAAGCCAGTTCCTCGGTTTGTGTCCTTTCCTTGGAGTTTCTAAGAAGATAAACACAGCAGCAGGAATGGGTGGCGCTGTTATCGGCGTTATCACTATTTCATCAGCTGTCTGCAGTCTTATATATGACTGTATACTTACACCGCTTAAGCTTACATATCTGAATACAATTGTATTCATCCTTGTAATTGCGGCACTTGTTCAGTTTGTTGAAATGTTTTTAAAGAAGACATCACCATCTCTTTATGAAGCACTTGGTGTATACCTTCCACTTATTACAACTAACTGTGCAGTACTTGGTATTGCACTTACTAACGTACAGAACTATAACACAGCAGCAGGACTTAATATTGGTCAGAAGCTTTTAGATTCTGTAGTCAGTGGATTAGGAACAGCTGTTGGTTTTACAATAGCAATCATAATCATGGCTGGTATACGTGAAAGAAACGAATTCAATGATGTTCCGGAAAGCTTTAAGGGAATGCCTATTGTATTACTTACTGCAGGACTTATGGCTATCGCATTCTTTGGATTTTCAGGTATTATTTAAGAGGAGGACGACAAGATGTCAGGTATAATTATTGCTGCAGTTGTTGTAAGCTGCACTGGTCTTCTTCTCGGACTTTTCCTCGGAGTAATGGGTAAGAAGTTCTATGTTGAAGTAGATCAGAAAGAGATAGATGTAAGAGCAGAGCTTCCTGGAAACAACTGTGGTGGTTGTGGATATGCAGGATGTGATGCACTTGCTAAGGCAATTGCCGCAGGAGAAGCTCCAGCTAACGCATGTCCAGTTGGTGGCGCACCGGTTGCAGCAAAGATTGGTGCAATCATGGGTGAGGAAGTTGGAGAATCAGTAAGAATGACAGCATTTGTTAAATGTGCTGGTGACTGCGACAAAGCAAAAGAAAATTATGTGTACTCAGGTGCAATGGATTGTACAGCAATGAACGTCGTTCCTAACGGCGGTTCTAAGGCATGTACATACGGATGTATGGGATATGGTTCGTGTGTTAAGGCATGTCCTTTTGATGCAATTCATATTGTTAATGGTATTGCTGTAGTAGATAAGGGCAAATGTAAAGCATGTGGTAAATGTGTTGCTGTATGTCCAAGACACCTTATTGAAATCATACCATACAAGAGTAACTATACAGTTAACTGTTCATCTAACGATAAGGGTAAAGATGTTATGTCAGCATGCTCTGTTGGATGTATTGGATGTATGTTATGTACAAAGCAGTGTAAGTTCGGTGCTATTACAGTAGAAAACAATATTGCACATATTGATTATTCAAAGTGTACAGGTTGTGGAAAGTGTGCTGAGAAGTGCCCTAAGAAGATAATACATCTTCATTGATAATTTAATCACAATAAGTTATAATAAGAAACTGCCGTAGGCTTATGCTTATGGCAGTTTCCTAGTTTAAGAAAAGAGAAGATACACCTATGGCAGAGATGAAATCGAAGTTACAAGATTTTTATAAAAGACTTGATTCCAGAAAATCAACATATTTTCTGGCTTATTCAGTTATTTTTGCAATCCTTGCTATAGGTGTGTTTTCTTTTTATTTTTTCACTAGAAAGACATTCATATGGGAGGTTGATGGCTGGGAACAGCATTATAAGTCACTCATATATTATTCACAGTATTTAAGGGACTTCTTTAAAAATATATTTATCAATCATCAGTTTGTAATACCACAGTGGGATTTTGCAATAGGTGAGGGAAGTGATGTTATAGGAACATTTCACTATTATGTGATAGGCGACCCATTTACATTCTTATGTTTCCTGTTTCCAGCAAAGTACATGTATATATTCTATGAAGCAATGATTCTTTTAAGAATATATCTGTCAGGTATAGCATTTTCACTGCTGTGTTTTTATACAGGACATAAGAAAAGATATGTCCTTCCAGGAGCAGTAGCTTATGCATTCTGCTACTGGGCAATATACAATGCGGTAAGACATCCGTTCTTTCTTAACCCGCTTCTGTATTATCCGCTGCTTATATTGGGTGTTGAGAAGATAATCAGAGAGAAGAAAATGTGGCTCTTTACAATAACAGTAGCTGTTGCTGCAATGAGTAATTTTTATTTCTTCTACATGCTTGTGTTCACAACAATTATATACGTTATTGTGAGATTCATATTCCGTTATGGAAAGAATGTAAAAATGTGGGGCAAAGGAATATTAAGACTTGCAGTTTCATCGGTTACAGGACTGTGTATGGCGGCAATAGTGTTTCTGCCTGTGCTTCACGTTTTCTTAAGTGACAGCAGATTTAATACACCTAATAAAATGGGACTGGTATATCCTTTTTCATACTATGCAAAGCTTCCGGGACTTTTTATCGTTGAGGGTGATAACTTCTGGACATGCATGGGATTTGCAGTACCTGTGTTGCTTGCAGTGCTTTTAATGTTTAAGAGCAGACGTAAGTACACAATGCTTAAGACTTATTTTATTATAAGTGCTGTGATGATATGTATACCGTTCTTCGGACAGGCAATGAACGGATTTTCATATATGTGTAACAGGTGGATATATTCATTTGCATTATTATGTGCATATATACTTGTGTGCATGATGCCGCGTCTTATAACACTGGAAAGAAAAGAAATCCGCTTTATTGGAATTGCACTTACAATATATTTTGTGGTATGTATGTGCGTAAAGTATTCAAGAAATGGCAAGCTTATAAGTGCAGTTGCAATTGGAGTGATATTGCTAATTGGACTTAGCATAAAGAATGTTAATGAATATAACAGATGCATGATGGTGACAGTAGCGGTTATGCTGGCGGCATTAGCTAATGGTATATGGAAAAATGCTTCATTTGGGGAAAATTATGCGGCACAGTGCATAAGCGTTAAAATGGCACAGGAAGATGTGTTTGGAAGCGAGAAGGAGCTTATAAGTAAAGATGCTGAAGATACAGATTTTATCAGATATTCAGGCTCTGGACTTTCGTACAATATGAACTGCATAACAGGAATATCATCCTCTAATCTGTACTGGACACTTACTAATCCGTATGTATCGAAGTTCAGATATGATTGTGCAATCAGGCTTGATACGCTGCTTCCGCACAAATACACAGGCTATGATGACAGGTCATCTCTTATAACATTGTCATCTGCCTCAAAGTATCTGGTAAGTAAGACCGGTGGACTTGTTCCATATGGATTTGCTTATGAATCAGAAAATGATGATTATGTAATGTATAATAATGACAATGCACTTCCGTTAGGATTTACTTATGACAAGGCTGTTAATAAGAATGAATGGGAGGGCTTAAGTGCAGTTGATAAGCAGAAAGCAATGCTTCAGGCTGTTGTTATTGACAGGAGTGGGAAGGATACCAGGGAGGCGCTTCCTGACAGGGTATCTGTTAAAGATTTAAGTTATGACAGCCAGATTAAAGATTATACAATGAATTATGATGCCAAAGAAGTACAGTGTACGGATAATACATTTGCAGTAACTAAGGCAGGTGCCAGGGTAACATTTAACTTTACAGGCAGTGGCGCAGGTGAGACTTACTTTAATATTAATGGGCTTGATTATGAAGGCGCAGCACAGTTCCAGCTGTATTTTGGAAAGAAAAAGTTTGACCCGTTAGACTTATACTCTAAGTCAGACTGGAAAGAGCTTTCACATAATGAAAAGAAGAAGATATTTAAGAATTTCATATACTGGACACAGTCTACAAGCAGTGTTAAGCTTGGGATTACGACTGATACAGGAGTAACCAAGTCAATGAATTACTTTACATCTGATTACAGCTATTATAGTAACCAGCATGATTTCAGTGTGAATATGGGCTATTCGGAAGAAAATGTTACATCAGTTACAGTGACTTTCCAGAAGATTGGCGTGTATTCTTATGATGATATACAGATTGTATGCCAGCCAATGGACAGTTACACTGACGAGATTAATACACTTAAAGAAAATGTATTAACAGATGTAGAGCTTGGAAATAATAAGGTTACAGGTCAGATAACACTTGACCGTAATAAATATCTGTGTCTTACAATCCCTTATTCAAAGGGCTGGAAGGTATATGTAGACGGGGAAAGACAAAAGCTATATAATGCTAATGGTCAGTATATGGCTGTATATCTTACAAGTGGAACGCATAATGTAACACTTAAGTATTCTACGCCGCTTCTTAAAGAGGGAGCGTTGGTGTCACTTGCAGGTGTGGCCATCTTTGCCATGCAGCTTGTAATTAATAAGAGAAAGAAGAGGGAGTAATAATGTACAGAGAAGTTGCGAAACTTATTATATATGGTAATCATGAGGACACTATTCTTATGAAAATGTCCGATATTTTCAAAAAATTTGATAGGGATGAGGAGACTCCTGACAAGCTTATAAGTGATATATATGAGCAGATTAAGAGAATATTGGAGGTTGCCACAGATTATGGCTTTGATAAGAATTTATGGCATAATTACCTTACATTCTATCTTATAACTAATGAGAATCCATTCAGCCTTACATGTGAAAAGGTAGGTGCTAATGATGGAAGCGTTAATGAATTTGCTAAGAACGACTTCAAGGTGTTTATGAATCTGTTTAATTATGATTTCAGACCTATTGAGGCTGCACTTGGAATCAACTGTTTTTCACTTATATCTGATTACAAGGCAATTGTTAAGAAAGAGCTTATGTACAATAAGAATGTAAGTGAGAAGGTACAGGCTTTAAGCCTTAAGCTTGAGACAGCAAAGGACGAGAATGAGTTCTTTAATTATGTTACTGATTTCTATAAAGCATATGGTGTAGGAATGTTCGGACTTAATAAAGCATTCAGAGTAATAGGCGGTGATAATGGCGTTACATTTACACCAATTAACAATATGGATAAGGTTATGTTAGATGACCTTATAGGTTATGAAATCCAGAAGAAGAAGCTTGTTGAGAATACAGAGGCCTTTGTTCAGGGAAGAAAAGCTAATAATGCGCTTCTTTTCGGTGACAGCGGAACAGGTAAGTCAACTTCTATCAAGGCTATTGTCAATGAATATTATGACCAGGGTCTTAGAATGATAGAGATATACAAACATCAGTTCAAGGATTTATCTAATGTTATAGCAAGCATTAAGAACAGAAATTACAAGTTCATAATATATATGGATGATTTATCTTTCGAGGAATTCGAGATTGAATACAAGTTCTTGAAGGCTGTAATTGAAGGCGGTGTTGAGACTAAGCCTGATAATATTCTTATCTATGCAACATCTAACAGAAGACATCTTATCAAGGAAACATGGAATGACAGAAATGATATGGAAAGCAATAACGGTCTTCACAGATCTGATACTATTGAGGAGAAGCTTTCATTAGTGAACAGATTTGGATGCCAGATAAGCTACTCTAAGCCATCACAGAAAGAATTCTTTGATATTGTTATTGGCCTTGCAAGGAAGAATAATGTTAAGATGACAGATGAAGAGCTTATGGCAGAGGCTAACAAGTGGGAACTTTCACATGGTGGAATATCAGGAAGAACAGCACAGCAGTTTATCAATTACTGTCTTGGGGGTAGAGAATGATTTCATACATTAAAGGTGAGCTTGCCGAAATCCTGCCAGATGTAATCGTTGTGGAAGCCAATGGAATCGGATATAATATAAATGTTCCGGGTTCAGTTCCTGGTGAGCTTCCATCAGTTGGCAGTGAGGTTAAGATATATACATATATGAATGTCAAGGAAGATGAATGCAGTCTGTTCGGATTCCTTACAAGAGATGATTTAAGCATGTTTAAAATGCTTATCTGTGTCAATGGTATTGGCCCTAAGGCAGCGCTTGGTGCATTATCTAATATCACAGCAGATGATTTAAGATTTGCAGTTCTTGCTGATGATGTGGCAGCAATCAAGGCACTTCCTGGTATCGGACCTAAGACAGCACAGAAGATTATAATTGAGCTTAAGGATAAGTTAAAGCTTGATGAAGTATTTGAATCAGCACTTTCTAAGAATAAAAAGGCAGACAATAACAGTAATGTAAGTAATGTCATGATGATAAGAAATGACGCTGTTGAGGCACTTGTATCACTTGGATATTCAAGCAAAGATGCACTCGTTGCTGTCAAGGAAGTGGAAGATATAGAGAATAAGGATTCTGAGACGGTTCTTAAGGAAGCGTTAAAGAAGCTGGCTAAATTCTAGAGCAGAATAGTATTTGAGAAATGAGGGGCTATATGGAAAAGAGAATTATATCAACACAGATAACTGAAGAAGATTATGGTATTGAGAATTCCTTAAGACCGTTATCTCTCGATGACTATGTTGGACAGAATAAGGTTAAGAGTAATCTTAAAGTATATATTGAGGCAGCAAAGGAAAGAGGAGAGGCACTTGACCATGTGCTTTTCTATGGACCTCCGGGACTTGGAAAGACAACTCTGGCAGGAATTATTGCTAGTGAAATGGGGGTTAATATCAAGGTTACATCAGGTCCTGCAATCGAGAAGCCGGGAGATATGGCAGCTATACTTAACAACTTGAGTGAGGGTGATATTCTCTTTGTTGATGAGATTCACAGACTTAACAGACAGGTTGAAGAAGTGCTGTATCCGGCAATGGAGGATTATAAGATTGATATTATGATCGGAAAGGGTGCAACAGCAAGGTCTATAAGACTTGATCTGCCACAGTTCACTCTGATAGGGGCAACAACAAGAGCGGGACTTTTATCAGCACCTTTAAGAGACAGATTCGGTGTTGTAAGCCATATGGAATTCTATACAGTTCCGGAGCTTGAGAAAATTATTATCCGTTCAGCCAATGTGCTTAATGTTGATATTGACTCAGACGGAGCACATGAGCTTGCAAGAAGGTCAAGGGGAACACCGAGACTTGCCAACAGACTTTTGAAAAGAGTAAGGGATTTTGCACAGGTTAAATATAACGGACATATCAATAAGGATGTTGCTGATTATGCACTTAATCTGTTAGATGTTGACAGAGATGGATTGGACCGTAACGATCGTGTTATACTTACTACAATAGTTGATAAGTTTGATGGCGGACCTGTCGGTATTGAGACACTGGCAGCTTCAATAGGCGAGGATTCAGGAACTCTTGAAGATGTTTATGAGCCATATCTTATACAGAACGGGTATATTAACAGAACTCCAAGAGGAAGAGTTGCAACTAAAGCAGCTTATGATAATCTTGGCAGGCCATTCAAACAAAAATAACATAAAATATTCTAAAGAATGTGTTTTATGAGTTGAATAGTAAGTGTATTTATTATATACTTAATATGTTTATTTCTACATATATGGAGGGGTCTTATGTCATCAAAGAATACAGCAGAAGTAATTCTTGGAGGTAAGGTAATCAAGCTTGGTGGATATGAAAGCGAGGAGTATCTTCAGAGAGTTGCATCATACATTAATAACAAGATAACTGAATTTAATAAAGAAGAGAGTTACAGACGAATGTCAGCAGAGCTCAGAACTGATATGATGTATCTTAATATTGCAGATGATTACTTCAAGGCTAAGAAGATGGCAGACAGTATTTCATTAGATATTGAGAACAAGGATAAGGAAATATATGACCTTAAGCATGAGCTTATTGCAGCACAGATTAAGGCAGAAAGTTCAGCAAAAGAGATTAAGGAATTAAAGAGTGAGATTAACAAGTATCAGAAGAATATTGTCAAGTTAGAGACAGAACTGAATGACTCTAAGAAGTGATTTACGTAAGATTATCTGGTATTAATAATAACGGCTGTTGCAAATGCATTTGCAGCAGCCATTTAATTTAAAGGCGGTTACAACTATGAATGTTGATAAGAGAAAAACACAGGTGGAGGTTTTAGCACCAGCAGGTTCACTTGATATTATGAAAGCTGTTGTGGCGGCAGGGGCAGATGCAATATACCTGGGAGGCAATATGTTTGGAGCAAGGGCATTTGCCAATAATTTTAATGATGAAGAGCTTATCTGTGCTATTGAATATGCACATTTATTCGGTAGAAAGGTTTACCTGACAGTTAATACTCTTCTTAAGTCAAGAGAGATAGAGAACAGTCTTATAGAATATCTTATACCATTCTATGAGGCAGGTCTTGATGCAGTGATTGTACAGGATATGGGTGTGCTTAACCTTATAAGAAAACATTTTCCTGATATGGATATACATGCAAGCACACAGATGACACAGACCGGAGTGTATGGCAGCAGGCTTTTAAAGGAACTTGGTGCAACAAGAATAGTCACTTCAAGAGAGATGAATCTGCAGGAAATAAAGCAGCTTCATGAGAGATTAGATGTGGAGATAGAAAGCTTTGTGCATGGAGCATTATGTTACTGTTATTCGGGACAATGCCTGCTTTCAAGCTTTAACGGAGGAAGAAGCGGCAACAGGGGAAGGTGTGCCCAGCCGTGCAGGATGCCTTATGATGTGTATGATAACGGCGAAAAGATTAATAACAGAAACAACAGTTACGCATTAAGCCCTAAGGATATGTGTGCATTACAGATACTTCCTGATGTTATAGAAAGTGGAGTGTATTCTCTGAAAATTGAAGGCCGTATGAAGAATGTCACATATGCGGCTATGGTAACGCATATTTACCGTAAATATGTTGATATGTATCTTGAGAGGGGACGAAAAGGCTTCAAGGTAGATAAGCAGGATATTGATGACCTTTCAGATATATATAACAGAGGTGCATTTACTACAGGCTATTATGACAGCGTCAAGGGAAAGAAGATGATGTCACTGGGGCGTCCTAACCATATGGGAACGGAGTGCCTTAAGGTAGTATCTAACAAGGCAGGAAGAATTACATTTAAAGCATTAAAGAATGTAAACAGAGGTGATGTCTTTGAGATTGATAAGGAACATTCATTTGAGAGCGGAGCTGATGTGGCAGCAGGACAGACCTTCGTTGTCAATCTTCCTAAGAAATACCCGCTGTATGAGGGAAGAATTGTCAACAGAATGAATAATGCTAAGATTAAGGCATATATAGCGGATAATTATGTCGGGACAACACCTAAGCTTCATGTAGATATGAAGCTTAGTGTAAGAAAGAATGAAAATATATCACTTACAGTAATGTATGATGGAATTGAAAAGACATGTACAGGAGAGATAGTTACCGAAGCACAGAGCCGTCCGGCCTCAGAGGAGGAACTGGTTAAGAATTTAAAGAAAACCGGCGATACATGTTTTGTGGTGGAAGATGCAGAAGTGCAGCTTGATGATGGTGTGTTTGTGCCTGTCGGCTGGATTAAGGAATTAAGAAGAAATGTACTTGAACAGCTTGAGACACATTTAAAGCACAGTCTTGTAAGAACTTATAATAAGCCTGAATGTGCAGAGACTGACGACAAGAATGAAGCTGATGATAATAATTATCAGGTAAGAAAAGCTGCATACCTTCATGATATAGCGCAGGTAAAGAAAGCAGCATCAGTTTCAGGTGTTGAAAGTATTTATCTTGATTATAAGATGTTTTATATGAATGATGAGAATTCATTAAAAGAGGCTGTAAAGCACTGTCAGTCACATGGAATATATGTATATATGTTCCTTCCACATATTCTTAAGGCAGAGAAATATGATAAGTTTAAGTACTTATGTGAGAAAGCTTCTGACTGTGGCATAGACAGGTTTGTATGCCGTAATATTGAGCAGATTGGTTTTCTTGGAAGTGACAACTGGAAAAAATTATCTGACAAGGTGCATATTATTACGGACAGCGGCATATATATATTTAATACATTTGCAAAAGATGAATTAAGAAGGCTGTGCAGTAATGCCGGGGTTATTCTTGACAGAATGACACTGCCGCTTGAACTTACAGATAAGGAGATGAAGCCTGTAATTGGAAGTGACACGGAACTTGTAGTATATGGGAATGTGCCTCTTATGGTATCTGAACAGTGTGTGAGAAGAACTTACGGAAAATGTGACGGATGCTGGGGCATCATTAATATTACAGGGCCGAAGGGCAGCTCTTATACAGTGGAAAGTATGTGTGAATTCTGTTATTCTGTAATGAAGGGAGAAAAACTCAATCTTACAAAAGAAAATCCCGAAGAATGCGGTGTGTGTGTAATTCGTTATGAATTTGACGAAAGTGAAGCAGATGATATACAATTAGTTATGACTGATGGAGTGAGTGGCGGTACTACAGGACATTTTCATCAGGCAATCGACTAAGATTAAGTGACTTGAATAAAGGAGATTGCTATGCAGTCAGTTTTTATTGAACTTACAAAATACATATTTGCTTTTCTGATGGCGTTTTATGTTCTTTCTGCTTACAGAGGAGCAATAATCCATAAGGAAGAAAAGAGAAAAGGAATATATATCCAGCAGTATATTATAATATTCGCGATACATTTTCTTGGATATTATGTGTTGTATCTTATGAAAGGTGAGACTAGATATATAGGCTTTTATTTTGTACAGCTTATATATCTTATAGTATTCATTGCGTTTTATTACATATTGTATCCAAAGGCTTCAAGGCTTCTTGTTAATAATATGTGTATGCTGATGTCAGTTGGATTTATCATGATAGCAAGGCTTAATTTTGACAAATGTGTTAAACAGTTTGTTATTGCTGTGTTTGGAACGGTTATTATGTTTCTTGTTCCATGGCTTTTAAAAACTGTTAAGAGCTTCAGAAACTTTGGATGGATATATTGCATTTCGGGACTTGTGCTTTTATGTGCTGTTTTATTAGGAAATAAGGTGTATGGAGCCAATCTTACATTAAGCATAGGAGCATTTTCTGTACAGCCGGCAGAGTTTGTTAAGATTTTGTATGTTATGTTTGTTGCTTCGATGTTTAATAAGTCAACGACATTTAAACAGACATGTATTGTTACAGCGTTTGCCGCACTTCATGTTATTATTCTTGTGCTTTCAACTGACCTTGGTGCTGCACTTATATTCTTTGTGGTGTATATTGCAATGCTTTATATAGCAACAAGAAAACTGGCCTATGCCGGGGCAGGACTGATTGCCGGAGCAGGTGCATCTGTTATTGCATATAAGCTTTTTGCACATGTGAGAGCGAGAGTTATTGTATGGCGTAATCCGTGGGAATATATTGATACAAGCGGATATCAGATATGTCAGTCTCTTTTTGCAATTGGTATGGGATCGTGGTTTGGATATGGATTATGTCAGGGTATGCCTGATAAGATACCTGTAGCAGAGAAAGATTTTATGTTTTCTGCTATATCTGAAGAATTTGGACTCATATTTTCAATAGCTCTATTCTTAGTGTGCCTTAATAATCTTATTCTTATGATGAATATAGCTTCAAGATGTAAGACACTTTTTTATCGTCTTGTAGCTGTAGGACTTGGGGTTACATATGGGGTTCAGGTGTTCTTAACTGTGGGAGGTGCAATTAAGTTTATACCGATGACAGGTGTTACACTTCCTTTTGTAAGTTACGGGGGAAGCTCTATATTAAGCTCGCTTATAATGTTTGCTCTTATTAATGGAATGTACAATATGAGACAGGATGAAGGTGACAGGAAAGATGGCAGAAAACAAAAAACAGGACAGACGAAGAAAAAAACAAAACATACAAAGTGATATAGTTGATAATGAAAAGAAGAATCTGCGAAATAAAGAGACTAATATAATTGCATTCTTTTTTGTAGGACTTTTTCTTGCAACTATTGTGTATCTGTGTATATTCAATGTGAGAGATGCAGGAACAATTGTGAATAATCCTTACAATAAAAGAGTAGACAATCAGGAAAGCAAGGTTGTAAGAGGTGATATATTAGCAGATGACGGAGATGTACTTGCAACAACGCTTACGGATGAGGATGGTAATGAAACACGTTATTATCCTTATGATAATCTGTTCTGTCATTCGGTTGGATTTACTTCTCTTACAGGGATGAAGACAGGAATAGAACAGTCTCAGAATTATTTTCTTTTAAGTGAGACAGATAATGTGCTTGATCAGATTGGTAATGACCTGTCTGGAGGAAAAGCAAAGGGGCATAATGTTACAACAACACTTAATGTTGAACTTACTAAAGCGGCATATAAAGCACTTGGTAATAATAAAGGTGCAGTTATAGCGATGGAACCTGCTACGGGTAAGATTCTTGCAATGGTATCGAATCCATCATTTGATGCAAATGCAGTAAATACCGATTATGATGAGTGGATTACTTATGATAGTGCGGATTCGGTGCTTTTAAACAGGGCAACGCAAGGGCTATATCCACCTGGTTCAACATTCAAGATAATTACTGCTCTTGCATATATAAGGCAGAATCAGAATGATTATTATAATTATTCATATAATTGTGATGGACAGGCATATATATCTGGTGGAACTACTATTGCATGCTTTGATCATACGGCACATGGATATCAGGATTTAAGAAAAGCATTTGCTAATTCCTGTAATTCTGCATTTTCTACGATTGGAGCAGGACTTAATAAGACATCTTTCATGAATCTGTGCAGTACATTATTATTTAATTCTAATCTTCCTGTAGGGTTTGAGTATTCTAAGAGTACAATGGCTGTAACACAGGATTCTTCGATAAGTGAGATGCAGGAGACCGGTATCGGTCAGGGAAGGACGATGATGACACCGCTTCACAATATGATGATAGCGGCTAGTGTTGCTAATGATGGCGTTATGATGACTCCTTATATTGTTGACAGTATAAGTGACAGTGAGGGAAGAACGGTTGTTAAGAATAAGCCAACAGAGGCAGGAACTGTGATGTCAGCAGAAGAGGCAGAATACCTTACAGAATGCATGAGAGAGGTAATAACTTCTGGTACAGGAAATTCTATGAAATATTCATCATATGAAGCAGCAGGAAAGACCGGTTCGGCACAGTATGATGACTCTGACAGATATCATAGCTGGTTTACGGGCTTTGCACCTTATGATAATCCCCAGATAGCAGTATGTGTGATTCTGGAAGGGGGTTATTCTGGTGTGTCAAGTGCACAGGTGGTAGCAAAAGCTGTGTTTGATACATATTTCGGCTATTGATATTGAAGTTGTGAGAATGTATAATATTGTTTAGTGATTAATTGCATGATTATGAGGAATGATGATGAATACTGTTAACTATATCACTCCGTCAGATGGTGACATATATCTTGTTAATAACCAGACATATGTTAATTCTGGTGGGACTGATTTTGATAAAATATATAATAATATTACTGTGGACGATTCTCTTGAGAATATTTTTGCCGGAGCAGCAAAAGAATTTGGAATCAATGAGAATTTTCTTAAAGCTGTAGCACAGGCAGAATCAGGGTTTGATCCGGATGCTGTATCGTATTGCGGAGCACAGGGAATAATGCAGCTTATGCCATATACGGCAGAAAGCTATGGTGTTACGGATCCTTTTGATGCCAGACAGAATGTATATGCCGGTGCACAGATGTTATCAGAGCTGTTAGACAGTTATGATGGTAATGCTACGCTTGCTCTTGCAGCATATAATGCTGGCAGTGGTTCAGTACAGAAGTATGGAGGAGTGCCTCCGTATGAAGAAACGCTTAATTATATCAGCAAGATTAATGATATATTAGGTGGTGTACTTGCTAATGACTCAACAACCGTTGATGGTGCATATGCTACAGATTTTACTGTAGCTTCTGATGTGAATGCTCCTGATACAATTACAGGGAATTATGCCAGTAAACATACAGCGACTGAAAGGACAGGAAGCAGTTATAAGGAACAGGATAACAGTTCGCTTATAAGTTATGAGGAGTATCTGTATGTATGTGAAACATATAAGGATATCCTTGCTAAATTATTTTCGGCAATATCTGCAGATAAAGGTGACAATTTAGCTGCAGAATTGTATAATATAGTCACAGGAACCGGTTCTGAAAGAATTGGGGTAACAGGAACGGATATTATTAATAATAACAGTGATGAACAGCAGTACATAAAGACTGGGACATATTATGGACAGATAGAGGCAAATGTTCAGCTTATTAACAGAATGCCTTATGATAATGTATATAAGAATGATCCACAGTCAGTATATCAGGCACAGGCATCTATGATAAGTCCACTTGTTATTAAATTTTTGGAACAGTAATCCGGACTAACAGGAAAGAGGGAAATGATATGAGTGGTAGCCGAATTAAAGTGACATTGTACAACAGAACATTTAAAGAGATTGATATGTCAGATTTTACAAGAATAACAGAAGGAATTTTTTCTAACAGAGATGATATTGTAGAGGTTGCATTTCCAGAAGGGGTAGAGGTAATAGCACCTAATGCTTTTGAAAACTGCAGGAGACTTGAGAAAGTTGAGTTTCCAAAGTCCCTTAAATCAATTGAAAATGAAGCGTTCATTAATTGCCTTAGTCTTAAAGAAGCAGACTATGGAAAGAATGTAACGGTTGCACCTGATGCATTTAAGGGATGTATTAATTTATAATTTCATTAATTGATAAGAAGCCTTTAGTGGCTTCTTATTTTTTGCAGACATATCATACTAAAAACTTGACAAATATTTCTGCATAATATAGGATTTCTTACAGTGGCCTGACTATGCGTTGGTGCTGTATACGTGGGCTTGCGAAAGATTTTTAGAAATTCAGCACAGAAACGAGGAAGATAATGAGTAAGAAAAAGACATTTGTTACACTTGAACAGCTTAAGGAAATCGACAAAACATATCCGACTCCTTATCATCTCTATGATGAGAAGGGAATCAGAGAGAACGCTAAGAGATTAAAGGAAGCATTCTCATGGAATAAAGGTTATAGAGAGTATTTTGCTGTGAAGGCTACTCCTAATCCATATATTTTAAAGATATTAAAGGATTATGGCTGCGGTGTTGACTGTGCATCTATGGCAGAGCTTATGATGGGCTATGCGCTTGATTATAAGCCGGAAGAGATTATGTTCTCATCTAATGATACTCCAGCAGAAGAGTATGCATATGCTAATGAGATAGGTGCTACTATCAATCTTGATGATATTACTCATATTGAGTTTCTTGATAAGATATTAGACGGTAAGTTTCCTGAAACAATGAGCTGCCGTTACAATCCGGGCGGATATTTCCAGCTTGGAACATCTATTATGGATAATCCAGGTGATGCCAAATATGGTATGACACATGACCAGATTATTGAAGCATTTAAGATATTAAAGAGCAAGGGGGTTAAGCATTTTGGTATCCATTCATTCCTTGCAAGTAATACAGTATCTAATGAATATTATCCAACACTTGCTAAGATTTTATTCGAGCTTGCAGTTGAGTTAAGAGACAAAACCGGTGCAGATATTAAATTCGTAAATCTTTCAGGCGGTGTTGGTGTTGCTTACAAGCCAGATCAGGAGCCTAACGATATTGCAGTTATCGGTGAAGGAGTACACAAGGTATATGATGAGGTTCTTGGTGCGGCCGGAATGGGTGATGTTGCAATCTATACAGAGCTTGGAAGATTTATGCTTGCTCCATATGGCTGTCTTGTAACTAAGGCAATTCATGAGAAGCATATCTATAAGGAATACATCGGAGTTGATGCATGTGCATCTAACCTTATGCGTCCGGCAATCTATGGTGCATATCATCATATTACTGTTGCGGGTAAAGAGGATGCACCTTGCGACCACAAGTATGATGTCACAGGTTCTTTATGTGAGAACAGTGATAAGTTCGCAATTGACAGAATGCTTCCTAAGATTGATATGGGTGATTATCTTATTATCCATGATACAGGAGCACATGGTTTTTCTATGGGATACCAGTATAATGGAAAGTTAAGATCAGCAGAGCTTCTTCTTAAGGAAGATGGCAGTGTTCAGATGATCAGACGAGCAGAGACAATAAAGGATTACTATGCTACATTTGATTTCTGTGATGCGTTGGATAAGTTGAATTTAAAATAAACGAGGTTTGATATATTGAAGAATTTAGGTTATATAGCAGGC
Source organism: Lachnospira eligens (assembly GCF_009680455.1). GTDB lineage: Bacteria > Bacillota > Clostridia > Lachnospirales > Lachnospiraceae > Lachnospira > Lachnospira eligens_A. The sequence goes on from NZ_WKRD01000005.1 coordinate 100,450, forward strand.
GAAATTACAAAGGGAAAGAATCTTTCAGAAAATCTTTTAAAGTATGGTAATGGAATGTGTTCCATGTATAATGGGCTTGGATTTATCAAAATGTCCATGAATTATTATACTGTACTTGATATTGCAAGAGATTTACAGAATGATAAAGACCTTCTTAACATGATTAACAGACTTAATGAGCTTGTGGAGCGTTTCGTGGAGAATGATGAATGTGATGATTATGAGGCATTCAACGAACTCAATTCATTCCGTGAACAGATTATTGAGATTATGGAAGTTATAACAGCTTATGTTGACAGATTAAGAATATATGAACATGTACTTAACAGAGTTGAGTACAGATTTAACGAAGGTGAACTGGATTACGACTACTATAATACCTATATGACTAATGAGATTATGCATTATATATTGTCTGACAAGGATAATGTTGTTATTAATGGCAAGATTTCAGAGATAGTAGGACAGCTTCCTGTAAGAATGTTAAAGGACAGATTCTTTGAGCATATCAGAGATGCATTTACACTGTATCATGGTGCTGGAAAGGATTCGATAGATGATTTCTATTACACTTTAAGTACAAGTGCGATGCTCTCAGGTGAGGCGGGATTTGATAAGTTCCCGGATGTCTATGATATATATAACACACTTGCAGGGGCTGATTACAGAAATATTGATAAAGACGAATATGTAAGACTCAAAGGAGCACTTGATATTGCAACTGAGAAGATGACAGATTATGCTGATGTATATGTGCTTCTTACACAGGTTGTTAATGATGCACTCACAGTTGTCCTTACAAGAAGAAATACACTTGACAGAATAGAAGAGATTGAGAATGCCAAGAATGTTTTAAGTAAGACGAGAAATGCTTATGTTACAGGTGAAAGATTTGAAGATATTTCAGAAGATTTTGCTGCATTTGAAGGAAAACAGGAAAGAATTCTTGAGGCAGTATCATCTGGTGATTATGCAATAGAATACAGCCTTGCTAACTTTGTGGATGAGCTTAAGGAATATGAGCTTTTATCTGCATATAATGCTTTGTCTAAAACACTTAAGTTACAGTCAGGCAGTGATTTTGTTAAACTTGAATCAGAGGTATTTGCTGAGATTCCTGATAATTCTTATGCTGATGAGACGGCAGAAAAGCTTATTATGGAACTTGACGACAGTTTTAAAAACATGAATGTAATGGTTAAGAGAGCTGTTATGGCATCAGTGCTTTCAAGTCTTCCGGTATTCTTTAACAATACGGAAGAGATACAGGCTTATATTAATAATTCTCTTATGCAGTGCAATGATGATGCAGAGCAGAAGGCAGTTGTTGAGATCATTAAGACAATGATAAGTGATAACTAATGCAAATGTGCTGATGTGCATATGAGAAGTTTAAGGTTTTTGGGGGATGTTAAGTTGAAGTGGTATAGATATCTTTATCTTGGGGATAACGCAAGAAAAGCAAAATACAAAACATTTGGTCTTATCAGAAAGAACAGATTTACCATAGATACTTATATTGTTGCAATTTCTGTCAATCCTGATAATATTCTTGATGTTTATTCAGCTAATATGCTGAAACAGCCGCATTTTAAGAATAAATCATACAGAGATAAAGTGTATGTTGTAGGACTTGCGAAGGGCAGGGATGAGGCACTTGAACTGGTAAGATGCATAGTTGACGACACATATTCCCATACAGGAGGCGTTGATGTCGCTGGTTATCTTAGGTTTGGCACAGAATTAAGGAAGGGCAGCTGACATGCTGCTGGAAAGGTGGGGCTATGCTGCATGTTTTATTGCTTATACTTAAGATAACAGGCATAGTTATCGCGTGTATTTTAGGACTTGTAATAATTGTTGTGGCAGCAGTTCTTTTTGTGCCGGTAAGATATAAGGCTGATGCTGATTATCATGGTAAGTTCAAGGTACATGCGAAATTGTCATGGCTTGGAATATTAAGGGTGCTTGTTTCGTATGATGAAGAACTTGCAATTAAAGCCAAGGCACTTTTTATTACAATTTACAGTAATAATCAAAAAAAAGAAAAAACTTCAAAACATAGGACATCAAAGAAGAAAAAAACAAAACACTCAGAAGAAAATATTTTTTCTGTAAACGACGATGAAGCCAAGAAGCTTACGGAAAATGAGGAAAAACCACAGATTAAGATGGCTGAGGCTGTGAGTGATACTAAAGAAGATACACAGGCTGTTAAAAATAATGTGGAAGATATTAAAGAGTCTGCAGAGAGTCTTAAAGAGACTGTATCAGAAGATGAATCTAAGACGACACAGAATAAGAACTTCTTTGATAAAGTTAAGGATAAATGCTTTGTAATATATACAAAGATTAAAGAGATAATAAACCTTGTAAAGGATACAGTAAAAAAGGTTTCCGGAGCGGCTGACAAGCTTAAAGGAAAAGTGAAGAAGGCAAAAGAATTTGTGACAGATGAGGATAATAAGGCACTTTTTCATTTTTTTGTGGAACAGTTAAAGACACTTATTAAGGTTATTAGACCTAAGAAATACAGAATTAATGCAAGACTTGGATTTGAAGACCCGGCGACAATGGGCAAAGTGCTTGCTTATATATCAATCTTTTATGGTATGTCAGGAGTTGACCTTTCTTTAGAACCGGTATTTGGTGAGAATATTAAAGAGGGCAGTATATTCCTGAAAGGAAATATATGTATATTTTCAGTGCTTGTGATAGCGTTAAGAGTGTATAGAAATGAACAGTTTAAAAAGTTTATTTCCAGATAGAGAAGGTTATGTTATAATGTTAACAGTACTTCACAAAACAAGGAGGTCAAAATCCCTCTCCTCATCATAGGATTCGGATTTTGATTTGCAAAACAAGGAGGGATTTTATGGCAGAGAATAATTTTGATTCAACAGTTGCATCACTTTTTAAGGGGATGGATGCATTTATATCAGCTAAGACTGTTGTTGGTGATGCGGTTACGGTTAAGGATACAATTATCCTTCCGCTTGTTGATGTTTCGTTTGGAGTTGGAGCAGGAGCATTTGCAGGGGATAAGAAGAATAATGCCGGTGGTGGAATGACCGGAAAGGTTACACCGAGCGCGGTTTTAGTTATTCAGAATGGTGCAACCAAGCTTGTTAATATTAAGAATCAGGATACTGTAACTAAGATTCTTGATATGATTCCTGATGTTATTGATAAATTCAAGGGTAAGGATGAAAAGGTTGTAACTGATGCAGATATTGATGAAGCTATTGAAGATGCAGCGGAGTAGTTTTTCATAAACATATGTAATGTGCATATTATATAACATACTTATTAAGGAAGTATATATATGTGCAGACTGCTTGGATTTATATTCTTCTGGATTGCTGTTGGAATGATAATAACACTGTTTATAATGGATAATGTATTCTTGTGCGTATGCATAATAATTACATTGATTGTTGTGGGTTATAACATGTTCTGCCAGTAATCAGAACAATATGTTGTGCTTTTGAGAGAATTTTGAAGAAAATTCTTGAAAAATGTGTTGCAAAATATTTTTTTATCTGATACAATAATTTCTGTTGTGGGTAAATTACCCAATACCGGTAAGGAGGTGTTATTGAAATGGCTAAGTGTGCAATTTGCGAAAAAGGTCCTCACTTTGGTAATGCAGTGAGTCATTCTCATAGAAGATCTAATAAAGTTTGGAATGCTAATGTTAAGTCTGTTAAAGTAAAGGTTAACGGAAATGCTAAGAAGATGTATGTTTGTACTTCATGCTTACGTTCTGGTTTAGTTGAGCGTGCATAATCTATGAGCTTTAAAGTTAATACCAGTATATTAAGGTGAATTGCGCAAAACGCGATTCACTTTATTTTTTGGACATTCATTTGATAATCAAAGTTTAATAAAGAATTCGAAAATGTGTTTATTTTTCTGTAGAAAGATAGTATAATATTTGTGCTATTTATATACATATTTTTATGTAAAGTTTGACTGCGCGAAACTTGCATCCGTATTACGGGTGTTAACAAATACAAGCCGCAGTATTGGAGGACTATCTATGAAGGGAACTTTGGAGAATAAACTTGGAAAAGTTTCGATTGATTCGGAAGTTATTGCACAGTACGCAGGTTCTACAGCAGTTGAGTGCTTTGGAATTGTGGGTATGGCTGCTGTCAGCATGAAAGACGGACTTGTTAAGCTTCTTAAAGGAGACAGCCTTACAAGAGGAATCAGTGTGGTTATAGATGAGAATAATCTTATTGAGATTGATTTTCATGTTATTATATCTTATGGTGTAAGTATTGCTGCAGTAGCAGATAATCTTATTGAGAATGTTAAGTATAAAGTGTCAGAATTTACCGGCCTTGAGATTAAGAAAATCAACATATATGTTGAAGGCGTAAGAGTAATTGATTAATTGAAATATTGTTATAATGCTTAATTGCAGAATGGAGGATAATCGTGGCAACTAATACAATAGATGCAGCACTTGTGCAGAAGATGTTTCTTGCAGGAGCTAAAAACCTTGAGTCTAAGAAAGAATGGATTAATGACCTTAATGTTTTCCCTGTTCCAGATGGTGATACAGGTACTAACATGACTCTTACTATTATGTCAGCAGCTAAGGAAGTAAGTTCTATTGCTAACCCTAATATGGAGAATCTTTCTAAGGCTATATCATCAGGCTCGTTAAGAGGTGCAAGAGGTAACTCAGGCGTTATCTTATCACAGCTCTTAAGAGGCTTTACTAAAGAGATGAAGGGCGTAACTGAAATTACTGTTGAGACACTTGCACTTGCAACAAGCAGAGCTACAGAGACAGCATATAAGGCAGTTATGAAGCCAAAGGAAGGAACAATCCTTACAGTTGCTAAGGGTATTTCTGATAAGGCTGCTGAGATTGCATCACAGACAGATGATATTGAAGAGGCTATGCGTATAATTATTGAACATGCTGAATATGTACTTTCTAAGACACCTGATATGCTTCCTGTCCTTAAAGAAGCGGGAGTTGTGGATTCAGGCGGACAGGGACTTGTTGTTGTTCTTAAGGGAATGTATGATGCACTTACAGGAAAGGTTACAGATTTTTCTATAACAGAGAGTAAGCCATCCAATGAACAGACAGTTCCGGGCGCAGGAAAGGGAGCTGCTGTAGAGAATGTAGATATAAAGTTCGGTTATTGCACCGAGTTCATAATTATGCTTGATAAGGAGTTTGATGAGAAGACTGAAGCAGACTTCAAAGCATTCCTTACATCGATAGGTGATTCTATAGTATGTGTTGCTCTTGATGATATTGTTAAGGTTCATGTGCATACTAACCATCCAGGTCAGGCATTTGAGAAGGCCTTGGAATATGGTCAGCTTACTAAGATGAAGGTCGATAATATGCGAGAGGAGCATAACCAGAAGGTTGTTGCACAGTCAGAACTGCAGGCGGCAGCAGCTAAGCAGGCTATGGAGAAAAATTCTGAAGCTGAACAGAAAAAAGCTGAGCCAGCTAAGGATTTTGGATTTATCACAATTGCACCGGGAAGCGGAATCGCAGAGATTTTTAAGGGACTTGGTGTTGATGAAGTTATTGAAGGCGGCCAGACAATGAACCCTTCGACAGAGGATATCCTTAATGCAGCAGATAAGATTAATGCCAAGACAATATATGTTCTTCCTAATAACAGCAATATTATTCTTGCAGCTAACCAGGCAGCATCAATTGTTGAAGACAAGGAACTTATTGTTATCCCTACTAAGACAGTACCACAGGGAATTACAGCTATGATTAACTTTGAGACAACACGCAGTGCTAAGGATAATGGCGATGCGATGACAGACAGTCTTTCAACAGTTAAGTCTGGACAGCTTACTTATGCTGTAAGAGATACATCAATTGACGGCAAGGAGATTAAGAAGGATAATTATCTTGGATTAGGTGATAAGGGACTTGCTGCAGTTGGTACTGATATGGATGAGACTCTTCTTGAGATGATTGAGTCAATGATGTCGGATGAAGCTGAACTTATAAGTGTTTACTATGGAGCTGATATTGAAGAAGCTGCTGCCGAGGCAGTTGTTTCTAAGATTGAAGAAAAGTTCCCTGATGTAGATGTTGAACTTCAGTTTGGTGGACAGCCGGTTTATTATTATATTGTATCTGTTGAGTAAGAATTATGAATATAACAGAATTAAAGGGAATCGGCGCTAAGACAGCTGAGAATTTTAACAGGCTTTCGGTATACACAGTATCGGATCTCGTGGGGTTATACCCACGGGATTACGATGTATACCATGAGCCTGTTTTTGTTAAAGATATAAGCCATGAATCAGAGCATACAGAGGTAGCTGTTGAAGGACAGGTATGCAAAAGCCCGGATATATATGGGAGCGGCAGGCTTAAGATATTAACTGTGACTATAAAGGATTATAATGGCGACTCCATAAAATGCAGCTGGTATAACATGCCATTTTTAAAGAATACATTAAGGCTTGGAACAAGATATGTATTCAGGGGAAGGCTGGTTAATAAAAGAGGCTGGTTATTAGAACAGCCGAAAATGTATACACTTGCCCAGTACAAGGAACTTCAGGGAACACTGCAGCCAATATATCCTCTGACTAAAGGTCTTACTAACAATGCTGTTACTAAGGCAGTTGCACAGGCACTTGAAAAATACAGCGCGGGACTTGAAAAGGAATATATACCTGATTATATAAGAAAGAGATATTCGCTTGCTGAGCATAATTTCAGTGTTGTTAATATACATTTTCCTAAGACAATGGAAGAATATGTTCAGGCGAGACACAGACTTGCGTTTGAAGAGTTTTTTTTATTCACGCTAGCAACTCTTTCATTAAAGAGTGCAAATGAACGCATACCGAACAGCTATGTAATACCAGAAAGCAAAGAAAAGGATCAATTCCTTGAAAGCCTGTCATATTCACTTACTAATGCACAGTTAAGGACTGTGTCAGAGGTTGCACAAGATATGTCAGGTGAACACCTGTGCAGCCGTCTGATACAGGGGGATGTAGGCTCAGGAAAGACAGTTGTTGCAACAATTGCACTTATCAATACGGTTATTGCAGGATATCAGGGAGCATTGATGGCACCAACAGAGGTTCTTGCAAGACAGCATTATGAATCGTTTGTTAAAGGCTTTGAAAAGGCAGGACTTGATATCAGAGTTGAACTTCTTGTTGGTTCAATGACAGCGAAACAGAAAAAGGAAGCATATGCAAGGATTGCAGATGGAACTGCCGGAATAATAGTAGGAACGCATGCGTTGATACAGGAAAAGGTTGAATATAAAGAACTGGCACTTGTTATAACAGATGAGCAGCACAGATTCGGAGTAAACCAGCGCCGTGACTTTTCACAGAAAGGGAAAAGCCCGCATATTCTTGTAATGAGTGCAACGCCAATACCAAGAACTCTGGCAATTATACTGTACGGTGACCTTGATATATCAATAATTGATGAGATGCCTGCGAACAGACTTCCTATAAAGAATTGCGTTGTGGATGAAAGCTACAGACCGAAGGCGTATGCATTTATACACAAGCAGGTTGCTTCCGGCAGACAATGCTATGTAATATGTCCAATGGTTGAGGACAGTGAGGCTGTAGAGGCTGAAAATGTTGTTGATTACACGGCAATGCTTAAGAAAGAACTTCCGGATATAAGGATAGAATATCTTCATGGCAAGATGCGTCCATCGTTAAAGAATGAGGTGATGGAAAGATTTGCAGCACATGAAACAGATGTGCTGGTATCAACTACAGTTATCGAGGTTGGTGTAAATGTGCCTAACAGCACTGTTATGATGGTAGAGAATTCGGAAAGATTTGGACTTGCACAGCTTCATCAGTTAAGAGGCCGTGTTGGGCGAGGAGAATATCAGTCATATTGTATATTTGTTACAGGCAATAAGTCAGAGAAGATAAGAAAAAGACTGGAAATTCTTAATAAATCCAACGATGGATTCAAGATAGCTGAGGAAGATTTAAGACTGCGTGGACCGGGAGATTTCTTCGGGGTAAGGCAGAGCGGTGATTTTGATTTCGGAATAGCAGATGTATTTACTGATGCAAAGACATTAAAGGAAGCGTCAGATGCAGCGAAAGATATGCTAAAGAAAGATCCTGAGTTAAAGCTTGAGAATAATGTATATCTAAAGCAGAAGGTTGCAGAGTATACGATTAAATGTTTAGAAAAGATTAATCTGTAAAGGAGATGTATGCACATGAGACAGATGGAATTCACAATGAGCAGACCTAATCTTGTCAAGCCAGGAGATGAGGTAGATATTACGGAGGGTAAGCTTCCTAGCAGTTATTATTATACGATAGAGCCGGCAGTTGCAATGTCAGGAAACTATTCAACACCTGACAGGTTAAAGTCAAGACATGGAATTGTTAAAGAGGTTGGAGAGACAAGCAGGGGTTATTATGTGCTTGCGGAATTTGATGAATAATTGCGACTATTCGGAATTAAGCAAAATTACAATTAAATGCAGAATAAAAATTATGCTTTTCACATATATTTTTTACAAGTATATGCGGAAGGCATAATTTTTTATGTACCGCTTTAATTACAGGGAGGAAAGTATGTCAGACAGAAAGGAAAATATAAACTTTAATCTGTACGAGGATATAAAGAAACGCACTAATGGGGAGATATATCTTGGTGTGGTAGGTCCTGTACGGACAGGAAAGTCGACATTTGTAAAAAGATTTATGGATCTATGTGTAATTCCTGAGATTGCAGATGCTAACGAGAAACAACGCACAATCGACGAACTGCCACAGAGTAGTGCTGGAAGTACGATTATGACTACTGAACCTAAGTTTATACCTGGTGAGAGTGCAGCAATCTGCATGGCTGATGATATTAAGATTAAAGTGCGTGCAATTGACTGTGTTGGATTTATGGTTGATGGCGCAATGGGAGCAGAGGAGAATGGCAAAGAAAGAATGGTTAATACTCCATGGTCAAAAGAACCGGTTCCATTTTCAATGGCAGCACAGATTGGTACTGAAAAGGTGATAGAGGAGCATTCTACTATTGGAATCGTTATTACAACAGATGGCTCATTTACAGGAATAGAACGGGATAATTATGTCAACGCGGAGCAGATGGCTATAGATAAGCTGAAAAAGATTTCAAAACCGTTTGTTGTGATATTAAACTGTGTGAAGCCTTATGCTAAAGAATCTGTGCAGCTTGCAGAAGCTATGAAAGAAAAATATGGTGTAAATGTCTATGCTCTTAATTGTGATCAGCTAAGAAAAGAAGATGTTGACAGGGTTATATCAGGTGTGCTTAAAGAATTTCCGGTATCACAGCTTGATTTTTATGCACCTGCATGGGTTGAAGTACTTGAGTCATCACACTGGCTTAAGATGCATATAGTAGATGCGGCACTTTCGATTCTTGATAATATAAATGTTATGAAGGATGCGTATCTTGAGTTGAATAATACATGCGAATACATAGAAAAGATTGATGTGAAAAATGTTGATATGTCAACAGGGAGGGTTGAAATTGAATTTAAGCTTTCGAAAGATCTATATTATAAAATATTAAGTGAACTTACAGGAACGCAGATTAATAATGAGCATGAGCTTATAGATATGATTAAATCTCTTTCAGACAAGAAGAATGAACTGGGAAGCTTTGGTGATGCAATAAGCGAAGTTAATCTTAATGGCTTCGGAGTTGTTACACCTTCAAAAGAAAATATACAACTGGATGAGCCGGTAGTGATTAAGAATGGCAATAAATATGGAGTTAAGATAAAAGCTAAAGTTCCGTCTATTAACCTGCTTAAGACAGAAATAATGGTTGAAATTGCCCCGATTGTTGGAAACAGGAATCAGGCAGAAGATCTGATTGAATATATAAAAGGAAATATGAAAGATAATCCGGACGGAATCTGGGATACCAATATATTTGGAAAGACAATAGAACAGATTGTATCAGACGGAATATATGAAAAAACACATAATATGACAACTGAGAGCATGGGAAAGATTGGCGATACAATTGAAAAAGTAATGAATGAGAATTCAGGACTTGTGTGTCTTATTGTGTAAAAAATACTTTATTTAACTGAAAAGTTATGATAATATAAATTCAATTATAATTGAACGACAAGAGGTTTGCAATGGAAAAGAAAGGAACTGGAGCTGAACATGTAAGTTACAGACATAATGTGTTCAGAAACAAAATGCTTGGCTTTGAGAAAATATTATTTATCATAATGGTATCGGTTAATATCTTATATATTATAGTGTCATTTGCTGATAAGAATCTGCCGGCTATAATGACAGAAGATATAATAAGATTAATATCCGTTACGGCGGTCCAGATTATAAGCTGCTGTTCATTCAGAATTATTAATTTCAGAGATAATTTTTCTAATGAAACTAAAAACAGGATGTGTTGTATATCACTGGTAGGGCTGTTTGCTGCTGAGGAACTTTTATTTTATTTTTGTGAACCCTTGTGGGTTGGAACAGCAGTGGTAATGGTGATAAGTTCATTTTTTAATGACAGAAAGACCATTTTTGTTATATATGCTACATCAATAGCTGTATGGATTGCATCAGCATTTATGTATAATTACAGTGCTTCAAGTGCAGTGAAGGCACTTGATGTAAGAGATTTTGCAGCTACATTTTTACTGATAAGCTGTGTATTTGCAATATCGGTTATATTGTATAATTTCAATAAGCTGCAGGTGGAAGATGTTGTTGAATATTATGATGGAGAGAAAAAGCTTCAGGAGAAGCTTTCAACAGATTATCTGACACAGCTTCATACAAGGTTTTCTATATATGAGAACATCAAGCAGGCAATGCATGATTATTACTTTTCAGGGAAAGATGTATGTGTGGCAATGCTTGACATTGATTTCTTTAAGAAAGTTAATGACACATATGGTCATGACAAAGGTGATATGGTATTAAGAACATTATCGCGGGTTATAAGCCAGTACACTGATGATACGATTCATGCAGGCAGATACGGAGGAGAGGAGTTTCTGATTCTTTTTTCAGGATATACCAGAAAGCAGGCAGGAAAGATACTGGAAGGAATGCTTACTAATTTTAGAAATCAGGAGTATGATTTCTTGCCTGAAGATGTTATAATAACATTCAGTGCTGGCTTTACATATCTTGATAATAAAAATATTGATGTGGAAGGCTTCATAAAATGTGCAGATGAGGCACTTTATTATTCTAAAGAGCATGGAAGAAACCAGATAACATACTATAATGATCTGAGATTACGAGACATGCAGGTTAACAGATAACCAAGGAGGATTTATATTAGATGAACAAGAAAGTTGAAGATTATGTAAGAAGTATACCTGATTTCCCAGAACCGGGGATTATATTCAGGGATGTTACAAGTGTTATCCAGAGTCCTGAGGGATTAAAGCTTGCAATAGACGGTCTTACAGATCTTATAGGGGATACAGAATTTGATGTTGTAGTAGGACCAGAATCAAGAGGGTTTATATTTGGCGTTCCTGTTGCATATAATACCGGTAAGGGATTTGTTCCTGTAAGAAAGAAGGGAAAACTTCCGTGTGAGACTATATCAGCAGATTATGAACTTGAATATGGTACAGCTACTATAGAGATGCATAAGGATGCGATTACTCCGGGACAGAAGGTTATTATTGTTGATGATCTGATTGCTACAGGCGGAACAACAGAAGCTATTATCAAGCTTGTAGAAGAGCTTGGAGGAGAAGTAGTGAAAGTTCTTTTTCTTATGGAGCTTGAAGGCCTTAAAGGAAGAGATAAGATTGCAGGATATGATGTCGAGTCAGTAATTAAATACCCAGGTAAATAATTATTCGGGCTGCTTTATTATATAAAGCAGCCTTTTTAAGATTGATAACAGGAGGCAGATATGGGGACACCACATAATGAAGCACAGACAGGAGATATAGCAAAGACAGTTCTTATGCCGGGAGATCCTTTAAGGGCAAAGTATATAGCAGATAATTATCTTACAGATGTAAGCTGCTTTAATACGGTCCGCAATATGTCAGGATTCACAGGAATTTATAACGGATGCAGGGTATCTGTTATGGGAAGTGGTATGGGAATGCCTTCAATGGGAATATATTCATATGAATTATATAATGTATATGATGTGGATAATATTATAAGGATTGGTTCAGCGGGAGCATTTGATGATGACCTTAATCTTATGGATATTGTACTTGGAATGGGCTCATGCACTGATTCTAACTTTGCGGCACAGTACAATCTTCCGGGCATATATGCACCGATAGCTGATTTTACGCTTTTAAAGACTGCATATGATGTTGCAGAAGAAAAACATTTTTCGGTTAAAGTTGGCAATGTACTGGCATCAGATGTATTTTATAATGATGATACAACAGTTAATGACAGATGGAAGAAGATGGGTGTGCTTGCAGTTGATATGGAGTCAGCAGCGTTGTATATGACTGCTGCCAGATGCAGAAAACATGCACTTACTATTCTTACAATAAGTGACCATCTCTACAGGGGTGAGAAGCTGTCAGCACAGGAGAGACAGACAGGATTTACTAATATGATGGAGACAGCTCTTGAAACTGCAGTCAGATTGCAGAATAACAGGCAGATGGAGGATTTATGACAGATACAGATTTAGAGATTATTGTTTTTGTACTGCTGGCTGTTGCAATCGGCGTGTATGTATGTGTAAGCAGCAGTATTAAGCGGAAGAAGGCAGCGGAGAATGCCATAAAGAAAGCGTGGGGCAAACGTGTTGTATACAAGGGAACAGATGAGAGCTTTGAATATATATCGCATTATGCCAAAGGTAATCCGAGTGAATCTATGATTGATGATATAACATGGAATGATCTTGGCATGGATGAAGTATTTAAATGTATTAATAATACTAATTCATCTGTTGGACAGGAATATCTATATAAGATGTTAAGAGAACCGGTTGCAGATGCAGAAAAGCTTCACGAACTGGACAGGCTTGCAGATGAATTCACAGCTAATGAAAAAGAAAGAATCACAATTCAGAAGATATTTATGAATATGGGAAAAAGCCGTAAGATTGCAGTTACAGATTATATCGGTTATATAATGGATATAGAGCAGGGAAGTAATATTGTGCATTATCTTGCGTGGGTATTTCTTATTGCTTCAATACTTGTTACGGTTCTTGTAACTCCGGTGCTTGGAATATGGCTTATAATTGCATCGGTAGCATTTTCAATAATTACTTATTACAAGTATAAGGCTAAGATTGAGAATTATTTCAAATGTATTAATGTTATTGTGAAAATGGCATCGGCATCTGAAGATATATGTGAAAGCAATATAAGTTTTCTTGAACCAGAGTGTAACAGGCTTAAAGAGATATTAAAGAGCTTTTCTAAAGTAACAAAAGGCTCATGGATGATTGAATCAGGCAATGTTGATGGTTCAATCGGAGAGGTTGTACTTGATTATCTAAGAATGATAACGCACATGGATATTGTGAAGTTTAATAAGATGACAAAGCTTATAACTGCCAAAAGTGAGGATGCATATAACCTTGTAGATACACTTGGATTCATAGAGACATCAATTGCTGTTGCATCATTCAGGGAAAGCCTGCCATTTTACTGTAAGCCTGAATTTGTGGAAAATACTAATAACCTTAGTGTGAAAGAAGTGTATCATCCGCTTATAGATAATCCTGTGTGTAATTCAATAACAACTAAAGGAAATGTTCTTCTTACAGGTTCTAATGCTTCAGGTAAATCAACATTTTTAAAGACAATAGCAATCAACAGTATTCTGGCACAGACTATAGGAACAAGTCTTTCCAAAGAATACATTGCTCCAGTATATAGGATATATTCTTCAATGGCATTAAGGGATGACCTTGCTAATTCGGACAGTTACTATATTGTTGAGATTAAGTCATTAAAGAGAATTCTTGATGCAGTTGGTAAAAAAGGCAGAACGGTTCTATGCTTTATTGATGAGGTACTTCGTGGAACTAACACTGTTGAGAGAATTGCAGCATCATCAGAGATATTAAAGAATCTTAATACAGGCAGGGCGTTGTGCTTTGCAGCAACACATGATATTGAGCTTACAACAATACTTAAGGACTGTTACAGCAACTATCATTTTCAGGAGGAAGTTACTGAGGATGAGGTTAAGTTTGATTATAAGCTGTATGCCGGACCTGCAACAACAAGGAATGCAATCAAGCTTCTTAATGTTATAGGGTATGATAAGAATATAATTAAGGGAGCAGAACAGCGTGCAATGCATTTCCTGACAGATGGAAACTGGAAATCTTGATAAATGTTGTTTCTTGTGATATTATAAATTATTGCGAAGGCTTTTATTATAATTCGTGGAGGTAATAATATGGTTGGGTTAGTCAGCGCGCTCGTGGGCGAGATAGCTTATGAAGTGGTAAGATTTGTTATAATGCTTGCGTTACTGGTACTTGCAGTATTCGTAGGTGGTAAACTCCGAAAGGCAGCAGATGCCAAGAAGGCAGCTAAGATGGCTGCATCGGAGAATAAAGAGAAAGAGATTACTGAATAATCAGGAGGAAGTTAAAGTGCAGTACAGAGGTGTGAATGAATTAAGAAGATTATACCTTGATTTCTTTGAGAGCAAGGGACATTTGAAAATGAAGAGCTTTTCTTTAGTTCCACATAATGATAACAGTCTGCTTATCATTAATTCAGGTATGGCTCCACTTAAGCCATATTTTACAGGACAGGAGATTCCACCAAGAAGAAGAGTTACAACTTGTCAGAAGTGTATAAGAACAGGTGATATCGAGAATGTAGGTAAGACAGCAAGACATGGTACATTCTTCGAGATGCTCGGTAACTTCTCATTTGGTGATTATTTCAAGGATGAAGCTATTCACTGGTCATGGGAGTTCTTAACAGAGACTGTAGGACTTGATCCAGACAGATTATATCCATCCATATATCAGGATGATGATGAAGCATTTAATATATGGAATAAGGAAATCGGTATTGCACCTGAAAGAATATTCAGATTTGGTAAGGAGGATAACTTCTGGGAGCATGGCGCTGGTCCTTGCGGTCCATGTTCTGAGATATATTATGACCGTGGTGAGAAATATGGCTGTGGTAAGCCAGACTGTACAGTAGGCTGTGACTGTGACAGATATATGGAAGTATGGAACAATGTATTCTCACAGTTTAACAATGACGGACACGGCAATTACACAGACCTTATCCAGAAGAACATTGATACAGGTATGGGACTTGAAAGACTTGCAGTTGTTGTGCAGGATGTTGATTCTATATTTGATGTTGATACATTACAGGCACTTCGCAACAAGGTTTGTGAGATGGCTGGAGTTAAGTATAAGGAAGATGAGAAGCAGGATGTCTCTATCCGTGTTATCACAGACCATATCCGTTCAGTAACATTTATGGTAAGTGATGGAATTATGCCATCTAACGAAGGAAGAGGATATGTCTTAAGAAGACTTTTAAGAAGAGCTGCAAGACATGGAAGACTTCTAGGTATTGAAGGAAAGTTCTTATCTAAGCTTTGTGAAACTGTAATTGAAGGCTCTAAGGATGGTTATCCTGAATTAGAGGAAAAGAGAACATTTATTACTAAGGTTATCTCTGAAGAAGAAGATAAGTTTAATAAGACTATCGACCAGGGATTAAGCATCCTTAATGATATGGAAGCTGAACTTGCTTCTAAGGGTGAGAATGTATTATCAGGAGCAGACGCATTTAAGCTCTATGATACTTACGGATTCCCTATTGATCTTACTAAGGAAATCCTTGAAGAGAAGAATATTACAATTGATGAAGCTGGATTTAATGCAGCTATGGAAGAGCAGAGAGTTAAGGCAAGAAATGCACGTAAGGTAACTAACTATATGGGTGCTGATGCAACTGTATATGATGAGATTGACCCTGCTATAACAAGCACATTTGTCGGATATGACAAGCTTACTAATGAATCTGAGATTACAGTTCTTACAACAGAGGAAGAAGTTGTTGACGCTTTATCTGAGGGTGATAAGGGAACTGTTATTGTAGATGAAACTGTATTCTATGCTACTATGGGTGGTCAGGAAGGCGATAAGGGTGTTATTAAGACATCTGAAGGAGAATTCACTGTTGAGACTACTATCAAGTTAAAGGGTGGCAAGATTGGTCATGTCGGAACTATGACTAAGGGCATGATGAAGGTTGGAGATACTGCAACAATGGAAGTTTCCCCTGCTTACAGAGCAGATACATGCAAGAACCACAGTGCAACACACCTTCTTCAGAAGGCTTTAAGAACTGTTCTTGGTGATCATGTTGAGCAGAAGGGTTCATACGTTGATCCTGACAGATTAAGATTTGACTTTACACATTTCCAGAGCATGACTAAGGAAGAGATTGCTAAGGTTGAAGATATTGTTAATGAAAAGATTGCAGAGGCTATTCCTGTTGTTACTGATGTAATGACAATTGAGGAAGCTAAGAAGACAGGAGCTATGGCACTTTTCGGTGAGAAGTATGGCGAGAAGGTAAGAGTAGTTGCTATGGGAGACTTCTCTAAGGAATTCTGTGGTGGTACCCATGTTGCTAATACAGCTAATATCAGACTTTTCAAGATTGTATCTGAGGCAGGTGTTGCTGCAGGCGTAAGAAGAATTGAGGCTCTTACAGATAAGGGTGTTATGAAGTACTACGCTGAACTTGAGAAGACTATTGAAGAGGCAGCTAAGGCAGCCAAGGCAGAGCCCGTACAGCTTGTTAAGAAGATTGCAGCTATGAATGATGAGATTAAGTCACTTATGAGCGAGAATGAGAAGCTCAAGGCCGAGCTTGCTAATAATGCACTTGGAGATACAGCAGGAGATATCAAGGAAGTTAACGGCGTTAAGTATATCGCAACTAAGGTTGACGGTGTTGATATGAATGAATTAAGAAACCTTGGTGATAAGTTAAAGGGTGAGATTGGTTCAGGTGTTGTTATTATCGTCAGCGCACAGGGTGCTGATAAGGTAAGCGTTATTGCAATGGCAACAGATGATGTTATTGCCAAAGGTGCTCATGCTGGTAACCTTATCAAGGCTCTTGCTCCTATTGTTGGCGGTGGCGGTGGCGGCCGTCCTAATATGGCTCAGGCTGGTGGTAAGAACCCTGCCGGTATTGATGAGCTTATTGCTAAAGTACCTGATACAATTCTTGCACAGATTGGATAATTGGGGCTTGACGATTTGCAAAAATGTGATATAATGTTTTTTGTGCGATTAGTAAATACCCTATTTATGTAGTTTGGCGCACAATTTGCAACAGAAGGGTGGTCAGGAAGTAGTATGTCAAATGTCATCGTTAAAGAAAACGAGTCTTTAGATAGCGCATTACGCAGATTCAAGAGAAACTGTGCTAAGGCAGGCATTCAGCAGGAAATTCGTAAGAGAGAACATTACGAGAAGCCAAGCGTAAGACGTAAGAAGAAGTCAGAAGCAGCTAGAAAACGTAAGTTCAACTAATAATTAATATTTTTGACATGAGAGAGCGGTGCTTAGGCATCGCTCTTTTTGGATTTATAATAAAAAATCCGGTTTTGCTGGAAAGTCTCAATTATAAACTTAACAGGATACTTAATTTTGAAGCAACAAATCACAACTATTTCAGACAACATATAACGGATATTAAAGAGAGTCTTATTAAAAAATTAGAAATAGGAAATATAATGACAGACTAAAATCATACTTTAAAGGATAACAGCATAGAATATAAAAAGATTTTGGAAGTCTGCTTATATGGTCGATTTTATCAGCAGCGGTATAAGGCTCGGACAGATGTGTGATCTTAGCAGAGATGTTGTTGCAGGACTTCCTGTTATATCAATGCTGGGTGACTGCGAGGTTTTTATAGAGAATTACAGGGGGATACTTGAGTATTCAAGCGAATATCTTAAGGTTTCTACGAAAATAGGTAATATAAGAGTGAGCGGGAGCAATCTTGTGATATACCATATGAATCAGGACGAAATCCTTCTTAGGGGACGCATTGGCAAAGTTTCTCTAAAAGGAGAGGCTGATGAAAAGGATACATAATTATATTGTTATTGAAATATCCGGATGGGAGCGGGAAAGGTTCGTTAATCTGTGCTGCAGGCGCGGGATTACATTATATAACTGCCAGTGTGTGAAAGAGACAATAAGAGCGAGAATAACAAGACAGGATTATTTCAAGACTAAGGAAATGCGAAGAAAATGTCATGTTCATATTAAAGTTTTAAAGAAACATGATATAGAGTTTCTTTTTGCAAGATACAGAAGAAATTATTCGATAATTGCTGGCTTTGCCACTGCATTTGTATTGATGTTCATTGCCAGCAGATTCGTGTGGAGTATTGAATTTGACGGAAATTACATATATACAGATGATTCAATGCGTAGGTTTCTTAAAGAGCATGGCATCAACACAGGTGATAAAGTTAAGAATATAGATACAGAAAATATCGAGAAGGCAATTAAAAATGAACTGTCGCAGGTTACATGGGTTAATGTACGGATTGAGGGAAATATTCTGAAAGTCAGTATTGATGAATCTAAAGCTGATGAGCTACACAGCACCACTAATGATGGCAATATAATATCAGGATATTCCGGTGTTATTGAATACATTATAACCAGAAGCGGAACACCGAAGGTCACTGTTGGTGACGAGGTATCAGAAGGCGACATACTTGTTGAGAATACATTGTATGTTCCTGATGATTACGAGGAGAATATACAGCAATTTCAGACGCAGGCTCAGGCGGATATTCTGATAAGAACGCAGTTATCATGGGATAATGAGATAAATGCGGTATATGCCGATAAAATATATACTGGACGAAAGATGACGACATATGCTATAAGCATAGATAAATATGAAATTTCTCTCGGCTTTCCACGACATTTAAAAGAGTATGACAAGGTTGTTAATGAGGGGAATATAAAGATTGGTAATCTGATTGCACTTCCTGTATCTGTACAGAAGATTACTCTTAATGAGTATAAGGAAAATGAGGCTGAGTACAGTGAGGAGGAAGCAGCGGCTATTCTTAATGAAAAAGCTGAGAGATTTATAAAACATTTGAAAGAAAATAAAGTGCAAATAAATGATTATCATGTTAATATAGAAAGAAGCGGGGATAAGTATATTGCACATGCTGATATTGATGCAACTGTTCCTGCGGATTTTGATGTTAGAAAGGTGGAGACATCTGATGAGTGAGGTAGAGAGTCTTATTAATATACCGGTGGAACACTGTTCGAATATATTTGGACAGTTTGATGAATATGCGAAGGTTATAGAGAAAACACTTAAGGTTACAATTATTGTAAGAGACAGCTCTGTGAAGGTTATAGGTGCAGAGGCAGCAGTGCAGAGAGCATCAGGAGTACTTAATTATCTGTATGAGCTGTCTAAGAGAGGCAACCAGATTACAAGACAGAATGTTGATTATTCCATTGCACAGTCATTTGAAGAAAAGGCTGATTTGCTGATTGAGATTGATTCTGATACAGTGTGCAGGACGATTGCAGGAAGGCCTATCAAGCCTAAGACATTCGGACAGAAGGAGTATGTTGATGCCATTAGGGATAAGATGATTGTGTTCGGAGTAGGACCGGCAGGAACAGGTAAGACATACCTTGCTATGGCGATGGCTATTAATGCATTTAAGAATAATGAGGTCAACAAGATTATTCTTACAAGACCTGCGATTGAGGCTGGTGAAAAGCTCGGATTCCTGCCGGGAGATTTGCAGAGTAAGGTTGATCCGTATCTTAGGCCTCTGTATGATGCACTTTTCCAGATTATGGGTGCAGAGAGCTTTAATGCTAATATGGAAAAAGGTCTTATCGAGGTTGCACCGCTTGCATATATGAGAGGCCGTACACTTGACAATGCATTTATTATTCTTGATGAGGCACAGAATACAACACCTGCACAGATGAAGATGTTCCTTACACGAATTGGATTCGGCTCAAAGGTTGTTGTTACAGGTGATATGACACAGAAGGATCTGCCAAGGGATACCGTGTCAGGTCTTGAGGTTGCGACTAAGGTTTTATCCAAGGTTGAAGAGATAGCATTTATAAAGCTTACGAATAAAGATGTTGTAAGGCATCCTCTTGTACAGAAGATTGTCAAGGCATATGAGGATTACGAGGAGAATCAGGCTAAGGCTGCCAAGAGAAGAGAAGCAAGAAAGGGAAGTCAGACAGGAAGGAGAAAAAATTGATATGACTATTAATATAGAGTACGAAGCCGAGGAAAAGCTTGACTTAGATTATGAGAAGATAATTACTGATGTTGTCAATGAGGCGGTTGATTATGAAAAATGTCCTTATGAAGCAGAGGTTAATGTAACAATTGTTGACAGTGAATCTATCCACGAGATTAATAAGGAATACAGAAATATTGATTCTCCGACAGATGTACTTTCATTTCCGGGAGTTAATTATGTTACACCTTCGGATTTTGATGCAATTGAGGACGAGTTAGAAAACAATGCTGAGGATTATTTCAATCCTGATACAGGAGAGCTTCTTCTTGGAGATATTGTTCTGTGCGTTCAGAAGATTAAGGAACAGGCGGACAAGTATGGTCATTCTGAAAAAAGGGAGTTGGCATTTCTTACAGCACACAGTATGATGCACCTTTTTGGTTATGACCACATGACACCAGAAGAAAGTGCAGTTATGGAAGCAAAGCAGAATGAAGTACTTGAAAGACTTGGAATTACCCGTTAAGAGGTGACATATATGACAGATAATGAACTTGTTGCTAAAGCTAAAGAGGCACTTGAGAACTCATATTCACCGTATTCACATTTTGCAGTTGGTGCGGCACTTTTAAGTACTGATGGACAGGTATTTATAGGCTGTAATATTGAGAATTCTTCTTTCGGGGCTACTAACTGTGCAGAAAGAACTGCAATATTTAAGGCGGTCAGTGAGGGTGTAAAGGATTTTAAGGCGATTGCTATTGTATGTTCAGGAGACCAGCCTGCTTATCCGTGTGGAATATGCAGACAGGTGATGTCTGAATTTTTCAATCCTGATACAAGAATTATTGTTGAGGAAGGCGGCGGGCTTAAGACTTATACAATGAGTGAAATTCTGCCAGACAGCTTTTCGTTATAGTATAATATTGCTTATAAATGTTAATACTTCCCAGTAAGGACAACTTACAGGAGGGAGTATTGATGAATAAGAAATCATTCTGGCTTTATGTTGTGATTATGACTATGGCTGTAATAGCTGTAGTACTTGCAATATTTATACTTGTGGTAACAGATAATAAGAAGCCTTCTAATCAGCATTTTAAAGAAGAGGTAAGCTCGCAGGTGACTAAAGTAACTGAAAGTGAAGAGTACCAGTATGTGCTTAAGTACGAAAGAGATACTTTAAGAATATACAGAAATATTGTGAACGAAGGACGCGAAGTGTTCTATGATTATGCAGATATTAATATGGATTCACTTCCAGATGATATAAGAGAAAGACTGACTAAAGGGATATATTTTGAAGGAGAAGCACAGCTGTATGATTTTCTGCAGACATATAGCAGCTAGAAAGGATATACATTTACATGGTTAAGATTATTTCGGACAGTACAAGTGATTTGACTAAGGAACTTATAGACAAGCTTGATATATCGGTTATTCCGCTTCACATTCTGCTAGGCAATGATGAATACAGGGATGGAATTGATATTACGCCAGATAAGATATATGAATGGGCAGATGAGAATAAGACAACACCTAAGACGTCGGCGGTGTCTATTGATGATACAATAGAGATGTTTAAATGTGTTCTAGAAGAGGATAGGGATATTGTCGCATTTGCAATATCAGAGGATATGTCAACTACAGCTAATGTGTTCAGACTTGCGGCAAGAGAGCTTGAGGCAGAGGACAGGATTCATGTAATTGACTCTGAGAATCTGTCTACAGGAATAGGACATCTTGTTGTCGAGGCTGCTGTTATGGCAGGAAAAGGCATGTCTGCAGCTGACATTGAGAAGAATATATTAGAATTAAGACCGAGAGTCAGGGCAAGCTTTGTTGTTGATACGCTTACTTACCTTCACAGAGGAGGAAGATGCAGCGGACTGGCTGCCATGGCTGGCGGTGTACTTAAACTTCATCCAAGAATTGAAGTTAATAATGGAAAGATGAATCCTGGAAAGAAGTACAGAGGACGCATGAAGAATGTTGTACTGGATTATGTTAAGGATATGGAAGAAGACCTTAAGAAGGCTAAGAAAGACCGTGTATTCATTACACACTCTGGCTGTGATAAAGAGATAGTTGATGAAGTAAAGAATTATCTTAAACAACTTGATGTGTTTGATGAAATATATGAAACAAGGGCAGGCGGCGTTATATCTTCTCATTGTGGTCCGGGAACATTAGGAGTTCTTTTTATTGCCGGAGAATAATTTCAGGAGAAATGTATGGCTAAATTTACGAAAAAAGCGATAATGGACTGTTTTCTTAATATGCTAAAGCGTAAGAATATTGACAGGGTAACGGTTACAGATATATGTGAGGAATGTGGAATTAACAGGAATACATTTTATTATTATTTCAGTGATATATATGATGTGCTTGACAGTGTTCTTATAGAAGAGACAGAAAAGAATATTGATATTACGGAAGATGCAACTTTTTATGAGACATATAGTAAGGCAGCTTCTGTTATTATTGAGTATCGTGCAGCAGTTATTCATGTGTATAATTCCAGAAACAGAGATATTATTGAGAAATATCTGCATAATACAACAGAATATCTTGTTGGACTTTTTGTTAAGAAATATTCTAAAGACCATAAGCTTACAGAAGATGACAGAGAGTATATAACAAGCTTTTACAGCTATTCAATAGTTGGAATTGTGTCAAGATGGATAGGCGATGGAATGCCGCCATATGATAAAGATCTTATTAAGCGTTTTTCTGAATCATTTGATGCAACGATTGATACAATGATTAATCTATGTGAAGCTAATAATTAGTTATTAAAAACAGACAAAACATGTAAAGTGTTCGATTTTGGGACAAAGTACATGCTTTGCCTGTTTTTTTATTTGGAGAAAAAATGTATGCTAAATATAATAAAAAACGGCAAAAATAAATAAGAAAGCACAGAAAGGTGGAAAAGATTATGAGCAAAAAGGCGTTAAAACTAGGAGCAGCTTCTATTCTTGCACTGGGGGCAGGTGCGGCAGTTGTATCAAAAAAGAACAAAAGGGATGAACAGAGGAAGGTAACTAAAGACATTCAGGAAAGAGCACAAAAGGAGTTTCGCAATACTGAAAGAGGGAAATATACTAAGAATAGTAAGGGAATATATTACTCTAATGGTAACTATGAAGCATTTGCAAGACCGGAAAAACCAGAAGGAGTTGATGATAAATCAGCTTATATTGTAGGAAGTGGTCTTGGTGCATTAGCTGCAGCGTGCTTTCTTGTAAGAGATGGACAGATGAAGGGTGAGAATATTCATATACTTGAGGCTATGGATATTGCAGGCGGTGCATGTGATGGAATTAATGATCCTACAAGAGGTTATGTAATGCGTGGCGGACGAGAGATGGAGAATCATTTCGAATGTCTGTGGGATTTGTTCAGAAGTATTCCGTCTATTGAGACTCCGGGAGTTTCTGTACTTGATGAATATTACTGGCTTAACAAGCATGATCCTAATTATTCTCTTTGCAGGGCAACTGTAAACAGAGGTGAAGATGCACATACAGATGGCAAATTTAATTTAAGCCAGAAGGGCTGTATGGAAATAATGAAGCTGTTCTTCACTAAAGATGAGGATCTGTATGATAAGACAATTGAAGATTTCTTTGATGAGGAAGTTTTTGATTCAGATTTCTGGCTGTACTGGCGTACGATGTTCGCATTTGAAAACTGGCACAGTGCGCTTGAAATGAAGCTTTATATTCAGAGATTTATCCATCATATAGGTGGACTTCCTGATTTCTCAGCATTGAAGTTTACCAAGTATAACCAGTATGAATCACTTATTTTGCCTATGCAGAAATATCTTGAAGATGCAGGTGTTGATTTCAGGTTTAACACAAGAGTTGATAATGTAATCTTTGATTTCAGGGATGGAAAGAAGATTGCAAAGACCATTGAATGTACTGTAAAAGGTGAGACTAAGTCAATTGATCTTACTGAGAATGATTTGGTGTTTGTTACTAATGGAAGCTGTACAGAAGGTACTATATACGGTGACCATACACATGCCCCGGTAGGTAATGCAGAGGTAAGAACAAGCGGCTGCTGGAGTCTGTGGAAGAATATTGCAGCACAGGATAGTTCATTTGGACACCCAGAGAAGTTCTGTGGTGATATATCAAAGTCTAACTGGGAGTCTGCAACTGTTACAACAAGCGATGAGAAGATTATTTCTTACATTAAGAAGATATGTAAGAGGGACCCAAGAACTGGAAATGTTGTTACAGGCGGAATTGTCAGCTGTAAGGATTCAAGCTGGCTTTTAAGCTGGACAATTAACAGACAGGGACAGTTTAAGGAACAGAAGAAGGATGAGGTGTGTGTATGGGTATACAGCCTGTTTACTGATGTTGATGGTGATTATATCAAGAAGCCTATGAAAGAGTGTACAGGTGAAGAGATTACAGCAGAATGGCTGTATCATCTTGGCGTTCCTGTTGAAGAGATTGATGAGCTTGCTAAGAACCACTGTAACACTACACCAACAATGATGCCATTTATTACTGCATTTTTCATGCCAAGAAGAAAAGGTGACAGACCTGATGTTATTCCTGATGGCTGCGTTAATTTTGCATTTCTTGGACAGTTTGCTGAGACTCCGAGGGACACAATATTTACGACAGAGTATTCAGTCAGAACTGCAATGGAGGCTGTATATGGACTGCTTGGCGTAGACAGAGGTGTTCCTGAGGTCTGGGGCAGTGTATATGATGTAAGAGACCTGCTTGATTCATCTGTTAAGCTTATGGATGGCAAATCTCCATTAGAGATTGATTTAGGACCGTTTAATGTTATCAAGAAGGTTGTCTTAAAGAAGATAAAAGGAACTGTTATTGAAAAAGTGCTAAAAGACCATGATGTAATTAAAGATTATATGAAATATTAGTTGAAATATTAGCTGAAATGTGTTGAAACATGAAGGGATACCAGTTAAACTTATGGCTGGTATCCCTTTTTGCAGGGAAATAATACATCAGGAGATAAAAGTGAAGAAGACTATAATATTAACTTTGTTATTGATAACAGCTCTGGTTGCAAATGGATGCGGCAATAAGAAAAATGTAACAGACATGAAAGATAAAGAAACTACTGTCTCAGCGGTACAACAGGAAACAACACAGTTAAGAACACAGGAGACAACTACTGGACTGACAATGGATTCTGAAACACAGCAGGAAGAGACAACAGAAGAAGAAAGCAAGACAGTTGTGGCAACGGAGGTTACGGATTCTTCACAGACTGTATATGAGACAGCACCACAGGTAGCAGAGCCAGATAATAATAGCTTTGCAGCGGGTTATGCAGCATCATCACAGTATTCTCAGCTTGTAATTGTCCAGTCGAATGGAACAAATGCAACTGTAACTATGCATGAACTGCAGGATGGCGTATGGACTGAGATTTTAAGGACAGATGGATTTGTAGGTTCTAATGGAGTTGGTGAGGCGAGTGAGTTTACATCAGCTACACCACAGGGAACATTTCCGTTGTATTTTGCATTTGGAATTAATCCGGATCCGGGAACGAAAGTTCCTTATCTTCAGGTAGATGAATATGATTACTGGGTAGGAGATTCGTCTTCTCCTTTATATAATCAGTATGCAAGAGCTGATTCTGATACAGACTGGGACAAGAGCAAGTCTGAAAGAATAATTGATTATCCGACAGCTTATGGGTACTGTCTGTTTATTGGATATAACATAGAAGGTGTTCCGGGAAAAGGAAGCTGTTTTTTCTTACATTGCTCTAATGGAAGACCAACGGCAGGCTGTGTATCAGTACCAGAGTCTGATATGGCATTTATATTAAGAAATATAGGTGAGGATTGTGGGATAGTGATTGAGTAATCACTATCCCAATGCTATATCAAGAACCATCATAAGTGCAAATCCTACAGCGGCACCTATAGTTCCTATATTGCTGTGTTCGCCGTTCTGTGATTCAGGAATAAGTTCCTCTATTACAACATACATCATAGCTCCTGCTGCGAAAGAAAGCAGATAAGGAAGAACAGGCGTGATAATACCAGCAATAAGAATTGTTATGAATCCGCCGACAGGTTCAACAACACCAGAAAGCACTCCGCATATGAATGCTTTCTTCTTACTCATGCCTTCACTGCATAATGGCATTGATATAATTGCTCCTTCTGGAAAATTCTGTATTGCAATACCAATTGCAAGAGCCATTGCAGCAGTAGCAGTTATTCCTGAATCTTTCATCATTGCACCGGCGAATGCAACACCGACTGACATACCCTCAGGAATATTATGTAATGTCACAGCAAAAAGCATCATTGTAGTTTTGGATATGGAATTGGTTCTAATACCTTCCTGATTTCTGCTTTCAATATGCATATGTGGAATGACAGTATCAAGAAGCAGAAGAAAGAATATTCCTGCGAGAAAACCAACCAGTGCAGCCAGCCATTCCGGAGCACTGCTTCCTTTTGACATATCTATAGATGGTATCAGCAAAGACCATACTGATGCGGCAATCATAACTCCTGCCGCGAATCCTAAAAGCATTTTCTCAAACTTTGGAGCAATCCGTTTTTTTAAGAAGAACACCATGGCAGAGCCAAGAGATGTTCCGATAAAAGGAATTGCTAATATTATAAATTCTGACATAAAAGCTCCTTTCTATGTAAGTTAGGCATAACTAACATTATTATTATAGCATTTAAGGGTTTATATTACAAATGTTTTATCGAAAGAGAGTGATAATATGCCAAAAGTTACCTGTAACGACTTTCTGAAATAAAAGTTTCCTACAACGACTTTTTGTGATAGAATGTTTCTATACAAGTTGGAGGTGTCAGATATGGGGAATGTAGTTGATAAAGGAACCAGCTTTTTGTTTCATGTGAACAGGTATGTGGCAGGTAGTGAAACTGACATGTATAAACATGGATATGCGGAGCTTTTATATGTGTCTGATGGAAGCCTTACTGAGCATGTATGTGGGGATAAGGTGCATATAAAGAAAGGCGATGTATGCTTTATTAATTCGGGGTGCGTACATAAGGAAAGCTTTGAGGAAGATGACACATTTGTAATAAGACTCGAAGTGTCAGATGAGATTATTAATGCGGTTATAAGTAATGCTATGGCGGATAAACAGGCGGTGGATTATATTAAAGAGCTTGTTAAAGTGTTAAAGAACAGCGGATATATACATTTTGGCTATAAAGATGATTATGATAATGAGCTTAAGGATATGCTTACTGCTATGATAAGCGAGTGTGGTGTGGCGGATATGGCGTCTGCATATATATGTCAGGGGCTTATGCTTAGGATTCTGTGGCGGCTAGGAACAGTATATGAGTATGCACAGTCAAGATACATAAGAAAGAAAATTAACTGGCTTTTGCATCAGGAAATTACAGATTTTATTGAAGATAATATGAAAGATGTTACAATAGATATGCTTGTTGAAAGATTCGGTTATCAGGAGGATTATTTCAACAGGTTTTTAAAGGCACAGACAGGTATGACTTTCACGGAATATCTGCAGGATTGCAGATTGAACAAATCGGCCATTCTCTTAAAAGAAGATTCAATGGATGTTGATGAGATTATAAAGGAAGTCGGATATAGAAACAAAGGATATTTTTACAGGATATTTACAGAGAAATACAACATGACACCTGCAAAATTTAGAAAATATATTAAAGAAAAGGAGTTTACGATATGAGTGATATGTATAACAATCCGGTACAGAGAGGATTCTTTCCAGATCCTTCGTTAGTAAGAGTTGGAGATGACTATTATATGGCTAATTCAACATTTCAGTATTTCCCTGCAATTGCAATCAGCCATTCCAAGGATATGATTCACTGGCATGTAATTGGACATGCAATTACAGATTCAGAAGAACTTGATTTAAGAGATATTAAAGACTCACATGGCATATGGGCACCGGATATTAATTATGTTGATGGTAAATTCATTATAATGGCAACTTTAAGGCTTAACGGAGATGGCAAAAGAGATAATAATGTATTAAGACGCCAGCTTGTTGTAACATCAGATAAGCCACAAGGACCATATTCAAAGCCAGCCTGGCTTGAGGTTGATAATATTGACCCATCTTTATTTGTTGATGATGACGGTAAGAAGTATCTTCTTATAAGTCCGGGAATCAATCTTTTACCACTCAGTGATGACTGCACTAAGGTTATAGGTGAAAGTGTGTGTGTATGGCCAGGAACTGGAGAGAGATGTCCGGAAGGACCACACATTTTTAAGAAGGGTGAGTATTATTATGCAATGCTTGCGGAAGGCGGTACAGGCTATGGACACGGAATCAATGTTGCCCGTTCAAAGAATCTGTATGGACCATATGAGGAATCACCATACAATCCTGTATTGAGACAGTTTAATCCAGATGCACCGATTCAGAGAACAGGACATGGCAATATAATTGAGACACAGGACGGAAGCTGGTGGTGCTATTATCTGTGTGGAAGACCTAATCAGGGCAACTATACAACAATAGGAAGAGAGACAGCACTTGACCCTGTTACATGGCTTTCAGACGGCTGGTTTGTGATTAATGACAGAAAAGGACCAAGCCTTACACAGAAAGCACCTGAATTACCTGAATGCACATATGAAAAATGGACAAGAGATGATTTTGATGATGATACACTTAATCTTAACTGGGAGTTTGTAAGAAATCCTGTTAAGGGTAATTATTCTCTTACAGAAAGAAAAGGATACTTAAGGCTCTGGACAATGGACGGAACTCTTAATGAGATAAGGGCTAAGAATACTCTTGTAAGAAGAGAACAGGAATTATCGTATACAGCACATACAAAGGTTGACTTCTATCCTGAAAAGGACGGAGAACAGGCAGGTCTTACCTGTTATTACAGTACTGCGACTTATGCAAGATTGTCATTGTGTTATGAGAATGGAAGAAAATTGCAGCTTGTGATTAACAGAAACCATGGCGAAGAACTTATCTCACAGGTGGACAATATAAAGGAGCAGAGCATATACTTAAAAGTTGTAGTTGATAAACTGACAAGAAGCTTTTTCTACAGCTATGATGGTGAACAATGGGAACCAGCAGGAGTGCTTGAAAATTGTATATATCTGTGTGATGAGGGTGTGCCTGATGACAGAAAGCGTCATACAGGAACGCTTGTTGGAATATATGCCAATAATGGTGGCTGCGGAAGCAGGATACCGGCAGATTTTGATTATTTTGAATATGAGGATTAGATTTTATGAGTTTTGATTGTGTGGTTATAGGCGGAGGTGCAGCCGGAATGATGGCTGCCATACAATGTAAAGAGAATAATATGCAGACTGTGATTATAGAACACACAGCAAAGCTTGGAACTAAGATATTAAAGACTGGCAATGGCAAATGTAATTTTTCTAATACATTTATGACTAAGGAAATGTATCAGAACAATAACGCAGATTATGCGATGGAGATTATTAACAGGTTTAATGTTGATGATACAATACATTTTTTTGAGGACTTAAGTGTATATAAGAAGGAACGTAATGGTTATCTGTATCCGAGGTCAGAGATGGCGGCTTCTGTGGCTCTGGCGCTTACAGGAAAGATACAGGCACTTGATATTCCGGTTTTCTTTGAGACATCTGTTAAAAGAATTGACAGGGCAGGCAGCGAATATGTGTTACAGCTTGAAGGAGCGAAGACTAATACAATTAAGACTAAGACAGTGATACTTGCATGCGGTTCGGCAGCTTCACCGTCTTCTGGTTCTGATGGAAGCGGTTATAAGCTTGTTAAGAAGCTTGGAATTAAGGTTGTTAAGCCTCTGCCGGCTCTTACGGCACTTGAATCGGACAAGAAGAATATGAAGCTTGCAACGGGTGTAAGAGCATATGGTAATGTTAAGATTATGGCAGCAGGCAGAGTGGTTGCTGAGGATACTGGCGAGATTCAGTTTACTGATTATGGAATATCAGGAATCCCTGTTTTTCAGGTGAGTCGTTTTGCTGTCAGGGCGATGGAAGAAGGTCAGAGGGTTGAAGCACTTGTTGATGTGGCAGCAGATATTAAAGAAGATGACCTTTTATCAATGCTAAAATGTGCTGTTAATACAAGAAAGCATCAGTCAGTAAGCGAAAGCCTGTCAGGGTTGTTTAATAAAAAGCTTGTAATGATGATATGTAAGGATATTGGAATTGAGGGCAATTCCTCGGCTTCTGATATAGATGACGACATATGCCAGAAACTTGTCAGACATATGAAATCCCTCCGCTACCATATAACAGGATATAAGGGAAATGATTATGCACAGGTATGTCAGGGTGGTGTTGATGTATCCGGACTGAATGAGAATCTTGAATCAGTTGATAACCCTGGGATATTCTTTGCAGGGGAGCTTGTGGATATAGACGGCAGATGTGGTGGTTATAACCTTCAGTGGGCATGGAGCAGCGGCGTGGTTGCTGCTAAGTCAGCGTTTGATTATTGTAACAGACAGGAATAAGAATAATGGAAAAGAAATGTATTAAGATTAGTAATATAAAGATATCTCCTGATAAAGATACAGCATTTTTAGAAGGAATTATAAGAAAAGAATTAAGACTTGGAAAAGATGCACAGATTGATTATGAAATAGCAAAAAGGTCACTTGACTGCAGACACAAGCCTCAGGTTATGCATATATACAGTGTCGAAGTGTATAAGGTGGTGCGTTCCGGCAGGGAAGAAAAGCTTGAGAATATAATTAAGAAATCAGGCTGTAAAAATGCTGTTATGTCTAAAAGGGTTATCTATAAGTTTCCTGTTAATGCGACAGAAAATGTTAATGAAGATGAAAGACCTGTAGTTATCGGGTTTGGACCGGCAGGAATATTCTGTGCTCTTGAGCTTGCCAAAGCGGGGCTTAGACCTGTTGTATATGAGCGTGGACAGGATGTTGATACAAGAACGAAGAAGGTTGCACAGTTCTGGGAGACGGGGGAGCTTGATACAGAATGTAATGTTCAGTTTGGTGAAGGCGGAGCAGGCACATTTTCTGATGGAAAGCTTAACACACAGATTTCAGATACATTTGGAAGAATAAGATATGTTCTGCAGAGCTTTGTAAAGTTCGGTGCATCAGAAGAGATTCTGTACGCCAATAAGCCGCATATAGGAACAGATGTGCTTGCGGTTGTAATTAAGAATATAAGACAGCATATTACTGCGCTTGGCGGTGAAGTTAATTTTGGAAGCTGTCTTAAAAAGATTGAGATTAAAGACGGAAAAGTGTGTGGTGTTGTCATATCTGACAAAGATGGCGAGTATGCAAGAAAATGCAGTAAAGTGTGCCTTGCAATAGGTCACAGCTCAAGAGATACATTTGAATATCTTCACAGTGAGAATATAGATATGGAGCCGAAGCCTTTTGCTGTTGGAGTAAGAATAGAACATCCTCAGGAAATGATTAATTATAATGCTTATGCTGATGCTGCATATGAGCTTCCGGCTGCTGATTATAAAGTTACTTACAAGACAAAGAATACAGATAAAGAACGAGGTGTGTATTCTTTCTGCATGTGTCCAGGAGGTTATGTTGTTAATGCTTCATCAGAGAACGGCAGGACATGTGTTAATGGAATGAGTTATTCAGGCCGTGATTCCCGCAATGCTAATTCAGCAATAATTGTTACAGTCGGACCGGATGATTTCGGACATGGAGTACTTGACGGAATAAAATTTCAGAGACAGTTAGAAGCAAACGCTTATGCTGAAGGAAATGGAAAAGTTCCGGTACAGTTATTTGGCGATTTTGAAAAAAATATAACAACAACGGAATTGGGAGAGGTTGAGCCTTGCATAAAGGGTGAATATACATTTGCTAATCTTAGGAATGTATTACCTTCTTATGTGACAGATTCGGTTGTTGAAGGTGTGCATGGTTTTTCAAGATTTATACATGACTTTGACAGGAAAGATGCCGTACTTTCGGGTGTTGAGAGCAGAACATCAAGTCCTGTAAGAATAATAAGAAACGATGAACTTGTAAGTACATCAGTATGTGGATTGTATCCGTGCGGTGAAGGTGCAGGGTATGCAGGAGGCATAACATCTGCTGCAGTTGATGGTGTTAAGGTTGCGGAATATATGGCAGTAACAGCTGCTTGTATGGGATAATATGGACTTTTTAATAAAAATATAGTAAAATAGACCAGTATTTGATTTTTTTACTGGAGATATTAAAATATGGGGAATTATAGAGAGTTTATAAAAGATAAGAAAAGAATTGTTATAAAGATAGGTTCATCTTCACTTATGCATGAGCAGACAGGCAGATTGGACCTTTTAAAGATTGAAAAGCTGGTAAGGATTCTTATTGATATTAAGAATTCAGGAAAAGATGTTGTTTTAGTTTCTTCTGGTGCAATAGCTGTGGGAAGGGCTGTTATAGGACTTTGTGACAGACCTACAGAACTTCCGGTAAAACAGGCATGTGCATCCATAGGACAGGCTAAGTTAATGATGGTTTACCAGAAGATATTTGCAGAATATGGTGCAGTTGCATCACAGGTTCTTCTTACCAAGAATACAATAGTTAATGATGTTAACAGAACTAATGCGCAGAATACATTTAACGAAATCTTAAAACTTGGGGCAGTTCCAATCGTTAATGAGAACGATACAGTATCAACTTACGAGATTGAACAGCTACAGGCTTTTGGAGATAATGACAGACTTTCAGCAATTGTTGCTTCAATTATCGGAGCGGACCTTCTTATTCTGTTATCTGATATTGATGGTCTGTATACAGATGATCCAAACACTAATCCTAATGCAAAATTTGTTGAAACTGTATACGAGATTGATGAGAAGCTTATGGGAATGGGTAAAGATTCATCTGGCAGTAATATGGGGACTGGCGGAATGACAACCAAGCTTATTGCAGGAAAGATTGCAACACTGTCGGGGGCGGATATGATTATTACTAATGGTAATGATGTTGACAATATTATCAGGGTTATGGCAGGAGAGAATGTTGGAACATTGTTCTTAGACCACAGAGCATCTGATTTTGACCTGATGTCTCTTATAGATTAAGGCTGATTGAAGATTACTTGGACGACAACGGGAGGTCATACATGGATATTAAGCTGATGAGGAATTCGGAGAAGGGAATATTTTATTCTATTAATGACAGGCTTTTAATGCAGATAACAGATGATAATTATCAGTATCAGGGTCTTCAGGGAAAGAAATATTTTATTCTGAATGCAGCAACTAATGAAAAATTTGAAGTGGCATCGCAGATTAAGAAGTATAATTTCTGTAAGGTGAGATATGCATGCCTTGAAAGAAATTATATGTTCTTCACATCACTGGAATCAGTGACTGAAAGCCGTACACTTCTTACTGTATACAGGTTTATGTTCGATACTAATGAGAATGAGGCAGTATTCAGTATGGAGATAGATAATACTGATATATCTGATGGATTGAGATATTATATATTTGTTATGGATTCTAATTATTTTTTTGTTGAAAAGCTTGAAAAGAAAGGAAAACTGAAAGATATATTTCTCTATGATATTAATTCTGAAACAGATAATGATATGAGTGATACATTTGTGAAAAATACAGGTATATATAAGGTACTTCCAATAGGTGGAAACAATTGTGTCATAAAATTCGGGGCAGACAGACTTGTATCAGATGGAACAGGCGGCGAAGAAAAAATAGCTGTACTTAATGCTAAACAGTTTGTTTCTGAGATATCGTTTAATGGTCAGATGATAACTATGGAAGAACTTGATGTGTCAGATGAATCGACTACATTTCCATATATAAAGGCAGGTTCTGGAAAGATTATTTATTCGAAATATAATTTTAATAGTCAGTCAGAAGAAATCATTATATATGATGCTATAACAAAGGTTAAGCAGGTAAGACTTAATAATAATGTTGAACATGCAATGGATTTAAGTTTTACTTATATTATCAATGATATCCCATATTTACTTAAAAAAGTGGATAAAAGTACATGCTTTGTTAATCTTAATACACAGAAGCCAGAATACAGGCTTCATTCTGATATGAAATTCAGATATATGAAAAATGATATTGTTGTTATAACCCGTATGAGACATCGATTTTTCTTTATTAAGAAAGCTTCTGAATATATTGAAGCATATAGAATTTTGGATCTTCATCATCCTGTGCTTTCTACAAAGGCTGTATATAACAGTTGTGCAGAAAGCGGAGATGATTTGATTATATTTACTAATTAGTGACAGAGGTTTGTATGGTTACAGAGAAAACATTAGAAAGAATTAACGAGCTTTATCATAAATCTAAAGCAGAGGGACTTACAGATGCAGAACTTGCTGAACAGAAGCAGTTAAGAGCTGATTATGTTAAAGCTTTCAGAGAAAACTTAAGAGGACAGTTAGAATCTATTAAGATTAAGAATCCTGATGGTTCTTTAATAGATGTCAAGGCAAGACATGATGAGAAGATGAAAAGATTGGCAGAGGAACAGGCAGAGAAAGGTAACTAGATGGATAAGAATGAAGTGCGTCAGCTTATTATGAACCGCAGACATGAATTGTCAGATGAAGATATTGAAATGCAGAGCGGACTTATAATTGACAGATTGAAAAAATCGGACATATATAAGACATCGGAAAATGTATTTCTGTATATGAGCTATAACAGGGAAGTTGATACATATATGCTTCTTTCGCAGTGCTTTATGGATGGCAAGAAAGTATATGCTCCAAAAGTTTTATCAAAGACACAGATGGAGTTTTATTGCTTATCTGATGAGAATGATCTTGTAAGTGGTTATATGGGAATTATGGAACCGTCTGACGTCTGCGATAAAGCTAAGATCAGAGATGGACTTTTTATTATGCCGGGGCTTGCGTTTGATTATGATTTTCACAGAATAGGTTATGGCGGAGGCTTTTATGACAGATATCTATCGGAAGATAATACATTTATAAAAGCGGCACTTGCTTTTGATTTCCAGCTTTTAGAGAGTATTCCTTATGAGGAACATGATTTAAAACCGGATTATATTATTACACAGACACAGTTTATAAGGAGGGAGAATTGATGGAATCACTTGAACAGATTGGAATTAAGGCTAAGAAGGCATCAAGATATCTTGCTAAGCTTGGAATAGATGAGAAGAATAAGGCACTTGAAGCGGTTGCTGATGCACTTATAGCTAATGCAGAGAGTATAATTGCAGCCAATGAAAAAGACCTTGTTAATGCCAAAGCCAACGGAATGAAGCCTGCTCTTATTGACAGACTTACGCTTGATGTTAAGAGAATCAATGCAATGGCAGATGGAATAAGAGTTCTTACAGGTCTTGAAGATCCGGTTGGCGAAGTAACAGGCATGAAGAAAAGACCTAATGGACTTGTTATCGGAACGAAGAGAGTACCTCTTGGCGTTGTTGCAATTATATATGAGTCAAGACCTAATGTTACTGCTGATGCATTCGGACTTACTTTCAAGTCTGGCAATGCCTGCATCTTAAGAGGCGGAAGTGATTCTATTAATTCTAATATTGCTATTGCAGATGTTATTGCAAATGCACTTTCTGACAACGGAATTAATCCTGATGTTATTAATCTTATAAAAGATACAGACAGAGCACTTGTTAACCAGCTTATGAAGATGAATGATTACATTGATGTAATTATTCCAAGAGGTGGAGCAGGGCTTATTAAGAATGTTGTCAACAACAGTACAGTACCTGTAATTGAAACTGGTACAGGGAACTGTCATGTATATGTTGATGAATATGCTGATATTGATATGGCTGTCAAAGTTATATATAATGCCAAGACTTCAAGAATTGGAGTATGTAATGCGTGTGAATCATTGGTTATTCACAAAGCTGTTGCAAAGCAGGCAATTCCACTTATTGTAAATGCACTTAAAGAAAAGAATGTTGAAGTGCGTGGTGATGAATATGCAATGCAGTGTGATTCAAGAATTGTTCCGGCAAGTGATGATGACTGGGGAATGGAATATCTTGATTACATTATATCTGTTAAGACTGTTGACTCTGTTGACGAAGCAATAGAACATATTAATACATATAACACAGGCCATTCAGAGTCAATAATTACTAAAGATTACAATAATGCCAACAGATTTCTTGATGAAATAGATGCTGCATGTGTATATGTAAATGCTTCCACAAGATTTTCTGATGGATTTGAATTCGGATTCGGTGCTGAGATTGGAATAAGCACACAGAAGCTTCATGCAAGAGGTCCTATGGGGCTTAAAGCACTTACAACTACTAAGTATGTTATATACGGAGAGGGACAGATAAGACAGTAAGATGTTTTATAAGTATGGGGTGTTTTTATGATTAGAAGAGATTTTGATTTAGAAGAAATGAAATATTTTCTTCATCTTGTCGGACAGAGTACAGATGATTATCTTTATATACTGGATTTAACTAATGATAAAGCTGTTTATTCAAAATCAATAACTAATGTGTTTGCACTTGATTCAGAGGAATTTTCCAATGCTATGCAGGAATTGGTTAAAGTTGTTCATCCGGACGATATTGATATGCTGATGAATGATATAGAGGATGGAATGAATGGAAGAAAGAGCAGTCATAATTTAGAGTATAGATGGAAAACTGTGGATGGAGAATATGTTGCAATAAATTGTAGAGGACAGTATATAATAAGCCATGGAGCTATTTACCTTATCGGAAGAATATCGGAGATTGGGAAACAGAGCAGATTTGATAATAATACAGGGCTTTACAGGGAAATTGTTCTTGAAAATGTATATAATGAATATGCTAAAACCAGAAATGCGTCAGGTTTTCTTATGCTTGTTGGTGTAGATAATTTTAAAGAAATTAATGAAAAATATGGTGCAAAAACAGGTGATGAAGTATTGAATATTCTTACTGATTCAATAAAGAAATATATTGACACACCACTTAGAATATTCAGAATGCCTGGTGATGAATGTGCCATATTTATGCCGTATTCCATGGAAAATGATATTAATCAGGCTAAGATTCTCTATAAGAGAATAAGAAATCGTATTGACAGAGCAATTGAAATAAGAAAGTATGATATATTTTTTACAATATCAGCAGGGGTTGCTGAATTTGATACAGAGAAAGACAGTTTTAATGAGTTGTTAAAAAATGCCAAATTTGCTCTTCATGCTGCCAAACTCAATGGTAAGAACCGATGTGAAATATTTGTTGAAACTGAGTATACAGAGTATATAGAAAAACTTAGTGTTCAGGATGAATTACGCAGATGTATAAGTGAAGGCTTTGAAGGATTTGAGTTATATTTTCAGCCAATATATAATACCGACGATGACAGTTTGTCAGGAGCAGAGGCTCTTATAAGATGGAATAGCAGAAAATATGGATTTATAGGTCCTAACACATTCATACCGCTTCTAGAGGACAGTGCACTTATTATTCCACTTGGAAGATGGATAATTAATACTGCTGCTAAGGCATGCAACAGATGGATTACCAGTATTCCGGATTTTGTTATGCATATTAATTTGTCTTTTGTACAGATTGTCAAAAGTAATATAGTTAAAGATGTATTAGAGAATATCGAAAGATACAGTGCAGCTAATAATCATTATGTATTTGAAATAACAGAAACTATAGAGATGGACCAGATACCAGCTGTTCAGAACGTATTTAAAGAATTTGTAAAGAATGAATTCAGATTCGCAATTGATGATTTTGGAACAGGATATTCAAATTATGGATATATGCGTGACAGAACATTTGATATAGTTAAAGTTGACAGGTCTTTTGTAACTGATATAGATAAACTTAAAGATAATTATCTTATGGTAAGTTTTATAATTAAGATGGCACATGAGATGGGATTGCATGTGTGTATTGAGGGTGTTGAAACAAAGGAAGAACTTTCATGTGTTAAGAAACTTGGTGCAGATTATATTCAGGGATACTATTATGGTAAACCGGTATGCTTACAAGATTTTGAAGAACAGCACTTGAAAAGATTTGTATTAGGATAAGTATAGAATGGAGAATTGTAGATAATGCAGGAAGTTAATAACACCAGTGCACTTGAAGAACAGCTTTATTATATTGGAGAATGTAAGAAGTTCCTGGAAAAGAAAACAAAAGAAATAGGCAGACCGTTATATGCATGTGTACACACATTTGGCTGCCAGATGAATGCCAGAGATTCTGAGAAGCTTCTCGGGGTACTTAAAGAGATTGGATATCTTGAGACAGAGGATGAGGATAAGTCAGATTTTGTTATATATAATACATGTACTGTAAGAGAGAATGCTAATCTTAAGGTTTATGGACGTCTTGGACATCTTAAGAATGTCAAAAGAAAGAATCCGCATATGCTTATTGCAATGTGTGGCTGTATGATGCAGGAGCCTGATGTGGTCGAGAAGATAAGAGATTCTTATAAGTTTGTTGATATTGTTTTTGGTACATTTAATATATATGCAATGGCAAAGCTTATATATAACAGAATTACATCAGGAAGCCAGGTTATTGATATCTGGGAAAAGACAAAGGATATTGTTGAGGAGCTTCCTACAGAAAGAAAGTTCCCATTCAAATCAGGTGTTAATATTATGTACGGCTGTAATAATTTCTGTACTTACTGTATCGTGCCTTATGTACGAGGAAGAGAGATAAGCCGTGAGCCTAAGGATATCATTATGGAGATTGAAAGGCTTGTAAAGGATGGCGTCAAAGAAGTTATGCTTCTTGGACAAAATGTTGATTCTTATGGAAAGACACTTGACAAGCCTGTATCATTTGCGCAGCTTCTAAGAGAGATTGATAAGATAGAGGGACTTGAAAGAATCAGATTCATGACACCTCATCCTAAGGATATTGAGGAAGAGACTCTTGAAGTTATAAGAGATTCCAAGAAAATATGTAATCATATACATTTTCCACTTCAGTCAGGAAGCTCAAGGCTTCTTAAGCTGATGAACAGAAAGTATACTAAAGAGCATTACTTAGAGCAGGTTGAGATGATAAGAAGAATACTGCCCGATGTTTCTATTACAACTGATATTATTGTTGGGTTTCCAGGAGAGACAGAGGAAGATTTCGAGGATACTATTGATGTTGTAAAGAAAGCAAAGTTTGATAGTGCATATACATTTATATATTCAAAAAGAACAGGTACGCCTGCTGCCAGAATGGAGAATCAGGTGCCTGAGGATGTTGTTAAGGACAGATTTAACAGACTGCTTGCAACTGTAAATGAGGTGTCACATGAGCATATCAGAAGATATGAGGGCATGGATATGAAAGTCTTGGTTGAGGGTAAAGATGACCATGAAGAAGGTTTTGTTACAGGCAGAATGACTAATAATATTCTTGTACATTTCGCAGGGGATGAATCACTTATCGGACAGATTGTTACAGTACATCTTGACGAATGTAAAGGATTTTACTATATGGGCAGACTTATCGAGGATTAATCAGGGAGTAATATAATGGCAGAGTATTCACCAATGATGCAGCATTATCTTGCTACTAAAGCAGAGTACAAGGACTGCATACTTTTTTACAGACTTGGAGATTTCTATGAAATGTTTTTTGATGACGCTTTAGTTGTCTCTAAGGAACTGGAACTTACATTAACAGGAAAAGACTGTGGACAGGAGGAACGTGCGCCTATGTGCGGCGTTCCTTTTCATGCGGCAGAAACTTATATTAACAGGCTTGTTTCTAATGGACACAAGGTCGCAATATGCGAGCAGATGGAAGACCCTAAGCAGGCAAAAGGTATTGTTAAAAGAGAGGTTATAAAGGTTGTAACACCGGGAACTAACTTAAACAGTCAGGCACTTGATGAAACTAAGAATAATTATCTTATGAGTATTGTTTATCTTGGAGATGTGCTTGGTGTTGCTATTGCAGATTATTCAACAGGTGACTTCTTTGTAACTGAGATTGAGACAGGTGCGGAGCTTATTGATGAAATTAATAAGTTTGTTCCGTCAGAGATAATACTTAATGAGTATTTTGCAATGAGCGGAATAGACCTTACATTTATATCAGAGAAGCTTTCCATATCAGTGTCAACACTTGAAAACTGGTACTTTGATGATGATTCCTGCAAGGCAAAGTTAAAAGAACATTTTCATGTAAATATGCTGGACGGACTTGGAATCAAGGATTATCCGGTAGGAATTGATGCTGCGGGAGCACTTCTTATATATCTTACCCAGACACAGAAAAGCGATATGTCGCATATTACAAGCATTGTGCCTTACACAACAGGCAAATACATGCTTATAGACAGTTCATCAAGACGAAATCTTGAGCTTGTTGAGACTATGCGTGAAAAGCAGAAAAAAGGCTCGCTTCTGTGGGTACTTGATAAGACCAAGACTGCAATGGGCGCAAGAGCGTTAAGAAATCTCGTTCTGCAGCCGCTTATTAACAGAGACGAGATTATAAGAAGACAGGACGCTATAGAGGAGCTTTCTGATAATGCAATTGACAGGGAAGAGATTCGTGAATATCTTGGCCCTATATATGACCTTGAGCGAATCATGACTAAGATTAGTTGTAAGTCGGCTAATCCAAGGGATTTAATTGCATTTAAGAATTCCCTGGAGATGATACCTCACATTAAGAATCAGATAGGACATTTTAAGTGTGATGTATTCAGACAGTGCTTTGAGCAGATGGACGACTTAAAAGACTTATATAATCTTGTTGACACTGCAATTATAGATGATCCT
The DNA here is from genome assembly GCF_009680455.1 of Lachnospira eligens. Taxonomy (GTDB): domain Bacteria; phylum Bacillota; class Clostridia; order Lachnospirales; family Lachnospiraceae; genus Lachnospira; species Lachnospira eligens_A. The sequence continues at coordinate 141,484 of NZ_WKRD01000005.1, forward strand.
CCGATTACAATGCGTGATGGCGGAATGATAAAGGACGGCTTTTCAGCAGAGGCTGATGAGCTTCGTAATGCCAAAATTAAAGGAAAAGAATGGCTTGCAGAGCTTGAAAGCAGGGAGAAAGAAAAGACAGGAATTAAAAATCTTAAAGTTAAGTATAACAAGGTATTCGGATATTACCTGGAGGTTACTAATTCATTTAAAAACCTTGTTCCTGCTGAATGGGTACGAAAGCAGACTCTTACCGGTTCTGAAAGATACACTACAGATGAGTTAAAGCATCTTGAAGATATTATTCTTGGCGCAGAGGATAAGCTGTACTCACTTGAGTACGACTTATTCTGTGAGGTCAGGGAGCGCATAGCGGCAGAGGTTGTAAGAATACAGAACACTGCTAAGGCTATTGCAATGATTGATGTGTATGCGTCACTTTCTGTAGTTGCAACACAGAATAATTTCGTAAGACCTAAGATTAATGAAAAGGGTATTATAGATATTAAGAATGGTAGACACCCTGTAGTTGAGAAGATGATTTCCAACGATATGTTCATTGCTAATGATACTTATCTTGACAATGGCATGAACAGGATTTCGATTATCACAGGTCCTAATATGGCTGGTAAATCTACATATATGAGACAGACTGCACTTATTGTGCTTATGGCACAGACAGGTTCTTTCGTGCCTGCTGATTCAGCCAATATATGTATTGTAGACCGTATATTTACACGAGTCGGAGCATCTGATGACTTAGCTTCCGGACAGTCTACTTTCATGGTTGAGATGACAGAGGTTGCCAATATTTTGAGAAATGCAACTCCTAAGAGCCTTATAATTCTTGATGAAATCGGAAGAGGAACAAGCACATTTGATGGACTGAGCATTGCTTGGGCTGTTGTTGAATATATTGCCAATACTAAATATCTTGGAGCCAAGACGCTTTTTGCAACACATTACCATGAACTTACCGAGTTAGAGGGAACGCTTGACGGAGTTAATAATTACTGTATTGCTGTCAAGGAGAACGGTGATGATATCGTCTTTTTAAGAAAGATAGTAAAGGGTGGTGCTGACAAGAGCTATGGTATTCAGGTTGCCAAGCTTGCAGGAGTTCCTGATGTGGTTCTTAACAGGGCGAAGGAGCTTGTTGTTGACTTAAGTGATGCTGATATATCACAGAAAGCTAAGGACATTGCACAGTATTCCAAGAAGCTTGACAAGATGAATGACAAGTACAGAAAGGTTAATGACCTTGAAGTTAAGCAGATGTCTCTTTTTGATACTGTTAAGGATGATGATATAGTAACTGATATAATGAATCTTGATATAAGCAATATGACACCTATTGATGCACTGAATACGCTTTATAAGTTGCAGGGAAAAGCTAAGAACCGCTGGTAAAACAGGGAGGATTGTATGTCAATAACACTTTTAGACCAGAATACGATTAATAAGATTGCTGCAGGAGAGGTCGTCGAAAGACCTTCTTCTGTAGTTAAAGAACTTGTTGAAAATGCTATAGATGCCGGAGCAACTGCGGTTACAGTTGAGATAAAGGAAGGTGGAATTTCATTTATCAGGGTTACTGACAATGGAAGTGGTATCAATAAAGATGAGATTGAGATAGCATTTAAAAGACATGCAACAAGTAAAATTAAATCAATTGAAGATCTTATGGCTGTTTCGTCTCTGGGCTTCAGAGGTGAGGCACTAGCGAGTATAGCTGCTGTATCACAGGTTGAACTTATTACCAAGACTGCTGACAGTCTGAGTGGTGTGCGTTATACAATTGATGGCGGAGTACCAGGTGAAGTGGCAGAAATAGGCGCTCCGGAGGGAACTACATTTATTGTAAGAAATCTTTTCTATAATACTCCTGTTAGAAGAAAGTTCTTAAAGACAGCGACTACCGAGGGAGGATATATTGGTTCGCTTGTGGAATATCTGGCACTTTCGCATCCTGATATTTCGTTCAGGTTCATAAGTAATAACCAGAATAAGCTGCATACATCGGGTAATATGAATCTTAAAGATATAATATATAATGTGTATGGCAGGGATATAACTAATAATCTGTATGAAATCAGCGGCAAGTCGCAGGATATTGAGGCTTCTGGTTTTATTGGCAAGCCTATGGTTGTCCGCGGAAACAGGACATATGAGAATTATTATATCAACGGCAGATATATCAAGAGCAGTATTATAACTAAGGCTATAGAGGATGCCTATAAGGGCTTTATAATGCCACATAATTATCCGTTCAGTGCGATACATTTTAAGATTAATCCTGCAATTATTGATGTAAATGTACATCCAACCAAGATGGAACTGCGATTCTCGAACAATGAATATATATATAATTTTGTATATGATACATGTTTAAAAGCTCTTAATTCAAAAGAACTTATTGCAGAAGTTTCTGTGCCTGATCCTGTTGCAGTTAAAATGCAGGAAGCACCTGTTGTAAGAAATGTTATGCCGGATGTTAAGCTGCCAGAGAAGAATGTTTCGGATAGTATGCCATGTAAGACAGAGACAAAATCTGCAGAGTCTGCAAAAGCAGAAATTAAGCCGAAAAGACTTCCGGAGCCATTTGAAATTAAGGGTTCTCTGCAGATGGTTAAAGAAGATAAAGTAAGATATGAAGCTGTGACAAAATCTGAACCACCAAAGCAGATGAATCTTTTTGAGAATAAGCTTCTTGATGAGAACAGCCGTAACAAATACAGAATCATAGGGCAGCTGTTTGATACTTACTGGCTTATTGAATTTGAAGATAAATTCTATATGATGGATCAGCATGCGGCGCATGAGAAAGTGCTTTATGAAAGAACGATGAACAAGCTTCATAATAAGACGATTGGAACTCAGATGATTCTTCCACCTATTGTACTGTCACTTAACATGCATGAGGAAGAAATATACAAGACTAATCAGGATATATTTAAAAGATTAGGGTATGAGATTGAAGAGTTTGGCGGCAATGAATATAAGGTTACAGGAATTCCAGCAGGACTTCCTAAGATGGATTACAAACAGCTCCTTATTGATGTTCTGGATGGACTTTCTGAAGAAAGTGCCAGCAAAGATCCTGATATTATTACTGAAAAGGTTGCAAGCATGTCATGTAAAGCGGCTGTAAAGGGCAATAACAGACTGTCATTTAATGAGGCATTTGAACTGATGGACGAGCTTATGAAGGCAGAGAATCCATATAACTGTCCGCACGGTAGACCAACACTTATTATGATGAGCAGATATGAGATAGAAAAGAAATTTAAACGAATAGTATAGAGGCTGATATGAAGAAAGAACCTTTAATAATACTTACAGGTCCGACAGCAGTTGGAAAGACTGAACTTTCCATTGCACTTGCAAAGGCGGTAAATGGTGAGATAATAAGCGCCGATTCCATGCAGGTATACAGATATATGGATATCGGAACTGCCAAGATAACAAAAGAAGAGATGCAGGGGGTTAAGCATTATCTTGTTGATGAGATTGAGCCTTCAGAGGGCTTTGATGTGGCAAGATTTAAGTCTATGGCAACAAATGCAATACAAAAAATCCGTGAGAACGGTCATATTCCTGTAGTTGTTGGCGGAACCGGATTTTATATACAGGCACTTTTATATGATTCTACATTTGAAGATGATGAAAGTGACTATGAATATAGAGATTATCTTCAGGGGATTGCTGATACTAAGGGTGCAGAGGTGCTTCATGATATGTTAAAGGAAGCTGACCCTGAATCTGCAGAGGCAATTCATGCTAATAATGTCAAAAGAGTTATTCGTGCACTTGAATTTTATAAGACGACAGGCAGAAAGATATCAGAGCATAATAATGAGCAGAGAGCTAAAGAGTCGCCTTATAATTTTTGTTATTTTGTTCTTAATGATAAAAGAGAAATTTTATACGACAGAATAAACAGGCGTGTTGATATAATGTTTGACAACGGACTGCTTGATGAGGTAAAACATTTGTCGGACATGGGGCTTGTAAAGGACGATGTTGCCATGCAGGGAATCGGATATAAAGAGGTGTTCGATTATCTTGAGGGCAGATGTGACGAGGCAGGTCTTAGAGAGATGATTAAGCAGGATACAAGACATTTTGCAAAAAGACAGCTTACATGGTTTAGAAGAGAACCATCAGTTACATGGGTGGATTTTTCCCAGATACGAAGAGAAGATGCACTTTCGTATATGCTTGAACAACTAAAAGAAAAGGAAATTATTTAATTATGAGAGAAATGTATAAAAATATGGGAATCTGTGATGAGGTGTATGATTATTGCGACAATATAATTAAGTCGCTTCATGACAGATTTGAAGAGATAGATAAGAATGCAGAATATAACCAGATGAAGGTTATAAAGGCGATGCAGGATGAAAAGGTTGCCGAAATGCATTTATCAGGAACAACAGGTTATGGTTATAATGATGACGGTAGAGATACTCTTGAGAAAATATATTCAGATATATTTAAGACAGAGGATGCACTTGTAAGACCACAGATTATCTGCGGAACTCATGCGTTAAATGTAGCTTTATCATCTAACTTAAGACCAGGTGATGAGCTTTTATCACCGGTTGGGAAGCCGTATGATACAATGGATGAGATTATCGGTATCAGACCTTCTAAGGGAAGCCTTGCAGAATATGGAATTACATACGCACAGGTTGACCTGCTGCCAGATGGTGGTTTTGATTATGAGGGTATTAAGAATGCAATCAATGAAAGAACAAAGCTTGTAACAATCCAGCGTTCCAAGGGATATGCTTCAAGACCAACACTTTCAGTTGAAAGAATTGGCGAGCTTATAAGTTTTATCAAAAGTATCAAGCCAGATGTTATATGCATGGTTGATAACTGCTACGGTGAATTTGTTGAAAGAATTGAGCCTTCAGAGGTTGGCGCTGATATGATAGTCGGTTCACTTATAAAGAATCCTGGTGGCGGACTTGCTCCATGCGGCGGCTATATCGCAGGAAAGAAAGAATGTGTTGAACAGGCAGCTTACAGATTATCTTCACCGGGGCTTGGAAAAGAAGTCGGTGCAACACTTGGCGTAAACCAGAGCTTTTATCAGGGACTTTTCTTATCACCTGTAGTTGTTGCAGGTGCGCTTAAAGGTGCTATATTTGCTGCAAATGTATACGAAAAGGCAGGTTTTGTAGTAAGACCTGATGGAAGTGAGCCAAGATATGATATTATTCAGGCAGTTGAACTTGGAAGTGCAGACGGGCTTCTTGCTTTCTGTAAAGGAATTCAGGCTGCAGCACCTGTTGACAGCTTTGTTACACCAGAACCATGGCCGATGCCAGGATACGATTCAGACGTTATAATGGCTGCTGGAGCCTTCGTTCAAGGCTCATCAATAGAGCTTTCTGCTGATGGTCCGTTAAAAGAACCTTATTCGGTATTCTTCCAGGGGGGACTTACATGGTATCATGCCAAACTTGGAATTATGATGAGTGTTCAGAAAATGTTTGAAAAAGACCTTATAAAGCTTTGATTGAATTAATATTTGTGTTATAATATATTGGAGTATGGATTTTTCCGTACTCCAATTTATGGTTAAAGGATGAAAATCTATGAGTAATATTTCTAAATATAAGAACGGCTGGCTTTTATGGCTATTCATTCTGATAGGCATTGTGCTTGGCGGTCTTATTGCAGAACTTACTGCCAGTGTGCATGCACTTAGCTGGCTGTCTTATGGACAGAGTTTCGGGCTTGACAATCCGCTGGTATTAAATCTGGGAGTACTTGTAATAACATTTGCACTCCAGATTAAGATTACTATTGCCAGTATAATAGGAGTTATACTCGCAATTATTATTTACAGATTTATTTAATCTGACTGCTGTTTAATTTATGGTCTATGAGAATATAATAACAGGTGTGGAGGAAAAAAAACTGCTTCCTTACGAAAAATGTCTTGAGTATGGTGCATCATCACTTGATAATGCTGAACTTCTGGCAGCGATTATAAGAACAGGAACCAATGGTTTAAGTTCTATCCAGCTTGCAGAGAAGTTACTGGAGAATGCCGGCAATCTTAACGGTCTTTATGGTATGTCCGTTTCAGAACTTATGCAGATTAAGGGTATAGGAAAGGCAAAGGCTGTCCAGATATGCTGCATTCTTGAACTTTCAAGAAGAATTGCAAAGCAGAAGGCTAGAGAAAGACTTGACTTTTCGAATGCTGAAACTATTGCAGAATATTATATGGAAGATATGAGACATCTAAAGAGAGAACATCTGGTTCTTGTAATGCTTGATAACAGGTGCCGCCTTATTAGAGATAAGGTGATGTCTGTTGGAACTTCTACTGGTTCAATGGTTTCTGTAAGGGAAATATTTAAGGAGGCACTTGACAGCAGGGCAGCTTCGATAGTTATCCTGCATAATCATCCATCAGGCAATCCATCTCCTAGCAGAGAGGATATGAAGGTTACTAAGAATATTATGGAAGCCGGCAGAATTATTGGCGTTGAGCTGTTAGATCATATTGTTATAGGAGATAATTCTTATTTCAGCTTTAAACAAATGCAATACATTAATTAACAATTAAGAAAGGAATTAAGACATGGGTAATGCATACGGAATTGATATAGGCACAAGTAATTTTAAAATGTGCTGCAGTGATAAGGATAAGATACTTAATGAAAAGAATATTATAGCTATAGCTAATAAAACAGAGATTTTAGCTTTTGGAGATGAAGCATATGAAATGTATGAGAAAGCTCCAGAGCATATTGAGGTTTCTTTCCCGGTTAAGTTTGGTGTGATAGCTGATATTGAGAATATGCAGACACTTCTTTTTAACTTCTTTAATAAGATTAATGAAGGAAAGAAGATTACCGGATCAGATTTCTATATTGCTGTACCAACAGATGTAACAGAAGTAGAGAAGAGAGCTTTTTATGAATTAGTTGTTGATTCAAAAGTAAAGGCAAAGAATGTTTATGTAGTTGATAAACCTGTTGCAGACGCTATAGGTGCAGGCCTTGATGTAACTAAGTCTAAGGGTATTATGATTGTTAATATCGGAGCAGAGACAACTGAGATTTCAGTTCTTTCTTTAGGCGGAATTGTTATAAGCAAGGCTGTTAAGATTGGTGGTAATAAGCTTGATGACTGTATTATAAGTAATGTAAGAAAGGCTTATAATCTTGTTATAGGAAGTAAAACTGCGGAAAATTTAAAGAAAGAGTTAGGAAGTGCTGTTCCAGTAGCAGAGAGTTTTGCACCTGGCTTTGGAAGAAATGTTTTATCAGGTCTTCCTGTAAGTGTTGATATTTCTTCCGATGTTATATATCAGGCTATAATTGATTCATTACATTCTATTATGGATGCTATTAAGGTTATACTTGAGAGAACACCACCAGAACTTGCAGCTGATATAATCAAGGATGGTGTTTACTTTACAGGAGGAACTGCACAGATTAACAATCTTGAAAAGTTTATCAAAGATGAAACTAATCTTAATGTCAATATTGTTGAACATCCTGCAGAGAGTGTTGTAAGAGGTCTTATGGGAGTTGTATCTAATCCGGAATTTGCTAAGGTTGCATATACTCCTACAGAGAAAAATTTTGATTAAAGGGCAGGTTTTAAGATGAGAAAGAATATTTCTTCACTTATGACTTCGAAGAATATTCTCATTGCACTTACGGTTTTGTGCTGTTTCTTTATTGGTACGAGCTTTTTTACAGATACGCTTACCAAGCCTCTTAAAAAGTGCGTTTCAATGGTTGTAGTTCCGGTACAGAAGGGTATGAACAATATTGGATTCTGGGTTTATGATAAATACCAGACACTTCAGGAGATATCAGTTGTTCTTGATGAGAATAAGAAGCTTCAGAGTCAGGTTGATGATCTTACAGAAGAGAATAACCAGTTAAAACAGGATTCTTATGAACTTAACAGACTTCGTGATTTATATGAGCTAGACCAGCAGTATGCAGGTTATTCGAAAGTTGGAGCCAGGGTTATTGAAGTTACTACAGATAACTGGCATTCGTCATTCAAGATTGACAAAGGAACTGACGATGGTCTTAAAGTTAATATGAATGTTATTGCCAGCGGAGGGCTGGTAGGAATTATTTCTGAAACAGGAAGTAATTATTCTATTGTTAAGACAATTACAGAGAATAACAGCAATGTAAGTGGAATGCTTATAGATACTAATGAAACATGTATTGTTCAGGGAGATGTTGAACTGATGGATACAGGCATGATACGCGTATCACATTTTAAAAGTGATGTTGTTGTCAGAAATGGCGATAAAGTAGTTACTTCTAATATTAGTGATAGGTATCTGCAAGGAATTCTGATTGGGTATATTAAGGATGTTAAGCTGGATTCTAATAATCTTACCCAGTCAGGATATATTGTTCCTGCTGTGAATTTTAATAATTTACAGGAGGTTCTGGTTATAACACAGCTTAAAGAATAAGTGTTTAGGACAATTTATTATGAAAAGAAAGATAACAGAATTAATTATTATATTGTTTTTCTATATCATGCAGGTTTCTGCAGCAAGAGTAATATCAATTGCTAATATTTCACCAAACTGGCTTATTATTATGCCTGTATTTTTTGGCTTCTTCTGTGGTAAGAATGATGGAATGTTTGCAGGATTTTTTGCTGGAATTATGTATGATTTGTTCTATTCCGGTTTGTTCGGATTTACAGCACTTATTTTTATTTACATAGGATATTTTTCGGGATTTTTTTATCAGAAGTACGAGGTAAGGGAAGTTCTTATCCCTCTTGCACTTGTGATTACAGCTGATTTTGGATATGGATTCATATCATATATTGGTAATTTTCTGCTTCAAAATAGACTTAATGTTGGATTTTTTATGTCACGCTTTATATTGCCGGAGGTTGTTTATACAGCTCTTGTTTCATTACTGATATATCATCCGATACATTATTTTTGTGTTATAACGGAGCAAGGAAAAGAGAGAAAGAAGAAGGGTAAGATTGATGAAGGAAGTATTTGAGTACATTATAAGTCTTCTTAAATCCAGAATTTTTCCTATGATTCTTGTATTTATTGTTCTGATTTCTGTTCTTGTTCACAGATTGTTTGTTCTTCAGATAATAAATGGAGATTCATATGTCGAAGACTTATCAAGTTCTATACAGAAAGATATGAGTGTTGCGGCTGCCAGAGGCCGTATCTATGACCGTAACGGTGTTCTTCTTGCTTACAATGATCTGTCATATGCAGTCAAGATAAGCGACTCTGGAAGATATTCAGATAACGCAACTAAGAATACAACTATTAATAATTCTATTAACAAGACATTAGATATTATAGAAAATCATGGAGATACATATTCTAATGATTTTCCTATTATCTATAATAATGGACAGTTCTCATATAATGTTGAGGGTACATCGCTTTTAAGATTTTTAAGAGATTCTTATGGAACTGAGTCGATAGCAGCACTTTCTGACGAACAGAAGGCTACATCAGCAGAGAATATGTTCAAGTACCTTTGTAAGACTTATGAGGTTAATTATGATGAATTTGGAATAGAACATTCTCTTATGATTGTTAATCTAAGAAGATATATGGCTGCCAATTCGTATAACAGATATCTTACATTTATTATTGCAAATGAAGTATCGGATGAAACTGTTGCAGCTATACTGGAAAACAGTGATGGTCTTGTTGGCGTTACTGTGGAAGAGCAGTATATAAGAAGATATGTTGATAGTGTATATTGCTCACAAATACTTGGATATACTGGAACAGTCTCTAATTCAGAATTAGAGGAGCTTGGCGATGGATATGAAAGTAATGATGTTGTTGGTAAATCAGGAATTGAAAAGAGCATGGAGAATGAGTTATCCGGAGTAAAGGGTGAGAAATCAGTATATGTTGATACTGTAGGAAGAGTTACAGAGGTGCTTGATCAGGAAGATCCACAGGCTGGACATGATGTATATCTTACAATAGATATTAACCTTCAGAAATCAATATATAATGCAATAGAAGATGAGATAACCGATATATTCATGAAATATTTCACACCTGGAAGCAATAAGATAACTTATAATGGTTCTGGTGATGTTGATACTATATATATAACAGCACAGGAAGTATATTTTGCACTTATTGATAATAATCTGGTTTCATTAAAAGAAATTGAAGAACAGAATACACCTAATGAAGCTGAGATTTACAGTCAGTTTGAGACAAAAAAGGCACAGACTTTATCATGGTTGGATAGTGAGCTTAAATCTGGTAACACTGCTTATGGAAAACTTTCAGAGGAACAGCAGTTGTATATCTGGTATATATATGACCTTTTAAGAAGTGAGAATATATTCAGTCTGGCTAATGTTGATACAAGCGACAGTGTTTATTATGACTGGGTATACGGGGATTCGACAAGTCTCTCACAGCTTTTGACGTATGGTATATCTAAGAACTGGATAGATATGTCATCGCTTACATCAGAGAAGTATACAAGTCTTCAGGAGTCATATGATGCACTTGTTGATTATATTATTTCAGCACTTGATTCTGATACAGCATTTTTTAAGAAAATGTACAAATATATGATTAATGCTGGAAGTATTTCAGGAAGACAGGTGTGTATGCTTCTTTATGAACAGGGCGTTCTTGATATGAATGCAGATGATTCACGTTATCAATCTCTTTCATCAGGAAGCATGGGAGCATATGAATTTATGTCATATGTTATCTCTAATAAGATTATTACTGTTGGACAGCTTGCACTTAAACCATGCTCAGGCTCAGCAGTTGTTACTAATCCTAATAATGGCGATATTTTGGCACTTGTTTCATATCCAAGTTATGATAATAACAAGTTGTCAGGAACAGTAGATGCAAAGTATTACAGTTCACTTGTTACTGATAATGCAAGTCCTCTGCTTAACAGGGCGACACAGTCATTTATTGCTCCAGGTTCTACTTATAAACCATGTACAATTATTGCCGGCATGGATACAGGTATAATATCATCATCTACTGTATTTAACTGTTCAGGAGTCTTTGACAAGGTAACGCCTTCACCAAGATGCTGGCAGAGATGGGGTCATGGAAGTGAATCGGCTGCTACTGCGATAAGAGATTCATGTAATGTTTATATGTATAATGTTGGTTATAATCTTGCATGTAGTAAGAATGGTTCATATAATAGTACTTATGGAACTAATATATTAAAGAACTATTCTGATATGTTGGGGTTATCTAACAAAACTGGCATAGAGATTGAGGAAGGAACACCTGGTGCATCTTCACAGAATGCCATTGCATCAGCAATCGGACAGGGTAACCACAGATACAGTACACTTAATCTTGCCCGTTATGTTACAACGCTTGCAACATCAGGTACATGTTATAATCTTACTCTTATTGATAAGATTACTGATTATGATGGCAATATTATTAAGGAAAACCACGCAGAAGTTAATAATCAGGTAGAATTAAGTTCTGATATATGGAATACAGTTCATTCTGGTATGAATATGGCTGCAGGAACATATACAGCATTATCATCATTGCATATGTCGATTGCTGCTAAGACAGGAACTGCACAGGAAAGGACAACGGATCCTGACCATGCTACATTAATATCATATGCACCTTATGATAATCCTGAATATTGTATGGCTGTGCGTATTCAGAATGGTTATGCAGCTTCTAATGCAGTAACATTAGGCGCAGAGATATATAAAATGCTTTTTAATATTAATGAATAATATTTATTGATATATACTAAAGAAATAATAATATAAAATGTGAGGTGAGTGCTTTGGATAATTCAGTCATAATCAAAGGAAGTAAAAGTGGAATAACAGTATTTCTTGACAATGAGATGCCTTTTGAAGAGTTACTTGAAAGTGTTTCAGATAAGTTTAAAAATGCATCAAAGTTCTTTAATAATGCAAATATGGCAATTTCTTTTGATGGAAGAGATTTATCTGCAGAAGAAGAAAAGAAAATACTTAATATTATATCGGATGTATCTGACCTTAATATTGTATGCGTTCTTGATGAGAATAATGACATGAAAACTGTATATGAAGAAGCTGTTAAGAAAGCTATCTCCAGTACGGCGGTCCAGGTGCCGGAACCAGCTTTACAGCCGGTAAGCCAGACAGTGTCAGATCAAAGAACATCATGTATGTTCTACAAAGGGACACTTCGTTCAGGTCAGGTATTTGAAGCTGACGGAAGTGTTGTTGTATTAGGCGATGTTAATCCGGGAGGAAAAGTTGTTGCCAAGGGAAGTGTTATAGTACTTGGAAGTCTTAAAGGTAATATATTTGCCGGTGTCGATGGCAACGAGAATGCATTTGTTGTTGCACTTGAAATGAGTCCTATGCAGATTAAAATTGGAGATATTATTGCAAGAAGCTCAGATTCAGGAACTAAAGCTACAAAGGGCAGAGGTAAAGTTAAGGTTGTAGAACCTAAGATTGCTTATGTCTATGACCAGAATATATATATCGAAGATTTAGAGCAGAATGCACTGGATGATATATGCTTAGATTAATTTAATATGTTTTTATACTGTTTTATAAAAAAATAGTTGATTTAACAGAAAAAATCTCGCATAATTAATATATTGCGATTTATTATGAATTATTAATGGAGGTTTAATATGAGTGAAGTTATAGTTGTAACATCAGGAAAGGGTGGTGTAGGTAAGACTACAACAACAGCTAATATTGGTACAGGTCTTGCTAAACTTGGAAAGAAGGTCGTTATGATTGACACAGATACAGGCCTTAGAAATCTTGATGTTGTATTAGGACTCGAAAACCGTATTGTATATAATCTTGTTGATGTCGTTGAAGGTAACTGCCGATTAAAGCAGGCTATGATTGCTGACAAGAGATGTCCTAATCTGTTTCTTTTACCAACAGCACAGACAAGAGATAAGTCAGCTGTGACACCTGAACAGATGATTAAGGTTATTGATGAAATTAAGAATGATCCTGAAGGATTTGACTACATAATTCTTGATTGTCCTGCAGGGATTGAGCAGGGATTCCAGAATGCAATTGCTGGTGCAGACAGAGCTTTAGTTGTTACTACACCAGAGGTTTCTGCTATCAGGGACGCTGACAGAATTGTAGGACTCCTTGACGCTCACGGACTTCAGAATCATGAAGATTTAATTGTAAACAGAATCAGAATGGATATGGTAAACAGAGGCGAGATGATGTCTATTGATGATGTTAATGATATTTTACAGCTTAATGTTATTGGAGCTGTTCCAGATGATGAAAATATCGTTGTGGCAACTAATAAGGGACAGCCACTTGTAGGAGATGATTCTCTTGCAGGACAGGCATACATGAATATCTGCCGTAGAATTACCGGTGAGGAGATTCCATTCCTTGATCTTAATGGTAAGGGAGGTTTCTTTAAGAAGCTTTCTTCACTTTTTAAGAGTGATAAGAAGAATTAATATGTATTATAATAAGTCACATATGGCTTATTCAGGGAGGGATTAAATATGGGATTACTTGATTTATTTAAGAAAAAAGGTTCAAGTGATGTAGCTAAGGACAGATTAAAGCTTTTGCTTGTTTCTGACAGAGCTAACTGTTCACCAGAGGTTATGGAAATGATTAAGAATGATATTATTAAAGTCATTTCAAAGTATATGGAAATTGATACAGATGGTCTTGATATTCAGATTACATCAACGGAATCTGATACTAACAATGGCTCTGTACCAGCAATTTTCGCTAATATTCCAATTAAGGATATGAGAAACAGCGAAAAGTAATAAGGGTTTTATTATGTTAAAAAAATATAAATTGCGTTCATACAACTTTATATTGGTATTTATTCTGATTGTAACATCAGTATTTGCTCTTGCTGTGGTTAATAGTGCCAACAGTGCATATACAATGAAACAGGGTGCTGGTATGGTTGTGTCATTCATAATAATGTTTATTGTATCATTTATTGATTACAACTGGATTCTTAAGTATTTCTGGATATGGTATGGTGTGGTTACAGTAATGCTTATAGGTGTTCTTACAGTGTTTGGTCATGGATCACACGGTGCTACAAGGTGGTTTAAGATAGGACCTATACAGTTACAGCCATCAGAATTCTTAAAACTTGCACTTATATTACTGGTCGCAAAGCTTGTTGCTGCTAATAAAGAGAGGCTTAATTCAATTAAGTTTCTTGCATTAATAGCGTGTTTAACATTATTTCCAATATTGTTAGTTGCTATGCAGCCTAACCTTTCAACGACAATACTTTTATGTCTTATTATTATTGCAATGCTTTATTGTGCCGGGGTAAGTTATAAGATATTTGGAATTGCGATATTAATTGCAGTTCCGGTTATATCAGCATTTTTGATATATGTTGTATCAGTTGAACATCCAATCCTTATAGAAGATTATCAGCGAAAGCGTATTGTTGACTTTATTGAAGGTAATAAGTCAGAAGAAGTAGATATGACTGATGCTGGAACATATCAGCAGGCATATGCTGTTCAGGCTATTGGTTCTGGTCAGCTTTATGGTAAAGGTCTTAATAATAATGATACTTCTTCTTTAAAGAATGCCGGATATATTGCAGAAGCCCAGAATGACTTTATATTTGCAGTAATAGGTGAAGAATTAGGCTTTACCGGAAGTTGTATTACAATTTTTTTATTGTTTCTGATTGTTCTGGAGTGTATAATAACAGCTGTGAGAGCAAGAAATTTTGAAGGAAGGCTGATATGTTGTGGTGTAGCAATATATATTGGATTTCAGACATTTATTAATATAGGTGTTGTTTCATGGATACTTCCTAATACTGGAGTTCCATTACCTTTCTTTAGTTGTGGTATCACATCTTTACTTACATTATTCATAGCTATGGGCATTGTACTCAATGTAAGTCTGCAAAGAAATGTTGAAAGAGATGATGATATGTTTGCAGATGATTTCAGAGGATAGCTTTTATACATTTTAATTTATACATTAGGGGGAAGCTTAAATGAACATTGGTTTAATAGCACATGATTCTAAGAAAAAATTAATGCAGAATTTCTGTATAGCATATAAGGGTATTCTTAATAAGAATCAGCTTTTTGCTACAGGTACAACAGGAAGGCTTATTGAAGAGGTTACTAATTTATCGATACATAAGTTTCTTGCCGGACATCTTGGTGGTGACCAGCAGTTATGTGCACAGATTGAACATAACCAGATAGATCTTGTTATTTTTCTTAGAGAGGCAGAGAATCCTTTAGCACATGAACCGGATTCTGATAATATATGCAAACTTTGCGATATGTATAATATTCCATTGGCCACTAATCTTGCAACAGCGGAATTGCTTGTTAAATCTCTTGAGAGAGGCGATATGGAATGGCGTGAAATTTATCAGTAGAATAATTAAAATAATAAAAGGTGATATTCTGCCACATAATAGTGGAAGAGTATCACCTTTTATACATTGTCAATCTTTTCTTAACTTGACAATGTTTCTTGCAGAACGCTTGTTTTCTTCTACAATCTCTGCATAATGCTTCCGTGTAGTATTAACATCTTTATGTCCTAAAACATCAGCAACAAGATATATATCCTGGCTTTCCTGATATAGATTAGTACCATAAGTACTTCGAAGCTTATGCGGGGTAATATGCTTTACAGTTGTAACAGTCTGGGCATATTTCTTAACAAGAAGTTCAACAGATCGCACACATAGGCGCTTCTTTTTTGCTGATATGAATAGTGCATTCTCATGTCCTTCATCAGGCGTTAAATTCTTTCTTTCTTCAAGATAATTAAGAAGTGCTTCACGGACTTCGTCACCAAAGTATACAAAGCTTTCAGAACCACCTTTTCTTATAACTCTGATTCTGTCATTATCAAAATCCACATCATTAATATCTAATCCAACGCATTCAGACACTCGTATACCTGTTCCAAGCATAAGTGTAAGGAGAGCCAGATCACGTGTTTTAAGCTTTTCATGGCTTTGGAGCTGTGTTTTGGTGAGCTTATTGCCTGATTCCACATTATCAAGAAATTCAGCAACTTCATTAGGCTCCATTCTTATAATAGCTTTTTCATGAATTTTAGGCATATCAACTTTTATAGTCGGATTCAAACTGATTATTTCATAACGGCAGTAATATTCATAAAAACGTCTTAAAGCACATAATTTACGCTTGGCAGCACTTTCAGAATTAGTTATATCACGGCCGTTCTTTTTGTAAAGCTTTATATGGCGTAAGTATCTGGTTATATCTGTACCATCTATTTTTTCTAAATCCTGTGGTTTAAAGTCTTTCATTGCATATGAACTGAACTTAGGTATGCATTCAATGAGAAATTCAAAGAAACCTTTAATATCCATTGCATAGGCAATCTTAGTTCTTGGCTGCTTATTAAATTCAAGACTGTCAAAATACTGTGTACAGAAATCTGGTAATATATCAAGTAATTCATTAAGCTTTTTTTTGTACTTGATGTTTTGTTGTTCGGTGTATGTTTTTTCAGCCATTAAGAATACCTCCATATATAAAAAATTACTAATCACTTCGTTAAACCTGACTTTAGCGAAGTGATTACTGCATGGATAATTATATTCTGCAATCTCTTATTTTGCAACTAATTTCCCCTGATAGAGCTTCTTAGTGACTATATTGATGTGAAATGCTTTCTGGTATGATTTAATCTTGTTAAGTTCATTATCAGTTATAATAGATATACATGTTCCTGCATTGCCATTACGTCCACAGCGTCCACATCTGTGAATATATTCCTTATTGTCCTCAGGAAGGTTTACATTAATTACTGTATCAATATTATCAATCTGAAGTCCTCTGGCTGCTATATCTGTTGCAATAAGGAGCTGAATCTTTCCACTTCTGAAATTCTCTATTGCAGCTTTCTTGGCTGAATTATCTTTATTACCGGCAATTGAAGCTACATTGTAATGATGATATTCAAGCTTCTGAAGGGATTCTTCCAGATCATACTTGGAATTAACGAATATAATTGCTTTCTCTGGTTTAACAGCTTTAATAATCTTTCTTAAAGTTTCAATTCGTTCCCTTCTGTCAGAAATAACGCTTATATGCTTGATTGTAGAAGGAATCTGACTTGTATTACCAGAATTACTGTTAATATCAATGAATATTGGTTTGAAACACAAAGTATTAGTCCTTGTCTTCTTATCTACGCTTGCAGAGAATAAAAGAACCTGTGTGAACTTCATTAAAGACTTTCTAATTGCTTCTACATCCTGAATAAATGTCTTATCAAAGAGCTTGTCTGCCTCATCTAGAACAAGAGTCTTAACCTCATGTACTTTAATCTTCTTGTTACTTATAAGCTGATGTATGCGGTTAGGTGTTCCGATAATTATTGCAGGCTTATTAGATTTAATAGAATCAATCTGTCTTGATATATTCACATCTCCTATTAATGCAACAGATGAAAATGTATTATCCATATGTGCAAAGATATCTTTAAGCGTATTATTGACCTGTATTGCAAGCTCTGCTGTTGGAACAAGAACAACGGCCTGAATATTATGAGTATTACTCTTTAATCTGTTAATAATCGGGATAAGATATGCAAGTGTCTTACCTGTTCCGGTTGATGAACAAGCTATAATATCACGGTTGTCCATTATATGCTTATACGTCTGACGCTGTATTTCGGTCATATCGACGATTTTATTATCTGAAAGATAATCTGATACACCCTGAGAGATAGTCTCTATATCGCTAAATTTCATGGTTAATCTCCTTATAAATAAATTATTAAATATTAAGTTATATCTACAGCCATTTCGCTATCAATAAATTTTAACAAAAATGCAGTGAAAAGTCCAATATTAAGTAGCTTTTCACTGCATGCGGGAAATGTATATGCAATTAGATATTATCTTATCTCAGTTGAATAATAATATATTACAAGATTCTTACCTGAATGGATTGTGTCAGATGATAAATCATTCATCTGCATTATATTGTTAATATATGAAGCTGTATCTTCATCCCCATTATTATATCTGTCAGCAAGTGACCATAATGTATCATTATCTTCTACAGATACTGTTGTGTAATACTTATATGTTCGTGTTCTGTTCGAGTCATCAGAAGCCTTGACAATAATGCCTCCAATAGAAACGGCAAATATAAGAATTGAACATATAATAACCATTCTTAATGACTTGACAGTCATCTGTCTGTTTCTTCTGCGTCTGTCGCTTCTTTTCTTAGCTGCTGCTCTTCTATATGTGTATTCTGAATTATTCATACGTAAAACCTCCAATCAAACAAGTGTTCTGTTGTTATGAGTTGATTATATAATCAGAACATGCGTTTGTCAATAAAAATCGAACAAATTTTCCGAACATTTTTTCAGAAATTATGTTTGCACATAATGTATAAATGTGGTAAAATTATTTAAAAGAATTTAATGGAGGTTCGTAATATGGCATATGGCAGAATAACTCAGAAACAGTCTGAGATTCTTGAATATATTAAATCACAGATTCTTAACAAAGGATATCCACCATCAGTAAGGGATATATGTCAGGCAGTTAATCTTAAGTCTACATCATCTGTTCACGCACATCTTGAGTCTTTGGAGAAGAATGGATATATAAGAAGAGACCCGACTAAGTCGCGTACAATAGAGATAATTGATGATAACTTTAATCTTTCAAGGAGAGAGGTTGTTAATATCCCGTTATTAGGTCAGGTTGCCGCAGGACAGCCACTTCTTGCCGTTGAGAATATAACAGAGTACTTTCCTATTCCATCTGAATACATGCCAGGTGGAGAGGTATTCATGTTAAAGGTCAAGGGTGACAGCATGATTAATATAGGAATCTACGAAGGCGACCAGATAATAGTAAGAAAGCAGAATACAGCTTCTAATGGAGAAGTAATTGTTGCACTAGTAGATGATTCAGCAACAGTCAAGCGTTTTTACAAGGAGAACGGACACATAAGACTCCAGCCAGAGAACGACTTCATGGACCCAATCATCGTAGACGACTGCGAGATACTAGGAAAAGTAATCGGTTTAATAAGATTAGGTATCAACTAATAAGAATTATTATTATTGATTGAAAAAATCCAGCCATAGATATATAACTAATCCGATAACCAGCCGTGAGAGCTTGGTGAGCTGCCAAAGCAACAAAACAAGCTCTCACGGCGTCCGGATTTAAATATATCTATAGCTGGATATATTTTTATTATCCCACAATTAACAACCGTAATGCACTGCATCCTCCCGGTGGCATACGAAGCCGTAGGTATATAGATAATCAGAACCGTTTGAGGACGCCGGCACTTGGTAAGCTGCTGCAGGCAGCGAACCTAGTACCGCTGCGTCCGAAACCGAGCGAAAGCGGGTTCTTATTATCTATATACCTACGACAGAGTCCCTCTCCGGGAAGCCAGCCTAAACATTACAGGCTGTTAATATCAACCTCTTTACCATCACGCCATATACGTTCAATATTATAGAACGCTCTGTCATCCTCAGAGAATACATGAACAATAACATCCTTGTAATCAAGAAGAATCCATGAAGCTGTATTATAACCCTCAACCTTAGGATCATCGAAGCCAGCCTTGAACATTTCTTCTTCTACATTATCTACCATAGCCTGAATCTGGTTAGTATTGCTACCACTAGCAATAACGAAATAATCTGCAATAACAGATACATTGCTGATATCAATAACTCTGATATCTTCAGCCTTCTTATCCTGTAAGGCATCTATGATAACCTTTAACATATTCTTAGAATCTGCCATATCTTAATTCTCTCTTTCTTTAATAATCCCTTTGTAGTATTCGTAGGTATCAACGGTCTGTGTATCGATATTACGACCAGTTTTTCTTATATACGAAAGGGTGTCGTCTAATATTACATAAGCCGCCATATCAATATCAGTGAATGCCATATGTCTTATGTCATCAAGATTGGCAGCTTTATTTCTGTAGGGTTCAATATAATCTGCAATGAATACAATCTTTTCTAATAAAGTCATTGCAGGCTTTCCTGTTGTATGCCACTGGATGGCAGAACATATTTCATCATCTTCAACATTGTACTTGTGTGTTGCATAATATGCACCAAGCTTTGAATGAAGCAGATAAGGACTTTCAAACTCAATATCTGATATTGGAAGTCCAAATAGTTCACATTCAGCAATCTTTACATCATCAGGAACACATTTGGCACAATCATGAAGAAGACCTGCAATATACGCCTTGTTCATATCTGCACCATGACACATGGCAAGACAGGCACTTGTATTAGCAACACCCA
Organism: Lachnospira eligens; assembly: GCF_009680455.1. Taxonomy (GTDB): domain Bacteria; phylum Bacillota; class Clostridia; order Lachnospirales; family Lachnospiraceae; genus Lachnospira; species Lachnospira eligens_A. Next base: position 161,815 of record NZ_WKRD01000005.1, read on the forward strand.
GTGTATGCTGGTATCGCATGTTGTCTGTACGGAGTGCGTCTTTTACCTGTGTTCTTAATTGTTCAATATATTTGTTATCCATAATAAAACCTCTTAAACATAAAGTTTTCTGGACTTTATATACTCTTCTACTTCTTCGCCGACATCTTCTTTTACTGACAGACCCATTGCAACCTTCTTTCGTATATCAGTTGAACTGTAAGGAAGTTCCGGAACATCAATAAAATCAATAACCGCACCATATTTATCAGCAAGAAAATGTTTCTGCTCTATAAGTACACTGGCTGAATTATTGTCCCTGTTAGCACATAAAAGATGACAATGGCTGCATATATACTCAGGATGATACCAGTCCTGAATATAAAGAAGCGAATCTGCACCTATTATAAAATATATTTTCTTATATGAATCATATATCTGTGCAAGTGTATCGGCTGTGTAGGTATTACCGGGACGGTCAGTTTCAATCGTAGAAAGTGACATGTAATCAAAAGGTTTAATTGCAAGCTTTACCATATTACAACGGTCAGTTGCACTTACAATTGGAGAATTATCTTTGTAAGCAGGTGTGCCTGAAGGCATGAATAATATTTCATCAATATCAGACTGTTCGTAAGCACATCTGGCAATACCTGTGTGTCCTTTGTGGATTGGATTAAATGTCCCCCCCATAATACCTATTATTTTGTCTGAATTAATCATGGTAAAATGATTTTTTTGTTGTCCTTAGATTCCTTGTAAAGAACGATTTTCTTTCCAATAACCTGAACAACCTGTGAGCGTGTTCTTTCTGCAACCATCTGTGCGATTTCTCTAGGGTCATCGGCACAGTTATTAAGAACACTTATTTTGATAAGTTCTCTTGCCTCAAGAGCTTCTGCAATAGCTGCAGTGTTCTCAGGAGTAAGACTGTTCTTTCCAAACTGGAATATTGGATCCATTGTCATTGCAAGACCCTTTAAATAAGCTCTCTGTTTGCTTGTCATATATTCTCTCCTATTAATTATGCTTTATAGTAATCAAACTCAAGGTAATCACCAACGATAACTGTATCGCCTTCCTCAATTCCAAGCTTCTCAAGTTCATCAAGAACACCTGAGCGCTTCATGAATTTCTGGAAGAAATCAAATCCCTTTTCAGATTCAAGGTTAGTATAACCAAGCATTTTATCAATCTTTGGTCCGTTGACAACGTATACGCCATCTTCGTTAATAGAAACTTCAAAGCTTTCGTTAGGATTATCCATAAGCTCGTCGTAGTCAAATTCTTTTTCAAATAATACAGGTTCGTCCTTGAAGTTATCAAGCAGTGTTCTGACTGCGTATAACAGCTCTTTAACGCCCTGTCCTGTAACAGCTGATATAGGATATACCTTAATACCTTCCGGCTCAAATGCATCTCTTATAGCCTGTACAGGGTCACTGCCATCATTATATATAACATCAATCTTATTAGCTGCTATAACCTGTGGTCTTTCAAGAAGCTTAGGATTATAATTCTCAAGCTCTTTGTTAATAGCCTTAATATCAGCTATAGGATCACGGCCTTCAGTTGAAGCTGCATCAACAATATGAATAATGACTTTAGTTCTCTCAATATGACGTAAGAACTGGTGTCCAAGACCAACACCTTCTGATGCACCCTCAATAAGACCAGGAATATCAGCAATAACGAAACCTTTACCACCATCAAGATCAACAACACCAAGGTTAGGATTAAGTGTTGTGAAATGATAATTGGCAATCTTAGGTCTTGCATTAGTTACTCTTGATAAAAATGTTGATTTACCAACATTAGGGAATCCTACAAGACCAACATCAGCAATAACCTTAAGTTCAAGACGAACCCATAATTCCTGCGCATCCTGTCCAGGCTGTGCATACTGTGGAGCCTGCATGGTAGATGTAGCATAGTTCATGTTACCTTTACCACCACGGCCACCTTTAAGAATAGTTTCCTGAAGGTTATCTCCAGACATATCTGCAATAACTTTACCGGATTCATCATCATATATAACAGTTCCTTCAGGCACTTTAATTATAAGGTCTTCACCATCTTTACCTGTGCATCTTCTCTTGCCGCCTTCTTCGCCGCTTTCAGCAATATATTTGCTGTTATGTCTGAAATCACCGAGTGTATTAAGCCCTTTATCGACCATAAAAATAATATCTCCGCCATGACCGCCATTGCCGCCATCAGGACCGCCAGCAGGAACATAAAGCTCTCTACGGAAGCTTACATGACCATCTCCACCCTTGCCGGATTTAATAAAAATGCGGACTCTGTCTGCAAACATAACCTTTCCTCCATTCTATATTTAAATTATGTTAACTGTTTAGAATTAACATTTACAAATTAAGAAAAAAGCTCCAAATCCGAAGACTTGGAGCTAAAAAACAAATTAGTCGTTTGAAACAACAGGATAAACAGAAACCTGCTTTCTATCCTTGCCCTTTCTTTCGAACTTAACAGTTCCATCAACAAGTGCGAATAATGTATCATCGCCACCACGACCAACATTAACACCTGGATGAATCTTTGTTCCACGCTGTCTGTAAAGAATATTACCAGCTAAAACAAACTGTCCGTCAGCTCTCTTAGCGCCTAATCTCTTAGACTCTGAATCTCTACCATTCTTTGTAGAACCTACACCCTTTTTATGAGCGAATAACTGAAGATTCATATTTAACATAAGGTTACACCTCCTTAACACTAATTGATAAGTATTTCGGATTATCCTCAGCCACAGAACTAACACCTAATTCATATGACTTAAGTAAAATCGAAGTTTCCGGACTAACAGGCATAGCCATCTTAAAGATAACAATTCCTTCATCCTCATTAACTGACACATCAAACTTATCATCGGTAAAAGCCTCTATCGAATTAATAGTATTGATTGTCAGAACTGAAATAGCAGAACATATAATATCACTGCCGGATTCAGCATATCCTGCATGACCTGCAGAATAAAAACCTGTGATCTCTTTTTCAGAGTTCTTAAAAAAAGTTATATGAGTCATGAATAACACACCTCACAAACATCCATACAAAAATTAAGCATTAATCTTTTCAATCTTAACTTCTGTGTAAGCCTGTCTATGACCATTCTTCTTGTGATATCCAGTCTTTCTCTTGTACTTGTAAACGATAACCTTCTTATCTCTGCCTTCGCCTACAACGCTAGCTGTAACTGTAGCACCGGCAACTGTTGGCTCACCAACCTTAGCCTCGCCGTTGTTTACAAAAAGAACCTGATCAAATGTAACAGTGTCACCAGCATTAACTGCAAGCTTCTCAACTCTGATAGTATCGCCTTCAGAAACTGTGTACTGCTTACCACCTGTTGCTATAATTGCGTACATATGGTATCCTCCTTAATTAAATACTCGCCAGTTTTGGGGAATCCGACATACATCAGATACACTTATACCCTAACTGAGCGGCACACAAAATATATAATATACATTCAGTTACTATTTGTCAAATGTTTTTTAGAAATATTTTAAAAATTTTCAGATAATCCATAAGCCGGCAATTCCACATATAATTCCTACTGCGAATCCGGCAACAACATCTCTTACAAAATGTACTCCTGCAAGCACTCTGCTTGCTGCCATAATTGCTACAAGCATAAGCATTATAATCCCTACTGGAACAGAAACATAAAACCAGCACATCGCAATAATTGTAATGGAAAAAACATGTCTGCTTGGCATTGATTCCCCTTTAGTATCTTTAACGAACAAGGGCTTTATATTGTATTTTTCATAGGGTCTTTTCGCATCAATACATTTTCTTATAACTGATACAAGAATAAATGATGTAAAAGGTGTCAGAATAAGCTTGGATGTAAGTAAAAATTTATCAGTTTCAACAACTATACCGCTGTTTCTTAACATAATCGGAGTTGTCTCAGAAAAGAAAGTCCCATGAAAACTCATTATTATAAGAAGAATGTATGCAAATGCGATAAAATAAGCCATATATTTGTATATGAATTTAAGAATTGCATAAGCCGGCTTACAATTAAGAAACCATTCTGATATCTTTCTATATCTTCTTTCGTATGCAGGAATCTCCTGTGAAATATTTACTTCAGTATTATCCATAAATCCTCCATGCATTTTCAGGCTTTATTAAGACTTTCAGACAGACTTTTTCCAATTTTCTTTCGTGTAATCTCAACAAGACCAAGCTTGGTGATGTCAACGATTGTAGTGTTTACTATATCCTTTTTTGCCAGAGATTTCAAATGTTCCATCAGAATATCGCAATTTCTCTGATTCATATTAATAAAATCAACGATAATAATTCCCGAGAGATTTCTTACCTTAATCTGCTGGCACAGCTTGTCTGCGGCTTCAAGATTAGTTTTTAATGCAGAAGCCTCGATTGCTTCCATGCTCTTTGCCTTAGCTACATTCTTACCAGAATTAACATCAATGACAGAAAGTGCTTCAGTCTGTTCGATAATAAGATATCCACCTGATTTTAACCAGACCTTCTTGGAAAGAGCGGTATCTATCTCTTTTTCTATAGAATAGAGCTTGTATAAAGGCCATAATTCATCTTTATACATACGGATACTTATATTACTGCTATGAGGCAGATATGTTTCTAATTCATTATATATAGCCGGAATATCTGTGATAATCTCAACACTGTCTTTTCCAGACAGATGAACAATTTCCTCAATATATCCAGGTCTGTCTTTATGTACAAGTGTATAGAACTTTGAAAAAACAGCTTTTTGGAGCATATCAGTGTATTCGTCACACAATGTGTTTACATCTTTAATAATATCATCAATATCAGCATCAGCACAGCCGCTTCTTAATATTATTCCGAAATTTGAAAGATAATCATAGCCTGTTTTTTCTATGGCTTCCTGCTGCTTCTGAATGAGAATGTCAGCAACACGTTTTTTTATCTCTGTGATTGTTTCATTAGATTTTATCTTTTTTGAAATGTGAACACCTTTTACATCGTTGGAAACAACTGAATAATTGCCGGTAAGCTCTATCTTTGAAGATACCTTTGCAGGTTTGGTTTTAAGCGGCTCAGTTATAACTTTTACGAGAATTCTGTCGCCCTGACATATTGCAGGATTGTTTTTCTCATTAAAAAATATTGGTGCTTTGTTGTCTGGTATAGAGTAATAACATTTCTGCTTATCCTCTATCTCAATAAATGCAGCGTTAATATTCTTAACTACATTTTCAACTCTTCCAACATATATGTTACCAACAACACTGCCACTATCTAAAGGCTTAAGATAGTGGCAGGTATTATCAGAAGTATATATGCAACAGAAGATTTTATTGTTAATATCTGTGATTATATATTTATATTCCATAAATTATCTGTTCCATGTTTTAATATTTCTATAGAAGCATGTTCTGTTTCCAGTGTGGCATGCAGCACCAACCTGACGAACCTTTGCAAGAATAGTATCATTGTCACAGTCGATGTCAAGAGAACCTACATACTGGAAATGACCTGATGTAAGACCTTTAATCCAGAGCTCCTGACGGCTTCTGCTGTAATAAGTCATAATGCCTGTTTCTAAAGTCTTATTGAAGGCTTCCTCATTCATGTAAGCAAGCATAAGGACTTCACCATTGACATAATCCTGTACAACAACAGGAATAAGACCATTGGCGTCAAGCTTTAAATCCTTAAACGAAATATCAGCCTTAGGCATTGCTGATGCCTTGCTGTAAGATGCTCCGGATTCAAAAAGATTTACAGCCTCCTTAAGGTCAATACGTTTTTCATAGATTGCCTTACCGATAATTGCACCATGGATACCGGCATCATTAATATGTGTAAGATCATCCATGCAGCTCATGCCGCCTGAAGCAATAATATCAATGCCTGTTTTATCAGAAAGAATCTTAGTCTGTTCAACATTAGGACCGGCAAGCATACCATCCTTTGATATATCAGTATACACAATTGTCTGTACACCGATATCCTTCATTGCAAGTGCGAGTGAAAGAGCAGTCTTATCACTGACCTTCTCCCAGCCCTCGATGGCCACAAGACCATCCTTTGCATCAACACCTACAACAATATGTTCAGCACCGAATCTGTCAATGGCAGCCTTAATAAAATCAGGATTCTCAACAGCCTTAGTACCGATAATAACTCTGTATACGCCGAGATCAAGAACCTCCTGAATGTTTTCAAGAGTACGGATTCCACCGCCCATCTGTACAGGAACATTAACGCTTGAACATATCTTTTTAATAGTTTCTGCATTAACACCGTGTCCTTTCAAAGCACCATCAAGGTCAACAGTATGTATAAACTGTGCTCCTGCCTCTTCAAAGCTTTTGGCTATCTCGTAAGGTCTTTCAGAATATACAGTAACTTCATTAAAAAGTCCCTTCTTTAAGCGGACACACTGCCCGTCTTTAACATCAATTGCTGGATATAATCGCATATATGTAACTCCTTAAGTATATTTAGAGACTTCCCTTAGTAGAGAGAATTGTCTTGATTCTTGTATCTTTAACAGTTGCCTCATCCAATGCCTTTGCAAATGCTTTAAACATGCCTTCAATAATGTGATGATCGTTCTCACCTGCAATCTTTCTTATATGAAGATTCATGCCTGCACTGTAGGATATTGCATAGAAGAATTCTTTAACCATCTGTGTATCAAAGTATCCAACGCTGTCTGCTGTAAATGTAGATTCAAAGCCAAGATATGGTCTTCCTGAAAGGTCTATGGCACACATGATAAGTGTTTCATCCATAGGAAGAATAATATCACCATATCTTTTTATGGACATCTTATCTCCGATAGCTTCTTTGATAGCTTCACCAAGTACAATTCCGACATCTTCGATAGTATGGTGGCAGTCAACTATTAGGTCACCAGTTACCTTTAACTTAAGGTCAAAAAGACCATGCTTTGCAAAACTTTTTAACATATGGTCGAAAAAACCGATTCCTGTATCGACCTCTGCTTCTCCCAAACCATCAATTCTTAAAAATAAAGCAATATCAGTTTCACTTGTTTTTCTTTTTACAGTTGCCTGTCTGATTTCAGATACAGCCATATAATCCCCGTTTCCGCGCCAGTGCGCTAATTAATTTTCAAATCTTACCTTAATTGAATTAGCATGAGCTGTAAGATGCTCTGCTGTAGCAAATTTCTCAATATCTGTGTGGATAGCTTCAAGAGCATTTCTAGAATATGAAATAATGCTTGATTTCTTAATGAAGTCATCAACACTTAAAGGCGAGAAGAACTTAGCTGTTCCATTAGTAGGAAGAACGTGGTTAGGACCTGCAAAGTAATCACCAAGAGGCTCTGAACTATATTCTCCAAGGAAGATAGCACCTGCGTTCTTAACCTTAGTCATAACATCAAAAGGATTCTTAGTAACAATTTCCATATGTTCTGATGCAATCTCGTTAGCAACATCTACAGCCTCGTCAATATCCTTAGCAACAAGAATATATCCGTAATTATCAAGTGATTTCTGGATAATTTCCTTTCTTGATAATTCAGCTACAAACTTATCAACCTCTGCAGATACCTTATGTGCAAGGTCTTCACTTGTAGTTACAAGAATTGCAGATGCCATCTCATCATGTTCAGCCTGTGATAAAAGATCTGCTGCAACATAACGAGGATTAGCAGTCTCATCGGCAATTACAAGAATCTCACTAGGACCAGCCACAGAATCAATGCTTACATAACCAAATACAGCCTTTTTAGCAAGGGCAACATATATGTTACCAGGGCCACATATCTTATCAACCTTAGGAATTGATTTTGTACCATATGCCATAGCTGCAACAGCCTGTGCTCCGCCAGCTTTATATATAACATCAACTCCAGCCTCTTTAGCTGCAACAAGTGTTGTAGGATATACCTTTCCTTCTTTATCAGGTGGAGTACACATTATAATCTGCTCAACACCTGCAACCTTTGCTGGAAGAACATTCATAAGAACTGATGAAGGATAGGCAGCCTTTCCTCCGGGTACATACACACCGACTCTTGCAAGTGCAGTAACCTTCTGGCCTAATATAGTTCCGTCAGGCTTAGAATCAAACCAGCTGTACTGTTTCTGCTTCTCATGGAAAGAACGAATATTAACGATAGCCTTTCTTATAACCTCAATAAGTTCAGGGTCAACTAAAGAGTATGCTTCTTCAATCTCTGCCTCTGTTACGACAATATTGTCAGCATTGATATCAGCCTTATCAAAATTCTTAGTATATTCAAATAAAGCCTCATCGCCCTTTGTCTTGATATTAAGAAGAATCTCAGCAACTGCCGATTCGAACTTTCCATAGCTGTTAGGACTTCTCTTTAAAAGATTCTCTAAAATATTATTCTTACTTTCATCTGTTAATTCAACGATACGCATTATATTTCCTCCTTGTTTTGCGAAGCAAAATCCGAACTCCATAGTGAGGAGAGGAATTTTCCTCCTTGTTATATCCCCTGTGTTTCTATATATTTCTTGACATCATTAATAAGCTTGTTAATTCGCTCCTGCTCCATCTTCATGCTTACCTGGTTTACAACCATTCTCGCAGAAAGAGGACACACCTCTTCGAGGACTTCAAGACCATTTTCTCTTAAAGTTGCACCTGTCTCAACGATATCAACGATAACCTCTGCAAGACCTACAATAGGTGCTAATTCTACAGAACCGTTAAGCTTGATAATCTCTACAGTCTGATGCTTTATATTATTAAAATAATCCTTTGCAATGTTAGGATACTTAGAAGCAACTCTTATAAGCTCATGATGCTGTAACTTTTCTCTTGCTGATTCAGGACCACATACACACATTCTGCATTTGCCCATCTGAAGGTCATATACTTCATAAAGACTTCTTCCTTCTTCAAGAATTGTATCCTTACCTACAATACCGATATCGGCCGCACCATATTCTACATATGTAGGAACATCAGATGGCTTTGATAAAAAGAAACGGAATCCTAATTCTTCATTAGTGAAGATAAGCTTTCTTGTCTTTTCATCCTTCATCTCTTCGCAAGGAATACCAATCTGTTCAAATATCTCCATTGCCTTCTTTGCAAGACGGCCTTTTGCTAATGCAATAGTTATATATCTCATTAAAATGTACCTCCTACAAGGCTTTTTACAGCTGCTCTTTCATTTTTCCCTGATTCATCAATAACTCTTATTGTTGAATCAGAAGCGTATTCATCATCAATAAATGCTACATTTACTAATGAAGATTCTTTAGCATATTCAATATATTGAGAATCAGACTTGCTGTCTTTATATTCAATCATGCAGACATTAACACCAGTACTTCTTAATTTCTTAGATACATTTATAGCATCACCAAGCCTGTCAGCATTGTATACAAGAAGTGTTCCATTAGCGTCGTGTGGGATGTGGATATTCTGTCTGTTAAGTGCGGCTATAAGTCTGTCAATTGTGATAGAGAAACCAATAGATGCCTTGTCACAGCCAAACTGACCGAGCAGCTTGTCATAACGTCCGCCATTCACAACAGGCTCCCCTGTTCCAAATGTATATGCATGGAATATAATTCCAGTATAGTATGCATGCTCAGATAAATCTCCTAAATCAAAAGAGATATATTTATCGTAATTGTTATTCTTAAGAAGCTCATATAACTCCTCAAGTCTGTTAACAGCCTGTATGCACTCTTCTTCATCTGTTAAAGATTTAGCCTTTTCAAGCACCTCTGTACCACCAAATAACTGAGGAAGTTCAAGCAATGCTTTGGCAACTGCATCATCAATATTAAGACTATCTAAGAGTTCTTCAACACCGAAGTAATTCTTATCCTTGATAAGTCTTAATAATTCTTCTGCAGAATCTCCTGTAATGCCAGCTTTATGTAAAAGACCATTAAAGAAAGCAACGTTACCAAGCTCAACCTGAAACTCTGTAAGACCTGCTGATAACATGCAGTCAATAACCATAGAGATAATCTCATAATCTGCTGCCAGAGAGTTATCATTGATAAGCTCTGCACCAAGCATTGTATTTTCTTTAAGTCTTCCCTGATAATACTTGCTTACATTGATAAATGTATTGCCAAGATAACAGAGCTTGACTGGAAGAACTCTGTCTTCAAAATATTTTGCTGTAGCTCTTGCTATAGATGGTGTCATATCCGGTCTTAATACTAAAGTGTTTCCGTATCTGTCAAAAAGCTTGAACATTTCATTAGACGGTACACTTCCACGTTCTTTATTGAATACATCAAAGAATTCAATAGAAGGTGTCTGTATATCATTATATCCATATGATGCACAGACATCATGAAGACGATTCTCAATGACCTTCTTTTCTGCACATTCTGTACTGTATATATCGCGCACACCCTCTGGTGTATGTAGTAAATCTTTCTTCATAAATGTATATCCTTTCGTTATATTGAATGCTTTAATGCGTTGAAGTGATACTATGCTAACACACTAAATTTGTATGAATTATACATAAATATGTAGTTATTGTCAACAAACTATTTATCAGAATCTTCGATTTCTCCGTGCAGGAACTCCTTATAGATTATATATCTGTTGCCTCCTTTAGAACGTGCCATATTAATTGCTTTTTGGATTTTTTTCTTAATAAGGTCTAAATCCTTTCCATTATCAGGATATCTTCCTATGCCAATAGAAAATTCTATATTATATGATGAATCAATAAATTTACAATGCCATGAAATCTGGGTCCTAATATGCTCCAAAAATGCACGCAATTTAACTTCTTTATTGATGTTTTTAATAGCAATAATGTACTTAAAATCATTCAGACGACCTAATACACCACGGTCATCAATTGCTTTTAATATGGTATCTTCAATTACATATGTTATTCTGTGGCATTCGTCATCAGTATGTGTAGCCTTAAACTGCTCAATATTGTCAACTTCAAGATATATAAGCGAAAGCTGGCAGTTATTATCGGATTCTATGTTTTTTATACAGAATTCTTTTATAGCAGGTTCAGGCTGCATAATTAGTAAATTTCTATTTTCAGCAGTTTCATTTTTAAATGCTTTAATCTGCTGCTGTAATTTTTTATTAAGCTCACGGATAACTAAAACATCAGATATATGTAATTCAAGGTATTCAGATGAATCAGTATTAGGTATAACTTTCTTTTCTATATCAACAATTACCCATCGGTATGAATTATCTATTCTTCGCATCCGTATACACATGGATTTCTTGATTTCAGGTCTTAAACTGTTGGCAACATCAATAAAATCGTCAATGTCAACCTGATGAATAGCATCCATAATTGAATAATGTTTTGACATTCCAAGGAACAGATACATAGGCTCATTTGCAGTTACTATTGAGAAATTTCTGTCAACTACAGCATATCCATTAGTAAGTTCATATTCATCAATATAATTATTATAGTTATTATAAGCATTATGATTATCACTAATCATCTAACCCCCTGCCTTTCTATCGTAATTCTATATCCTTCTGGATTGTTTCCAGATAATGAACAGGAATTCCCTGATTTGCATATATACGGAAATTCTGGTTTATTTCTTTATATGTGAAGCTTTTCCGACCACCATTTTCACTTCTTTCCCAAAAACTGATTATATCAGAAAATGGTACATAATAGAACTCATCTCTTGAAGAAAAATATATAATTATGAAGGAGATACCGTCCTGTTTCTCAAATTCACGCATGAATTCAATCTGATGTTCATGGATGTTCTGAATTGGAAATGTATCTGTTGCACATTCTTTTGCATCAAAACATACAGGAATTCCCTGAACAACACCAATATAGTCAACCGTACTTTTCTGGTCAAAATATGCCAGTGTAATATGTCTTGTGCTTTGGTCTATATTAATTGGTTTTATGGGTGTTGGAATCTTTTGGACAAGTGCAAGATGTGAAGTCCTGTATTTATCATTAGACATATTAATAAGGTCTTCTAATGTAGAGCCTCTAAGTCCTCTTGAATTCCAGGTCGGCATAACTGTTCTCCTTTCATGACATTTTTAAAAGAATCAGGTATTGCAGCGTATATATGAATGTCCATATCTGGAATATCTAATTCATATGAATGAAGCATCTGGTCTTTTACTTTGTATTGTCTGTTAAATGTATCATTAACAGATTTCTGACCGTATTTATAATCACCTATAAGAGGATGTCCGATACTTGCAAGATGAGCTCTTATCTGATGGCTTCGTCCTGTAAGAAGATGAATCTTTAGCAGAGTCACATTGCCATTACAACATACCGGAATATACTCTGTCTCAATCGGAAGTGAATCTTTAGTTTCAGTCCTGCTTATAGTCACTTTATTAGTTTTGTTATCTTTATACAGATATCCTTTTATTAAAGCATGCTTATCAACGTTTCCCTTTACAATGCACAGATAGTACTTTCCAAGGGTTCTCTGTTTAAATGCTTCCGATAACTGCTGTAATCCTTTAGTAGTCTTTCCAGCTGCTACAATTCCGCTTGTATTACGGTCTAATCTGTTGCATATGCCCGGCTTGAATGACGCTAAATCACCGGCGTTAAGTTCTCCCTTATGTATAAGGTGTGCAATTAAATATTCAACAAGTGACACATCTTCAGGCTTTGCCTTCTGTGAAAGCATGCCAGAAGGCTTATTAATGAATATAACATCAGAATTCTCATAGATTATATCAAGTGGCCTGTATATTCTGTTGTAGTAGTCGTCATTAACTGTTCTGTTATTATCAGCTGAGAATTTTTCAAATGTCTCATCAGAAAAGAAAATCTTGATTATATCACCACATTTTAATTTCTCATCACCTGTTGCTTTGGAATTATTGAGTGTAATATTCTTTTTTCTCAGCATTTTGTAAAGAAAGCTCTTAGGGGCGTTGGATAAATAACGCTCAAGACAGCGCATCATCTTCTGACCTGCGAGCTTTTCATCAATGTTAATTTCTTTCATATAATACCTGCTTAATTACATGCTCATTCTTAGTAATGCGTCTGTTATATACTGTTTTCTGTCAAGGCTGTTTTCCTTGCTCACATCAAAATTCAAGGCTGCATTCTTAACTTTTTCAAGATATGTATCCTTATCCTTATAAAGAAGGACAGCACATGTAAGCTTCTCATTCTTCAAGAACTCCTTAACACTTGTCTCGAAAAGGTTCTTGTCAGCTTTAGCAGCACTTGTATAGGCAAGTATCTGGTTATCACTGATAACTGCTGCCATAATACCAACAGGCTTCTGCTTATTGGATACAACAAGGTCATAGACGCTGTTTAATTCGCCTTTACGTTCTTCAATAGCACTCTTTAATTCTTCGTCACAGTTCTTATGTGGAATAAGAACAAAGTATGATACTGCAAATTTGGCAGCAGGCAGAACAAGTACAACAGCAAGCATTGTAAGGTAGTTATTCTTTGATTTCCATATTATGAAACCAATGATAAATATTACGAGTACAACAGCAAATGCAATAATTGTTTTAATCATATTGCGGCTTTTTTTATAGGCAAGATAACCGAACTCACCTTTTTCTACTTTTTTCATTACTTCTGCTCCTTATTTTTCTAGGTGGAATAAGACATTTTGGACCAAATCCAATCAGGTCATTTCTGTTGTTGGCAAGAAGTGCTTCTTTTACAAGATCGTAATTCTCAGGCTTCTTGTACTGGATAAGTGCTCTCTGCATCTCTTTTTCATGATGGGATACAGGTGTATATACCTTTTCCATTGTTCTTGGGTCATAACCTGTATAATACATACATGTTGAGAGTGTTGACGGTGTGGGATAAAAATCCTGTACCTGTTCTGGCATATAGCCTAAGTCACGCACATATTCAGCAAGCTCAATAGCCTCTTTCATGGTTGAACCCGGATGGCTGGACATAAGATATGGCACTACAAACTGCTCTTTTCCTGTCTTATCATTAATTCTTTTATAGCGTTTAATAAAGCTGTCATATACCGCTCTTGAAGGTTTACCCATTCTTGATAAAACCTTATCTGATATATGCTCTGGTGCAACACGGAGCTGTCCGCTAATATGATTCTCACACAATTCTCTTAAAAATGTATCATCAGAATCTTCCATACAATAATCAAATCGTATGCCTGACCTTATAAATACTTTCTTAACAGAAGGAATCTTACGAAGCTTTCTTAAAAGGCTTATATAATCCTTGTGTTCCACGACAAGATTCTTACATGGCTTAGGAAAAAGACACTGTTTATTGACACATGCTCCCTTACTTAACTGCTTGTCACAGGCTGTTCTTCTGAAATTAGCTGTAGGGCCGCCAACATCATGAATATATCCCTTAAAATCGGGGTCATGTGTCATCAATTCGGCTTCTTCTATTATATTTTCATGGCTTCTTGTCTGTATGATACGTCCCTGATGGAAGGTAAGCGCACAGAATGAACATCCGCCGAAGCATCCTCTGTTGCTTGTAAGAGAGAATTTAATCTCTGATAATGCAGGAATACCACCCATTTTCTTATATACAGGGTGATAATCTCTCATATAAGGCAGTGAATATACATCGTCCATCTCCATCTGTGTAAGCGGCATCGCCGGAGGGTTCTGTACGACATACATTTTTTCCTTAACCTTTTCAACAAGAATCCTGGCGCTGAAAGCATCAGTATTAATGTACTGTGTATAGAAGCTCTCAGCATATTTCTTCTTATCAGCTGCAATCTCATCATAGCTTGGAAGCTCTATATAATCATCATATATGTGATCAAGGCTTTTTGCTTTATATACAGTGCCTCTTATATATGTGATGTCTTTAACATCAATTCCGGCTTCAAGCGCCTCTGCTATCTCTACAATAGAATGTTCGCCCATTCCGTAAGAGATAATATCTGCACCCGAATCAATAAGGATTGAATGTTTCATCTTATCAGACCAGTAATCATAGTGCGACATTCTTCTTAATGAAGCCTCAATGCCACCAATAATAATAGGTGTTTTCTTATATGTCTGTCTTATAAGATTACAATATACAATAGTTGCATAATCGGGACGCATGCCCATTTTGCCCCCAGGCGAATATGCGTCATTCTTTCTGTGCTTTTTATTGACTGTATAATGATTAACCATTGAATCCATATTACCTGCAGAAACAAGAAATCCTAATCTTGGTTCTCCGAGGATTGTAATTGATTCTTTCTTTTTCCAGTCAGGCTGTGCAATAATGCCAACCTTATAACCACGGCTTTCTAATAGCCTTGTTATAATAGCCATTCCAAAAGAAGAATGGTCAACATAGGCATCTCCGCATATATACACGAAGTCGCACTGCTGCCAGCCCCTTTTTTTCATATCTTCTCTGCTAATTGGAAGAAAATCCTTAACCATGGAATTCTCCTTATCTTTTAATCTGGTTTCGTTGTAATATTGATATCTCTTTTTTGGTAAGTGCTCTGTATTCACCTGTTTTTAGGCTTTCATCAAGTGGTAATGCACCAAATGTTATACGCTTAAGGAACAGAACCTCTGAACCTATGGCAGTAAACATTCTCTTTACCTGATGAAACTTCCCCTCATGTATTGTTACATGAATCTCAGAATAATCCTTATCAGAATTATAGCTTAATACCTTTAATATGGCAGGAAGTGCTGTCAGCTCTTCATCAACGAATAGTCCATCAGCAAACTGCTTAACTTCCATATCACTTATCTTACCTTTAACTTTGGCATAATAAGTCTTATCAACATGCTTTTTAGGTGATAGCAGATCATGTGCCATAGCACCATCATTCGTAATTATAAGAAGCCCTTCGGTGTCCTTATCAAGTCTTCCTACCGGAAAAAGGTCTTTTCTGTTATTAGTTTTAATAAGGTCAATCACTGTTGTACATGTATTGTCATCAGTTGCCGAAACAACACCGGCAGGCTTGTTAAGCATAAAATACTCATATTCATGATAGCCCACAGCATTACCATCTACATTTACAGAATCACCATCTGTATTAATCTTTGATTCAGGCTTTGTCACAATATTGTCATTAACAGTGACTCTCTTTTTTCTTATCAGTTCTTTAACTTCACTGCGTGTACCAACCTGCATGTCTGCAAGATATTTATCAAGTCTTATAAGCATTTACATCCATCTCCAGCCTGCAAGATATTTATTTTTTAACTGTCCGTTAGCGTTCTTGCCCCATCCAAGTGGATAGCCATCAACACATACAAGTGTCCAGCCAGATTTGACATTAAAATCATCAATATCGATAGTCTCTCCTTTAAGATATCTGATTACTCTGTCATCTGAAACAGGAAGGTCAAGACAGTTATTAAACTGATCCTTAGTAAGTGCCATTGCAAATGCCTGACTCGGTTCAAAACGGTTCTTCTTAAGTTCACCTAGCAGCAGACCATTTCTTATAATTCTTAAACCGCGTTCATCTGCCATATAAGGAGATGTAAGAAAGACCCTTGTATCTCTTATATTGATATAAGCAGGGTCATATTCAAATGTGGTGCTGTCCATGAACTCCTTTAATTCATCAGGAAGCTTTGTCTTTCCTGATACAGGTCTTTTAGAAGATGTATAATCTTCGCCGTCTTTCTCAAATAATGCCACAAAATGTCCTTCTCCAGGCATCTTATGAGGAAATATTCTGACAGCCTTCTCAAGATGATATCCTTCATCAGTATCAAAGCCGTGTGAGAAACCTTCATATGGCTTGATATCTATAAGGCGCATATCAGGTCTGTTGGTAAGAAGATGTATTACTGAATCTTCATCCTCCAGCTTTGAAAATGTGCATGTAGAATATAATAATTTACCACCCGGTTTTAACATGTCAGCACCGGCAAGAATGATATTCCTCTGAATCTGTGAATAGAACTCCGGACCGTTCTTTTCCCATGCTTTGATAAGCTTATTGTCTTTTCTGAACATTCCTTCACCTGAGCATGGAGCATCAATAAGTACTTTGTCAAAGAATCCTGAGAATCTTGAAGCTATACCCACAGGGTCTTCATTAAGGACGCACAGATTAGGAACACCGAATACTTCAACATTCTTAAGAAGTGCTTTGGCACGCGAATTGCTTATATCATTGGTTATAATTAGTCCTGTTTTGTTTAATTTGGCTGCAAGCTCTGTTGATTTTCCACCGGGAGCTGCACACATATCAAATACAACATCTCCTTCCTCAATCGGAAGAACATTGGCAGGTGTCATGGCACTAGGCTCCTGAATATAATATAAGCCTGCAAAATAATATGGGTGTTTAGCAGGCTTGTCATCTTCTGAATAATAGAATCCGTTCTCAATCCAAGGAACAGGTTCTAACTTAAACGGACATATCTTAAGGAAATCCTCTGTTGAAATTTTAAGGTTATTGACACGCAGTCCATATAATCTCTTATCATTAAAGCTTTCTATATAGCTGTCATATTCATCACCTAACATCATTTTCATTGATTCTGTATATTTCTCTGGTAAATTCACTTTGTATACCTCAATTCTGTATAGTTTCTGTAATGAGTTACTGCACTGACTGTGCCCGGTAATCCTCAGCAATTATATCCAACTGGCGTGAAAATCTTGAAAGTTCATTAACATCGCCTTTTTCAAATATTTCATAGAATTCATCCTGGATTTTTATAACAACCTGCTTATTGGCAACCTTGTACAGATTCTGGATTGTACTTAATATATCTGAAACAATATTTGCCTTAACCATAAAGTAGGTCTGGGAATTAATAATTTCATCATGGATAGATGACATTTCGTTATCAAGTGTTATAAGTGCATCTGATGCCGCATTTAGTCTTTCTTTCACATGTGCAGGAATTTCACCATTATATTTGTATTGCAGTGAATGTTCAATAATTGCCCAGAAATTCATGCCAAGAGTTCTTATCTGAATCTCTACGGGTATAATAGTAGTTCCTTTCACTGTCTCAACTTCATAATGAACTATAAGATGATAACTTCTATAACCACTCTCTTTAATATTTTTAATATAATCTTTCTCACTTATTACAGTCATGTCTTTTCGTTTCTTGATAAGTTTCACAACTGTATATATATCTTCCGTAAACTGACATATAAGTCTTATGCCTGCAATATCAAAAAGTTTTTCCTGAATTTTATCGATTTCAATCCCTCTGCGCTGTGCTTTTTCTATTATACTAGAAATACTTTTTACACGTCCTAAAACCTGTTCTATGGGTGAATAGACACCTGCCTGACGATATTCTTTAATTATATGGTTGAATTTTATCTGAAGTTCTTCCACCGCTAGATCATAAGGTGTAAGAATTTCCTTCCACATCTGAATTTCCATTGTAGTCTCCATTTCAGCTTTTATTGCATAATTATGTTTCATTATAACACATAAAAACATATTTTTGAGAATATTATTAAATATCTATTATTAAAGAGGCTGTATGATAAGCATAATACTTATTCTTTTATTTGTGTTTTCGGTATTATCGGTTCCTGTGTGTCACGGAGTGATTTCCGGACTATATCTTTATGGCATGAAAATATTTCCGGGATTATTTATATCTTTTATTCTCACTAATATTCTTGTAAGAATTCTGCAGCAAAAAAATATTAATAATCCATGGATACTTGTAATAACAGGTCTTATGACAGGCTTTCCAAACGGAGCCTATATCTGCTCATGGTACAATAAAAATAATCCTGAAAACAGACTCGGGAACATGCTTGCCGGCATAATCAATATTCCCAGTCCGGCATTTCTTATAAGCTATGTATATATTAATATCCTCGAAAAATGTATCAGTCTGCCAATGTTTCTTGCACTGACATATACACCGGTAATATTATGTTCATATATGGCAATTCTGTTTTTTAGGGATAAAGATAATAAAAAAGACAATGCTCCACATATAAAAAATGACAAAAAACTGATATTCCATTTCTTTGAAGAAGCTGTAGACAGTTCAATTAATACTGCTCTGACGTTGGGAGCTTACGTTATTATTTTCTCTGTCATTGTAAATATTATAATGCATTTTTCACAAAGCAATACCGCTGGTTTGTTAATATCATATTTATTTGAAATATCAAATGGTCTTGCCATAATTAAAAATGCCGGAATTCCTATGAATATAACAGTATTATTGACAGTATTACTTGATGCATTTGGCGGAGTATGCATTATTATGCAGACAAAAAGCATATGCAGCAGTTATATAAGCATAAAAAAATACATATATCAGAAACTTGTACTGTGTATAGTAACACTTGCAATGACTTATCTGCTGATATATGTATTAAATATACTATAAGATTATTAATTGTTATTCATTATTGTCTGTATCCGTGGAATCCGAATCTTCCGAATTGTTTTGCACAGTTTCTTCAGTTTCTCCTTCTTCAATACCACTAAGCTCATTCCTATTATTATTGACAACAGATAATACATTTTCTAGACCTGATAATAACGAATCATATTTTTCTTTATTATCCTTAATTGAATGTTCAATAATATACTGAAGTTTTGCAAGCATATCATCTGTGTACTGCATAGCACCATACCTTATGCTGTTTGCTTCCTCTGTTGCATTATCCAGGATAGCCTGTGCCTGTGCTGTAGCCTGTTCAATAAGCTCATTAGCCTGTGCATAAGCTCTCTGCATAATTTCATGCTCATTAATAAGTTCTTCAGTCTGAACCTGTGCTGCATTAATAATAGCATCAGCCTGTTCCTTGGCATCTGCAAGAATAGCATCTTTATTGCTTAAAATCTTCTGATATTTCTTAACTTCATCAGGAGTTTTTAATCTTAATTCTGTAAGCATATCCTCTAACTGCTCTTTATTAACAATAATCTTAACATTAGATAATGGATAATATTTACAGGTATCAATATAACTTTCAATATCACTTATTAACTGCTCAATTCTGCTCATCGTTTTACTCCTTTAATAGTATTTTGATTATTTTGTGATTCCATACTTCTCATAGACTCTGTCTATAATCTCTTCCGGAACGAACTTTTTAATATCCCCGCCATACATAGCCATCTCTTTAACGATGCTGGAACTTAAATATGCATACTTCAGGCTTGTTGTAAGAAATACCGTATCAATCCCAGGAGCCGCAACTCTGTTAGTCTGCGACATTGCAAGCTCATATTCAAAATCAGTGACAGCTCTTAATCCCCTTATTATCACAGAAACGTTATGTTCTGCAGCAAAATCCACCAGTAATCCACTAAAGCTTAATACTTCAACATTAGGCAGATCCTTTGTCACTTCTCTTAACATATTAACACGCTCTTCCACTGAAAACAATGGTGTTTTGGTACTGTTATTTAAAACGCCAACTATCAGATGCTCAACAAGACTTGCTGAACGCCTGATTATATCCAAATGTCCTAATGTCACCGGGTCAAAACTTCCTGGATAAATCGCTTTTTTCACAGTTATTCACTCTCCTTTAATCGTATAAAAATATGCTTATTAGTTTTATAATTCTTAATCTTTACAGTCTCAAATCCACATTCATCAATATAATCCAAAGGCACATTAAGAGCCTCCTCAATTACAATAATTGTATATCTGTCTACAATATCCGAATGTGATAATGCAAGTAATACGTCATATTCATAGTCTTTTCCATAAGGTGGATCCATAAATATAATATCAAATACTCCGCTGCCTGATAATCTGTTTATTGCAGACAAAACATCCTGTTCCATTACAACAGCCTTAGGGGAAAGTTTTGTAAATGTAAGATTATCTTTAATAACAGCTATTGCCTGTCTTGCATTTTCTACAAGAACAGCTTCTTTTGCACCACGGCTTAACGCCTCAATACCTATCGCACCACTTCCTGAATATAAATCAAGAAACCTGCATCCTGCAATATCTGATTGTAACATATTGAACAATGTTTCTTTAATTCTGTCAGTAGTTGGTCTTGTGTTGTCACCTTCAGCAGCCTTTAAAGGCATGCTTCTGGCAATTCCAGCTATTACTCTCATAAATATCAGTTCCTTTATATTTTATTCAAAAAAATTCTTTAATTCTGCACGAGAATTAATCTGCAGTTTATTAAATATAACTTTCATATTGGACTTTACAGTACTCTCAGCAATAAAGAGCTGTTCAGCAATTTCTTTATTAGAAAATCTCTGTGATGCAAGCTTTGCAACATCTGCCTCACGTACAGTAAGTCCATAATCTGCAAGGGCATGTCCAGCTTTTTTTATTGATTTAACCCCTTTTTCATAACCCTTTGAAATCTTTATAACATTTCTGATAAAGCCTTGATTATCATGGCCTATAACAGTTTCTGCCATAAGCTCAGATATGCTGCTGTAATTATGTACAAAAGGCATATATATTCTGTCTGGTTCAGCAAGCTTTATGGCCTCTTTAAGAAACTTATGGGCTTTAATTGTCTCACCTGTTTCTTTATTCGCAATTGCAAGATATATATATGTATATATCTGTGGAAGGATATAAGAAAAAAGATTGTTAAGTCCTAAAAGCTGACCGCTTATACCAAGAAAATGATGATACTCACGATTAAGTATAAGATATTTTCCA
Source organism: Lachnospira eligens (assembly GCF_009680455.1). Taxonomy (GTDB): domain Bacteria; phylum Bacillota; class Clostridia; order Lachnospirales; family Lachnospiraceae; genus Lachnospira; species Lachnospira eligens_A. The sequence goes on from NZ_WKRD01000005.1 coordinate 183,361, forward strand.
AACACAATGTTAACAAAACTAAGAGAGAAGAAATTAACGGAATCTTCAATCTTTTTCTGGTCTTTAATCCATGCAGCAATTTTATCCTGCTGTTCTATATCAGAATACATACATGCATGGCATATATCCGAAAGCTTTTCAAGCGATTTGGATTTTCGGGTATCCCTTCTTGCCACAGCTTCAATTTTGTGCATATTTTCCTTATACTGATCATTAAATCCTCTGTAGAGTGCTATATTTGCAAGAATATAATATGCAGCAATGTATATAGCATACTGATTACGGCTGTCTGCCATATATATTGCTTTCTGACAGAGAATCTCAGCTCCGTCAAGGTCACCTCTGTTATATAAAACATCAGCACGCATCAGAGCTTCAAAACCTTTTCCATGACCATTCGTTATTCTGTAATAATCAGGTGCACACTGTTCAAGCGTTTCAAGTTCCTTATCAAGTGCTCCAGACTGTCTGTGATATAACATCATAATTGAAGGGCATTCATAATTAAATGGAAAGCCACCGGCAATTATATTTACAGGTGATTTAGAAATAGAAAGAATAATATTAAAACCTTCTCTCATTTTTCCAAAATCATTATATTCTGTAAAAGCTTTTATAAACTGTATCTCCGCCATGTAAGAATTCTTCTTGTTGTCACTTAAAACTGAATCCTTACAGATATCTGATGTTATATCCGTAAGAAGAGTTTCAACCATATGCTTCTCATTAAACATAAGCAGTGAGAAACATATAATCAAAGAAAATTCATAATGTCCCTCTTTTTCTATATCCCAGTAGTGATTGGCAATGTCCGTAAATACATCTTTATTCTGCTTAATTACATAAGGATATATATCTATAAAATCAATATTATGCTGATATATTTTCCTATATTCCTTTGAGTGGCTGTAAAGCTTCATCGCTTCAAAGTAATTACCATCATCAAGATTCGTATCAGCAGCTCTGAGTGTAATCTTAGTAACTTCATCAACAGGCATTTCGTCAAGAACCTGAAGAATGAATCCGTCAAACATAGGATTAAAGCTGTACCTTCTTGTATGCTCATCATAATTAATTAACGGAATTGAATTAAGAAGTTTAAGACACATTTTTTCTTCTAAAAAAGTCTGCTTCATGCACTGGTTAAGATTAAAGCTTGAAAATACGCTCATGGTAGCAAGAAATTGTCTTTCATCATCAGACAACTCCAGCCATACATTATTTTCAATAAATGTATACGCTTTATCAAGCACAGTCTTATCTGCATCGGTATGTTTATTCTTATAGGCTTCCATGTATAGATGTACTACATATGGCCATCCCAGAGTCTTATTAAATATATCTTTAGAAGTTTCTTTATCAAGAATAATTTCATTAAGTCTGAAATAATCTTCAATATCTTCCTGTGAAAATGCAAAATCCTTTTTTGTGATTCCCAACGCATCATCCTTAGTTATAAGATTAATAATACTCTGATTAGTTAATTTTTTTAATATAAATGCATATCTCAATCCTACTGCGGTTGATAAATATGATGCAGCAAATATTCTGCACATATTATCATCAAATATATCATCAAAGTTATCAATCACAAGCAGAGCAGAGAATTTCTCTGAATTCATAATAGATAAAAGATTAATAACTTCATTAATAGCATAATCCGAATCAGGAAATCCAATTTTCTTAAAAGCTGCAGCCAATGTATTATCAAACATTTTGACAGCATTGCAGAAATTATCCCAAAAAATCTCTCTGGAACTTTCTGCATCTATCCATAAAACAGTATACCCTGGGTAATTCTTAAAAAAAGTCCTTATTACTTTGGATTTACCATATCCTGTAGGCGCATAAATAAAGCTGTATCTATACATCTCAAATCTTGAAAGTTTGTCTTTAAGACTGCCCGAAATGTATGCTCTGTTCGATAGATTTTTAATATGAGCCATCAGTTTTCCCCCTCTGTTAATTCAGACTGATTACTTCCATTCAGAATTATCAATCTCTATTTTTTTATCTCTTAACATAAGTTCCTTAACAGCTTCAGCAGCAGGTTTGTCTTCAAAAAGCACCTTATTAACCTGCTCTACAATCGGCATCTCAATATTATATTTCTTAGAAAGTTCTAACGCTGCCTTTGCAGAGAACACACCTTCTACTACCATCTGAACTTCTTTCATAGCCTCGTCTTTGGTGTATCCTTTACCTATGAGGATTCCTGCACGTCTGTTACGGCTGTGCATACTTGCACATGTAACGATTAAGTCACCAATACCTGAAAGGCCAGCAAAAGTATGAGGATTAGCTCCCATCGCAACACCAAGTCTTGTTATCTCAGCATTACCTCTTGTTATAAGAGCAGCTTTAGTATTATCACCATAACCAAGCCCATCTGCAATACCTGCGGCAAGCGCGATAACATTCTTTAATGCGCCACCTATACATATTCCCAGCATATCCGGACTTGTATACACCCTGAATACATCACTCATAAAAATATTCTGTAAATATTCAGCTGTTGCCTTTTCATGTGCACCTATGACACATGTTGTAGGAATGCCACGGCTTACCTCTTCAGCATGGCTTGGTCCTGATAAAACTGCAACCTTGGCACAAGGAATCTCCTCTTCTACAATCTGGCAGAGTGTTAATAAAGTATGTTCCTCAACCCCTTTTGCCACATTTACAATAATCTGTCCTTCCTTTACGAAAGGTGCAATCATCTTTGCAGTAGAACGTGTATAAGGAGATGCGACTGCAAGTACAAGTACATCTGCACTGCCAATTACATTCTCTGTATCTCCTGAAACAGTAATACTGTCAGGAATCTTTACACCAGGAAGGCATCTTTTATGTTCTCTTTCAGTCTGAAGCATAGCAACTTCATCCTTTAATACTGACCATACTGTTACATTGTGTCCGTTGTTATTAAGAAGTAAAGCAAGACCTAAGCCCCAGCTTCCTGCTCCTAAAACACTTACATTTGCCATAATTATACTCCAATCTGCGCATAAGCGCATCAAAAATTAATTCTTTTTTTCACCGATTTTCCGTTCTGTTCCCTGAACCAGTCTTACAATATTACTGCGGTGTCTGATAAATGCAAGTGCTGCAAGAGCGAAAACAATAACAGTGCCTTCAACAAGGTCTGTTCCATTTAATGGAAGCCAGCCTAAGAATCCCCATATAAGAAATTCAACAAAAAACATTGCCATACCTATAAGTGAGGCCAGTGAAACATAACGGCTTATCCTGGCTACAAGTGCAAAAAAGAAAATACCAAAAACTGTAAACATAAAACAGTACTTAGGAAAAAGCATAAGACTTATAACAACACCTGAAGATGCTGCTATTCCCTTTCCCCCCTTAAACTTAAGGTAGAACGGAAAATTATGTCCAAGCACAATTCCAAGGCCACAATACAGAAACAAAAGCATTTCCGGAATTGCAGTATGTGGTACTATAAGAAAATGTATCAATATATCAGCAATTACAGCTTTAAATGCATCTAACAGATAAGTTGCAATTCCAGCTTTCTTGCCAAGAGTTCTCATAACATTAGTAGTTCCCGCATTGCCACTGCCATAATCCCTGATGTCAATCTTATTGAACTTTCCCATCCAGTACCCTGCCTGAATGAGTGCTCCGGCAAAATATCCATATATAAGAACACCTATTTTAAATAACATTACTCTTTCTCCTTACGTTCTCTGTTGATGAATCTGATAGATGTACCTCTGAATCCAAAGGATTCTCTTATTCTGTTTTCTATATATCTTGTATAAGAAAAATGTGTGAGTGCTACATCATTAACAAACATAACAAATGTCGGTGGTTTTACCGAAACCTGAGTCATGTAATAGATTTTAAGTCTCTTACCCTTATCTGAAGGTGGCTGCTTCATTGCAACTGCTTCTGTAAGAATTTCATTAAGCACACCGGTAGGAATACGCATAGTCTGTGCATCAACAATGTGATCAACTAATTCATATATTTTATTAAGTCTCTGACCTGTCTTGGCAGAAACAAATATAATCTCAGCATATGACATAAATGCAAGAGTATCTTTAATCTTATTCGTAAACTCATAGATAGTCTTGTCATTCTTCTCTATGTCATCCCATTTGTTAACAGCAATAATAATACCCTTGCCTCTTTCATGCGCTATTCCGGCTATCTTGGCATCCTGCTCTGTAACACCTTCCGTAGCATCAATAACAAGAATTGCAATATCAGCTCTTTCAACTGCTGCAACAGTTCTTATGATACTGAAACGCTCCAGATCTTCTTTAATCTTGCTCTTACGGCGTAGTCCCGCTGTATCAATAAATACATATTCTTTGCCATTATACTTGATAGCTGTGTCAATAGCATCTCTTGTTGTACCGGCAATATCAGATACAATAACTCTGTTCTTGCCTACAAGCTTATTGATGATTGATGACTTACCAACATTAGGCTTACCTATTATAGCTACCTTAGGTCTGTCATCTTCTTCATCAGTATCTGAACCCTCTGGGAAATGACTCACCACTTCATCAAGCACTTCACCAAAACCTAACTTATTAACGGCTGATATAGGAAATGGTTCTCCAATTCCAAGATTATAGAATTCATATACATCAGGCATCATCTTTTCAAAGCTGTCTACTTTATTGACAACAAGAATAACAGGCTTGTGTGAACGTCTTAACATATCAGCAACCTTAGAATCTGAATCTACAAGTCCCTGCTTAACATCAGTCATAAATATAATTACATCCGCAGTTTCAATGGCAATTTCAGCCTGTTCACGCATCTGTGAAAGAATAATATCACCTGTATCCGGCTCTATACCCCCTGTATCTATAAGTGTGAAATTGTGGTTTAGCCAGCTTACCTCTGCATAGATTCTGTCTCTTGTAACACCCGGTGTATCTTTAACTATTGAAATCTGTTGTCCGCACAGACTGTTGAATAATGTTGATTTACCAACATTAGGTCTTCCGACAACAGCAACTATTGGTTTACTCATAATTCCTCCTTGCTCTTATAGCAAATTTACAAAAAATTAATACACGCAATCTATAATATAATATCAGTTTAATTGCTTTTTGTAAAGCACTGTGATATCATACAAAATATTGATTTTAAGCACTTTAGGAGGTGTTTTTGTGAAATTTTCCCGCAAAAAATTAACATTTATTCCGGTATTGGTTCTTATATCGGCAATTATTTTTCCATCTTTTACTGCACTGGCAGCAGATGCATCTTATAAGTTCTCTGCAATTGATTTAAAATTAAAAGTTCCTGAGGAACTGATATGTTTTACCCAGACGACTACAGGTAACAATGCTTATCTTAAAGATATAGGAGCTGAAGATGCCAATGAAGTACAGAACTCAATGAAAGCATCTAATATATATCTTGAAGCATTTTCAAAAGACATTTCTTATGAAATTGCTGTTGTCGGAATGAAAGCAGGCTCATCACTTTCCAACCTTGATGAACTGGATGAGAATCAGTTAAGTGGCATGTTCCTGCAGTATATTGACTCAGAGAATGCCAAACAGGAAGATGGTCTGACAGAGACAATGACAGGCAAGGCTATAGATATAATTAACGACCGTCCATATTTCAGGACAGAGGTTACATCTGTATCAGACGAAAAGCAGACAATTTATACAAGAAAATACTACACTGTAGCACGCGGATATATATATATGTATTCTCTTCAGTCGAAGGATAATGAAATCACTGATGAGATGATTAATGACATCAGATACATAATCAATTCAGCCCAGTATACAGATGTGAAGAAATCCATATTTGAAAACGGTGTGTTTACAGAGACTTTATCGACAATACTTACAGTAGCTATTCCTATTGCTATACTTGCAGCAATATATCTGCTTATAACCAGGGTTGGCAGAAAAAGCCGGTCAAAGCTTTCTTCTGAGGAGGCTGAATTAAGAGCCAGATACAAACAGGAACACAACAAAAAATAAAAAAAGCCAGAACAGATTATCAACAAAACATCTGTTCTGGCTTTTTTTATTATCTGCATATACTCATGAATCCACACAAAACGCCACGTTTTCCATGCGAAGCCCTGTGCGAAAAGAGCCAGTCACTGTTACAGCTTGTGCATATATCAGATATACCTATGTTATCAGGTTTTATTCCGGCATGAATCATATTAAAATAATTAGCCGCCTGAAGATTAAGCTGGTATTTATCTCCTGTCGTATGATAAAGTATCATACCGATTTCATTCTGGCTGTAAGCACTTCTGAACTTTTCTGCAACTGCTTCATCAACCTCATAACAGTCCTGACATATTGATGGTCCTATGAATGCATGAATATCCTCTGGCTTTGACCCATAAGTTCTGTTCATAAGCTGTACCGTTTCATGTGTTATATCTGCAACCGTTCCACGCCATCCTGAATGTGATGCACCTATGCATCTGTTTACAGGATCAATAAAATATACAGGTACACAGTCTGCAAAATATGTAATAAGACACAGACCGGGTTCATTAGTTACAAGTCCGTCAACATTATCAAAATTTCTTGCTCTTGTAAGTCCCATTCCTGCCATATTATAATCAACAGCAATCACATTGGTAGTATGTGTCTGTTTTGTACAAACACAGTTTTCAGGCTTAATATTCATTGTATCAAGAAACAGTTCATAATTCTTATATACATTTTCATTATCATCGCCCCTGTCAAAAGAAAAATTCATGCTTGAATATATTCCTTTGCTCACTCCACCATCTCTTGTTGAAAAATGAAGAGTGACCCAGTCAAATTCATCAAATGGTGTAAACTCAATATAAGGAATTCCATTCTTCTGTGATATTCTTGTGGAATTATTAACCACAGCTCCTTTTAATCCTTCATAAAGTGTTCCTGTATCAATATATTTAATATTCATGATTATAATCCTTGTTAAAATGCATTTTTAATATGTGTTACTGTTTCTCCATCTATTCCTATGACATCAAAACGGCATGGTATATCACAGCTTTTATATCTTGTTGCCATATAGAATTGTGCAACATGCCTTATTATCTGCTTTTTTCTGTAATTTACAGCTTCAACTGCATATCCGTATTTGTTATTACTTCTGTATTTGACCTCAACAAATACAATATAATTATCTTTCTTTGCGATAATATCTATCTCACCTGTTTTATTGCGGAAATTCCGTTCAAGAACAGTATACCCATTATCAACAAGATATCTGGCAGCAAGCTGTTCTTTATCTGCGCCAGCAGCTCTTTTATTAACAGCCATTATTTACCCACTTTCCCTTTAATCTTATCGCATTCATCTACAAATACAAGAATTTCTGCAACTACGGTATATAGTTCAGGAGGAATCATTTCTCCTATTTCAAGTTTTGATAAAGTATCAGCAAGCTTAGAATCCGCATATACAGGAACATCAGCCTCTCCGGCCTTTTCAATAATTGATTCAGCAATATATCCACGTCCTGTTGCAAGTATCTTTGGTGCCTGTTCCCCCGGAGTGTATTCAAGTGCAACTGCTATTTTGGGCTTATCATCATTATTCTTTTTCTCCATATGCTGCTCCTTCTTTAGATAAAGCTGTCATGCTTTTGCATCGAATATGTATTGTCCACCTGCAGCTGGTCTTGCCTCTGCTTCTATAAAATCCTTAACAAAATCAAGACGGTCTGAAGAATCAGCTGCTACCTTCATTTCAAAATGTGTATTATATCCAAGTTTTTCAAGCCTGGCATTAAGTCTGTCTATATGCTGATACACAAAATCAAGCAGTTCTTCTGTCTCGAGAACAAAATTAGTTGAAACATTGTTACCTCCAGACAGATTAACATATATATCCATTGATTTAAGATTATCCATATCCAGATGAAGCATTGCACTTATATTATCTGTTTTTCCGGCAAGATTCTTTTTATTAGTGAATACATACAGTTCCCCATTACCTTCACTTTTCGAGAATTTAACCGGCATCTGAAAATATGTCATATTCTTATTAAGATCATTCATGAAATCAATATTACTTTTTATATCAGAAAGACTCTTCGAAAGTTCAGGAGCTGAATTGCCTGCGGATTTCAGTGAATTTTCAATATTCTCTACATTTTTTCTTATACGCTTATAATATGAGCTTACAGCTTCCTCCCCTTCCTGTATATCCTTAGGAGTAAGCTTCATTGTATCATTAATTACAGCATGAAGAATCTCTCTGAAGCTTCCTGAATTGATAATTTTCTGAAAATTATCAGAATTAAGACTATTATTTTCAGCAAGCTGGGTAATAAGTTCCTTCACAGAAGTTTCTGAGATATCATTATTAAGTTTCACTCCTGAATCAGACAGCATATTATTTAATTCATCAATTGTCTGCTGCGATAGGACATCGCAGGCGGATGATGAGCTTACAGTTTCCCCATCAAACCCCTCATACATGCCTGTAATAACATTTTGAAAATCCATAATATCCTGATTGTTCTTTAACAGATCATTAACTATACCATTCTCCATATTTGACAAAAGATTCTCAATATGTCCGTTAAACTGACCATACATCTGGAACTCACGGATATTCTGTTCATTGACAGGAATCTCAAGTCTCATTAGATTGGCAACAGTATTAAGTGAGGCTTCGGGAAATTTCATGGAATATTTAACCATATTTCCTAATGTCTGTGCATCAACCGGCATGCCCAGTCCTAAAAGTTCTTTGACAATATTAATATTATCATCCGTAGCTCCAAGACCTGCAGCCTCCAATGCTTTATCAATAAGAACTGCCTGCTGTTCATTAGCTAAAACCGGTTTGATTGAAATTTTATTATCAGAGTTATCCTCCACCATAAAAGTCACATTCTGTCCGATATTAATTAAAGCACCCTGCATAAGCTTAGCCTGAATCTGTGCTCCATTGTTCATTGTAATATATGCATTATCACCATTTAACTGGCTGACATATCCTGTAAACGTGTCACCTGACATAAGAGAATTTAATATTTTCATGCCAGCAGCCTGTACAGCATTATTGTTTCCAGATGATTCATGTGATACATTTTCCGACACATTAACATCTGTGGTCTGGCTGCCTGATGATATATTATTTTTGAAAAAATCGGACATATTAATATTCATATACGTTCACCTATATAAAATTCTTAATAAATGTTCTTCTGTGTATAGGACATGGACCGTACTCTTTTATTGCTTCAATATGAACTTTAGTTCCATAACCTTTGTGCCTGGCAAATCCATATTCCGGATACAAAGAATCATATTCGGTCATAAGTCTGTCCCTTGTTACTTTCGCAAGAATACTTGCAGATGCAATTGACAGACTCTTGGCATCACCTTTAATAATCGGAATCTGTTTAACATCAATTCCCGGAATTGTAACTGCATCATTAAGAAGTATATCGGGTTTTACAGATAATTTATTAACTGCTTCGCGCATTGCTTCATAAGTTGCCTGTAATATATTAATCTCATCAATCCTTTCAGGAGATACAATTCCGATTCCATATGAAAGTGCTTCTTCTTTTATAACATCAAAAAGCTCATCTCTTTTTTTCTCACTTAATTTCTTGGAATCATTTACATAAAGAATCCTTTTTCCTTTAGGAAGAATTACTGCACCTGCAACAACAGGACCTGCAAGCGGTCCTCTTCCAGCTTCATCTATTCCACATATATAAGAAAATGTATCATACATTTCTTCGTATTCACGCATAGCTTCAATACGCTGTTTCTCAGCCTCCAGCTTTGCTGCTTTTTTAAGTTCACGTTCTTCTTTAAGTGTCATAGCTTTCCTTTCCGGTATCTTAATTAAGGTCTTTCAAGTGAGATTGTACCAATCTTTCCTTCTCTGAAATCATCAAGAATACATGCAGCACATTTTTCATAATCAATATCTGAACCTTTCTTAATACAGCCACGTTTTCTGGCAATATGTTCCATAATACAGAGTGCAGCAACATTTTCAGGATTCATCATTGTTTCAGTATCAACATTATCAAATATATCTTCTGTTATATCATAACGGCTATAAAGCTGCGACTGATAATTCTTCTTAAGAATCTTTATAGTTTCTAATGCAAGCTCCTCAATATTAAGAATCTGGTCATTAATTGAACCAATCATTGCAAGTCTTTCACCGACATTTCTGTCTTCTATCTTAGGCCAGAGTATACCCGGTGTGTCAAGCAGCTCAACACTTCCATTAATTCTTATCCATTGCTTTCCTTTTGTAACACCCGGCTTATTACCTGTCTTGGCACTCTTTCTTCCGGTGAATGAATTAATAAATGTTGATTTACCAACATTAGGTATTCCAACAATCATAGCTTTGATGGAACGGTTCTTAATTCCTCTTGCTCTGTCTCTTTCAATCTTAGCAGAACATGCAGCAGTTATAAGATTATTAACTGCACGGTTGCTTACATTGAGTCTTGAGTTAAGCTTTAGGCAGTAAAAGCCTTTATCTTTAAAATATGTTATCCATTCATCCGTTACTGTGTCATCTGCAAGGTCCGATTTATTCAATAATACAATACGTGCCTTATTTTTAGCCAGCTTATCAATATCCGGATTCCGGCTGCTTAACGGTATTCTTGCATCCACAATCTCAATAACAAGGTCAACAAGCTTTATATCTTCTTCCATCATTCTTCTGGCCTTAGTCATATGACCAGGATACCAGTTAATGGCTCTTTTCTTCTCTTCCATATATCTCTCCATTATTTAACAAAACCAAATGAATCAAACGGTTCTATTACCATCCATACTTTTCCTACAACATTCTTACGTTTAACCATTCCAACACTGGCAAAACGGCTATCCTCACTATTATTACGATTATCTCCAAGTACAAAGTATTCATCATCAGCAAGTTTATAAGGATTGGCAGCTACACCTGGAGTAAGTATTGTCGTATCAACATAATCATCAAGCTGTACATCATTAATATATACCCTGCCATCCTTTATCTGGACTGTTTCCCCTGGAAGACCAACTACTCTCTTTATGTATATCTTAGAGGAATCAACAGAATCCTGTTCGAAAGCTATACAGTCAAATCGCTTAGGTCCATTAAATGCATATGATATTCTGTTTATAAGAACAGTGTTATCATTAGACAGCGTTTCCTCCATAGAATTACCAACAACTGTAGAACGGCAGCATATGAATGTAACCAGAACATAAGCAAGTACTATTACAACACATACATCTGCTACATATTTGCATATATTAAGCAATGTAGTATTTTCCTGATATCTTCTCTGAAAAAATCTCATAATATTCCGACCTTTCCTGTCGCTTATATATAAGTAAAGGGACATTTTTTCAAATGTCCCTTACCGTGAATAACAAAATTATCTAACTAATTCCTTAACCTTAGCAGCCTTACCTGTTCTCTGTCTTAAGTAGTTAAGCTTAGCTCTTCTAGCCTTACCGCGTCTTACAACTTCAACCTTCTCAACGATAGGTGAATGTAATGGCCATGTCTTCTCAACGCCAACGCCGTTAGAAATCTTTCTTACTGTAAATGTAGCTCTAACGCCAGTTCCCTGCTTCTTTAATACTGTTCCCTCGAAAACCTGGATTCTTTCACGGTTTCCTTCCTTAATCTTAGCTGATACTCTTACAGTATCACCAACTCTGAACTCAGGAGCCTGAGCCTTAAGCTGAGCATCTTCGATGTTCTTAATAATTGTATTCATGTGTGACCTCCTTAATATTATGATGTTCTTAATACAGGTTCTGTAACAGAGGACCATCCCTTTTTCTCACAACTTATTTAGATTATCATAATCAAGCAAATAATGCAAGACTAAAAATACATTTTCTTTATTATTTATTAATATCCAGAAGCCCTGGTAAGATATGGACTGTTATAGTCTTCTTATCAAGGTCATGATCTAATATACACTGGTCAATAACCGGTATTAAATAGCTTTCGCCATTATCTGCCTCTACTTCATATACATTGTTGGCGCCTGTTTCTAATACATCTTTTAGTACGCCCAAATGTTTTCCTTCATCTGTTATTACATCAAGTCCGATAAGATCGCATATAAAATACTCTCCCGGCTCAAGTTTAACAGCATCTTCTCTTGAAACGAGCAAGTCGCATTTTGTGTATTTCTCTATATCATTGATGTCATCAAATTCTTTAAACTTAAGTATTACGAACTGCTTAAAGAATTTAACTGAAGATACAGTGACAGCTACCTGTTCTCTTTTTCCATCGATAACACATTTCTTAAGTTTCTTAAAACGAAGAGGATCATCTGTTGTAGGAAAAACCTTAACTTCACCTCTGATTCCGTGGGTCGATGTTATGACCCCTACCCTTAACATATCTTCCACTTAAATTCTCCATTCTGACATAAATGTATATATAAATAACAAAACAGACAGCCCCGAAAGGCTGCCTTAGACAGTAGTGTTTGCTTAATTATCTATTTCAACAATCACTTTCTTGTCGCTCTTAGAAGCTGCAGCTGAAACAACTGCTCTTATTGACTTGGCAATTCTACCAGACTTGCCGATAACCTTGCCCATATCCGAAGGAGCAACCTTAAGATTGACTACAAGAGCCTTATCTTTTTCAGTTTCTGTTACTACAACCTCATCCGGATTATCAACTAGTGCCTTAGCGATAATTTCCACTAATTCTTTCATAGTCAATTACACCTCCACTAGTCTTATTTTTCGATACCAGCCATCTTGAAAAGCTTTCCAACAACCTCTGTAGGCTGAGCTCCGTTTGATAACCACTTCTTAGCAGCCTCAGCATCAATGCTTAACTTGCATGGATCGTAATTAGGATCATAAGTACCGATTTCATCGATAAATCTACCATTTCTTGGAGATCTTGAGTCTGCTACGATAATTCTATAGAAAGGATTTTTCTTCTCACCTAATCTCTTTAATCTAATCTTTACTGCCATTACATTCACCTCCTGTATTATTCTTAAAAATTAATCTATGTTAAAAAGGTAACTTGAAACGTCCCTTTTTAGCACCTTTCATCATTCCCGGCATCTGCTTCATCATCTTCTTCATCTGTTCGAACTGTTTTACAAGTCTGTTAACATCAGCAATATCAACACCTGCACCTCTTGCAATTCTGTTCTTCCTTGAAGGATTAAGTATGTCCGGATTACTTCTTTCTGCCTTAGTCATTGAATATATGATAGATTCGGTTCTTCTCATATTCTTCTCTGCTTCATCATCATCGATTGAAACATTCTTCATCTGACCTGACAGTCCTGGCATCATGCTCATAATTGAACTGATACCACCCATATTCTTAATCTGTCCCATATACTCAAGAAAGTCATTAAAATCAAATTCTGCTTTCTTAAGCTTTTCTTCCATAGCTTTTGCCTTGTCAGCGTCAAGCTGTGCTTCAGCCTTCTCAATAAGGGTAAGGACATCCCCCATACCAAGTATTCTTGATGCCATACGGTCTGGATAAAACTGTTCAAGATCTGAAAGCTTTTCCCCCATACCAACATAAAGAATTGGCTTTCCGGTAACTGCCTTAATTGAAAGTGCAGCACCACCTCTTGTATCACCATCTAACTTAGTAAGGATAACTCCGTCAATGCCAACCTTCTCGTTAAATGATGAAGCAACATTAACAGCATCCTGACCTGTCATGGAGTCAACTACAAGAATTGTCTGGTCAACTGATACATTAGCTTTAATCTCTATAAGCTCATTCATCATATCTTCATCAACATGAAGTCGTCCTGCTGTATCAAGAATAACGGTATTAAAATCATTATTCTTAGCATGGGCTATAGCAGCTTTGGCAATATCAACAGGCTTCTGGTTAGTTCCCATAGAGAATACTTCAACGCCCTGTTTATTACCATTAATAGTAAGCTGTTCAATGGCTGCTGGTCTGTATACATCACAGGCAACTAAGAGAGGTTTTCTTCCCTTCGCCTTGAACTTACCAGCAAGCTTTGCTGTAGTAGTTGTCTTACCAGCACCCTGAAGACCTGCCATCATGATAACAGTAATCTCAGAACCAGGTTTCAAGGCAATCTCAGTTGTCTCAGATCCCATAAGAGATACCATCTCTTCATTAACAATCTTGATAACCATCTGACCAGGTGTAAGACTTGACATAACATCCTGACCGATTGCTCTTTCTTCTACAGACTTTATAAACTGCTTAACAACCTTAAAGTTAACATCAGCTTCAAGCAGGGCAAGCTTAACTTCCTTAAGAGCAGCCTTAACATCAGCTTCTGATAAACGGCCCTTACCACGAAGATTCTTAAAAATATTCTGCAATTTCTCTGATAAACTATCAAATGCCATAATATCTCTCCTTAAAATTCTTCAAGAATCTCATTGGATAACTTCTTGATTTCATGAATATCAGATATATCCTGACTTTCCATGTAATCATCAACTAAAGAATCAATCTTAGATACCTTGTCCTTGGTTTCAAGGAACTTCTGTATAAGATGAAGCTTAGCCTCGTATCCATCAAGTGTCTTCGTAACTCTCTTAATCAGATCATGTACTCCCTGCCTTGATATACCGTATTCATCGGCAATCTCGCTGAGAGATAAATCATTGTAGATAGCATCTTCATATATCTTCTTCTGGTGGTCGTTAAGTAACTCTCCATAAAAATCATATAAAAGATTCTGTTCAACAATTCTTTCCATAACACCTGCCACATACTTAAATATTACATAAGCCATGATTGACTCATAAGCCTTGAGTATAATATCAGATATCAAAAAAAGTGTCAAGCATTTTTACTTGACACTTTTAAAAATTTATTAAATCAGCTTTCAAGCTTCTTTTCCCGCTCATTAGGAGGATATTCAACTTCATATTCTTCGCTTAAATTCTCCATTCCGTTAATCTGTAGTCTCTTAAACACCCATTTCTTAATAAGATGATATATAACTGCAAATATAGGAACACCTAAAAGCATTCCTGCAAATCCCCATATATCACCAAAGAGGAGTATTGCAAACAATACCCAGAAACTTGAGATTCCTGTAGTATTACCAAGAATTTTAGGTCCGATAATATTACCGTCAATCTGCTGTAATATAAAATTAAATATTACAAAGAACAGGCACTGTGCAGGATTGACAATAAGACATAATAAAGCTCCAATAAACCATGCTATGTACCAGCCAAAGAAAGGAATAACATTAAATATTCCAACAATGAATGCAATAAGAATCTCACTCATCATCTCTTTGCCAGGATTACATATTGTAAATATCTTAAGTGATATAAAACATATAAGTGCTATTACAAAGGCATCAAGGATTTTGCCATTAACAAAGCCGCTGAACACCTTATCAGTATACTTAATCTCTTCCATAACGCTGGCAGCACGTTCTTTCTTGAATATACTATAGACAACCATCTCTCCCTGCTTTGCAAGCTTTTTTCTTGCTGTAAGAAGATACGCTGCAACAATGAATCCGATAAGAACATTAAAAAGTACAACAATGATATTAACTACACCGGTTGAAACACCGGAAGCAATTCCCTGTGCATATCCAAGAAACTCGTTACCGAGCCAGTCATTAATAAATGTATATGTTTTATCGATAATATTCTCTGAATATTTCATAAGAGTTTCATTTTCGTTAAGAAACTTCTGTACAAAATCAATAACTTTATTGACATTATCAGGAATAATCTGAATAAGACGCACAACACTATTTACAAGATTAGGAATAATAACAATAATCATAAAATATATGAACAGAATTGCTATAAGAAGCCCTGTAAACACACTAAGATTATTAGACAGGCTTTTCTTTTTCTTCTCATTCTTAATAAACTTAAATACCTTATTATATATATTATCGAAGAAATTACATATTGGACATATTACATATGCTAATACCCCGCCAATTATAAAAGGCATAAGAGTTTTGCATATATGTGAAAATGCTTTGTGGATAGCATCAATTCTGAACAATGCAAAAAAAAGCAATAGTGACAGCGCAGCTGCCCCAAATAATGCCATTGTAACTCCTGCATATCTTTTGAAAGAATATTTCTTCATAGATTTCCCTCTGCAGATAGTGATTAAATGTTTACCTTAACAATTCTAGGTCTTAAACCTGCTGCTTCAAGCTTGTCAACAATCTCATCCTTATGTTCATGTCCGAAAGCTTCAATAGTAATTCTAAGCTCAACAGTTGCTTTTCTGTTAATGCTTACAAACTGGTTATGCTCAAGCTTGATTACATTACCGTTAGCTTCTGCAATAATAGAAGCTACTCTTACAAGTTCACCTGGCTTATCTGGAAGAAGTACAGAAACAGTGAAGATTCTGCTTCTCTGTACAAGTCCCTGCTGAACAACAGATGACATTGTAATAACATCCATATTACCACCAGAAAGAATTGAAACAATCTTCTTATCCTTAACATCAAGCTGCTTTAATGCTGCAACTGTAAGAAGGCCTGAATTCTCAACAATCATCTTATGATTCTCTACCATATCAAGGAATGCAACTATTAAATCTTCATCAGGAACTGTAATAATATCATCAAGATTCTTCTGAAGGTATGGGAATAACTTGCTTCCTGGAGTCTTAACAGCTGTACCGTCTGCAATTGTACTTACAGTAGGAAGAGTAACAACCTTTTCAGCCTTAAGAGATTCCTGAAGACAGTTAGCACCGGCAGGCTCAACACCAATAACCTTGATATTAGGATTAAGAAGTTTTGCAAGTGTAGATACACCTGTTGCAAGTCCGCCACCACCAATAGGAACAAGAATATAATCAACTGTTGGAAGCTCTTTAATAATCTCCATTGCGATAGAACCCTGACCTGTTGCAACATCTAAATCATCAAATGGGTGAACAAATGTAAGTCCTTTCTCCTTGGCAAGCTTCATTGCATATTCGCATGCTTCATCATAAACATTACCGTAAAGAATAACCTCTGCACCGTATCCCTTAGTTCTGTTTACCTTGATAAGTGGTGTTGTTGTAGGCATAACTACTGTTGCCTTAACCCCATATTTCTTAGCTGCAAATGCAACACCCTGTGCATGATTTCCGGCAGAAGCTGTAATAAGTCCCTTCTGTCTTGCTTCCTCTGACATCGTACTAATCTTGTAATATGCACCTCTTACCTTATAAGCACCTGTGTACTGCATATTCTCTGGCTTAAGGTATACTCTGTTACCAGTCTGGCTGCTGAAATACTCACTATATACCAGATTAGTAGGAAGTGTTGCTTCCTTAACCTTCTCGGCAGCTTCCTCGAAACTTTTCAATGTTAATTCTTCCATTACACTTAATCTCCCATCTTAATTTATTAACTTATCAATCTTCATCAGAGCCGTTATCTACATCGAATAATGCATTAACAAATGTGTCTGAATCAAACTTCTGTAAATCTTCGACTTTCTCACCAACTCCAATATATTTAACAGGAATACCAAATTCTGCCTGTATAGCAACGGCAATTCCCCCTTTGGCAGTTCCATCCATCTTAGTAAGAATAATACCTGTGATATTAGTTACATCATTAAACTCTCTAAGCTGAGAAAGGGCGTTCTGACCAGTTGTTGCGTCAAGAACGATAAGATTTTCCCTGTATGCATCAGAATACTCTCTTTCTATAACTCTGTCAATCTTACGAAGCTCTTCCATAAGATTCTTCTTATTCTGAAGACGTCCAGCTGTATCACATAAAAGAACATCTGCCTTTCTTGCTTTACATGCAGCGATTGAATCATATATAACGGCAGCTGGATCAGAACCCTCACTCTGTGCAATAATATCAGCACCAGTTCTGTTAGACCATTCTGTAAGCTGCTCTATAGCCGCAGCTCTGAAAGTATCGGCTGCAGCCATAATAACCTTCTTGTTCTGTGCTTTAAGAAGACCGGCAAGCTTGCCTACAGATGTAGTTTTTCCTACACCATTAACGCCGATAAGCATAACAATGGATTGGCGGTTCTCAAATTCATATGCATTCTCGCCGAGATTCATCTTTTCCTTAATACTGTCAATAAGAAGCTGCTTGCAGTCAGCAGGATTCTTAATCTTATTCTCTTTAACCTTATTCTTAAGGTCGTCAAGAATCTCTTCAGTTGCAACAACACCTATATCACCCATAATAAGGGTTTCTTCAAGCTCATCATAGAAATCGTCATCAATTGACGAAAATCCTGAGAAAACAGAATCAATTCCGGAAACAATATTATCTCTGGTCTTGGTTAAACCTTCTTTTAATTTACTAAAAAATCCCATATTTACTCCTTCTTCTTGTCAAGGTCATTAGCTATAAGATCTACTGAAACAAGTGCAGATACACCCTTTTCCTGCATAGTTATGCCATACAGTCTGTCAGCTGCAGCCATTGTTCCTCGTCTGTGAGTGATAACAATAAACTGTGTATGCTTTGTAAGCTTGTGAAGATAATTAGCATATCTTCCTACATTAGAATCATCAAGTGCGGCCTCAATTTCATCAAGCAGACAGAATGGTGAAGGTTTAAGGTTCTGGATTGCAAAAAGAAGTGCGATTGCAGTAAGTGCCTTTTCACCACCTGATAACTGCATCATGTTCTGAAGCTTCTTTCCTGGTGGCTGTGAAATAATAACAATTCCTGCCTCAAGAATATCTTCACCTTCAACTAGCTCTATTGTTCCTCGTCCACCACCGAACAATTCCTTGAATACCTTATCGAATTCAATCTTAATTTCCTCAAACTTCTCTTTAAACTGAATTCTCATACCATTATCAAGCTCATCAATAACCAGTACAAGAGCCTCTTCAGCCTTAATCATATCATCATGCTGTGTCTTTAAGAAGTTGTATCGTTCGCTTACTTCCTTATATTCTTCAATAGCATTGACATTAACAACACCAAGCTTTTTAATATTAGCTTTGAGAATATTAATCTGCTTCTTAATATCAGATATATCAGTAAGCTCTTCACTTCTTAATTCAGCAGCATAGCTGTATGTAAGCTCATATTCATTCCACATGTAATCTACTATAGAGTCATTCTCTTCTTCTAACTTTTCCTGCTGGTTATGCAGACGCATACTTTCTTTTTCAAGAAGAACAATCTGTTCATTAATCTTTTCACGTTTATCAAAGAATGTCTTATGGCTTGCATTAATAATATCTCTATCCTTGCGGAGAGCTGTAATCTTAGTATTGCAGTCTTCTATCTGATTCTTAGCTTTATGAATATCACTTCTTAACTTTTCAATCTGTGCATTCTTATCTTCAACCTCTGATGATAAAGATTCTTTTCTCTGTCTTATATCAGCTTCTTCTGATTCAAGAGCAGCAATCTCAGAATTGATTCTTATAATATTTTCCTGAATAAATGCTGTCTTCTGCTCTACCGAACTGAATCTTATCTTAAGATTCTCAATATCATCATTAGCCTTATCAAGTTCAGCCTTCTTTGCTTCAAGCTGTTTGTTAAGATTCTCAATTTCTTTTCTTGAGCTTTCATTCTGTATATCAAGCGCACTAAGACTGCCACTTACCTGATTCTTATTCTCATCAATCTCCTTAATCTGTCTGTCAATCTCAGTAGTTTCAGCCTTATCTTTATCATATATAATTCTGATTTCAGATAACTTCTGCTTTGCCTGATTAAGATTCATCTGTTCTGTATTAACAGCTAAAGATACCTCTCTGTTAGCCTTATTATCTGCATCAATAAGTTCTCTTACAGATGCAATCTTAGCTCTGTTATCTGCAATCTTTGCTTTAAGTTCAGTTGATGATTTGCTGAGTTCTGATACAGATTTCTTAAGTTCTTCAATCTCTCTTCTCCTGCCAAGAAGATTGCTTGAATTCTTAAATGCACCACCTGTCATTGAACCGCCCGGATTGAGCTGTTCACCCTCAAGGGTTACAATCCTTAAGCTATACTTGTATTTCTTGGCAATAAGGAGCGCATTATCAATATTATCAACAACAAGAATTCTTCCAAGAAGATACCTGGCTAAGTTCTCATATTCAAAAGAAACTCTTACAAGATTGCTTGCAATTCCTATAACACCATTTTCCTTAATACAAGGCTCTTTTTCAAGAGTATTTCTTCCTGATATTGCATTGAGTGGTAAAAATGTAGCTCGTCCAAGCTTATTCTGCTTAAGATATGCAATCAGCTCCTTAGCAGTAGATTCCTTATCAGTAACAATATTCTGTATTGTTCCGCCTAATGCTGTCTCAATAGCTGTTTCATACTTTCTTTCAACCTTTACAATATCTGCAATAACACCAAGAATTCCAGGATTGCTGTCCTTTAATTCCATAATCTTACGGATACTGTTGCCATAACCGTCATATCTTTCAGTAATATTAACGAGAGATTCAAGTCTTGATTTTTCTCTGTGATAATTCTGTACAATCTTATCATGCTGTGCATTAAGGTCAGCATTTTCATTCTTAATAGCCGTAACTTCATCATTATTGGCTGCAATTCTTTCTGCTATTTCCAAAGCATTTTTCTGTGCAGTTTCTAATCTCTCACTGATATCATTAATCTTAACATTCTGTTCAGCTTCATCACTCTTGTCTTTGATAAGACGGCTGTTAAGCTCAGCTTTTCTTATATTGAGCTGTTCAAGCATAGTTGTGAACTTCTGGTTTTCAGCATTAATAGATGACTTCGCATTAAGTCTGTCGTAGATATCATTCTGACGGCTCTCAATCTGATCTGACACCCCATCAATATCCTGCTTTATAACATCAGCAGCATCCTGTTTAGCCTTAAGATTATTCTCGAACTCTTCTACAGATGTTGAAAGCTCATTGAGCTGTTTCTTAAAATCAGCTACATTGGTCTGCTTTGCAGCTTTATCTTTATCAATAGCTGCAATTCTGTCACTGTAATGCTTTTCATTATCAGTGAATCTGTTAATCTGCTCTGTGATAACATTAATCTCACCGTTAAGTCTCTGGCTTTCAAGCTCAGTGTTTGATAAAAGTGAATTAACATTCTCAATGTCAGAATTAACCTTAGATAACTGTTCCTCTGCCTCTTCATATTCAGCCTTGGTACTCTCATACTCAGCTCTTGAATTAGCAAGGTCGTTATCAGCAATGCCAATCTTTCCTGTCAGTTCTTCAAGATCTTTGCTTATCCTGTCTGATTCCAAAAGAAATGCATTAACATCATATTTCTTTAAATCAGCTTTATAGTCAAGATATTCCTTGGCCTTTTCAGACTGGACCTGTAATGGTCCGACCTGTTTTTCAAGCTCTGATAAAATATCATTAACACGGACAAGATTAGCCCGCTCATTTTCAAGTTTCTTGATTGCAGTAGCTTTTCTTCTCTTGAACTTAACAATTCCAGCGGCTTCATCAAAAAGCTCTCGCCTTTCATCAGGCTTTCCAGAAAGAATCTTATCAATCTGTCCCTGTCCGATAATAGAATATCCTTCCTTACCAATACCGGTATCATAAAACATTTCTGTTACATCTTTTAATCGGCATGAGTTACCATTGATAAGATATTCACTCTCACCTGAACGGTATACTCTTCTTGATACTGTAACTTCATCGTAATCAACCGGAAGTGCATGGTCGCTGTTATCAAGTGTTATAGATACAAATGCGAAACCAACCGGCTTTCTGTTCTCAGTTCCTGCAAATATAACGTCTTCCATCTTAGAACCACGAAGCTGCTTGGCACTCTGTTCGCCTAAAACCCAGCGCACAGCATCGGCGACATTACTTTTACCTGAACCATTAGGCCCTACAATACCTGTAATACCATTATGAAAATCAAATACTATCTTATTAGCAAATGACTTAAATCCCTGTACTTCTATACTTTTTAAATACATAACCCCTCACTTATTATTTCTTATCAGAGTTGATATCGTAGCCTTTATTCTTAAGCTCGATAAGTGCAGCATATGCTGCATTCTGAGATGCTGATTTCTTAGTGTGGCCTGTTCCTTTAATATTAAAAAGCCCGTCAACTACAGCAGCTACAACGAATTGTTTGTTATGTTCAGGACCTTCTTCACCGATGAATTCATAATCAACTTCTTTTCCAAGTCCCTGAATAACTTCCTGTAATATAGTCTTGCTATCAAAAAAGAGTTTCTTATTATCAAGGTCATTAAGAATGAACTTATTAACAAATTCTTTTGCATTAGCAAAACCACCATCAAGATAGATGGCTCCTATAACAGCTTCACAGGCATCTGATACGATAGAATCCCTGCTTCTTCCTCCGGTAAGCTCTTCTCCTTTACCGAGTCTTATAAATGTATCAAGCTTAATAGCTCTTGCACACAGGGCAAGTGTAGGCTCACATACAATGCTGGCACGAAGTCTTGTCATCTTTCCTTCAGCCATCTCAGAGTGATTCTTATATATATAATCACTTGATGAAAGCTCAAGAACAGCATCTCCTAAGAATTCCATTCTTTCATTATCACAACACTGTCCCTTTTTCTGTTCATTAGCATAAGAACTGTGAGTAAGAGCAACTTCAAGCAGACTTATATCTTTGAATTCATAACCAATAGTCTGCATAAACACAGATAAATTTTTATTATGCATAATACACCTTTCTGCGAACTTTTGAAAACAAGAGCATAAGGAACAAATTATGCAAGAATATTTGCTCCTTATGCTCTTAGTTTTCATCGCAATCTGTATAGTTTATTTATTAGTTGCATTCTGAATCTGAACAACTGCATCATTAACTGTTACGATTGATTCAGCGGCATCATCAGGAATCTGGATATCGAATTCATCCTCAATTCCCATGATAATCTGAAATACATCTAACGAATCTGCTCCAAGATCATCAACAAATGTTGTCTCTGGAGTAATCTTTGATTTATCAATGTTAAGTACATCTGCAATAATATTCTGTAATTTCTCGAATTCCATAATATCTATCCTTTCAATCTTTAATTATGCTGCTCAGGAATCTGACCGAGCGCCTCAATGATTTTATCATTTATATTCATTTTTGTAAATGTTACACACTGAATTAATGAATTCTTAACCTCTTTAGCTTTGGCATTGCCATGAGTCTTTACTACAAGGCCATTAAGACCGATAAGCGGAGCTCCACCGTGTTCTGAAGCATCCATTGATTTAAGCTGTGTCTTTAATGACTTCTTGATAAGAAGTGCACCAATCTTAGTCTTTAAAGAAGACATCATAACTCCCTTAATCTTGCCAAGTATCATCTTGGCTTCACCTTCGTAAAGCTTTAAGATACAGTTCCCAACAAATGCATCGCATACAATGATGTCTGCATAGCTGTTAGGAATCTCTCTTGCTTCAATACTTCCTATAAAGTTAATGTTAGGACACTCTTTAAGCATTGGATATGTTTCTTTGACAAGTGAATTACCCTTTTCTTCCTCAAGTCCGACATTGACAATTGCAACTCTTGGATTCTTAATTCCAACAACATTCTCCATGTATATAGAACCCATAACAGCCCACTGTACAAGCATAGTTGCTCTTGCATCTACATTAGCACCACTGTCAACAAGCAGTGAAACACCATCTTTAGTAGGGATAAGTGCTGCCATTGGTGGTCTGTCAACTCCACGAAGTCTTCCAACGATAGTCTGACCACCAACAAGGATTGCTCCTGAGCTTCCGGCAGATACGAATGCATCAGCTTCTTTATTCTTAACCATATACATTGCTTTAACAAGAGATGACTCTTTCTTTCTTCTTATAGCCATAACAGGAGGTTCACCTGTTTCAATTACATCATCTGCATTAACAATCTCTATTCTTGATGAATCATACTGCTGTCCATTAAGACATTCTTTAATCTTATCTTCCTTACCTACAAGATATACAAAGCAGTCCTTATCAGCAGCAACAGCCTGTACTGCTCCTTTGACAATCTCTGCTGGTGCATTATCTCCACCCATAGCGTCAAGTGCGATTTTTACCATAAATTAAACTCCATTTCATATTAATCATTAAAATACTATTGTAAAATATACTACGAATATCAAATTAACGCAACCTTAAGCATTTTTAAATAAATCATTAAGATATTCAGTAATCTGAACTCTGATATCATCATAATCAGACGGATGCATCATATAACCATATGCAACGATAGAATCCTTGTCATAATATATATTAAGATTAAACCACCACGCAACATCAGAAGTTATTGAATCATCTGTTTTATTATAACCTTTATAAGTGGCTATATTAATTTCATGCAAAAGATAATAGAAAAATCCATTGGCATTATTATCAGATATCACTTTTGTTCCATTTACATGGGCATTCTGTCCGCTGACAGACAGCTGCCAGCTTCCATCCGCATTCTGCTTAAGATTATAACTTAAAGATAACACATTATCAGCATAATCATTGTATGTAAAACTAAGACCTTTGCCATAAGCATCATCTATCTGTGCCTGAGTCTCCTGAGTTTCGGTTGAATCTGCAGTAATACTTTTTGCACCGCATCCCTGTAATGGGATAATACATAATTCTAATATAAATATAAATGCGAGTATTTTATTCACTTTCATAATCAAAAGCCTTCCCTTTATCAAAATCCCACATAGTATAACACATTTCTTTATAAAACAAAACAAGCTGCCCCAAACGGGACAGCCTATCAAAATTCATGTTAGTAATTAGTCAACAGAGATGATTTCTTTCTTGTTATAAGAACCACAAGACTTGCATACTCTATGAGGCATCATTAAAGCGCCACACTTTGAGCACTTTACAAGATTTGGAGCAGCCATCTTCCAGTTTGCTCTTCTCTTATCTCTTCTTGCCTTTGAAGATTTATTCTTTGGACAAATTGACATATGTTACACCTCCTTAAAATTCTTTAAAATATCTTTGAAAACAGACATTCTTGGATCCAGGGACTCTCGGTCACAGCCACACTCTGAGACATTCAGGTTGTGTCCGCATATAGAACATAGCCCCTTGCAATCAGGGGTACATAATGTCTTACCCGGCATGGATATCAGTATTTCGCCGAAAACTAATCTGTCCACGTCGAGTTCGTATCCACCAATATAGTCTTTTTCTTCCTTTGCTTCTTCCCCGGCAGCATTGTCTGAGAAATCAACGATTTCATCAACACTGTACTCTACTTTCGTAGGAACAGACTCTAAACATCTGTCACATGGAATATCAAGAACAACAAAGCTCTCAGCTTTAATCTCAAGCTTATTCTTACCAATTCTGGTAATGCTTAATTCAAACTCTGGCTTCTCAAGTATACTATACTTAGCGATTCCAGTGTCAAAGCTTTCTGATTCAATTGAAACCTTTTCTATTCTTTCATCCTGTGAACCGGATAAAAGCTCTCTTAAATCAATTAGCATAATTGTCTCCAATTCATACTATTATGCACAGGAAAAGCATGCGCTAATCCACACCTTGTCAATTATACGCATGCTCCCTGTCTTTGTCAACAACAAATTCACTTAAATTCAATATTTTTCGCGAATATATCAATTATTTTACTAATGCTAATGTTTCTCTTGCGATTGCAAGCTCTTCATTAGTAGGAATTACGCAAAGCTTAACCTTAGATTCTGGTGTAGAGATAATTCCTTCTACTCCACAAGCCTTCTCGCTTGCAGCTTCATCAAGTTCAACACCAAGGTATCCAAGATATTTAGCTACCATTGGACGAAGCCATGCAGCATTCTCACCAACACCAGCTGTAAATGTAATGGCATCAACACCGTTCATAGCTGCTGTGTAAGCACCAATATACTTAGCTACTCTGTAAGCATAAGCTTCAAGTGTAACCTTAGCAATTTCGTTACCGTCGTTAGCTGCAGCATTAAGATCTCTGAAATCACTTGAGATTCCGCCTGACATACCAAGTACACCAGACTTCTTGTTAAGGATATTGAGCATCTCGCTTATTGTAAGGTTCTCATGGTTGCATAAGAACTCTAAGATAGCCGGATCAAGGTCACCCGAACGTGTTCCCATGATAAGTCCTTCAAGTGGAGTAAGACCCATAGAAGTATCTACACACTTACCACCAACAGAAGCTGAGATTGAAGCACCGTTACCAAGGTGGCATACAATAACCTTAGCTGTCTTAGGATCAAGGTTAGCAAACTTGATTGTCTCTTTAGAAACAAAGCTGTGGCTTGTTCCGTGGAAACCATATCTTCTTACGCCGTACTTCTCATAGTATTCACGAGGAATAGCATAGAGATAAGCCTTTGGCTCCATTGTTCCACCAAATGCTGTATCCCATACAGCTACATTTGGCTTGCCTGGCATAGCTGCCTCAACGGCTTCAATACCGATAAGGTTAGCTGGGTTATGTAAAGGACCAAGGTCGAAGCACTCTCTTACAACCTTCTTAACATCTTCTGTTACAAGACAAGACTCGATATACTTCTCACCTGCGTGAAGTACTCTGTGTCCTACTGCTGCAATCTCATCTGTAGACTTGATTACGCCGTGCTCAGCATCCTGAAGAGCATCAAGAACAAGCTTAACTGCAATGTTGTGATCCTTCATAGGTGTTTCAACAACATACTTATCCTTTCCTGTTGGCTTGTGTGTAAGAACAGAACCTTCTATACCGATTCTCTCTACAAGACCTTTTGCGATTACGCTCTCATCATCCATGTTAATAAGCTGATACTTAAGAGATGAGCTTCCACAGTTTAATACTAAAATATTCATTACAAAAATTCTCCTTAAAAATGTTAATTATGCATTCTGAGCCTGAACTGCTGTCATAGCTACTACACCAACGATATCGTCAGCGAAGCATCCTCTTGAAAGATCGTTAACTGGCATAGAAAGTCCCTGAAGAACAGGACCATAAGCTCCAGCCTTAGCAAGTCTCTGAACAAGCTTATAACCGATGTTACCAGCTTCAAGGTTAGGGAATACAAGTGTATTAGCCTTACCAGCTACCGGGCTCTCAGGTGCCTTAAGTGCAGCAACTTCTGGAACTAAAGCAGCATCTAACTGAAGCTCACCATCAACAGTGATATCTGGGTACTTCTCTTTTGCAATCTTAACAGCATCAGCAACCATAGTTACTCTGTCATGCTTAGCACTTCCGTATGAAGAGAAGCTAAGCATAGCAACCTTAGCGTCCTTTCCTACAAAGCTCTTGAATGAATCTGAAGAAAGCTTAGCAACCTCAGCAAGCTTCTCTGAATCATAATCTGGGCTTACAGCACAGTCAGCGAATACAAAAAGACCGTTCTCACCGAATTCGCAGTCTGGAACTTCCATAAGGAAGAAACCTGAAACTGAGCTGATACCTGGCTTAGTCTTTAATAACTGAAGAGCTGGACGGATTGTGTTACCTGTTGAGTGGCATGCACCAGATACTGCTCCATCAGCATCTCCACATTTACACATAAGGCATGCATAGTACATGTAATCCTTCTCCATCTGTTCCTTAGCCATCTCAGGTGTAACACCCTTCTTGCTTCTTAACTCAACGAATTTATCAATATACTTCTGCTTATTAGGATCGTTAAATGGATCTACGATTGTGGCGCCAGAAATGTCATAGCCCTTACCATACTTCTCGATCTCTTCAGGAGTACCAATGATAACTAAATTAGCAATGCCTTCCTTTAAAATCTTCTCAGCAGCTTCATAAGTTCTCTTATCCATAGACTCTGGTAATACGATAGTCTTCTTGTCTGCTTTTGCTCTTTCTTTAATTGTGTCAATAAATGCCATGATTAATGACTCCTCCTTATAAAAAAGTAAATTTTCAGTAAACATACTGAACTCTGACAAAAATTATATACCAATTTTTAGTCGAAAACAAGGTCGTCTGGCACTTAAAAATGTTTTAAAAACGATACATTGACTAAATTCAGCAATAATTTTGACATAAATGTACGATTTCAGTAAAATATAATAAAAACATAAAGGAGACACTACATGAAAGCATGCGGAATTGTTGCAGAATATAACCCATTACACACAGGACATGTATATCAGATGAATAAAGCAAGACAGATTTCGCAGGCTGACTGTATTATCGTTGTTATGAGCGGCAATTTTGTGCAGCGTGGTGAACCGGCAGTAATTGATAAGTATGCAAGAACAAGTGCTGCATTAAAAGCTGGTGCTGATATTGTTGTTGAACTACCTGTATACTACGCATTATCAAGTGCAGAGAATTTTGCTAAAGGTGCAGTTCTTACACTTAATACAATGAAAGCCGCTTCAATCTGTTTTGGTGCTGAAACTGATAATGTAGATTGTCTGGCAAAGATAAGCCGTACTATAATATCAGAATCGCCTGAATATAAGGCAATTCTTAACAAAGCTCTTGCAGAGGGGCTCTCATATCCTGCGGCAAGACAGACTGCTCTTCTGGAATATCTGCCTGAATGCAAAGACATAATTACAGGTTCTAATAACATTCTTGCAATTGAATATATAAAAGCAATTCTTTACAACAACCTTAACATGACATATTATCCGGTGCTTCGTGAAGGTGCTGGCTACAATGACGACACAGATACCGCTGAGTATGCAAGTGCATTTGGAATAAGAAAAATGCTTATGTCAGATGAACATGACAGATTAAAAACATACCTTACTGCCGGTATGTATGAAGAAATAAGCAATTCTAAGAGCTGTCCTTTATTTCTTGATGATTTCAGTAATATATTTAATCATAAAATGTTATTTATTAAGCAGATATGTAACATTAATAATACTGACTTTGCTGACAGACTTGCTGAATATGAAGATATCAGTCCGGACATCGCAAACAGATTTGCAGGTACATTTACAGGAAGTGACACTATCACAGAATTTGCAATGAAAGTCAAATCAAAGAATATAGTATATTCAAGAATATGCCGCTGCATTATGCATATAATTCTTGAAATAAGAAAATCCATGTCCGATTCATACAATAATATACCATATATAAGATTATTAGGTTTTAATAAAACCGGACAGCAGTATCTTGGAAGCATCAAGAAAGAACTTGATGTGCCTTTCATTACCAAGGCTGCTGATTATAAAAAAGAACTTATATTTGACCTTGCATGTTCTGACATATATGCACAGGCTGTATATGAAAAGTATGGGTATGTAATGAAGAATGAACTGCAACAGAATATAATACGTATATAAAAATACACCGGCTGAACCATTAATCTGATTCAACCGGTGCATTTTTTATATTAATTCTTAATTAGTTCTTAAAGCTGTGGATTGGTGCAGGAATTCTTCCCTCTCTGTTCACGAATGCAGAACAGTCAAATTTATTAACAGGCATAATAGGCGCATAACCTAAGAGTCCGCCGAATTCAACTGTCTCTCCAATACCCTTTCCTACAACAGGAATAACTCTTACTGCTGTTGTCTTCTGATTTACCATACCGATAGCTGCTTCATCTGCAATAATTCCTGAAATTGTTGTTGCAGGTGTGTCACCTGGAATAGCTATCATATCAAGACCAACTGAGCATACACATGTCATGGCTTCAAGCTTTTCAATTGTAAGTGAACCTTCATTAACCGCGTCAATCATTCCCTGATCCTCTGATACAGGGATGAATGCTCCACTAAGTCCGCCTACATAAGAAGATGCCATAACACCGCCCTTCTTAACCTGATCATTAAGCATTGCAAGTGCAGCTGTAGTACCAGGTGCTCCTGCTCTCTCAAGTCCGATTTCTTCAAGAATCTCTGCTACTGAATCTCCAACAGCAGGAGTTGGCGCAAGTGAAAGGTCAATAATACCAAAAGGTACACCGAGTCTCTTAGAAGCCTCCTGTGCAACAAGCTGTCCAACTCTTGTAATCTTAAATGCTGTCTTCTTGATAGTTTCGCAAAGGACCTCAAAGCTCTTTCCTCTTACACTCTCAAGTGCGTATTTAACAACACCAGGACCACTGACACCAACATTTATAATTGCATCATCTTCTGTCACACCGTGGAATGCACCAGCCATGAAAGGATTATCATCAGGGGCATTACATAACACAACAAGCTTGGCACATCCTAAAGAATCTTTATCCTTAGTAAGTTCTGCTGTCTCTTTAACTATCTCGCCCATAAGTCTTACTGCATCCATGTTAATACCAGTCTTTGTTGAACCGACATTAACAGAACTGCATATAAGCTCTGTCTGTGCAAGTGCCTGTGGAATTGATCTTATTAAAAGTTCATCACTCTTAGTCATACCTTTTGATACAACTGCTGAATAACCACCAATGAAATTAACACCAACAGTATGAGCCGCTTTATCAAGAGTTTTCGCAATAGTAACATAATCCTCAGGTGTCTTACATGCAGAAGAACCAACAAGAGAAATAGGTGTAATTGATATTCTCTTATTAACAATAGGAACACCGAATTCCTTTGCAATCTCTTCTCCGGTTGAAACTAAATCCTTAGCAAGAGTTGTGATTTTGTTATATATTTTCTCATTTACCTCAGCTAAATCAGGACCAGCACAGTCAAGAAGATTAATACCCATAGTAATAGTTCTTACATCAAGGTTCTCTTTCTCGACCATTTTGTTAGTCTCTGTAACTTCCATAATATTAATCATAGTATTTAAGTCTCCTCACTTTCTTAGATACGGTGCATCATGTCAAATATTTCTTCACGCTGGCATTTAATTACAACACCAATATCTTCGCCAAGCTTATTAAGATCTTCATTAACATTATCAAAATTCTTTGTAGAACCAGACATATCAACAATCATCATCATATTAAAATATCCTGAAACAATAGTCTGTGAGATATCAAGGATATTAACCTTTGTATCAGCAAGATAAGTACATACTCTGGCAATAATACCAACAGTATCTTTTCCTACAACAGTAATTACACATTTTTTCATAGTTTTCCTCTTTCTGCACCTTGTAAGCGCCTGTTATATTTCGCAAATACCTGATAAAACATCACGCTTTGCAACCTCTATATCAAAATCCGAAGATTTGAATGAGTTATCTGACATATCAATTTCTAACTTCACCGTCTCATAAGCAAGTTTATCATAGTTATTCTCTTTGCTTAAATGACCAAGATATATTTTCTTAAGCTTATCATGAAGCAGGGAATTGACAAGCTGTCCAGATGTCTCATTAGAGAGATGTCCTTTATTACCTAATATTCTTTTCTTAAGATAAAAAGGATAAGGACCAACCTGTAACATATTGATATCATGATTGGCCTCAACAAGCATAATATCAGATTCTGTCAGATTATCAACCACATAATCATCAAAATACCCTAAATCAGTTACAACCGATGCTTTTTTTATGCCATCTGCACATTTTTGAGTAAATGTATACGCAACCGGTTCGTTAGCATCATGTGATATACGAAATGGGTGGACTGTTACATCTCCAATTGAAATATCTTCATCCGCATTTATCTTATTAAATATGCCATCCGGAATATTCCCAAGTGATGAAATCTGTTCTATCCCCTCTATTGTACCAGACGTTGAATAGATTGGAATCCCATCTTTTCTCGATATAACACCGATCCCTTTTGTATGGTCAATATGTTCATGTGTTACAAATATTGCATCAATATCTTTAAGACTTAAACCCGCCGTATTAAGTCCTTCTTCAATTCTTTTCCTGCTTATTCCGGCATCAAAAAGAACATGTGTGTCCTCCGTACCAAGGTAGATACAGTTTCCACTGCTTCCGCTGGCAATCGGCATCATTCTCATAATTATTTATCCTCCCAGCGAAGCTCTATAACATCACCATCATTAAGTGGCGATGAATAATCAGCATCATTTCCGTTATGTAAGAATACAAGATTCCCCCTTACCATTGTAAGATCAAATGGATAGAACTGGAACAGGTCTACAACTATATAATCAGGCTTGCCTGATAAAACAACGCTCTGACCATTAACCGTAATAGTTATATCCAGCGGTTGTATAACTGGTTCTTCTGCTACCTTATCATCAGTTTCTTCTGATTCCTGCAGCTTTTCTGATGCCATAATATTCTCATTATATTCCTCTAATGAAGAAGTTCTTACCGTAAAGTTCTCATATACTTTAGTATTCTTATCTGCTGGTTCATTATTAACAGTTACATTGAGTGTCTTATAATCCAAGTCAAGAAACTCAAAAAGCTGTGCAACTGTATAGAAGTTCTCCATACGGATTTTGTCGCCGTCATTAATATCATAGAACTCTGACTTTAATTCTCCATTAACATATGCAAATCTTGGGCAGACTATAGTTTTATCATTTACTATAAATGTTATCTGGGAATTAAACTCTTCAAGCTGTCCTATTGTTATGCTTGCCGGTTCTCCTACTGTAGATTCCGTTACAACTATTATATCATTCTGTTCAATCGGAGTATGAAGATTAGCCGGTCTTCCATTAAGCGTAACAACTGCACCTTCCCCGGCACTTCCCCTTACAAGTCTTGACTTTCCATTAACAGTAAAGTTAATCTCTGCTCCTCTTCTTGGGAAAAGCTTTTCATTAGGGAAGCCAATCTGCATAACAGCATCTACAACTGTAAGATTACTTGTATCATAGAGCTTTATTCGTTCTTTATTAACAGTAACAAATACAAAATTGTTCTTTTGCGTATAATAATTAGTGCATATACCGACAGGAGTTACATATAATGAATCCTTCTTGAAATTGTCAACCTGAAAATCAACTGATGTAAGTACTTCTTCACCTCTTACTGCTACTCTCTGGTGCGGTATTCCAAGACAATCAGCCACTCTTTCTGTATAACCTGGTATCTTGCCACCACCTCCGACAACAAACACAGCATTTACAGGCTTACCGCCATTAAGCTCAATAATCTTTTCTGCAACATCCTTTGCCATCGCATCCACAACATCAGCTGCTGCATTTCTTATTTCAAGTGCATCTACCTTCTGCGTGATACCCATTATATCTTTAAATGTTACAAGCCCTTTTTTCTTAGAGCTTGCAGACATTTTAATCTTTTCAGCAGTATTAAAATCAACAAGGTAAGTTTTTGCGATGCACTCTGTTATCTCATCACCTGCGCAAGGTATCATGCCGTATGCAATTATACAGCCATCCTTTGTAAGACAGATATCTGATGTTCCTGCACCTACATCTACAAGCCCTATGTTAAGAAGCCTGTACTGCTCAGGAATTGCTATATTCATGGCTGCTATAGGCTCTAATGTAAGACTTTCAACATTAAGTCCGGCATATTCAACAGCCTCATAAAGTCCATCAACTACCTCTTCCGGCAAAAATGTAGCAATAAGTTCAACTGAAATCTTAGAAGCCTTATGCCCCTCAAGATTATTAATATCATAGCCGTTAAGCTGATATCTTATAGGGGTGTTTCCGACACAATAAAATCTTGCTTTATCTTCTTTTTCGTTAATCTTATTATGTGCATTCTCAACCGCCAGAAGATTAAGTGAATAGATATGTTCCTGCGTAACCCGTGTTTCCTCTTCAAATTCATACTCAGCAGACGAATTAATAGTTTTAAGAACTCGTCCAGCAGCAGCTATGCATACTTCTGAAAGTTCCCTTCCAAGCTGGTTTTCAAGAGAATTCTTAACTTTTCTGATTGTATCGCCAACTTTATAGATATCATGAATCTGACCATCAAGCATTGCTCTGGTTTCATGCTTCTGCTCAGCCATTGCAATAACTTTAAAACGGTTCCTTTCCATGTATCCCACAACACCGACAATACTTCTTGTTCCTATATCAAGACCAAAAACAAGGGTCTCATTTCTTGACTGTGTATTATCCATACCCTACCTCTAGAATAAACAAATTATGTATAATGTATCATATTCCAAGTATAATCTCAAGCTGGGCGCGTGTTTTTTCAATATCTGCGCCATTATTAATCACTTTATCTGCATGCTTTCTGAACTCATCATCAGATAGCTGGCTTTTAAATATGTCTGATATCTTTTCATCAGAATAGCCTCTTGAAGCAGCAAGTCTTTTTCTTCTCTCATCTTCCGAAACATATATATACCATATCTCATCCATGAATATATCATAGTGATCTTCAATAAGCAGTGCTGCCTCAACAAAACAGTAATCAACATCATCTGCTATCTTATGATTATTAATCTGATTAATAATCTCTTGTTTTACAAGAGGATGAATTATGCTGTTAAGAACGATTCTCTTATTAGGGTTCTTAAATATAATATCTGCGAGAAGAGGTCTGTTTATCTCTCCATCTTCTCCTACAATCTGCTCCCCGAATATATCAACGACCTTTTTAAATCCAATATTACCTGAGTGGTATATATTTCTTGCAACAAGGTCTGCCTGTATAATGTCGCAGGAACACATTTCTTTAAGGAGTGCAAGAACAGAAGATTTTCCTGCTCCTACACCACCTGTGATTCCAATAACTTTCATTAGTGTGCCTCCAGCCAGTCTTTTCCTTCCTTTAAATCTACCTCAAGAGGAACTTTAAGGCTTACTGCATTCTTCATTCCATCAAGCATAATCTGCTTTACAGTTTCAACCTCATCCTCTGCCGTCTCAACAAGAAGCTCATCATGAACCTGCAATATAAGTCTTGACCTGAGATTATGCTCCTTAAGTGCATTATATACATTAATCATTGCCAGCTTTATAATATCAGCTGCAGTTCCCTGAATCGGTGCATTCATGGCAACTCTCTCTCCAAAAGAACGCTGCATGAAATTAGAAGATTTAATCTCTGGAATTTCTCTTCTTCTATTGTACATTGTAAGTGAATATCCTTTTTCTTTGGCATCACTTACGAGTCCGTCAATAAATGTCTTGATAGTCGGATAGCTTGCAAAATATCTTTCAATATATTCTTTAGCTTCTTTTCTTGAAATACTAAGATCCTGACTTAATCCAAATGAACTCATTCCATAGATAATGCCGAAATTAACTGCCTTGGCATTTCTTCTCTGTTCATCAGTAACCTCATCGAGCGGTACGCCAAAGACCTGTGCCGCCGTTGCTCTGTGGATATCTGCTGATGAATTATACGCCTCAATGAGCTTCTCATCCCCTGACATATGAGCAAGAATTCTTAACTCTATCTGAGAGTAGTCGGCATCCAAGAATACAAAGCCATTCTTTGGAACAAATACCTTTCTTATAGCCTTACCCATCTCCATTCTTATAGGAATATTCTGAAGATTAGGCTCTGTACTGCTTATTCTTCCAGTAGCAGTTATTGTCTGGTTAAATGTACCATGAATTCTTCCATCTTCTGATATATACTGTGTAAGACCGTCAGCATAAGTTGATTTAAGCTTTGATAACTGTCTGTATTCAAGAATCTTACTTACAACCGGATAATCAGGTGCAAGCTTTTCAAGTACATCTGCGGCTGTTGAATAGCCACTCTTTGTCTTCTTTCCGTTAGGCATTCCAAGCTTTTCAAAAAGTATTACACCAAGCTGCTTTGGTGAATTGATATTGAACTCTTCGCCTGCTGCTTCATATATCTCTTTCTCAAGAACCAAAATCTTAGTGCCAAGTACCTTAGAATAATCAACAAGTGCCTTTTTATCAACACTTATGCCCTGCTGCTGCATATCAAAAAGAACAAATATAAGAGGCATTTCTATAGTTTCAAAAAGCTCATACATATTCTCACTCTTTAACTGTTCTGTAATTTTATCAGCACATTTGTAATAAGCATATGATGAAAGACATGCATACTTAATAAGATTGTCTTCCGCTTCATTTACTGCCTTATTAATTGACAATTTACCCAGAAGTTCTGTTTTTGAAGGATATGTTAATGATAAAAACTCTCTTCCAAGACTTTCATAATCATAACTTTCGTTACTTGGATGAAGCAGATATGCCGCAATTGCAGTATCAATAAATGCTTTTTCTGAAACAAGCGGATAGCCATTTATCTTGTCTTTTTCAAATATATCAAGATAATCTTTAATATTGGCAGATGCTATATTTCTGTTAGAAGCCACGCTTACAACATCTGACAGACGGTCTGCAAGATAACTCTCTGTAACAAAGCCCGATACCGGAATATAATATATTTCTGTATCTGATAGTGTTATTCCAACTGCAGTCAGTTCACTTTCTCTTACAATAGAAAGTCCGATTTTTTCAATTCCACCTGCTATATCCATTGCTTTGTTAAATACATTTTCAACCTCAGCAAAATCAGATATCTTCTTGAAATATTCATAACATTCAGGATCTTTAGCAATTATATCTGTATTCTCAAACTTCTTTAGCATATTTTTAAAATTATACTTCTTAAAAAGTTCATATGAATTCTCATTAAAGAAATCACCTGCTTTAGAATCTTCAACTTTATAATCAATCGGAACATCGATTTTAATCTCTGACAAGAATCTGCTCATCTTAATCTGCTCGATATTCTCAGTTATTGATGTTTTTGCTTTAGGCGGCTTCA
The DNA here is from genome assembly GCF_009680455.1 of Lachnospira eligens. Taxonomy (GTDB): domain Bacteria; phylum Bacillota; class Clostridia; order Lachnospirales; family Lachnospiraceae; genus Lachnospira; species Lachnospira eligens_A. The sequence continues at coordinate 219,766 of NZ_WKRD01000005.1, forward strand.
ACTCGCAAAGATGTTCAAAAACATTATCAAGACTATGATATTCCCGAATAATGGCAGACGCTGTCTTAGGTCCTATCCCCGGTGCTCCCGGTATATTATCAGATGTATCCCCCATAAGGGCTTTAACATCTATAAATTCATGAGGAGTAACTCCATACAGATTAAATACATCTGATGGATAATAATCTTCAACCTCTGTTACACCTTTCTTTGTCTTTGGTATTCTTATCTTAATATGCTCATCTGCCAGCTGAAGCAAATCTCTGTCACCTGAAACAATTGATACATCTATTCCTTTCGCAGCACTTTCCTTCGCAATTGTACCTAGAATATCATCTGCTTCGTATCCCTCCTGCTCGACAACTGTAATATTCATTGCTTTAAGCAGCTCCTTCATAAGAGGAACCTGCTGCTTTAGTTCTGGCTGCATAGGCTTTCTTGTCCCTTTATATCCATCAAATGCCTTATGTCTGAATGTCGGTGCAGATAAATCAAATGCAACCGTAATATAGTCGGGCTTTTCTTCATCAAGAAATTTAAATAAAATATTAAGAAAGCCATACATAGCATTGGTATGTATGCCTTCTGCATTAGTAAGGTCAGGAACTCCGTAAAATGCCCTATTTAATATGCTGTGTCCATCTATTAATATAAGTTTTTCACCCATAACAATCTCCCATCTTTAAAAGAATTTAATAATGATAAGAAGCAATGCTGTAAGAACCATAACTGTAGAAACAAAAATATATCTTACCCTGGTAAAATGAGTCCATTGTCTTAAAAACAAACATTTAGCCTCACTGTCCTTAAGCTTCTGCTCAACCAGCCCTGTAAAATCAAATGCATCTAAATATGCACTATATCTGCTGTTCTCTGTTCTTTTCTCACTATCATCTTCTAATCCATATAAAATTATATAATATATCTCCATCTCTTCACGACAGTCTGCACAGTTAAGAATATGATTGGTAAATGCTTCTTCATCTTTAAGTGACAGATTGCCATGTTCAAAGCTTTCTATCCTGCTCTGGATTTCCTTACAGTTATCCATAAACGCCTCCATAAAAGGATTATAATACAATAATAAAATAATATTCGAAATTTATTATGTACGCAAGTATTCTTTACTTGATTTTTAAGATTTATTATGATAAACTATCAAAGTCGCGCAGGTGTGGCGGAATGGCAGACGCAGCAGACTCAAAATCTGCCGGTGGTAACATCGTGCGGGTTCAAGTCCCGCCACCTGCATTAAAAAAGGAAGTTGCTTTTATCGCAGCTTCCTTTTTCTTTTATAGAAAATCACCGTTAAATACAAAACTGTCACTTAATTAAAGTGAATTATAAAGTTCTTCATACTTTCTAGCTGAACTGTTCCATGAGAAGTCTGTCTTCATTCCCCTGTCAACAATCTTATTCCACTCTCTCTTATGATTGTAATATACATCCTTAGCATAATTAACAATACCAAGCATCTCATGTGCATTATAATTAGCAAAAGAAAATCCTGTTCCCTTACCTTCATATTCGTTATATGGCTCTACAGTATCCTTAAGGCCACCTGTTTCTCTTACTATAGGAACTGTTCCATATCTAAGGCTCATTAGCTGAGAAAGACCGCAAGGTTCGAATAATGACGGCATAAGGAATGCATCACAGGCTGCATATACCTTATGTGACATATCTTCTGAATAATATATATTAGCTGACACTCTGTCATTATATTTCCAGTCATAATGTCTGAACATATTCTCATATCTCTCTTCACCGGTACCAAGAACAACAAACTGTACATCTTCTGCACAAAGCTGATCCATAACATATGCTACAAGATCAAGTCCCTTCTGATCTGTAAGTCTCGATACAAGCCCAATCATAAACTTACCCTTATCTTCTGTGAGTCCAAGTTCCTTCTGAAGTGCAACCTTGTTCTTCCACTTTTCTTTTCTAAAGGTTACCTGATTATAGTTGTTGTAAATTCTCTTATCTGTCTCTGGGTTATATTCATCATAATCAATACCATTAACAATACCAGATAAAACATTAGATCTTGCTCTCATAAGGCCATCAAGATTCTCACCATAAAACGGTGTCTTTATCTCTTCTGCATAAGTTTCACTTACAGTTGTAACCCTGTCAGCATATACAATACCACCTTTTAAGTAATTAGCATCATCATAGGCTTCAAGCTTATCTGATGTAAAATATTCATCTGGAAGTCCTGTAATATCCTTAACTTTCTTAAGATCCCATATGCCCTGGAACTTAAGATTATGTATAGTCATAATAGACTTGATACCCTGATAAAACTCTCCCTGAGAGAATCTTTCCTTAAGATATACAGGAATAAGACCTGTCTGCCAGTCATTACAATGAATTATGTCTGGTCTGAAGCCAAGCACAGGAAGAGCTGAAAGTGCAGCCTTGCTAAAGAATGCAAACTTCTCAATATCCTCATGAATCCAGCTGTATGGCTTATTACCACCAAAATAGAATTCATTATCAATAAAGTAAAATGTCACACCATTCCACTCTAATTCAAAAACACCTACATACTGTGTTCTCCATGCAAGATCTATGTAAAAATGTGTCTTATAAACCATCTTTTCACGATACTCCCAAGGTATACATGTATACTTAGGTATCATTACCCTTACATCAAACTTAGTCTTGTCAAAATACTTAGGAAGTGAACCTGCAACGTCAGCAAGTCCGCCGGTCTTAATAAATGGTACAGCCTCTGATGCAATCAACAATACATTTTTCATACATTAGTCCTCATTTCTTCTTAATTATAATCCCATACTCTTCATGCATTTATAAAAAAATAAGTGCAGTCCTTGTAAAACTGCACTCATTATATCACATATATTATAATATTACCAGTAACGTCTTATAGCAATTACACTCATACCTATTGAATTAACACCAACAAGCCTTACTGAACCGCCTGGAACATTAGCATGAATCATCTGTCCCCCACCTACATATAATCCAACATGTCCCGGATAACATATAACATCGCCTGGCTGTGCATTGGCAAGTCCGTTAACCGCTGTACCACCATATGCCTGGGCACTTGATGATCTTGAAATACTAATCCCATACTGTCTGAACAGATAAGAAGTAAATCCTGAGCAGTCAAAACCTGATGGTGAACTTCCACCGCTTACATATGGAACTCCAAGAAGTGAATATGCAAGTGAAACAACACCACTTGCTACAGATGAATCACCCTTTGCCGGTGTAACTGTTGTATTAATCTGCTGGTTCTGTTTCGCCGCTGCTGCCTGACGTTCCTGTTCTTTCTTAGCCGCAACTTCTGCCGCTTTCTTAACAGCTGATTCAAGCTGGCTGTTTACATCATCAGCCTTAGCCTGTGTTTCCTGAATAGTACTATAAAGCAATGCCTGTTTCTCAGTAAGCTGTGTCTGTGCTTCATCAAGTTCCTGCTTATCACTTTCAAGTTTTTCCTTGAGTTCCTTAATTTCACTAGCAGTCTGAGCCATTTCATCAAGCTTGTTTCTGTCATAATTATAAACTTCCTGCATATACACTGCTTTATTAAGCATTGTACTCATGTCTGATGAAGTAAGGAAAACTTCAGCTAATGATACAGACTGGTCTTCATACATATACTTGATACGAAGCTTCATATCCTCATATTGCGCTGACTGAATCTTCTCTGCCTCTTCAAGTTTTACATTAGCTGCATCTATTTCATCAGATTTATTAGCCATCTTAAGTTCCAGATCATCCATCTGTTGTAACAGATAAGCCCACTGATCCTGAAGATTATCCAATTCCTGTTGTGTCTGTTGCTTCTGCTGCTTTAACTTATCAACGTCATCTGCAAATACAGCAAATACTGTGGATACAGTTAATGTAGATGATAATAACACGGCTGCAAAACCTTTAAATATTCTCTTACGCATATATAACCTCAACTAAAATAATTATTACAAAATTGTTAAAAATCGTTTACGATTTTGTAATTATAATATAAACGCTGCTATTTATCAAGGCTTTACAATTAAATATACATGAAAAATATGTGAACATTTTTATATTAAATATTATCTAATATTGTACTGCAGACGAATTTTATCCGAAATCAATGCGATGAATTCTGAATTAGTTGGCTTTCCTTTTCCACAGTTAATAGTATACCCAAACAGATCATTCAGTGTATCTGTATTACCACGATTCCATGCAACTTCAATTGCATGTCTTATAGCTCTCTCTACCCTGCTGGGTGTAGTTTCGTATTTTCTTGCAATAGTTGGATAAAGTACTTTTGTAACACTGTTTATAATTTCTGCATCCTTTACTGATAAAGTAATTGATTCCCTAAGATACTGATAGCCTTTAATATGTGCCGGAATCCCGATATCATGAATTATATTTGTTATATCTGTCTCAAGATTTCTGTCTGTAATAGAAACCGGTTCTCTTGGCACTGTTTTTACACTTACTTTGTCATGCTGATTTCTTATGTATCGTATTCTGTTAACCAGCACCTCATTGTCAAATGGTTTCATTATGTAATATGCTGCTCCCATATTAAATGCATCCTCAGTTACACTGTCTCTGCCTATAGCGCTTATTACAATAAAGTCTGGCTTTGAATCTAACGTTTTGTCTGCCCTTACTTTTTCCATAACAGTAATTCCATCTATCCCAGGCATTATAAGATCAAGTAAAACAACATCCGGCTGGCTCTCATGAATCATTTTCACGGTATCTGCACCATTATCAGCCGTTCCAACAATTCTCATGTCATCTTCCTCATCAATTACACTCCTTAATGCCTCCAGAATACTCTGATTATCATCTGCGATAGCTATTTTAGTCCTCTCCATACATTCAAGCCCTTTCATAATGTGAAAATTAAATAATCCGACATTTTTCAACTTCACAATAGTTAGTATAGTTTTTACAGCAGCAGTCTGCAAGCACTTTTTATCGCAAGATATCTCAGCATTCGACAAAATTCGACACAGTTTTTGTTTATTAAATCAAACCATCAATAATAATGAATAAAATAATCAGAGGCAGGATATATTTAAGATAAAACTTAAAAATCTTAGGCATGCCGATACCCTTTCCTGTATTAACTTCATTCATATAATTATCATATCCCCAGCCAAGCTTAGTCGTACAGAATAGAAGTATAACAAGGCTTCCTATAGGAAGAATAAGACTGCTTACAAGAAAATCTTCCAAATCAAGCACATTAGTTCCAGCGCCAAGCGGTGTAAATCCGCTTAATACATTGAACCCAAGAATGCATGGGATACTCATGATAATTATAATAAACAGGTTAATTACACCTGCTTTCTTACGGTTCCATCCAAAAGCTTCCATATTGCATGCAATAATGTTCTCCAGAACAGCAATAACTGTGGATAATGCCGCAAATGTCATAAAAAGGAAAAACATTGCGCCCCAGAATCTTCCACCTGACATATGTTCGAACACCTTTGGAAGTGTGACAAATATAAGGCTTGGACCACTGTCTGTTGGTATATTATATGACATACATGCTGGAAATATGATAACTCCTGACATAATTGCAACAAATGTGTCAAGTAATGTAATCTGTATTCCCTCTCCTACAAGTGCTCGTTCTTTCCCAATATAGCTTCCAAATATCATCATTGAGCCCATTCCCACACTTAAAGTAAAAAAAGCCTGCCTCATTGCCTCAATAATAATATTTCCAAGACCAACCTCTTTTATCTTATCCATATCAGGAACAAGAAAATATTGCATTCCCTTTCCGGCACCATCAAGCGTAAGACTGTGGATAGCAAGAATAACAATAAGTCCAAGAAGAATAAGCATCATATATTTTGTAATCTTCTCAACACCATTCTGGAGTCCCATACTGCAGACAATAACCGCAATAAGAACTATCACTGCCATCCACACAAACATTATCCATGGATTAGCAGTTACATCAGCAAACATCTGTGAACTGTCTGTGTTTTTTGTAATATCACCAGTTACATACTTAATAAAATATCCTAGCATCCATCCTGAAACAGTAGTATAGAAGAATAAAAGTATATAATTGCCTATCATTCCAAGATATCCATGAATATGCCACTTCTGTCCAGGTCGCTCCAGTTCATGATACGCCCTTATTATGCTGCTTTTAGAAGCTCTTCCCATTGCAAGTTCCATTGATAGTACAGGAATTCCAAACATAAGAAGGAATAACATATATAATAAAACAAATATTCCACCTCCATTATTGCCTGCAACATATGGAAAACGCCATACATTTCCAATTCCGATTGCGCAGCCTGCACTTATAAGTATGAATCCAAGTCTGCTGCCAAATTTCTCTCTTTCCATCGTATTATAATCCTTTTCTTTGTTAGTTTCTTTTAGTCTTTATCAAGCATTCTATCAATAAATATACCATATCCGCAAGTAGAATCATCAACAAATACATGTGTGACCGCCCCAATTATCTTTCCATTCTGAATAATCGGGCTTCCACTCATCCCCTGAACAATTCCATTAGTCAGCTTGAGAAGCTCTCCTGATGTTACTTTAAATGTTATATTCTTAGAATCGCCATACTTTAAATCTGTTATATCAATTTCATAATCATGAAAACTGCCATTGTTATAAAACCTTACATATGCTGTTCCTTTTGAAGCTTCATATGACCCGGCTGCTTTCATCAGTTCAGGTGAATACTCATTATATAAAGAGTACGCATTTTCACCGTATATGCCTTTATCAGTATTACATCTTATACTTCCTATGTTGTCCTCTCTATAATCAATAGTACCAAGAAGCTCTCCCGGCTCTCCATTTTTTCCAGGTACAATAGACAGAATCCTTGTTCTGTATATCATGCCATCTTTTATATCAAGTACCTTCCCTGTTTCGTTATCTGATATTCCATGTCCTAATGCGGCAAATGTGCCATCTTCACACACATAAGTAACAGTTCCAACACCCTGTGTATCATCTTTAACCCAGATTCCGATTTTGTATTCTCCTGCAACATTTTTCACAGGTATAATCTGCTCTTCAATTTCCTGACCATCCCGCCTGACAGTTATGTCCATACTATTTCCCGCCGATTCTGACACCGCCTGTAAAAGCTGTTCTTTCGTATCTGTCTGAGAACCATTAACTTTAATTATATAATCACCTTTATTAATCTTTCCTTTGGCAGGAACAACATTCTGCCCATCATATGTGCATATTGTCTCTGTATTAACAACATATACTCCATTACATTTAAGATATATACCTACCTGAAAACCACCAGAATAAATGTATTTTTCATCGACTACCTCCATATGTGTCCTTGCGACAGAAAGCAGTCCAAAAAGCTTATAATCCACATAATACTGACCGGTATTTCCCGACTGGATTGTAACCTGCTTTCCAAAATCAATATTATCGGCACATATATTATTACTGCTGTCATATACAGTACCAACAACAGGTATGTCCATAGAAAAAACAGCCTTATCCTGCTTATATATATATAGCTTATCTGGAATCTTTTTCTTAATTGAATTACAGTATATATAAGCTCCAAAACCTATGCAAAATGCCAGAACCCCGGCATAAATTAACCCTTTTTTAAAATTCTTCATATCAATCCACCATCCTTCTAAGATTAGTATTGACCAATGAAATACTTTTAAAAAAGGGTATTACTGTAAATTCAGTTAAAATGTATTTAATTATTTTTTGCCGTCTGTGCCATATTCTTAAGTTCTTTTGCATTAGACACAACTGCATCTGTAATACTTGAACCGCCAAGCATTCTTGCTAACTCACCTATACTTTCATCATATGAAAGCTTTGTTATGTTACTTATTGTCCGATTATCTTTAGTAGACTTCTCAATAACATAGTGATTATCAGCCATTGCCGCAATCTGAGGCAGATGGGTAATGCATATTATCTGATGAGTTTTTGAGAGTGTATTTAACTTCTCTGCAACAAGCTGTGCCGTCTTTCCGCTGATTCCTGCATCAATCTCATCAAATATCAGTGTTTTGGATACATCTGTCTCTGCCATTACACTTTTAATAGCAAGCATGATTCTTGACAATTCTCCACCTGATGCAATCTTTGCAAGAGGCTTCATATCTTCACCCGGATTAGTTGATATCATAAACCTGACATTGTCAGTTCCGGTTGAATCAGGATTTTTCTCTTCAAATTCAGCTTCAAATCTTACATCAAGAAAATTAAGCTGTTTTAAGGCATTTATTATATCCTGCGAAAAATTTAGTGCTGTTTTCTTTCTCTGGCTGCTTAAAAGAGAAGCCGCATTCATAAGTTTTTTATAAGCTCTATCATATTCAGCTTTTCTTGCAGCAACAACTTCATCATAATTCTCATATTCAGATAACTTCTGTTTCTTATCATCAAGAACAGATAATATATCTTCAATCGACTTGCCATATTTCATCTTAAGAGAATTAATCATATCAAGTCTTTCTTCAAGTATATTGAATTCAGACTGGTCAAATGTAAAATCATCCATATAAGATGAAAGGTTATGAGCCACATCTGATATAAGATTCTCAATATCAGCCAGAATATCACAGTCATCTTTCAAAGATTCATCATATTCGCTTGCAGCTATCATATTCTTTAATGCAGCTCCTGCCATATCACTAAGATTATTGTCACCTTCTGAAAGCAGCATCGACACCTCAGAAAGATTTCCTGCAATCTTCTGGAAGTTACTCATTCTCCGGTAATCAGCTTCAATCTGTTCATCTTCTCCAGGTTTTAAAGCAGCTGATTCAAGCTCATTGATTTCATATTGAAGAAAAGCCATCTCTTTAATCCTTGATTCATCATCACCAGAAAGACTTTCATATGCTTTTTTGCATATAGTATATTCCTTATAGCATTCTTTATACGAATCAAGAAGTGGATTAATACTGTTATCATAATCATCAATTACAGACAAATGATTACTCTCATCCATAAGAAGCTGGTTATCATGCTGTCCGTGAATATCAATCAGTTCATGTGCAAGAACTCTTGTCTGGGCTGATGTAAAAGACTGTCCGTTAACCTTAATCTGCGAACGATTTGCCATAATTTTCCTCGAAATAACAAGTTCACCATCATCGCATGATATAACCCCCAGTTCTTTGATTCGTTCAATCTTATCTTCTGGTATTGCAAATGTTATCTCTGAAAGTCCATATTCACATCCTGACCTTATAAAATCAGGTGATGTCTTGCTTCCTAATGCAGCATTAATAGAACCAAGAATAATAGATTTACCTGCACCGGTTTCACCAGAAAGTATATTAAGTCCTTCATCAAAATCAATATTCTCTTCTTCTATAAGTGCAAGATTCTTAACATGTAAATTAACTAACATATCCTGCCTTTCAATTCTGTCTATTAATTGTTCTTAATAAGTTTCTTAATCTTGTTCATAACAAGCAAAGTATCATTAACAGTCCTTACTGCACACATGATAGTATCATCTCCTGCAATAGAACCTACAATCTCATTCCATTCCAGTGCATCTATTGCTGCACATACAGCCATTGCCATTCCAGGTGCAGTCTTAATTACAAGAATATTCTGTGCCATATCCATTGATACAAAGCCTTCTTTAAGAACCGTTAAAAATTTATCACTTGCAACAGGTTTGTCCTTTGTAAGTGTTGCATACCTTGTTCTCTTACCATCCACAGAAACTTTTGACAGATTAAGCTCTCTTATATCTCTTGAAACAGTAGCCTGCGTAACATTATAGCCTTCATCGTTCAGAATCTTTGCCAGCTCCTCCTGTGTTCCAACTTCGTATCTGTCAATTACTTCTAATATCTTTTTATGTCTGTCTGTTTTCATAATTATCCCCAACTACATTTTGTTCCTTATTCTCTCTAAGAATGAAATTCTGCTTGTCTTGACAAATCTTGATATACGCTCTGACTGCGTAATAACAATTCTGTCTCCCGTTACAACTTCACAGAAGCTTTCTCCATCAAATGTGGCAACTCTTGCGCTGTCATTCTTAAGAGAACCCGTCATTCTTCCTGATGAGCTTTTATTATCCTTCATCTCAATCATAATCTCATCATCGGCAGCAAATATAATACTTCTCTGATTAAGTGAATGAGGACATATAGGTGTCACCATTATAAGTCTTGCTGTCGGCTGTATTATAGGTCCTCCTGCTGACAGACTGTACGCTGTCGATCCTGTTGCGGTCGAAACAATTACCCCGTCAGCCGAATATGTATTAAGATACTCGCCATTGACATATATATCAAAATCAATAATTCTTAAAGCACCATTTCTGTTAATTACAACATCATTAAGTGCCACATCAGAAAAAATGCGTTCTTCACCGCGATATATACATCCATCAAGCATCATGCGTCTGTCAATCTCATAATCGTCTCTAAGAAGACTCTCTAATGTCTCCTCAAAGCTTGACATATCTGTGTCTGTAAGATAACCAAGAGTTCCGATGTTAACGCCTATAAAAGGAATATCCTTCTCAGACAACTCCCTCGATGCCTGAATAAGTGTACCATCACCTCCAAGAACAATAACACATTCAGTATTATCAGGAACCAGTCTTACATCACTGTATGAACCTGTTTTATTAAATGCCTGTTCCTGTTCTATCTGGCATACACATTCAGCTCCTTTTGAGCGTAAAAAATGTGCAATCTTTCTTGTATTAACACCATCAGGATCTTTAAACCTGTTAGTAACAATATAAAAATATTTCATGCTGAACCTCATTTAGTATACGAAAAGAATTAAATATATATTACAATACTTCGTGAGCTTTTTCAACTACATTTTCTACAATAAATGGAATTTCCTTTATCTGTGGTTCTGCAATTTTCTGCAAATGCAGCAGATACTCAATATTCCCCTCAGGTCCCTTAACAGGACTGAACTCAAGATTAAGGATTTCAAATCCTATTGACATTGCATAATCAATAACCTTATTGATTACTTCTATATGCACATCTTTATCTCTTACAACGCCATGCTTTCCTACCTTCTCACGTCCTGCCTCAAACTGTGGCTTGATAAGACACACTATCTGGCCATCATCTGTAAGAAGATTTCTTACTGGAGTAAGTACCTTAGTAAGTGAGATAAATGATACATCTATACTTGAAAACTGTATTCTGTCCGCAACATCATCAGGGGTTACATAACGGATATTAGTTTTCTCCATGCATACAACTCTCTCATCATTTCGTAACTTCCAGTCAAGCTGTCCATGTCCTACATCGACAGCATAAACTTTAATTGCGCCGTTCTGAAGCATGCAATCAGTGAATCCACCCGTTGATGAACCTACATCCATACATATCTTGCCTTCAAGCGTCACATCAAAATTCTGCATAGCTTTCTCAAGCTTAAGACCACCACGGCTAACATACTTAAGAGTTGTTCCGCGAACCTCTATCACTGCAGTGTCAGGAAATGACTGACCTGCCTTGTCTTCCTTCTGCCCGTCAACATATACATTGCCAGACATAATAATAGCTTTTGCCTTCTCTCTTGAAGTCGCAAGCCCTTTATTAACTAATAAAACATCTAATCTTTCTTTACTCATTTCTCTTATCCTTATTCAATACATTTGCCCATCTGTTAAGCACCTTCGCAATAATACTGTCTCTGTCAACACCTGATTCCCGTCGCAGAATATCAACATTGCCATGTTCAACATAATCATCTGGCAGAGCAATATTAAGTACATCTATATCATTACATGTATCATCATAATATTGACAGACCGCTTCACCAAAGCCACCTGACAAAACATTTTCTTCCATAGTAACTATAAGTCTGTGAGACTCTGATAATCTGTCCAACATATCGGTATCAACCGGCTTAATAAAACGCTCATTGACAATTGTTATATTATAACCCTTTTCTTTAAGCTTTTCTCTGACTGCCTGTGCCGTAATAAGCATATTGCCTGCTGCAACAAGTGCAATGTCAGACTCTTCAATAATCATCTCGGCTTTTCCGTACCGGATTGGTGCATTATACTCTTCAAGACCATCATACGCCTGACCTCTTGGATATCTTATTGCAACCGGAGAATTAAAGTTAAGCAGAGCGAATTCAAGCATTGCTGAAAGTTCACTGCCATTCTTAGGTGCCATAACAGTCATGTTTGGAATTGAAGTCAGAAATGAAAGGTCGAATATACCCTGATGTGTCTCACCATCACTTCCAACAAGCCCTGCCCTGTCAATTGCAAATACCACATGAAGATGCTGGATACATACATCGTGAAGTATCTGGTCATATGCTCTCTGTAAAAATGAAGAATACACAGCAAATACAGGTTTAAGACCACCTGCTGCCATTCCAGCCGAAAACGTAACAGCATGCTCTTCTGCGATTCCGACATCAAAAAATCTGTCAGGAAACCACTTGGAGAATTTATTAAGTCCTGTTCCATCAGGCATTGCTGCAGTAACTGCAACAATTGACTTATCCTTTTTGGCAAGCTGGCATATTTTTTCCGAAAATACATCAGAATAAGTCGGCTTATCAGATGATTTCAATTCTTTTCCTGTTACAATATCAAATGGTCCTATTCCATGAAACTTAGCCGGATTACGCTCTGCAGGCTTATATCCATGTCCTTTATGTGTTACAACATGGATGATAACTGCACCGTTAATTCGTTTAGCAACATGAAACACCTTAATAAGCTTCTCAATATCATGTCCATTAACCGGGCCAAGATAAGATATTCCCATACATTCAAACATTTGTCCTGGAAGTATTATCTGCTTAAGATTACTCTTGGTTTTCTTGATTCTTTCTACAATATGGTCTCCACCCGGAAGCTTATACAGAGTATTAGTCACATTTTCCTTAAGGTCATAATATGAATCTGATGACCTTATATTACTAAGCATATGTGGTACACCGCCAACATTCTTGGCTATTGACATAGTATTATCATTTAACACAATAATAAAATTAGTCTTAAGTGAAGAAGCATTATTAAGTGCCTCATAGGCCATTCCACCTGTAAGTGCACCATCACCTATAACAGATACGACACTGTAATGTTCATTCTTTAAATCCCTTGCTTTAACAAGTCCTAATCCCGCGGATATTGATGTTGAGCTGTGTCCTGTATCAAATGCATCAAAATGGCTTTCATTTCTTTTAGGGAAACCACTCATTCCGCCAAACTTTCTTAACTGGTCAAACTGATTCTTTCTTCCGGTAAGAATCTTATGCGTATAAGACTGATGTCCTACATCCCATATCAGCTTATCCTGTGGAAGATTAAAAGCCAGATGGAGTGCCATCGTAAGCTCTACAACGCCAAGATTAGATGCAAGATGTCCACCTGTCTTACTAATCTTTTCTATAAGAAATCTCCGGATTTCATCTGCAAGCTGATTATATTCAATTGGAGATAATTGTTTTATATCATTTGGTTTATTTATCTTTTCAAGAATCATAACACACCTGCTTTATTTGTTTCTGTGTATAAGGTTAAGAACAATTTCCTCTAAAAATTCATTCTTTCCCACGCTCTTAATTATATCTAAAGCTTCATCAGACATAGATTGTACATCTGCCTCAGCTTTTTCCATTCCGTATAAAGTAACATATGTTGTTTTATTATTCTTTTCATCAGAAAATACAGGTTTACCAAGTTCCTGAAGCGAACTTGTCACATCAAGTATATCATCCCTTATCTGGAATGCAAATCCTATAAGTGATGCTGCCCTGCATAACCTGTCAACCGATTTCTCATCACAGCCTGCAAGGTATGCTCCTGCAAGAAATGCAGCTTCAATCAATGCTCCCGTCTTTAATCTGAATATAAAATCAAGCTGTTCATCAGATAATGCCTTTCCAGTAAGTTCAACATCAACAGCCTGTCCACCGACCATTCCTTTTATTCCGGCTTTTCTTGCAATAACTTCCATTGCTTTAGCTTTCGCCGTCATATCTCCTTCACCTGATATAAGTGCTTCAGCCATAATCTCATATGCCAGATTAAGAAGTCCGTCTCCTGCAAGTATTCCGAAATCTTCACCAAATACTTTATGTGTTGTAAGTCTTCCTCTTCTGTAATCATCGTTATCCATTGCCGGAAGATCATCATGTACAAGAGAATATGAATGAATACATTCCAAAGCAGCCATAAATGGATAGACAACCTGACAGTCATCACCTCCACACAGCTTATACACCTCAAGCATAAGCATTGGTCTTACTCTTTTGCCACCTGCATTGACGCTGTAATTCATAGCTTCTCTTATTTTTTTATCAAGTCCTGTCTCATCAGGAAGATATCTTGATATTAAATCATTAATAAATTCTACTTCCTGTTCCAATTCATTCTTAAAATCACTCATCGTCCTGTTCTCCATCATCATTCAAAACTATGATTTGTTTCTCAACCTTGTCAAGCTGGTTATTACAGCTTTCGACAAGCTTCATCCCCTCCTGATACATTTTAAATGATGCATCAAGTGTTGTGTCTGATTTTTCCATCTGTGCAATTATTTCTTCAAGTCTTTCAAATGACTGTTCTAATGTTTTTGCCATGCTTCCCCTACCTCAATAACCTTAGATCTGATGCTTCCATCTTTAAGATAAACTGTAATCTCGTCATCTGACGACACCTGACCTGCTGATACAATTCTGTTACCTTCAGAATTCTCAATATAGCCATAGCCCATATCAAGCTTTTTCAAAGGACTTAACCCCTCAAGTTTCGAAGCATACAGACGAAGTCTGTTTCTATTTTCAGCCGCACATCTTTTTATTAACATGTTCAGCTTATCTTCTATATTCATAAGCCGCTGTCTTTTATCATATATCTGATTGACAGGGTTAAGATATTCCATCTGTAGCTTTAATCTTTCCAGATAGTCTCTTTTTGCAGACAACGAATACATCATCTGCTGCTTTAACCGTCTTTCATATTCATATATCTTGTTTTCAACAGCCGCTACCTCTGTAACAGCAAGCTCTGCCGCAGCAGAAGGTGTAGGTGCTCTCATATCAGCTACAAAATCAGTGAGTGTAAAATCTGTCTCATGTCCTACTGCTGATATTACTGGTGTTGAAGCGTTAAACACAGTCTCTACAACCTCAGGTTCATTAAAAGCCCATAAATCTTCTATTGAACCGCCGCCTCGTCCTACTATAATACAATCAAGCCCCATCTTATCAAGTCTGGTAATTCCGCTTACAATTGACTGTTTTGCATGTTCTCCCTGAACATATGCAGGATAAAGTACAATCTGGATATAAGGGTTACGCCTTTTGGAAATGTTCATAATATCCTGAACTGCTGCACCTGTCTTAGATGTAACAACACCTAATTTTTTCGTAAATGCAGGAAGTGGTCTTTTATATTCTTTAGCAAAATATCCCATATCTTCATAATATTGTTTTAGCTGTTCAAACTTCTGGTACAGTTCTCCAATACCTTCCTGCTGCACAGTATTAGCATATAACTGGTATTTACCCGCTGCATCAAACACATCAACTCTTCCTGATACAACAACTGACATTCCATCCTTTAACTTAAATGCAAGCTTTGCTGCCTGACTTGCAAACATAATGACAGAAAGTGCCGCATCAGCGTCCTTTAAAGTAAAATAAATATGACCGGAGGTATGATACTTGCAATTAGATATCTCCCCCTTAACAGAAACCGAGTTAAGCAGAAAATCCTGCTTAAACATATTCTTAATATAGGAATTCACCTGCTTTACAGTATATACTCCAGCCATATATCCTCACTTTACATGCAAAAAAATGCATTACTCTTTAATTAACTTGCCTAATACACCATTAACAAAAGCTGCTGTGCTGTCAGCCGAGCCATACTTCTTGGCAAGCTCAACAGCTTCATTGAGTGCTACATTAGTAGGAATATCCTCATCATAAAGCATCTCATACACAGCAAGTCTCATAATAGAAAGCTCTGTCTTTCCTAGACGGCTTGTTGGCCATCCCTCAGATACAGAATCGATTTTCTCATCAAGCTCAGGTATAAGCTCTGCTATTGCTAATGTCTTATCCTTGATATAATTATATTCTTCTTCCTTAAGATGTGAAGCATCTACCATATCTGCATCTGCAAAATACAGATTAATCTGCTCTTCATACTCATCTTTGTTATCGATAAAAGGAGCTCTGAATAATAACTTAAAAATATGCTCCCTCATTGTAGATCTTGTCATCTTTTAACTCCTGAATTTAATTTTCTACATTAACACTGGCAACCTTAATGTTGACCTCTGTAACTGAAAGTCCTGTCATTGTCTCTATTGCAGACTTAACCTTATCCTGAACCTTAGCTGAAACAGCTGGTATCTGTGTTCCATACTTAAGATTAAGTGTTATATCTACAAGGACACTTGACTCTTCAACTGTTACCTTAACACCCTTAGAAAGATTCTTCATTCCAAGCTTGCTTACGATTTCATTAGTGATATTACCGCCAAGGCTGTCAACACCTTCAACCTCTGTAGCAGCAAGACCAGCAATAATAGCTACAACTTCATCAGCCACCTTAACTTCGCCAATATTAACATTCTCATGTATAGAATAAGTTGTACCTCTATCTTCAAACTCTTTTGTCATAACCGTCCTCCATATATTCATATTTAACTCAAAGTTAAAAAGATTATAACATAAACACTAATTATTGCAAATATTTATTGTTATCTTATCCGCAGCAAAGCCAGTTTTTCTTTTAATTATATCTTCAATCTGTGCTTTATCTGTATCTGAAAGCTCTGATACATTAATAACAGCATCCACATTGGTATCAGATACTGTAACTACCGATGAATCAAAGCCTTTAGCTGATAACAAAAGTTCTATTGCCGTTTCTTTATCAGCATTGTTCTCAAGCTTTGCAAGCTGTTCAACTGCTGCTTTCTTAGCATCCTCAGCAATACCTGCATCATCAGCTATGCTTTTCAGATTCTCTATGCTTGAAGCTCTGACCTGTTCCCTGTTTAACTTAGCAGCTGCAACAGCCTCTGACTTAACTCCTGCTGATGTAAGTATAACAGTTCCCGGCTCATCTGTAAAATCTGTGTCAGCAGCCTCAGCCTCATTACTATCTGTTGACACATTGTCAGCTACAACCGCAGCTGCCTTTTCTTTATCTTTAACTTTAATTATATTATCAAGGTCACCCGCATAATTAATATACCCGGCAGCAGCTATCATTATAGCAAGTGCCGTAATTATAATATGATTCTTTTTTACTCTTTTCAAAACTGCCTCCAAAAAAATTATTCCGACATTTTCATCACTTTAATTTTATGTACAGGAACACCTAAAAGGCCATTTATCGCATCTGTGATATAAGCAACCAGATTTTTATCATCACCTCCCTCACACACTACTAATACACCTGTAACCTCTTTTGTATCATTTGTTTTTACCAAGACCTTTACTTTGCCTACTCCATCTGTATTTTCAAGCATCTGCTGTAGTTCTTCGCCAAGATTTTTCTCATAATCTTCTGACCCTGTGGATATAACCGGACCTGTTGTATAACTTTTTGCAGATGAACTTTTAGTTGGCATTGCAATCACCATCATAAGTATCCCTGCCAGTATTACTATAAATATTTTGTCTTTCCTTGTTTTATTCAGTAATCCTGTAAAAAATGCTTCATTTTTACCACCATTATCCACTTTCGCCTGCCTCCCTGATATCTATCTGTTCTACAGATATTTCATATCTGCCAGCTATATCTGTTCTTAATCTGTCAATATTATCATTGCCTGCAATATTGTTTTCTTTAACATATACATTTATCATACTGACCGCCGTCATGTCTGATGTGAAGCTGCATTTTACAGAAACAGTTTCCAGACCGTAAGAAGCTGCAGTGCTATTGATATCTTCACTTATAATTTTTTCAGCCATTTTCTTGTCTGAAGTATTATATAAAGCCTGTGAGACATTATCGTTCTCCTTAGAATATGTTTTAAATCCATTACTTATACCATCCGTAATCTCACTTATATCTGCATTCTTAATATTAAGCAGCGGAATTATTATCGCCATTACAAGTATCAGTTTCATTACAAATGCTATGAATTCCTTATACTTTGGTGGCACAAGCTTTAATGCAATCTCTCCTGTAATTTCAAGAATAAATATTGTTTTAAACCAGTTAATAATACCTGTCATTGCACATTACCACATTTAAACATATAGATTAATATTAGTTGCAAAGCATATAATTGCCATTGTTAGGCACATAAGAACAACTGTGACAGCAATCATATATATCATATTTTCAAGACTTCCTGACAGAACAAGAACAGCTTTGACTATACGGCTGTCTGCCACAGGTTCTAATACTGCTCCAAGAATCTGATATAACAATGCCATGACAACAAGCTTAAGAAGAGGAATTCCTATTATTACAGCCATAACAATAACCGCAGCCACACCAATAGAATTCTTGACAAGCACAGCAGACCCTGCAATTGTCTTAGATACAGTCTGTGCACTGTTTCCAATGCCAGGAATCATAGAAACAGCTTTGAATAAAACGGACATTTTAAGTGAATCGCTTAATGGAAGTATCAGACTTTTTATTCCGTTAAGTCCCAGAAAAAACATAAGCATTCCTTTTACTGACAATTTTATAATCTTTGTTATAAGCTGGCACATTTTGTTAAACTTATCTTTTTCACTGAATGTATCAAACATGCCTAATATCATATATACATAATTGCATCTCATAAGAACATTTTTCACAAGGACATTAACTATGTACATAAGAAAAAGAATTATCTCATAATATGCTGCAGCACTTGATGCCCCACACGAATATGCAACTGCCGGAAAAAACACCGGGCAGAGTGCCTTATATATATCAACCGACATCTGAACACATTCATAGCCTGTCCTTGCTGCATTAATAAACACCGCAACTATCAGCGTCATAAGAATGAATGATATAAAAAGCATCGCTGAATCAGATGCATTTTTATCAAGCACAGTAAGAAACATTGCGCATATAGATAAAAGTAATATCTGTATCAGAACTGTTCTGTTAGAAATAATTGCCTCGGTAACTGTTTCGGTAAAGTTAAAGCCTATATCCGTATCCGAACTGGCAACCGACCTGACAAGTTCTTTAAAAGATGTCCCCTTCCAGCCATAATCATCAAGCGTACTGTCTATGCCACTGTAATCAGCTTCATCTATCAGTGAATCATAATTAACTGTATCCTCATCCTGTGCATATATATATGTTTTCTGTATGATGAGCGCCGCCAGAAACGCTATCATAAAGGCAATTATTTTCTTAGTCAGACAATCCCCTCTGAAACCATTTCAAAAAGAGTTACTATAACCGGTATGCATAAACCCGCAACAGAAATCCTGGCGTATATTTCCATAGCTGACGCAAGTGCTGCAAATCCATTTTCTTTACATATATTTGATGATATTTCTGTTACATACGATATACCTATAACTTTGACTATCAGCTTTATATATTCCTGATTAATACCGGCAGTAAACATATTGATTCTTGTGTACACGGATATAAGCCCATTAAATACAAGCATTGCTGTTCCTACACACAGAACAACTGACACAAAAGTCCCCATTGAAGAGCCTGTACTTTTCAAAACCAGAGCAAGAATCACACCTGTAACTGCACACACCGAAAGCGACAACACATTAATATGTACCACCCCCTATCACAATTCAAAAAGCTTTTTCATGGTAGTAAACAATTCAAGTATATAAGGTAATATCCAGTATATGACAATAAGAAGCCCTGCCAGTGCAGTAAGCGCTGCCTGGTCATCTCTTCCATTATGCTTTAATATCTGGTTAAGTATTGAAACAACTATGCCTACCGCTGCAATTTTGAATATTATGCTTACCTCCATACTTCACCTCCGATTCATATAAGTACAATCACAAGTATAAGTCCTGCTGATATTCCTGTAACGATATAAGCCTTCATCTTTCCTGCTGCATTAGTCTTAACCACATCAAGTTCCTCATTAAGTTCACACACAACAGATTGTATGTGTTTTAACTGACTGTCCTTGTCAATAAATGTGCTTATAGAGCCTGCCTCTTTTATAATCTCCAGCTGTCTTTTGCCAAGTATTCCTGCAAATGCTTTATCAGCAGCCTCATTCCATATCAATGCAAATGTGTCAATGTCCGATTTATTCAATGCTTCATATATGTATCCGGTGAAATTCCTGACATATGAACACATGTCAAAATCTCCAAGGCGTTCAAATATCTGCGTCATATCTATAAGTGAATATCCAATATGATTATTCATAACGGAAAGCATTCTTACCATGTCTTTTAATATTATTATCCTGTTCTTTAATCTCTGGCTGTATGAAAGACCATACATAAAACAGCCTGAAAGTATTAATATCCCGCCTATATATCCAGACATTTTCCTGCCTCCCCACATTTTTCCAATATTACAGCTCTCTTAAATCCATTTTTTCCGAAAAGACCTGCAAGTCTTTCATCTGTATCATATATACCGCTTCCATGTGCAGTTCCTATTACAGCGCAGCCACTTTTAATGCAGTATTTTACAGCTTTAATATCATCTTCCCCACCAATCTCATCCATTGCTACAACCTGAGGACTAAGCGAGCGAACAGCCATATATACTCCCGTAAGTTTATTACAACCATCTAAAACATCTGTCCTGCAGCCAATATCATTACATGGAACTCCGTTTACACATGCCGCTATTTCACATCGTTCGTCAATTAAAACCACATTTTTTCTATATATATCAGATAACTGTCTTATAATGTCTCTAAGCAGTGTTGTTTTTCCAAAGCCAGGCGGTGATATTATAATAGTATGCTTTAACCCGTCTTTTAAAAGCTCATCCATTATATTATCAGCGCAGCCCTCCATCTGTTTAGCAATTCTTATACACATGAATGTCACATGTAAGAAATTCTTTACCTTACCATTCTCCCATATAACCTGTCCGCCAAGTCCTATTCTGTGTCCGCCTTTGATTGTCAGAAATCCATTTGCCATACAGGATTCATATGCATAAGATGAATAATTAGTTGCTATTGACAGTATCCTTGTTATCGTATGTTCATCTACAAGACTGGTTCCCATATGTTCTCCATTATCACATATGGCAGCAGGCAGTCTTCCTGTACGCAGACGGATTTCCCTGACATGCTGAAATCCTGCATATATTCCAATGTCTTTAATTAATTCATCCGGAAGAATTTTATAGAGTGATTCGTCATACAAAAAAAGCCCCTTCACTATTGTTTTTCACAATATATGAAAGGGCTGTCCGTTTTATTCTACTGACTTTAAAGATTCGACCATAGGAAGCTTCTTTAACTTTCCATACATGGCCAGATTAACTACAACTGAGAAAATCAATGTGATAAGATATGAATATATATATGTTGTCGGTTTAATAGCATATCCAAACATTATTGCATCCATCTCTACAGTAAGCATTATGTATATATGAAGAAGTCTTCCTAATAATAGTCCAAACACACCACCGATTAGTGTAAGGAATATATTCTCACGGTACACATACATACCTACCTCCGGGTCAAAGAAACCAAGTACCTTAATAGTTGCAATTTCTCTTCTTCTCTCCGATATATTAACATTTGTAAGATTATATAACACAACGAATGCAAGCAGCCCCGCTGATATTATAAGTACCCATGTTACCAGGTCAAGTGACTGTATCATATTTTCAAATCGTGTGACATTAGCATTAAGGAAACTCACACCCTTAATATAATCTCTTGTAAGGTATTCATCTCCCATATAACTTTCAGTTTCGCTTACATCTCCGTTAATCTTTATAAGTACCCTGTTGTTATCAGGAACATTTCCAAAAAGTTCATTATAATATTCTGTACTTATATATACATAATGATTAACATACATTTCTGTAATACCTGATACAACAGCCTCTGTCTGCTTTCCAGTGGATGATGTTACTGTAATCTTATCACCTTTCTTTACCCCTAAATCTTTTGATAACTTTTCAGTGATAACAACGCCTGAATCCCCAAGAGCCACATCATTATGTTTTCTTCTAGTTCTTAATGTCACATAATCTTTAAATGCATTCTTATCATCAACTATGACATATTCTGCTGTCTGTGTATCTTCACTGCTCTTAACATCATCAGAATAACCACAGTTTAATAGAAAATCATCAATGTGTACGTCCGCTGACATGTCACTTTCAAGTGTATCCATATCCTCCTGTGTAATCCCATCTGTAAATGTGGCAACACTGTCATAATGTATAAGTTCACCGTACTGGTTATGAATAAGACATTCTATACTGTTCTTAATACCAAAGCCTGCTGTCATAAGTGCCGTACAGCCTGCAATCCCTACAACAGTCATAAGAAATCTCTTCTTATACAGGAACAGATTACGCATAGTAACCTTCATTGTGAATGACATGTGTTTCCATATAAATGTAATATGCTCAAGAAGGATTTTCTTACCGCTCTTAGGTGCTTTCGGACGCATAAGCTCTGATGGAACCTCTTCTAACTCACTGTAGCATGAAAAAAGAGCTGCTATAACTGTTACTAAAACCATGGTTGTAATGGCTATAATTGAAAGAAATATGTGGCTGTCGTACACTATTGGCGGAAGCTGGTATATTATATTCCAAGAATTATATATTACAAGCGGAAACAGTTTAAGACCTATGATACAGCCTGCTATTCCTCCAGTAACCGAAGCAATTAATGCATATGCTATATATTTGAATGCAATCACCTTTTTGCTGTATCCTAGTGCTTTATATGTTCCTATAAGTCCCCTTTCTTCTGCTACCATTCTTGTCATTGTTGTAAGACAGACAAGGGCAGATACAACTATAAAGAATATTGGAAATACCGTGGCAATGGCTTTCATCCTGTCTGCACTGGATTCATAATCTTTAAAAGAATACTGTTCCTGTCTTGTAAGCTCATACCATTTCCAGTCATCGCTGTCACCATATTTAGATTCAAAATCTTCCTTAGCCTGCGTCTCAATGCTGCTAAAATCATAATCAGCAAGTGCTTTCTCATATGCCGGCTGGATATATGGCTCAATAATAGCTGAAACATCCATTCCTACAAAATAATTACTGTACTGTTCTGTAAGTGATTCTACAACATGGTCGTATATAGCCGCTTTGGCAGCCTCTTTTGCCTCATTTACTGAATCTTCATATACATCCTGTATGTCATCTTTTCTTACATTAATTCTGCTCTGTGAAATATTATCTATTCTGTCAGCCGTTTCTTTAACGAGATCTTTATATTCAGTTCCATATGTATCCAATTCCTTTGCTCCATCAACTGTCGCAAATACTTCATTGAAATAATCGGACATGAATTCATCTTCCGTAATATACATAAGATAATTAATCCTGCCGCTTCCAACATTAGTAGTTCCAAGGTCATAAGAAACATAATATGGTGTATATACTGTTCCTACAACCGTATACTCTGAATCTTTAAGACTGTCATTAATATCATCCTGTGTTCCGGATGAAAGCTTGATTGTATCTCCTATAGAAAAATTATCCTTGGTATCTTCATATCTTACAACACATTCACCGCTATTTTCAGGAAGCCGTCCTTCCTTGATTCGTAACTGGTTAATGTAATTCTCATTATTCCTGTCTGTATTATCAGGTACTGACATTATATGTACAGCGGTCTCTATGCTGTCTTTCCTGATAACTGCATCCTGTGAATATGCAGGATACACTCCCTTAACACCATCAACTGCTCTTATAGCTTTAATATCATCTTCATTAAAACCTATTGATGATAAAAGTCTTAAATCACTCATATTATAATCATCATAATAGTTATCCGTTGAATTCTTCATATCATTAGAAGATGCTGTTACTCCTGCAAAAAATGCTACTCCAATAGCAACAATTGCAAATATAGCTATAAATCTTCCAAATGTTCTCTTAATCTCACGAAAGAGATCTTTCCACACTGATTTTCCCATATTGTACAAGCCTCCATAGTATTACCAGTCTATCTCGTCTACTGAAACAGGATTGTCATTAATAACAACACTGTCAACGATACCATTCTTTATCTTAATAACTTTATCTCCCATTGCTGAAATTGCCTGATTATGTGTTATAACAACAACAGTAATTCCATTCTTCTTACACATATCACTTAAAAGCTTAAGAATGGTTTTTCCTGTATTAATATCAAGCGCTCCTGTAGGTTCATCGCATAAAAGCATCTTAGGATTCTTTGCAAGTGCTCTTGCAATGGCAACTCTCTGCTGTTCACCACCTGATAACTGTGACGGAAAATTTCCTATTCTGTCAGATAATCCCACAGCTTCTATTGTCTTAACAATATCAAGAGGCTTTTTACATATCTGCGTTGCCAGTTCAACATTTTCTTTGACAGTAAGATTCTGTACAAGATTATAGAACTGGAATACGAATCCGATATCATATCTTCTGTATGCTGTAAGCTGTCTCGAACTATACTTGTCAATTCTTTTACCATCAACAGTTATTTCCCCGGTAGTACATGTATCCATTCCTCCAAGGATGTTAAGAATAGTACTCTTTCCTGCACCACTAGGTCCTAATACAACAGCAAATTCGCCTTTATCAATCTTAAAATCCACTCCATTCAATGCTCTTATCTTTACATCACCCATTTTGTATATTTTCTTTACATTTTTAAATTCTATATATGCCATAGTTTCTCCTTTTTTATTCCAGACAGTATTAAATCACATATTAATCTATATATAATAATACCTTATAGCACTCATAAATTCAAATCATTTTAATATAATCATAGAAAGACATTTTATTAAATTTCTATGAAATCATTTAAGAATTTTTCAATTATTATACTCGTATTATCGTTGTTGGTTTGTTGCATATTCTGTCCTGTAACAACTCAGGCAGCAGGACTATATTCAAAATACTCTGTTCTTATTGATTCTGATTCAGGCAGGATACTTTCTGGCAGCAATGAAACAACGGCTGTAAGCATGGCAAGCACAACTAAAATTATGACTCTTATTATTGCTTTGGAAAACTGTGACAAGAATTTTGTCGTAACAACTTCCGCCTACGCAGCTTCCATGCCTGATGTACAGCTTAACGCCGTAACTGGTGAGCAATTCATAATTAACGACCTATACTACTCACTTATGCTTGAATCACATAATGATTCCGCTGTAATAATTGCTGAAAATGCTGCTTATTACTTACTATGTAAAAATCCTTCTTTAAGGTCTGAAACTCCGTTTATCAATAATTATAATTACGATTCCTCATTTCTTTCTGAGATTAACCATGAACAAAGTGAAATACTTGTTCATATATTTACCGGCCTTATGAATGAAAAAGCGGATGATATTCTCTTATCAGACACATATTACATAACACCTAATGGTCTTGATGCCGAGGATAACTATAGTTTTCATCATACAACAGCATATGACCTTGCAAAAACCATGGCATATTGTATTAATAATGAGGATTTTTTATATATAACACAGACTGTTTCTAAAACAATTTCAGACACAACAGGCAGATACCATTACCAGCTAAATAACAAAAACAGGCTTTTAAATCCTGATGAAGGAATTATCTCTGGAAAAACAGGTTTCACTAACAAAGCCGGATACTGCTATGTATGTGCATACAAAGACAAAAACCGGACACTGTGCATCGCCCTGCTTGCATGTGGCTGGCCACCAAATAAGAATTATAAATGGAGTGATGCCCGTTATCTTATAGCCCTTGGAAAACAATACAGCCGACAGAAATATTTTAATAATGAATACACATTTTACATTCCTGTATCCAAAGGAAAAAATAGTTTCTGTGAACTTATACCTGACTGTTCAATTGAATTTCTTGCCTGTGAAGATGATTCAGTAACTATACAGGCAGATATTCCTGAAATGCTTTCTGCACCTGTCAATTCAGCACAAATTTATGGAACAATTAATATATATGTAAACAATGAACCAATCCGCAGCATCAGTCTTAAAGCAAAGCAGAGTATTCCCAAAAAAGTTCATGCACTCGACATAATCCGTAAAATATTTTAATAAACATTTTAATCATTCTGATTTATTCTAATTAATTATAAAAAAAGAATGACATAAAAATAATTGTGTTATATAATATGAACATTGATTTTAAACTAGTTATATAATATGGAGACAACAACTATGAATAAAGTATATAAAGTATTCCCCGGCGGCAAATTCAAAGTTCTTACTTTCAGTTATGACGATGGTAAAATTGAGGACAGACGTCTTGTAAAGCTTTTTAACAAGTTTAATCTTAAAGCAACCTTTAACCTTAATACAGGTATTATTGACCCTGCCATAAGAATTCCTCAGGAGGAATGGCCTGAGCTTTATAAAGGACATGATATTGCTGTCCATACATTTACACATCCTACAATGATCAGACTTAACGATTATAATGCCCTTAGAGAAATTCTCGATGATAAGGATAATCTTGAAAAAATATTTAAACGTCCTATATATGGTCTTGCATATCCTAATGGTTCTTACGATAACCGTATAGTTGATATTGCTAAATCAGTTGGCATCAAATATGCAAGAGTTACTAATGATAAATACGCTGCCACTAAAGCTGCAGAAGCCTATGCTGCTAATGCCGATGGTCCTATGCTTATAGGGGATGAGAATGGTTTTTCTATGCCTGAAGACTATATGTGCTGGGTTCCAACCTGTCATCACAATCATAATCTTATTGATTTTGGCAAGAAGTTCATGGCACTTACTAAAAAACAGTATCTTTACATGATGTATGTCTGGGGACACAGCTTTGAATTTGAAAGAAACAATAATTGGGAAATCATTGAGGAATTCTGTGAAATGATTGCTAACCGTGATGATATCTGGTATGCAACCAATTCTGATATTGTTGAATACAACGAATTGTTTGACAGACTTGAGTTCTTTGCTGATAACAAATATGTTCATAACCCTTCTGTTAAGTCAGTATGGCTTGCAGTAAATAATAGTACTATTGTTGAAGTAAAAGGCGGCGAAACAGTTAAATTATAATAATGCATTATTAAAGGCGGCTTACCATTACAGGTTAGCCGCCCTCTTTTTATTCATGCTTAAGATTCTTAAATGCATTTCTTAATGTAATTGGATTACCATATCTTAACGTTCCCATTCTGTATATCTTAGAGCCTAATATACCAACTGCTATTGTGCTTACAATAAGAATAACAAACGATACAGTTATCT
The DNA here is from genome assembly GCF_009680455.1 of Lachnospira eligens. Taxonomy (GTDB): domain Bacteria; phylum Bacillota; class Clostridia; order Lachnospirales; family Lachnospiraceae; genus Lachnospira; species Lachnospira eligens_A. Next base: position 247,111 of record NZ_WKRD01000005.1, read on the forward strand.
CAGCAAAACTTACATTTCCAAGTGCCACTCTTGCAAACATCGCACTGTATGAGCTTATCGGCAGGAATGAAAGAACCTTCATAAGAATTCCATCTACATTATTAAGCTGGGATAATCCTATAAAATATACAATCATAATAACAAACTGTACACTTCCGGCACTTTTGTTAATATCCTCTGTCTTAGACACAAGCGCTCCCATTGCACCATATATGAATACATAGAACAGCAGCCCTCCAAATCCAAAGAACGCAAATGTTATAAGCACATCTGAAGGAATATTAAATATTTTATCAAATAATCCACCCCATGAGTCTCTGTTAATCTTATAGCTTCCAAGTATTACTGCAAATATAATTCCAACCTGTAAAAGTGCTGCAGATGTACCTGCCAGTACCTTTCCAAAGAAAAGGCTGTTAGTATCAGCACTGGTTACAAGAAGTTCCATTGTTCTGTTTGATTTCTCCTGTGTTACAGAAGTTGCTACCATTACTCCATACAGAATGATAACCATGAACACAATAATTATAAGTGCATAACAATACCAGTAATTACTCATCATGTCTTTTCCAAGTACAGTTGTCTCGGAATTGATAACCGGATTAAAAGCATTTTCAATCTCTGCCATATCCAGATTATTCTCCTTACAATAGTTATACTGGCTTAGCAGCTGCATTGCATATGTAAATCTCTGCGTCATATCATCAAACATATCACTATTATTAACGACATATTCAAAATCTGTTGCATTCTTTACAACAAAACCAGCAATGACATTTTCATCATTTTCAATCTTATCTACAAGTGCATCTCTTGACGAAACAGTTTCAATCTTCACATCATTTAATACACCTTCTACAATTCCTGTTCCCGCAAATATGTCTTTTTCATCACAGATTATGATAACATCAGTAATCTCCGTATTATCAGCGGTATCATCAGTATCATCTTTATTAATTCCAAGAATTCCTGACATATCAAATACACTTGGAAGAAACAGTATCACTGCAGCAAGAACAGCTATAACAATTGTAGAAATCATAAAGCTTTTATTCTTGATATAATTCATAATCTCATACTGGAATATTACTCCGAACTTCTTCATTATCTGTCACCCCCTACAGCTTTTACAAATATATCATTAAGTGATGGTCTGTAGCTGTCAAATGATGCTATCTCTATATCAGCATTCATAATTTCTTTAATAAGTGCATTTCTAGAAAGCTCATGGATATTCTTTACTATAACACCATCTTTATGTATTCCTGTTACAGATAATGTATCTTCGCAGCTGGTCTTTAACTTTTCTGCCAGTTCTTCTGCTCCCATTCCAACAGCCGATATTATAAGCTGATTCTTTCCATATTCAGCCTTAATATCTGCAATATCACCTGATAATGCAATCTCTCCGTTATTAATTATTGCTATATCCTCACAGAACTCCTCCACATAGCTCATCTGATGACTTGAGAATATAACTATTCTTCCTTCTTCTATCAATTCTGTTACAACATCCTGTAATATCTTAGAATTAACCGGGTCAAGTCCACTGAATGGCTCATCTAATATAACAATCTCAGGCTCACAGACAAGTGTTGATGCAAGCTGGACCTTCTGCTGGTTACCTTTGCTGAGTGTCTCTAACTTCACATCTGTATACTGTGATACCTGCAGTCTTTTAAGCCATTTATCAGTATTCTTCTTAGCTTCAGCCTTAGATAAGCCTCTTAACCTGCCAAGATACACAAGCTGTTCTGATACTTTTTTCTTAGGATATAATCCTCTCTCTTCCGGCAGATATCCTATAAGATGCTCCTTTGGATTAAATTTTTTACCATCAAGAAATATTTCTCCTGAATTGGCATGAAATACATCCATAATAATTCTTATAGTTGTAGTCTTTCCTGCGCCATTACGTCCAAGAAGACCTAATGCCTTGCCGCCTTCCACATCAAATGAAATGCCGTGAAGGACTTCTTTCTCACCAAATGACTTGGTAAGATTTTTCACTTCAAGTTTCATTAAATTAATCTCCCCTCATATATTGTGAAATCTTTGATAATTGTATCACATGTATATAAATTTTGATAGTCAAATTTATATACATTTTAATTGTTTATATACACATTAGATGTTTAACATACCGCCTGATAGTGTTATACTTGATTCACTAATTCTAGAAAGGAATATTTTAAAATGATGAAAAAACATTTATTAAGCATAATTTTATTATGCCTTTTATTCAGCCTGACTGCATGTAACAGACAGACTTCTGGTAATTCATCAACTTCTGATGGAAACACTCAGTTATCCGGCAAGCACCATGTTGCCATTGAAGTAAACAATTATGGAACGATTGAGGTAGAACTTGATGCAGATACTGCCCCGATTACTGTTACTAATTTTATTAATCTTGCCAATTCAGGATTTTATAACGGTCTGACTTTTCATCGCGTAATTGATGGATTTATGATTCAGGGCGGTGACCCTAATGGTGACGGAACTGGTGGCTCTTCAGAGAAAATCAATGGTGAATTCAAGTCAAATGGCGTCCAAAATAATATAAGCCATGTAAGAGGTACTATATCTATGGCACGCTCTTCTGCAAATAATTCTGCAAGTTCTCAGTTTTTCATTATGCAAAAAGACACTCCTAGCCTTGATGGACAATACGCAGCTTTCGGAACTGTCACAAGCGGTATGGACATTGTCGATAAGATATGTAAAGACTGCACTGACACTAACCAAAATGGGGTGATTACTGACAAGAGTAAACAGCCTGTGATTAGTACTATAAGGGTTGTGGATTAACGAATAACCGCACCATCAAACGCGGTGCGGTTATTATATTAAAACATATTCTATTTATCAAAATCATAACTATTCTCATATATATCTAAAACCTGAGTCACAAAAGCAGCCTGTTTCTTGCTTTCTTCTGTGCCAGTATTAACCTGCCAGCCATATGTCATATAATCATAAAAATTTCTTGGAGTGATTGGTCCAAGCTTGTACTCATCCCTAATCAGATTAATACCATCTGAATAATCCCTTACTAACGCCTCAAATGCTTTCTGCGGGTCTTTAAATACCGCTTTTCCATTTTCATCTGCCCCAATTGCAAATTCTTCTCCATGATCAAGAAAATCCTGTACTTTTACATTGCCATGCTCTCTGCCAGCCACATACTCCTGCACATATGGATGTGCAACCTTTGGCGGCTTTGTCTTACAACCTGCCATAGAAGCAAAACACATCAATGTAAACCCAATTAAAAATACTTTTTTCATAGTACCCCTCCATTCACAAGTCAGGTTATGGTTGTATCTACATATTTAATATAACATACGTATCTATATCTTGACAATATATTATTATTTTTTTCAATACTTTTTAATATTTCACATTCAGTCTGTGACTGTAGCCTTCCATTCTCTTTGCAAATACATCAAGCTGTCCTTTATATTTACCATACGCTTTCTCATCAATCAAAGACTCATTATGATACCGTTCAACTAGCTCTGATGAGTCTTTGAAAGCCTTAATTGCTAAATCCTTGTAATTATTCTCAAGATTAATCTGGATTTCATTGAGTGATGTTTCTATCTCTTTCTTGGTTGTGTTCTTCTTAAATATTGACATGTGCATATCCCCCCTTTTACTTGATTTTATCATTGATTAGCTTAATTACAAGTATTGTTTTATAAATGTTTCAGGTTGTTTATCAGGCTGATTACTAAATATGTTGTTTATAAATAATTTAAGCATGTTCTACACATATAAATGAATCTTTTCCTATAAATTATATTTTTTAATATACTTTATAGGTGTTTTTTGACGGATTTAGGGTGATTTTTGGTGATTAATATCAGATTAGATGGGCATATACCTATAAGATACAATTTTAAAATAGTTTTATAGGTTTATTATATAATTATAAATATAGACACTTGTGTTTTCTACCTATAAGGTTGCATTTTATACGACTACCTATAGGTATCATGTTAAAAGACAGGATATTGGACAACCTATCAGGCTGATTATAACTTCACATATACAATAGAATTCCTCTGTGCCGAAACGGACGCTGCAACTCGCTTCGCTCTTGCGGCTGGGAATTGGTGGACGGGACAGGTGCGTCCCACTACTGCGCAGTGCCGTGTCCTGACCTGCGGTCAGTCCACACGCGCTGTCGCGCTCTATGCGAATAACAAAAGAACCAGAGTTACAAGTAAACTTGCACTCTGGTTCTTCTATCATTCGCGCACTGCGCTTGTAGTCCGCGGTGTATGTACAAATTGGTTTTCAACCAATTTGTACGCGCATTCCATGCGCTATAGATAACAAAAAGGACTTGATGACAAGTAAACTTGTCTCAAGCCCTTTATTGTTATCTGCACCGCTAATCTATGTTCACGATTACTGTGGCTGCTTGCCGATGTATGCGAGGATACCACCATCTACATAGAGGATGTGTCCGTTAACTGCATCTGATGCTTCTGAAGCAAGGAATACAGCTGGACCAGCTAATTCTTCTGGCTTTAACCATCTCTCTGCTGGTGTCTTTGCAACGATGAATGAGTCGAATGGATGTCTTGATCCATCTGGCTGTCTCTCTCTTAATGGAGCTGTCTGAGGTGTCTCGATGTAACCAGGTCCAATACCATTACACTGGATATTGTACTTACCATACTCAGAACAAATATTTCTTGTAAGCATCTTAAGGCCACCCTTAGCAGCAGCGTAAGCTGATACTGTCTCACGACCTAATTCTGACATCATTGAGCAGATGTTGATAATCTTACCATGTCCTCTTTCGATCATTGAAGGAATTACTGCCTTTGATACGATGAATGGTGCGTTAAGATCTACATCGATAACCTGTCTGAACTCAGCAGCTGTCATCTCGCACATAGGAATTCTCTTAATGATACCAGCGTTGTTTACAAGGATATCGATTGGTCCAACTTCCTTTGTAATCTTCTCTACAGTAGCGTTAACAGCTTCTTCGTTAGTAACGTCGCAAACATATCCGTGAGCGTCGATACCAGCTTCCTTATAAGCTGCTAATCCCTTATCTACTAATTCCTGCTTAATATCGTTGAAAACGATTTTTGCACCAGCCTTAGCCATACCACTAGCGATAGCGAAGCCGATACCATATGATGCACCAGTTACAAATGCAATCTTACCTTCAAGTGAAAAATTAACTGACATTTTAATTCTCCTTTTCCTAATAATAATTTATAAATGAAACCCTCTACAGGTTACATTCCTTAGTAAAATATGTACTGACGGATTACTTTAAATCCTTCATGTCTACCCAGTCCATATCATCGAAATCCTGGTTTTCTCCAGCCATTCCCCAGATAAATGCATATGCATGTGTAGCTGATGCTGAATGAATTGACCAGCTTGGTGAAATAACTGCTTCTTCACTTCTCATGATGATATGACGAGTTTCTGTTGGCTCACCCATGTAGTGAACAACGATATCTTCTTCTGGAATCTCGAAGTAGAAATAAACTTCCATTCGTCTGTCATGTGTATGACATGGCATTGTATTCCATACGCTTCCTGGCTCAAGAGTTGTGATACCCATCTCTAACTGGCATGTCTCAACCTGACCTGGTAAAATATACTTTCTGTTAAGACGCTTATTACATCCTTCAACAGAACCAAGCTGAAGCTTGAACTCATCCTTGATATCCTTTTCTGGATCAATGAATACTGTAGGATATGTCTTATGTGCTGGTGTTGAGTTAAAGTAGAACTTAGCTGGCTTAGAAGAATCCTCGCTCTTGAACTTAATCTCCTTAGAACCCATACCAATATAAAGACCATCTCTATATTTAAACTTATATTCAGTACCATCAACGATAACTGAACCGTTGCCACCTACATTAAAGATACCCATCTCACGTCTCTCAAGGAAATATGCTGCCTTAAGCTCAGAACCTGCCTCAAGTGTAAGTTCCTTATTAACCGGCATACATCCGCCTACGATAATACGATCAATCTGGCTGTAAACAAGCTTGAAATCATCAGCTGGGAAAAGATTCTGGATAAGAAAATCATTTCTCAGTCTTTCTGTATCATAACCCTTTACATCTCTTGCGTTAGCACCCTGTCTTACTTCCATCGTAACTCTCCTTTTCAATTCACAAACCTAGGGCAAAGCCCCGTTTGGTGTTTATAATACCACAAAATCCAATTATTTACAACTATTAACCAACTATTCCCTTTATAAGTACATTTTTTTCGACAAATTCCTGCGAAAATGTATACGCATCCTTAATCATTGTTTCTGCTTCTTTAGTCTTTTCTGCATTATCACAGTAAATTCTTGCAATCACATCACCTTTGCTGACTTTGTCGCCTATTTTCTTAGAAAGCACAACTCCAACTGATAAATCAATCACATCGTCCTTGGCTGCCCTTCCGCCTCCAAGAATCATTGAAGATTTTCCTATCAGCTCAGACTGGATTGACTGGATGTATCCATCGCTATCTGCACACACCTCTGTTATTGTATCAGATATCTTTAACTTATCTGTGTTATATACTGCGTCAGGATCTCCACCCTGGGCTTTAACGAACTCTGCCATCTTGTCCAACGCACTTCCGTCACTTATTACTCTCTCCAATTCTTTTCTTACAGTTTCTTTATCAAGATCATCTCTTGCAGCAAGCACCATATATGTTCCAAGATTAAGGACAAGCATAGTTAAATCCTCTGGTCCTTCACCTTTTAAAGTATTGATAGCCTCGATAACTTCAAGTGCATTTCCAACTGCATATCCTAACGGCTGGTCCATATCAGTAATAAGTGCTGTTACATTTCTTCCAGCTCCCTTTCCAATACGAACCATCTCCTTAGCAAGACTTACGGCATCAGCCTCATTTTTCATAAATGCGCCACTTCCGGTCTTGACATCAAGAACAATCGCATCAGCACCAGAAGCCAGTTTCTTACTCATAATACTGCTTGCAATAAGCGAAATATTCTCGACCGTTGCCGTAACATCCCTTAGCGCATATATCTTCTTATCTGCAGGTGCAAGATTACCTGTCTGCCCTGTTATTGCAATTCCTATATCATTAACCTGCTTAACAAATGCTTCCTCAGACAGAGAAGTGTTAAATCCCGGAATACTTTCCAGTTTATCAATCGTGCCTCCTGTATGTCCAAGTCCTCTTCCACTCATCTTTGCAACTTTGCCGCCAAGTGCTGCAACCATAGGTGCAAGAACAAGTGAAGTCTTATCTCCAACGCCACCTGTACTGTGCTTGTCTACTTTAATTCCATTAATCCCCGACAAATCCAGCTTGTCTCCGCTGTTTTCCATTGCAAGCGTCAGGTTAAGAGTCTCATCATAATCCATATTTCTGAAATATATTGCCATAAGAAGGGCAGAAGCCTGATAATCAGGTATATCCCCCCTGACATAGCCATTAACAAAGAACTCTATCTCTTCTTTAGTAAGCTTTCCACCATCTCTTTTCTTCTCTATAATATCAACCATTCTCATAATGCAGACCTCCTACATAATCTTATTAAGAAAACTCTTTCCTATCTTAACCGGTTCTGTGCCAAAAATCTCAGCCAGTGTCTGTGCAATATCAGCATAAGTGTCACCTGTTCCAAGATTAACGCCATGTTTTAAACATTTGCCATATACAAGCAACGGAACATACTCCCTTGTATGGTCAGTTCCCTTATAGGTTGGGTCACAACCGTGGTCAGCCGTAATAACAAGCATATCTGTGTCTTTCATAGTGTCTAACACCTGTGCGAGTCTATCATCAAATTCTTCAAGACCCCTTGCATAACCTTTATAATCTCTTCTGTGTCCCCATGTTGAATCGAACTCAACCAGATTAGTATATATAATTCCTTTATTATCCTGCTTCATATAATCAAGTGTTACATCCATTCCATCCTGATTGTCATTAGTGTGCTTAGACTCTGTAAGTCCCACACCAGCAAATATATCATGAATCTTACCGACTCCGATTACATCAAGCCCTTTATCACGGACTCTGCACAATATATTATCCTCACTTGGCTTTAGTGAGAAATCCCTTCTGTTAGGTGTTCTCTTATAATTGCCATTCTCCCCGACAAAAGGTCGTGCAATAACTCTTGCTACAGCATTCTTTCCTGTAAGGATATGTCTTGCCGTCTCACACATTTCATAAAGGCTTTCTACCGGCACAACATCTTCATGACATGCAATCTGGAAAACTGAATCTCCTGATGTATATACAATTGGTTTTCCTGTCGCAACATGTTCATCACCAAGTTCAGCAATTATCTGTGTTCCTGAAGCCGGCTTATTGCAAAGTATTCCTGGAATTCCTGTCTTTTTAATGAATTCATCAATAATACAGTCTGGAAATCCATCAGGATACACAGGAAACGGATCAGGAGAATATATTCCTGCCATCTCCCAGTGTCCAATTGTCGTGTCTTTTCCTGCAGACACTTCTGCCAGTTTTCCAAAACACCCGATGGGATTATCACAACTTTCAAGGTTATGTGCACCGTCTATATTGCCTATTCCAAGCTTTACCATATTAGGAATATCAAGACCTCCATTAGCCTCTGCAGTATGTCCCAATGTATCTGCACCTTCATCTCCAAACTTAGCTGCATCCCTGGCCTCACCAATTCCAACACTATCTAAAACTATCCATATAATTCTGTTAATATTCATAGCCACGCCTCCCGACAATCTTTAATATATTGTACCACAAAGAATACTTTCTGTATTATTATTTTGCATTTTTGAAAACAAATGTTATAATCACATATACATTGTGTTTTTTATGCAAATGTAATTAATTGAATATACATTTTTAAGGAGAAAATTATATGAGTTTCGAGTTCGTCACAAAGCTTCCTACGCCTACTGAAATCAAAGAACAGTACCCTGTACCAGAAGAAATAAAAACATTAAAAGCTGAAAGAGATGCTGAAATTGCTGATGTTATAACCGGCAAATCAGACAAACTTCTTGTTATTATCGGACCTTGCTCAGCAGATAATGAAACTGCTGTCCTTGATTACACATCAAGACTTGTTAAGGTTCAGGAGAAGATTAAAGACAAAGTTATTATTATTCCAAGAGTTTACACTAACAAACCAAGAACGACAGGCGTAGGTTACAAAGGAATGCTTCACCAGCCAGACCCTGAAAAGAAGCCTGATCTTCTTGCCGGTCTTGTTGCAATCAGAAAAATGCATATTGATGTAATGAAAGAGACACATCTTAGTCCTGCTGATGAAATGCTTTACCCTGAAAACTACTGGTATCTTTCAGATGTTCTTTCATATGTTGCCGTTGGTGCAAGATCAGTTGAAAACCAGCAGCACAGACTTGTATGTTCAGGAATTGATGTTCCAGCCGGAATGAAGAATCCTACAAGTGGAGATTTTTCAGTTATGTTAAATTCTGTAGTTGCTGCCCAGTCTAAGCAGACATTTATATACAGAAACTGGGAAGTTAATACACCTGGAAATCCTCTTACACACACAATATTAAGAGGTGCCGTAAATAAACACGGCCAGACTATTCCTAACTATCACTATGAGGATTTAATAAGACTTTATAACATGTATGCTGCAAGAGATCTTGAGAATCCTGCTGTTATTGTAGATGCTAACCACAGCAATTCAGGTAAGCAGTATCTTGAGCAGATCCGTATCGTCAAGGAAGTTCTTCACAGCTGCCATCACTCTGCTGATGTTAAGAAGCTTGTTAAGGGTGTTATGATTGAAAGTTATATTGAGCCGGGTAACCAGAAGGTTGGCGACGGTGTTTATGGAAAATCAATCACAGACGCATGCCTCGGATGGGCTGAATCTGAAAAGCTTTTATACGATATTGCAGACCTTATTTAAAAACATTTTCATTATGTCGGGATTAATGTAGCTTTCTGCAAATGTTCCGATTAATGTAAGTAACAATGACATACTCACAATAATGACCGTTCTTCTTAAAATGTCAATTCTGTTTAGAAAATAATGACACATAAGGAGAACGGTCATTATATATAACAGATAATGTGGAAACAGCCATACCAAAACCATAACTACTCCCCCTGCACCGTGATACATAACAGCCTTTGTCATACATATTCCAAGGCAGAATCCATTGTATAGACACAGCCAGTATACATACAATTTTCTGAATGGGGTAATCATGAATACTACCAATGTTATGAACTTCCTTAATCTGTAAGATAGCACCTCCTGCCATACATTTGCATATGCAGCATTAGAATTAATGTATACAATCAGATATTCAGTTGAAAACACATCACCATAGTGCCACATTTTTATAAAGCATGTACCAAGTATAATTCCCGCAATAATTAATGCAACAAATCTTACATTCTTAATTACCCACAATAAAAAAGCCTTCATATATATCCATCAAAATGTACTTTGAATCAATATATGAAGACTTTGTCTTAATTATTCTTTTTACGGTTAAGTAAGGCATCATAAGCAAGAACTGCTGAAATTGTCTTGGAATCCTGTATCGTTCCTGCAAATATCATGTCTTTAAGTTCATCCATTGTGTATTTTTCTACATCTATGAATTCATCTTCATCAAGATGCTGACTTGTTTTTACAAGACCTGTTGCAAGATATACATCTACCACTTCATTGCAGAACGCAACCGCAGTAACAACTGATACAAGCTTGGTAAGATTATCTGACCTGTATCCGGTCTCTTCTTCAAGTTCTCTTGCCGCCGCATTAATTGTCGGCTCATCCCAGCCATTAAGACCACCTGCAGGAATCTCAATCGTCTCTCTGTCAAGTGCGTCTCTGTACTGTCTTACCATGAGGAGACGTCCATCATCTAACACAGGAACAACAGCTGCTGCTCCTCTGTGGTCAATATAATCCCATTCTGCCCTATGTCCGTCGGGAGTCTCTATAACATCTGTATATATATCAAGTATTGAACCCTTATATTTAAGAATTCTATCCACTCTTTTAATATGTTCTTTCATATTCAGCCTTTCTATATAAAAATGTTACTTAATGCTTGTACATTTGTCATAGCAGGCGTCAGTTGCTTTGATAAGTGCATTTCTGAAACCATTCTCTTCAAGTGCAGAAACAGCCTGAATTGTTGTTCCACCAGGAGAACACACTTTATCTTTAAGTACTGCCGGGTGTTCCCCTGACTCAAGTACCATCTTTGCCGAACCAAGGACAGTCTGGGCAACCATCTTATATGCATCATCTCTCTTAATGCCATACTTTACAACACTATCAGCAAGGGCTTCAATGAACATATATACATAAGCAGGTGAACTGCCACTTGCACATACTACTCCATCCATAAGCTTTTCATCAACGTAAACAACCTTACCAAATGAAGTAAAGAATTTATCTATAACATCTCTTTCATCAAATGAATAATCAGATGCATTATATGCTACTCCTGTCATTCCTTCCCCGATAAGTGCAGGTGTATTAGGCATTGCTCTTACAACTCTTATATTGCTTCCAAGAGCATTCTTTATAGACGCAATGGTAATTCCCGGTGCTATTGATATAATAACGCTTTCTTCTGTTACCACATTTACAATATTCTTAAGTACTGTTGGATACATCTGTGGTTTTACTGCAAGCACAATATACTTGGCATTGTTGCCACATTCAGCATTACTTTCTGCAAATCTTACACCTGTCTCAGATGATATTTTTTCGCATTTTTCTCTGTTAGGTGATGAAAATATAATATCTGATGGTGAAAATGCTGCCAAAGCACCTTTAAGCATTGCATATCCCATGTTACCCATTCCAATAAAACCAATCTTAGCCATATGTATATCCTCCCAACTATATCATGATATATAACATCTGATTATTATATACCCGATTATTAAATAAGCTTGCTTATAAAAAGCAAGCTTATATTAATTATATTCATTTAATTATTTGTTTTCAAGTAACTTTTCTACACTTACAAGCTTTACGCAGAGTACAAAAAGATCAGCAGCCTGCTTCATCTCTTCTGGAGTTGGGAATGATGGGGCAATTCTTATATTAGAGTCCTTAGGGTCCTTTCCATAAGGGAATGTTGCGCCTGCACCTGTAAGTTTAACACCTGCTTCTTTACATTTTGCAACTATTGCCTTGGCACATCCATCCAGAGCTTCAAATGATATAAAATATCCACCCTTAGGCTCTGTCCATGAACCAATTCCAAGTCCGCCAAGTTCTTCTTCAAGAACACTTTCAACAGCCTCAAACTTAGGTCTCATAAACTCAGCATGCTTTCTCATATGTTCCTTAAGTCCATTGATATCCTTAAAGAATCTCACATGTCTTAACTGATTAAGCTTATCATGTCCAATTGTCTGGATTGTAAGCTGCTTCTTGATATCTGCAATATTATTAGCAGATGAAGCAAGTGCTGCAATACCTGAACCTGGGAAGCTCACCTTAGAAGTTGAAGCAAACTCAAATACCATATCAGGGTTACCAGCTTTCTCACATTCACTGATGATATCAGCTATCTCATCCTTATTGTCATCATATAAATCATGGATAACATAAGCGTTATCCCAGAAAATTCTGAAATCTTCAGCAGCTGGCTTAAGTGCAGCCATTCTCTTAACTGTTTCTTCAGAATATGTATATCCCTGAGGATTAGAATACTTTGGAACGCACCAGATACCCTTTACAGAAGCATCCTTGCTTACATACTCTTCTACCATACCCATATCTGGACCAGACTCTGACATTGGAATGTTAATCATCTCAATTCCAAATCTTTCTGTGATTGCAAAATGTCTGTCATATCCAGGAACTGGACATAAGAACTTAACCTTATCAAGCTTGCACCATGGAGTATTACCAAGAATACCATGTGTGTATGCTCTTGAAATCTGGTCATACATAATATTAAGACTTGCGTTTCCATACACAATAACATGATCTGGTGTTGTTCCCATCATATCTGCCATAAGCTTCTTTGCTTCTGGAATACCATCTAAAACACCATAGTTTCTGCAATCTGTTCCATCTAAAGCCTTAAGGTCTGATGAACTATTGATTGTATCAAGAAGTCCTAATGAAACATCAAGCTGCTTAGCTGAGGGCTTACCTCTTGACATATCTAACGCAAGCCCCTTTGCCTTAGCTTCTGCATACTCTTTGTTCAAGCTTTCCTTTAAAGCTAAAAGCTCTTCTTTACTCATATCATTGTACTGCATAATCTTCCTCCTAATCAGCATATAATCAACATGCTCTATTCTACAATGTATAATTCATAATTGCAAATATTTTTAAAAATAACTTAATATTTTAAAACATCTCTTTAAAATGCTTAATTAAATTAAGTGTGTTAAAATCAAAAAAGGCTGTCACATAACGAATTAACATTATGTAACAGCCTTGGTTTATGTTAGTTTACTTTGCGTAATCTACAGCTCTTGATTCTCTGACAATACTAACCTTGATCTGACCAGGATATTCCATCTGATCCTCAATCTGCTTAGAAATGTCACGAGCCATGATTACCATATCTGAATCACTAACGACTTCAGGAACTACCATAACACGAACCTCTCTACCTGCTTGAATGGCAAAGGATTTCTCAACTCCCTTGAATGAGTTGGTAATATCTTCTAATTGTTTCAGTCTGTTTGTATAAGTTTCTAACGTTTCTCTTCTTGCACCAGGTCTTGCAGCTGAAATTGTATCAGCAGCCTGTACAAGACAAGCAATTAAGCTTTCTGGCTCAACGTCTCCATGATGTGCTTCTACTGCATTAATAACAAGAGCTGATTCTTTATATCTTCTACAAAGATCAACACCTAACTGAATATGTGAGCCTTCCATCTCGTGGTCAACAGCTTTACCAATATCATGTAATAAACCAGCACGCTTAGCCATCTTAACATCAAGTCCTAACTCTCCAGCTAAGAGACCTGTAAGCTGTGCTACTTCAATAGAATGCTTTAAAACATTCTGTCCATAACTTGTTCTGAATCTTAACTTACCTAAGAGTCTTACAAGCTCTGGATGGATACCATGTACACCAACCTCAAGGGTTGCAGCTTCACCTTCTTCTTTAATTAATGTCTCGACTTCTTTCTGGGCTTTCTCAACCATCTCCTCAATTCTTGCCGGATGAATTCTTCCATCAAGTATGAGCTTCTCAAGAGCGATTCTTGCAACCTCTCTTCTTACCGGATCAAAGCCCGACAAAACTACAGCCTCAGGTGTATCATCAATGATAAGTTCAACACCTGTAAGTGTTTCAAGAGTTCTGATATTTCTACCCTCTCTACCAATAATACGGCCTTTCATTTCGTCATTAGGAAGCTGAACTACTGATATTGTTGTCTCAGCCACATGGTCTGCGGCGCATCTCTGAATTGCATTAACAACAATTTCCTTAGCCTTCTTGTCTGCTTCCTCTTTCGCTCTGCTTTCTAATGTCTTAATCATTACAGCAGTATCATGTTTAACTTCGTCTTCAACAGTCTTTAATAGATATTCTTTTGCCTGTTCGGAGGTCAATCCTGAGATTCGTTCAAGTTCCTGCTGTCTCTTCTTCTCAAGTTCTTCAACCTTTTGCTTCTGTTTACCAAGTTCTTCTTCTTTCCTGGTAATGTTAGAGTCGCGTTTCTCTACAGCCTCAATCTTTCTGTCAAGTGTCTCTTCTTTTGAAAGAACTCTCTTTTCATACTTGCTTATCTCAGCTCGTCTTTCCTTAGTTTCCTTCTCAAGTTCGTTCTTAGTCTTTAAAGACTCTTCCTTGACTTCCAAAAGAGCTTCCTTTTTCTTGGTTTCAGCTGTCTTAAGAGCTTCATCTATTATCTCTCTTGCTTTCTCATTGGCATTACCGATTGTTGCATCGTTACGCTTGTTGATTGCATTAGACGAGATAAGCCAAGTAATAGGAGCGACTATCACTAAAGTAGCAATAATTGCGATTACTATTGGAATCAACGCAGGAGCACCTCCTTATTTAGTTTTCATTGTACAAAAAATACAACAATCTAATATTATACTCAATTGTCGATTATGTCAAGGAAAAGCCCCTTAGAATCCAATGTTTTATTAATAATATCCATACTGAATCCTCTGCGATATAATGCAGCTTTGACCTTCTGAAGCTCTTTATAATCAGCGTTCTCTATATCTATATGTTTCTTTTCAACAAATGCCTTTGCCTGTTCTAATTCTATATCACTATTATCTTCATAGAATTCATCACAAACCCTGCTGATAATATCTGCATCAACGCCTTTCTGCTTTAACTTAAGTTCAATCTGTCTTCTTGGCTTATTACCTGCCTTAAAATTAACATAATTCTCTGCAAAGCGCTCATCATTAATATATCCAAACCTGGTTACATACTCTAATGCATAATCTATACACATATCAGGATAATATCCATCTCTAAGCTTGTCCTCTAAACCTTTTCTTGTATAATCCTTATTCTTAAGCAATGCCATCGCTCTTACCGTTGCACGCTTAGATAACACATCATCTATCAGAGAATCATATGCTTCTTTCCTGACAGACTCTCCATCCTTAATTCCAAACTTTCTTAATTCTGCTGCATATAAAGCAAATGCAGGCTCATAATTAATATATACAAGCCTGCGTTTCTTAGTAAGTTCTTTAATGGATGTGACAATAAGTTCAATATTATCTTCCATAACCCACCTTAATATTACTCTTCTGTATCTGCTTTCTTCTTAGCCTTAGTCTGCTTAGCATCATCAGATGCTTCTGCTTCCTTAACACCGTCCACAATTCCGTAGTGTTCTCTTACTCTTCTGTCAACCTCTTCTCTTATCTCTGGATTATCAAGAAGGAACTGCTTAGCGTTCTCTCGTCCCTGTCCAATCTTATTGCCCTCATATGAGAACCATGCTCCACTCTTCTGGATAATACCTGCATTAGAAGCAAGATCAACAAGATCTCCTTCTGTAGATATACCTTTTCCAAAAAGAATATCAAACTCTGCTTCTCTGAATGGAGGGGCAACCTTATTCTTAACAATCTTGACTCTGGTTCTGTTACCAATAACCTCACCATTCTGCTTAAGTGTCTCAATCTTTCTTACATCAAGTCTTACAGAAGAATAGAACTTAAGTGCACGACCACCTGTAGTTGTCTCCGGATTTCCAAACATAACACCAACCTTTTCACGAAGCTGGTTGATAAATATAACAACGCAGTTATTCTTGCTTACAACAGGTGTAAGCTTTCTTAATGCCTGTGACATAAGTCTTGCCTGAAGACCTACATGTGAATCGCCCATATCACCATCAATCTCTGCTTTAGGAACAAGAGCTGCAACTGAATCGACAATTACAATATCGACTGCACCAGATCTTACCATAGTCTCTGTAATCTCAAGCGCCTGCTCGCCGCTGTCAGGCTGCGAAATATATAAATTATCAATATCAACCCCAATATTCTTAGCATATACAGGATCCAGAGCATGCTCTGCATCAATAAAACCTGCAATACCGCCTCTCTTCTGTACTTCAGCAACCATATGAAGTGCAACTGTTGTCTTACCACTTGATTCAGGTCCATATATCTCTACAACTCTTCCTTTAGGAACTCCACCGATTCCCAAAGCGATATCTAGACTTAAAGAACCTGTAGGAATACATTCAACATTAAGATTAGCTGTTGATTCCCCAAGCTTCATTACAGAGCCCTTACCAAACTGTTTCTCAATATTAGAAATTGCCGCATCAAGGGCTTTCATCTTATCTTCATTAACCATACCTTAAACTCTCCTTTTGAACATGTGTTCGTTTTCTAAATAATATCTTATTATGTCTGCATTGTCAAGAACCTTTCGAACATTTATTCGTTATGTTTGTTTGTATACTGGAATAGTAAGAATATATCATATTATATATATTTTGTAAACGCCTATTTTATATTATTGTATCTTAATATAATATTTTATGCATAAATTTAACAAAATCTTTTTTACTTGCACAACCTCTCGAATGATACCTGTATCAATTCATTGTAATATTGAATCCGATGTCGTTATAAAACTCACTAAAAGCAATATTCTCTTTGTTTTGTAGGTCTTTTTTTACATTTTAAACAATGTGTCTATGCTTGATGACCCACTAAATCTTTGGAATTGCATGATGTAGTAGGTCTTTTTTTATATTTCTGCTTGGTAAAAGATAATTCTGAAGGATAAAGACCTACTCAACACTCACATCTCACTCACTTAGTAGGTCTTCACATTCCAGCTCGCTCCAGCCCACTCTAATCCCAGCAAAAAAGACCTACTCAAGCCATCTTTCAAGCTTAATAGTAGGTCTTCAACGCCATAGCAAATAATATAGTAAATAATATAATAAAACTAATAATTACAATAATCTCTACCTGTTAGTCTTAATTATATCAAGAACAAACTTAAGTGCTTCCTTCGTAGACTGACACCTTATCGTGTGCCTGTCGCCTGACAAATCACATTCTTTAACATGTGTCTCACCTTTATAGCAACATCCGATATACACAAGCCCTACAGGCTTATCATCCTCTCTTGAAGGACCTGCTACACCTGTTACAGAAACACTGACATCTGCTTTGGATATTCTTAATGCGCCCTCTGCCATCTCTGCAGCAGTTTCAGCACTCACAGCCTTATATTCTTCAAGAGTTGCATGTTTAACTCCAAGAATACGCTCTTTGGCTTCATTACTGTATGTAATATATCCTTCTTTAAAAATGTCTGAAGCACCGCTTATATTAACTATAGACGAAGCAACCATGCCGCCTGTGCATGACTCAGCTGTAGTTATAGTCAGGGATTTGTTCTTTAATGTCTCAACAAGAGCCTTATCAAGACAGCTGAGATAATCAACCATTATTATTTACCCGAACCTTCCAGAAAAACTTTATAATTCTTTGCAATATAATCAATAAGAGAAATCACTGTCAATCCTAATGATATATATATGAGAACAGTATTAATAATATTCATAAATGGTACATTAAGATTAAGAACAAGCATAATAATTGTAATCATCTGAAATGCTGTCTTGAACTTTCCCCAATAGCTTGCAGCTATAACAACACCATTATCTGATGCAACAAGTCTGAATCCGCTAATAATAAATTCTCTTGCAATTATAATAATAACAATCCATGCTGCAATTCTGTTAAGGTCAACAAGTGCAATAAGTGCAGAGCATACTAAAAGCTTATCTGCAAGTGGATCCATAAATTTTCCGAAGTTAGTAACAAGATTATACTTTCTTGCAATCTTACCATCTAAAAGGTCTGTTAAGCTTGCAAGAATAAATATTCCTACTGCAATATATTTGCCACATCCAATGTTAAGATACAGACATATCAGAAACAAAGGAATCATAATAACTCTTGCAATTGTAAGTTTGTTAGGTAAATTCATTTAAACATTTTCCTCCATTATTCCCATTAAATCATATTCAGTTGAACCGGTAATCTTTACAGATACGAAATCTCCTGACATAAGTTCCCTGTCACATTCAAAGAACACCATTCCATCAACATTAGGTGCATCCTTGTACGAACGTCCGACATAAGTATTGTCCTCTGCAATATAGCCTTCAACCATAACATCAATAGTCTTTCCAACCATTTGTGCTGACTTGTCAATAGATATTTCCTGCTGCAGAGCCATAAGCTCGTCTCTCCACGTATCCATTATATCCTGGTCAATCTGGTCCGGCATTGTTGCAGCCGGGGTATCCTCTTCCCTTGAATAAGTAAATACACCAAGTCTGTCGAACTCAACTTCATCAATAAATTCCATAACCTCTTCATGGTCAGCCTGTGTCTCTCCCGGGAAGCCGGCAATAAGAGTTGTTCTTAATGCAATGTCCGGAATCTCTTTTCTCAGCTTCGCAACAATATCAAGAAGCTCCTGCTTATCTGTCTTTCTTCCCATGCGCTTTAATACATTATCACTTGCATGCTGGATTGGCATGTCAAGATAATGACAGACTTTAGGCTCATTCTTAATAGCCTCGATAAGCTCATCATTAATCTCTTCCGGATAACAGTACTGAATTCTTATCCATTTGAGGTCTTCAATCTTGGCAAGCTCATGTATAAGCATTGGAAGTGATTTCTTTCCGTAAAGGTCTGTTCCATAAAGAGTTGTCTCCTGTGCTACAAGTATAAGCTCTTTTGCTCCATTGTGTACAAGGTGCTTTGCCTGCTCCACAAGATACTCAACAGGATAACTTCTGAAATTACCACGAACCTTAGGAATTATGCAGTATGTACAATGCTTATCGCATCCTTCCGCTATCTTAAGGTACTCAAAATATCCTGGCGTAGTAATAATTCTCTTTTCTTTAACAATAGGAAGTCTGTTGGCATCATCAACGACATTAAAACCCTTACCTTCAAGCACTGAAGTAACAACCTCCGCAATCTTGTCATAAGAAGTTGTTCCTAAAAATGCATCAACCTCCGGAATCTCTTTGATAATCTCATCCTTATATCTGTGAGCAAGGCATCCTGTAACAATAAGCGCCTTACACACAGCATCTTCCTTGTGCTGTGCCATCTCAAGTATCGTGTTGATACTCTCCTGCTTGGCATCACCAATAAAACAGCATGTATTGACAACAATAACATCTGCCTGTGTTTCATCATCTGTAAACTCAAAGCCCTTATCGTTAAGGATTCCAAGCATATTCTCTGTATCTACAAGGTTTTTATCACAACCTAAAGATGCAAACATAATCTTCATATACTGCATTACCTCCTGCATAGTACTCCTCATTGTAACACATTTTTTGCAAATGTAAACATATCCCTTACATAATCTGACCATATAAAACATTATCAAACTGGCACTTTTAATAAGCCCTGAATTGTACTATTCTTTGCTGAAAATATGAATCAAAGGAGAAAAAGATAATTATGAAAGACAAAAAAACAGGTTTAATCCAGACATTAATTGGTGCTATTATTCTTGTTATCGGTATTGTGTTATGTGTCAACACATACATAGTAAAAGGTAATAAAGCATACGCATTTTCACTTCTTGTAACAATCCTTGGCATTGTTATTCTTATTGCCGGATTATACAGAACATTTTCAAAGAAAGAGAGAAAGCCTGTAGACGCAAAGGTTATTGCACAGGCTGCTTTGTGTGCCGCACTCTGCTATGTTGGTGCAACATTTATAAAGATAGACATTCCTGTTGGAACAGAAAGAACCATGTTCCACTTTGGTAATGTATTCTGCGTTCTTGCAGCTTTACTTATCGGTGGCGAATGGGGTGGTCTTTCCGGAGCAATCGGCATGACAATAAGTGATTTGTCAACAGCCTATGTAACAAGCGCTCCTAAGACATTTATTCTTAAGTTATGTATCGGTCTTATCGTTGGTTTTGTAGCACATAAGCTCTTCAACCTTTCAAAAGAACATTCTGCAAAATATGTTACTGTTGCTACTGTTGTATCAAGCATATGCGGTATGGCATTCAATATTGTTGCTGACCCTGTAGTCGGATATTTCTACAAGACATACCTTCTTGGTGTGCCTCAGGACCTTGCCAAAACACTTGCTAAAATAGGTGCGATAACCACATCTGTTAATGCAGTTATCGCCGTTATAGTTGCTTCAATCATATATCTTGCATTAAGACCGGCTATGAAAAAGCTGAATATGTTGAGAGATTTATAAAAATGTTTTTCGCCGCTTTGTCATCATGCAGGGCGGCGGTTTTTATTCCAGCATCATCATTATATTCAGTTTAAATGTATCATCAGCCGGCTCAATATTTATTCCGCCGTAATATTTTTCAGCAATACGTTTTATGTTCTTAAGCCCATATCCATGTGCCTGTGCATTATCCTTATCCGTTGCCGGAAGTTTTCCCGGCTCAACAGTTATCCTGCCCGCACATGAATTAGTAATCTCTATAATATAGGCATTCTTTTTTCTAAAAGCCTTAAGGCTTACATATCCATGCGGAGTTTTCTGTGCTGCTTCACAGGCATTCTGCAAGGCATTAAATAAAACTATGCTCATATCAAATGCGTCAACAACACCTTTTTCAGGATAATGAAAATCATAAGTAAAATCTATTCCGGTTTTGATACATTTGTCCTTATATTCTCCTATAACAATATCAGTTACAGGATTACCGCTCTTAACATCAGACTGTGTCTGAATAATCATTTCATTAAGCTTTGATGAATATTCCTCTGCAGCCTCATTTCTGCCACTCTCAATAAGTTCATTAAGCACCATCAGATGATTAGCCATATCGTGGCGCATAGCCCTTATTTCCGCATATGATTTCATTGCAGTATCAATATGATTCTTAAGGTTACCAATCTGTGCCTCAAGAATCTCCTGCTCCTTATTATTCTCCTGCATTTTCTTAAGTTCCTGATACAGCATAAGAAATACAAGAATAGCACCATATGATATCAGATAAAATGCAAGAAGTGTGTAGTTAAACTCATAAACCGGTTCGATTACTCCCGCCTTCATCGCCTTATCATATAAATCATAATAATTAATCACGCTCTGATAGCCTACAACCTGCGCCAGCATCGGCAGTACAAGCATTATAAATTCTTTGACAGTCAGTTCTTCACAGGCATTTTTATAGACTTTAAGAAACATTTTTACTGAAAATCCTATAAAAAGCATGCACAGAACTACCTCAAGAATCTCTGTTGCAACAAACATTGCAATTATTGCAGGAATGTTTGTCATAAATATCTCTATATTATTCATTAATGTAGTCGTCATCTGGTTAATCAGCATCATAAGCTGTGACACGCTTCCTACTGCAAGCCATCTTAATGCAAAAAATGTTATGCACAGAAATGCCTTCAGCCTTATTTTCTTAAAATCTCCCACAATAAGAACAATATAAACCGCTGCCATTGCGATTACATATGCAGCCAGATTAGGCAGTATCTGTGGAATATAATAAAGCACCGTAAGCACTGCCAGATACAGTACTGCCGATGCAAATGCTCTTTTTTTATTAACAAAATCACTTAAAAGTCTGTACAGGAAAAATGCAGCTGCAAGCCTTACACCATTAATCATGCACTGTGAGACTATTTCATAAAATAAATCTATTTTCATTATCTACTCTCCGATTCCCCTCATCGAATATTTCATGTAACTTTCGACAAAACATTTGTAATTCTGCTTTGCCATAGTTACCTGTCCCTTTTCAAGATAAATGTGTGAAGAATCATATCGTTCCACATATTTCATATTGATAAGATATGCCCTGTGGGGACGGAAAAAGCTTTCTCCAGCCATATCCTGCAATTCAGACATTTTGCCATAGTATTCAATGTCATCTGTAGTCGTATGAATAACGATTTTGCGGTTAAATACCTCAGCATATACGATATCATCAAGGTACACTCTTGTATGTACTTTCCCATTGGTAACAGTAATGCTTGCCCGTCCGGCGTTGTCTGCTTGAAGTTCCTGGATTCTTTCTTCCGCTTTTCTTAACACAGCTTCCAGTTTTTCATCATCAACCGGCTTTACAAGATAATTAAGCGCATCTACATCAAATGCGTCATAAACATATTCCTCTGCCCCAGTCACGAATATTATCTGGACTTGAGAATCATTTTTTCTTAACTGCCTTGCCGCCTGCATGCCGTCCATGCCCGGCATCTGGATATCAAGGAGTAAAATATCCAGACGCATCGAACACAGAAGAAGGTTGTCACAGCTTGAAAATTTAACAATTCTTGCCTGTGGCATTAACCTTCTTACTTTGTTTTCAAGGATATCCCGAATTCTGCTCTCATCATCGCATATACCTACAATCATTTTCCTGCTCCCATAACTATTTCTAAATATATCGGCATAACCCTGAAGTAATTAAATGAGCATATTAAAATGTTTATAGTTCTGCTCATTTTCTATATCAGTATCTGTCAAACTCTGCTTAACGGAATTGATATCCCCGCCTGCCTGAATTGTGTCAGACATTTCATCAGCAGACTCCGCTGTCTTTTCAGCAGATTCTGCCATCTTTTCTGCAGACTCGTCAGTCTTTTCACTAAGATCATCCATAATCTCAGACAGTTCACCCTTATCTTCATCTTTTCCTGCTGCCTCATCAAGCGCATCTTTTCTTCTCTCTTCCGGAGTCTTTGGCTTGTTCTTCTCTGCAGCCTTGGCAATCTTTTCTGCTCTCTCCTGTGCCTCATCTAATACATGAAGCATTTGTGAGCTGTTGTATTCCTGCTTGGCAGCTTTAATCTCATCCTCATAAGAATGAAACATTTCCAGCTTCTTGGCAATTTCTTCAACAGTCTGTGCCTCTGTATTCTTGAGATTCTGCTTCTGTTTCTCATAGAATTCGATTTTACCGTCACGCTGTGCCTGTCTGTCCAACCGGTCTTTTGTACTCTTTAGCATTCCCTGATTTTGCAAGCCAAACATCGTTTTCCCTAATAAACTTAACGAATAATTCATGTCAAATCTCCTTCCTGGCTATACATACATGTCAATCAAACTTCTTTATCAATCTTGCCTGAGGCGATTGACGCTGCTGTCTTTGAGTAATATGTACCTTTACTTGTGTATGAACTTCCTGCTCCGTTTGAAGCATTTGATATAGCTGACGCCTTCCTTGATACATTTCCTGCAAATGAATTGTACCCGTTAAATATTGATTTTAATGTGCTTTTATCAGCCTTTTTTAATGTGTCTTCATCTAATTCCAGCTTATTACCTTTTGCGATTGTAATGCCTGCCTTAGATAACAGTTTTGCATTTTTGCCAGTCATTCCTGTAAGCCATGCGGCATTTCTTAATACAGATTTATTATTAGATTCTCCTGATTCACTCACAACATCATTGTAACTTTCGATAAATGATTTAACAGCTTTAACAATTGTGTCATCATCTTTATCAAAAAGCTCCGAATCATTAAGCTTATCTGCTGCCACCTTTAATGAATCCGCACTTGAACCCATAAGAGTTGATTTCTGTACAGTATCCTGTTTTGTAGTTGACTTTTCAGTATCCTGCTTTGCATAATATGCCTTCATCAGTTTCTTATAGCTTCCATTTCTGATTGAAGCATAATCTGATAAATAATTAGCTGTTCCCACTGATGAATTAGATGCTGTTCCAAATAACGCTGAATAATCAATATTACTATTATATTTACTTGAATAATCACTAAAACTATTAATTCCTGACATAAATTTATCCCCCTATAATCTTATATCAATCTTTTTATAAATGTTCTGGCTATCAGGTTCACTACTGTCCTGTGTGCCGTCTTCTTTTACTTTTTCACTGTCATGTTCAGTCTTTTTGCCGTCTGCGGACCTGTCTGTTTCATTATCAGACTCTCCTGCTTTGCTGATTGATTCCTTTGCATCTGCAAGTGAAGACATCTGTGCCTGTGCTGCCTGCTGTGCCTTTCCCTGTAAATCAGCAAGTTCCTGTTCTTTCTTCTCAGTACTTGAGCCTCTTCCTTTGTCCATTGCTATTTCTGACTCAAGAACTCCGGCTTTTCCATTTATCTGTGTGGCAACACTTCCCTGCACCTGTGCCTGTTTCATTGCTGAATCTGCTGAAATCATAGCAGACATTTTGCCCTGTGATATTCCACCCACCTGTCGCTTTGAGCCCTTATTTTTTTCTGTATCATCATAATCAGCGCCAGTCAGCTCATCAACAGAATTACTGCTCTTATTCTGCTGTTGTTTTCTAAGTTCAATCTGATGCTGTCTTAACTGCTGTGTCAGGCTGCTGATTTCCTGCTGAATCTCCTGCCTTTTCTTCATCTTCTCTTCTAATGAAAGTTCCTGATTAGAAGATAGTTCCTGTAATTTTTTCTGTGCATTTGCAATCTGATTCTTTAAATTTCTGCTAATAGAATCCATCTGCATATTTCCACCAATACTGTCCGACCTTTTGCAATCCGTTGCATTTCCGACACCATTAACTGTCATAGTCATTATCCTCCTTGATATATTTTCTTTATAAAAATGTCGGAATAATACTTTTTCTTATATATTCAGATGTTGTGAATTGACCTTTTTTCGTTGTGAAGCGACTGAGAAAATCAAAATGCCCTGCTGCTGGTTTTTGCCAGTTGCAGAGCACTTTTATTTCACCATATTTCAATTTTATCTTTATTTTCTAATATTGACTTTCATTAACAGCTATAGTATTATCCTTTCATAAAGGAAATGGGTTTTTGTCTGGTAAGCGATTAATCGCCGAGAGAGTTGCTCGTTTCTTTTTTTATGTCTATAACATCATATAGATACATCCTCCATCATTTGAATGCCTTATTAGCACAGAGGTATGAAATATATTATACCTTTCCACTTTACCATTATCATCATATACAGGAAGAGCAAATTTTGAATCATATCTATACCAACCATTTTTGCCATCTCTTCTATGTTTATCTTCATTATTCTCTCTAAAATGCTTTCCCACAGCAATTTCAATAAGTTCAGGAATACCTGTTGCAGCATTTGCCTTTGCTTTAGCATTTGTTCCTTTAATACTATTTGTATATTTTGAGCCAGTATATTCTTTAGGTAAGTCTGAACCAATATAAACCACATCACCGGTTGATACAATAGTATATATTTCACCAACATATTTCTTTATCTGGCAGCAAAAGTAATCTATCAATTACCGGATGAATAATTGCGGTTTCTGTAATCTGATTAATTGCACATAGCTTCTTCCCTGCATCTTTACTGGATGCTCCGCAGTGATAAACCAATTCTGTCTTCTCACCATAATCAAGTACAATTAACCTGTCATGACAATCGGGATTAGGCTTGATTCGAAGCGATGGATATTGATTTTGAAAATCTGTCACTAAAGATTTTGTAAGAAATCCTTTTCCACCTTTTCCATTTTCTGTGAACAAAACAGCCTCCACACCATCAGCCTTTTGAGAAAGATGTTGTAATGACTTTGCATTCATATAATCATCCACAACATAGATTGATTTCTTTGCTTGTTGATAGATTTCTATGTAAGCAATATCAGCCTCGAACTTCTGACCTTTATAAATCACAAAATTCTTCTTGTCTTTATCAGTAATAAAATTATCTGCTAAGATAGCCACATCTTTTTGAATTGAATCCATCTTATTCTCCATTCGATTCTGCCTCTCCGTTATCGTTCCAACCTTCGCTGTTAAAAGATTCATTTCATTTCTAGTAACAAACTGCTGATTCTGCCTAATATAGTGACGCATCTCCCTAAAAGTACGCATAATAAATATGCTCTGTTGTTCCGCTAATTTTCCACGAAGAACTGTTGCAAGCATATAAATTCCTTGCTCTGTAAATGCGTACGGTAAATATCTGCGTCCGCCTTCCTGACCAGCAAAAAAATTCTTTTTCCGTGAGGTCACAATTTGTGACCTCACGGAATCAATTTCACTATTAGATAGTTGAAACATAAAATCTTCCGGAAATCTTTCTATATTTCTTTTCTTTCTTTGGCTGATACACGCCCGAAAGAGAAAGCAGACTTTCCGATTTGTAGTCCTTGCCCTCGCATTTCAGATAAGTGGCATAGGACAGTAAATCAATGGCGGCTTCAAATAAATGCACGGTATCCGTCGGCTCTCTTGCCAGAAGTCGGAACGAATACCGCTTGTCGCTGCCCGATGCGTCCTGCTTGAAAGTGCTGCCGAGAGTGCTTCGCAGGGCGGCATATTTCGGTGTTCCGCTTTCGTCTTTGCCGATAAAAACAGCATTGTGATAATCGGCACTCTCATAGAGCGTACCGTCTGAAATACACTCCTGTATGAGTTGATAGTCAATACCACGCCAGAAAAGATACTGTATCACTCTGTTACAATCCTTATTTTTTGGCGGCAGGAGCAGGACTTTCGGTTCATCTTTCTTGGGAGCAGGGGGCGGCTTCCAGTCCGCCATCGCCTGCCCCATGAGAATTTCCACTGCTTCTACGAAGTCATATTCCTTGACCTTGATGAGATAATCGAGGGCAGAATAGCCGCCCCCCCCCCCTCGACCACCAATACCATTTGCCGTTGGAAATCTTTAAACTGTCGTGTTCTGCGGTACAGTACACATTACTTGTGCCTTTGACCTTAACGAGATTGCTCGGCTCAAACTCACGCAGATAGGATAACAGGTCAATCTGGCGTACCCGTTCAAGCACATCAGGGTCAATCTGCACATAGGGTCGGTTAGTTCTCAATGGATAAAATCACCTCCAGAAATAGAAAAAGCCAAGGGGCTTTTGCTAAATGAAAACCTCTCGGCTATGTAAAAACATTCTATTTTGTCAACTTCATTTCATTCTCATATATCTCATTAAATACATGTATTCCGTTCCATATATATTCAGACAACTTATTTTCTTTATCCATTACCACTAAAGATTTTATAAATTCCATTTTATCTTCCTGTGTTCTTGCTATGGTATCGCTATTTAAATTTAAGATTATAGGCAAATTTTGATTAAATGATTTCGTCACATCATATTTGTCTTTATTTAATTGCAACTGGCTAATTATTTCAATCGTAGTAACAATGTTATTTTCTTCAAATCCCAACAGCCGAGCTACATCTATTATTCCTGCATCATACTTCTTCAACTTAGAAGAAAGTTCATCTACTTCTCTTTTCAAAGTATGTACCGACAAAACCATAGTTGACATTATTCTTTCTATTCGCTTTACAAATGACCTCCATATATCAATCGTAACATTTTGCGGTTGAATTGTGTTGAATTTGGGTTTTGTACTGCTGTCAATAGAAAAAGCCCCAAACGCTGTCTGGGTTTTGCTACCGTCTATATGATACAAATATAGTTCAAATAGCAAAGAACGAACATCGTGAAAACACTCATTAGGAGATTTGCAAATTCTTACTCTATACGAAATCGTCTTCCAGAAATCAAACACAACATACCTATATCCGTCAACATCATCATACTGAAAAAAAGCATTTGTTCCTATTTCAGATAATTTATCCATTACAAAATAATAATTCCCATCAATTATGACATCAACAAAATCCCCGTCTTTATTGCCTAAGATATAATCTACTATTTCACAGTATTCTTCCTTAAATTCCTCTATGTTATTAACATAGCAATACCACTCGTATGCCATTTTTGCCATACTATGAATTGCATAAAAACCCAAAAAACTATCTGCTTCAATGGTTTTATGCACAATAACATCACTTATATCAACTGTTGATGCTTTCCCTTTGCTTATTTTCTCTATTCTTTCCATTGGAGCCATTAAAATTTTGTTTCCATTATCATCAGTTCCTGCAACAACATCTTTAGGTGCATACAAAGACTCTCTATTACTGATTTTTACATTATGTAGCTCTGTTCCATCAACTGATATATCTGCCTTATACTGAATTGGTTTTCCATCACGAGTCGTAAGACCTAAATGATTTCTGAAAAAATCCAAATCAGCTACAAATTTTTTCTCATAATTATCATTTGTAAATGCATTATGTGTTTTACAAACAAATGATTTGGTTAGCTTTGCTCCTGTAATTGCATAAGTTATAATGTCAGATGATGTTAGTTCTGCTTCTGAATTACAATAAATACATTTCATCGTTTATTTTCTCCATTCATCATTTTATCTCACATTGTCCTTATAAGGCTCACATCAAGCTTTATTTAGATAACTTTATCAAAAAATTATCCAAAGTATCATTCCATTTATCCAATCTTGAAACGCACTTTTTTAAGTTATCTCTGTAATTCACTTCATCTATACCTAATACTTCAAACATTATTCTTCGATATAATAAGCTCATTTTCAAAGCATATAAAACCGATTCCGCCCCATTAAAATACACACCCTTCTGTTCACGCTTAATATGCATTATTCGAACTCTACTATTGACTAACGCTGATAAAAACTTTTCATAGTCATTTGACAATTCCCTTTCGAAAATATCTACACCATATTTCGTAATCAATGCATCCAAACAGTTTTTAAGAGATGTCCCACGAGCCCCTGGTGTTAATGAAGCATAAAAATTAGTATGCTTTTTTACGATTTCAACAAGTGGCTCTGCTAATTCAATCAAAAATGCACACTTAATATCTACCGTCATTCCACTATTACTTAAAGAATAGAGATACATTTGATGCACCACATCTAATTCATCAAGCAAATTTTCCCATTTACAATACAAATCCGCTGTAATGATAGAGTCAAATCCAAGCATTTTCTCTATACTGTAGTTACAAAAATCAGCAGACATGAAATAAGATAAACGCCCCTTCATAAAATGTTCTTCACATGAATGTAAAATCTTTTCATCAACAGTATCAGACTTAGATAATTGAATTTCTGATAAAGAAATAAAAGCCCCATCAAACAGCATTAACAATCTTTCAATGCGTGAAAATAATGCATATAAATCAAATACAGAAACATCCACATCTGAAGTTATTGAAATTTTTCTGATTCCACATTGTTCTACATCAATATGAAAAGCCTTGTCTTTTTCTATATCAAAGCCAACCGCATGTGGACCATCTAACATTTTTTTATCATCTCTGAAAATAGCTACTAAAGATTTACATTTTGCAACTTGCTCCATAATATTTCTCCCTCGTACTTTGATTTACTACTTTGATTATACCATTCCATTATTAAAAAAGCTATTATGGCAAACTATATCATGCCCCTATACCTTTATTTATTTTATGTAAAAGCGGCATCAGCTCAACGCCAATGCTGCCCATTCTCGGTTATAAAATTCCTGCCTTTTTGAGATACCCAATGCTGTCATAGCACCCTCTGAAATAGATTGCTTCCTGCTGCATATCGCTGAGTTTGTTCCGAAGCTCCAAAACTTCTATCAAAGCCTTACACTCCTGCTCGGATAAATCGCTCGGTTTCTCCGTATCCAGAGCCTCCATCACTTTTGGATACTCCTTGTAGAGTTCCTCTATCCTTTCCTCTGTGGAACGGTATTCTGGATTTTCTTTGGGCAGCTTTGCGATAACGGAGCTTAGATATTCAGCAAAGATGTTGCTATTCACATCAACAAAGGTTTCAAATCTGAAATTATCAAGCACACCTTTCACCTCCGACATTTACTAATCTACACCTATTATACTTCCCAGAAATCAGCAATACAAATATGCAAACCACATTATCTCTCCCGACTTGCACATTTTCTTTCGGGCTGTTCTTCTGCCTGCTCTGGCTCGGTATCCATAACGGAAGTATCTTTTTCATTCAGATTCAGCTCAATGTTAAGAGCGTTCAGCCGTTCTGTTTTTTCTTTCAGCTCATCTTCAAAGGCAAAAGGCTTCTTGATTTCCTCCTTTGCGATTTCAAGCTGTGCAATAGTTTCCGCCTTTTTGGTCTTGGCAGCTTCCAGTCTGGCAGGGAGCTTTGACAGCTCATTTTCAATTCAAGTCAGATTTCCGAGAGCATCGGAGCCTAAATCCACCTTATGCTTTGCCTTTCCACAAAGGTTCATACAATAATGGGCGTTGACGGTATCATAATAAATCTCTATTCGGAAACCTCGATAGCTGCCGATTTCGGTAGCTGCGGACATCGGATAGTCCTTGCAGATTGCAAGGAGCATTTCGCCTGCAGCTGCCTTTTCGGTATAGGTCACGCCTTTTAGGGTCATCGGGCAAAACTTATCCTCACCCTGCGGCTTGTGCTGCTCGGCAAGAGCTGCATCATTTTCATAGCCCGCAATGCGTTTCTCATACTCCTTAATGGTCTGGGGATAGTATTTCAGCACTCTGTCCTCAAGGTAGTAATGCTCGGAAAGGTAACTCTGCTTTAACACTCGGAGCTTGGAAACCTGTATATCCAAATCCATCTTTTCCTTAAAACGGGCATCGCCTGTGGCAAGCATTTTAACCTCCGCAAAGGACAGGGCAACCTCGTCCACATCTTCGGCAGAACGGACAGGGCTTTTGCTCGTCATTATCTGGCTGATAAATTTCTGTTTGCTCTCCACCAACTGATAGAGGTAGGCATCAAAAGTCTGCTCGGTCACATAGCGGTAAACCTCCACCTCTGGGAACATGTTGCCCTGCCGTTCAATACGTCCATGCCTTTGTTCAAGGTCGGAAGGACGCCACGGACAATCAAGGTTATGGATTGCTATGAGCCTGTCCTGCACATAGGCAATGAGCTTTGCAATGCTGCTGACCGTTGGTACATTGTTTCTCTTTGCCGTAATGCGGACAGAACCACTGATAGCTACAGTGGAGCTGATTGTCAGCTTATTTCCAGACTTTGACACGCTCACGGCTCATTGCATTGATTAGCCTTACCTCAAAGCCCGACAGCTCAATGTTTGACGGAAGCAGGTCAACGCCCTCTCTGTGGTGGATAATCCCCTGTGAAACATCAAGCGTTTTATCGTCTATGATATTCTGCATCACAGTAGAGAGCGTTATGGGAATATCGTCTGGTCTGTTATAACCTAGAGCCATCGTGAGATTTGCCTGTGCATCAGCGTCAATCAGCAGGACTTTTTTACCCTGCTGCACCAGACTTACGCCCAGATTGACCGCTGTGGTTGTTTTTCCGACACCGCCTTTCTGGTTAGTCAGAGCAATCACTTTGCAATTTAACATAGATGTGTCCTCCTTTCACATAGATTTAGCCACTTTGTCAAGGTGGCTATGTAAACAGTACCAGAGAACGCAAAAAAGCCGCCTACTCTTAAAATCAATAAGAATA
>NZ_WKRD01000006.1 GCF_009680455.1 Lachnospira eligens
ATCTACTACCGCTTCATCGGCAAAATCGACTGACCTTTCTTTTTTACCCAACAATATCTTTAATTAAGGGAGACGGGTGAAACAATTCCTGATATTGAAAAATGCGGCAGGCTTGCAGAATTTTATGGCGTGACGATGGATTCCTTAATAAAGGACGATGTGCAGCTTGAAGGGCAGAAGATGGCACCAGCACCGAAAGGCAAACACATGTGGGGTGTTGTCACAGTGAATGACCGCGGTCAGATAGTTATTCCTAAAGAGGCTAGAGAGATTTTTGGACTGGTGAATGGCAGCAGGCTGGTTGTGCTTGGCGATGACAATGAGGGCATAGCGCTTGTTAAAGCGGAGCAGTTTGAAGAAAAACTTAGCATGGCAATGGCAGTTCTTAGCAAAGATATCAAGGAATGAGGTGTTATGTATGATTTGTCCAAAATGTAATAACGAGATGAGAAAAGGTTACCTTTTCAGCAGTAAGGACGGTGCATTCAGCTTTGCCGATGAAGTGCCTGGAGTATTTACAAATGCGAGAACAGCCAAAGGATTTGTTGAAATCACATCGCTTAAGGCGAGCCACAGAACGAAAGTGGAAGCTTGTATATGTGAGAATTGCAGGATAGTTGAATTTGAGTACTAAATACCTGCTGGATTCTGTGCGTATTAATAAGAAAAACCTACGAATTGATGATGCATTGTCAATTTAGTGGGTCAAATCTGAGAAAGATTTCAAGCTTTCAAAAGAAAATGCCTACTATATCGGGAGATTACCTGTTTTTAGTAGGTTTATTTTTTATACTAAATCGACTATTAATATAGATAAGACTTATTGTCAGTGTAAAAAGCCCACTAATACTTCTTTTATATGTAATCTAGTAGGTTTTTCCTGCAGGTTGCTTTTGTAAACATGTTTTATAGACATACTCAATCTTCATTTTGTGACACTTTGGTAGGTCTTATGATAAAATATCTCATATAATGAAGCTATAACCAGAAAAGTAAAGGAGTCACATATGAACACACAATCATTCACAATATCACCAATTCCAGACGACATATTTGCAAAGATGCAGGGGAAATCATTTAAGGACAACTGCACTGTGCCAAGAGAAGATTTGATGTATCTTAAAGTTTTGCATGTCGGATTTGATGGGAAAACGCACACAGGTGAGCTGGTTGTGAACAGGCTGATTGCTGATGCTGTGCTTGATATATTTAAGCAGCTTTACGAGGCTGGCTATGAGATTGAAAAAATCAGACTTATTGATGAATATGATGCTGATGACGAGAAGTCGATGAGGGATAATAATTCTTCAGCGTTTAATTTCAGATACATTTCCTATTCAACGAAGATGTCAAAGCATGCGTTAGGGCTGGCGGTTGACATCAACACGCTTTATAATCCTTATGTGAAATATGTTGATGGCAGAAGAAATGTAGAGCCTGCCAACGCTGAAAAGTATACAGACAGAAGCATTGAATTTCCACACAAAATCGACCATGACGATTTGTGCTATAAGGTGTTTGCAGAACATGGATTTGAGTGGGGCGGCGACTGGGAACATGCAAAAGATTACCAGCATTTTGAGATGCCAGATGAGTGGATTCAGAAAAGTTCATGCAGAAAAAATGTGATATAATATAAAAGTTCGTGCGGAAAAATGTAATGCAACACAAAAATTCGTACATAAAAGTGTGGCAAAATACATTTTTACGTCCATAAAAATGTTGACCTTATCCTCTTAAAGGAATCAAATATTATACATAGGATAACCACTTTCACATCAAGGTAAGTGACAATAAATCAGTTATTAAGTAAAAATGTATTAAGAAAACGGCATATTTCAGAATTAACTATACAAAATGCACAAACACTTGCGTAAATCTTTGTAATTTTAAGCCATTTCATTTTTATCCTTATTATGGTATTTTTAGCATCAGAGGCGATTTATTTTGCATGATATCGGACACTGCCAGCGAAATAACGCCTCTTTTGCTATTTAATCTATAATGTATGGGAGGTTAATAATGATTAAGAAGGCAAGAAGGGTTTTTGCAGCTGTTGTTGCAGTATTATTAGTATGTTTTACAGCGGCACCAGTGTTGTCAGCTAATGCGGCAACACAGAATTCATGGAATTTCAAGAATTCTAATTTTAAGAAGTTAGGAACTATTAAATCAAGTACTACAGTAGACGGACTTGGTCTTATGGCAACAAGCAGTAAGAATATGAAGGTTAAGGCGGAATCTGTAACAGTAGATGGCACAGCATATACATATTGTCTGGCTCTTTCTGGTACAGGCACTACATCATACCGTTCAGTTAAGGTACCAGTGTCAGGTTCTGATACAATAAAGGTAGTGTTAAGAAGCAGTGGAAGCTCTACCCGTAATTTAATCGTAGCTGATTCTAATGGAAAGAAGCTTGGAACTATTGCAGCTAATAAGACAGCTTCTTTAGGAACATATTCATATTCAGGTTCTAAGGGATACATATATCTGTATTCAGAGAACAGCGGAATCAACATTTACAAAGTACAGGTTGATTCTAATGGCAGCTCATCATCTGGTTCTTCATCAGGAAGTTCATCAGGTTCAGGCAGCTCTTCATCAGGAAGCAGCTCATCTTCAGGTTCATCTGTATCAGGTAATTATGTGGTTAAGGCTGGTGGAATGTCTTTAGCAGATGCACTTAAGAAGGCTAAGTCAGGACAGACAGTAGTTATTGATGGAACAGTTAAGTCCGGAGCTGTTTCACTTCCAGCAGGTGTTAATCTTGCAGGAAAGAATAATGCGACAATAGATTTCTCACAGACAAGCGGAAGTTCAGGAAGAGGAATTACATTATCAGGTAATGGAAGCACACTTTCTAACATTACAGTTAAGAATGCTTCTGACAATGGAATCTTTATTTCAGGTTCTAATAATACATTAAAGTATGTAACATGCTGTTATAATGAAGATGCAGGTTTTCAGGTAAGCAACGGAGGAGCTAATAACAAGTTTTATAATTGCAAGTCTCATCATAATGCAGATGCTAAGGGTGAGAATGCTGATGGTTTTGCAGTAAAACTTCATTCAGGTGAAGGCAATTATTTTGAAAACTGTGTAGCTGAATACAATAGTGATGATGGCTGGGATTGTTATGCAGCTCATGGAGCAGTAACACTTGTAAACTGTCAGGCTAACTACAATGGATACTGTGATGGAATATATGGTGATGGTAATGGATTTAAGATGGGTGGAGTAGATAATAAAACACCAGGAAAGGCAGCTCACCTTGATCCTCTTAATCATAAGCTTATAGGTTGTACAGCTAAGGGAAACTATGCTAATGGTTTCGATAGAAACAACCAGAGTGGTGTTGTAACAATGAAGAATTGTATTTCAGATTCTAATAAGGGTAATAATTATCACTGGCCACTTACAGGTAAACCATCTGCACTTGGTTATAAAGTAACATTTGGCAAGGCTATTATTGAAGATTGTACTAATATTAATGGAAAAGTTAATATTACAGGAGCAACTCTTAAGGGTAACTGTAAGGGATTCTAGGATAATGGCTGATTGTAATAATATGGTTTACAATACAATATTATAATTTATAACAAAATAATAAAACGCATGTCCGATTTTTTCAATCTGGCATGCGTTTTTTATCGTTAATCCAATTCGTTAAGATCAGTCAATTATATGATGATTAAGCCATCTGCGGGAGTGGAAACGTATAGTGAACACGATACCGCGCACAGTCCAGTCGGCAAACATTCCAATCCATACAGCAATAGGACCAAAGCCATATACACGGCATAAGAATATAGTAAAGCTTACACGACATAACCACATGCTTGCACATGATGTTATCATTGAAAATTTCACGTCTCCGGCGGCACGCATTCCGTACGCCGGAATGAATGACAATACCCATGATATTGGCTTGGTTATTGTTATGAAAAGAGTCATCTCAAAACACATTCTTGCACTTTCTGCTTCCATTCCACCGAGTATGGTAATCGGCCTGCACAATGCAAATACAACAAGACAGCTTATAATAATGGCAGCTTCAGCCATTTTACTGAGCTTCTTTATATAATATATGGCTTCATCTTTTCTTCCGGCTCCAATGCACTGGCCAACTATAGTCATAAGTCCGATACCTACACCCTGTGCGGCAACTCCGTTAAGGTTTTCAAGAATATTGGTCACAGCATTTGCAGCGATGGCAGCAGTTCCAAGCGTTGAAACTGTTGACTGGATTGCCAGCTTTCCAAACTGGAACATGCTGTTTTCAATACCTGAAGGAATACCAATATATAAGACTCTCTTAATTAAATCCCAGTCGGGACGGATTGTGTAATATCTGTTTACGCAGATAGTCTGAGAAGGGTTTCTTAATTTAATAATTACAACAACTGCACAGAAAACTCTTGATGCAAGTGTTGATAGTGCAGCCCCTGCAACACCCATGCCAAGTCCGAATATAAGAATCGCATTACCACCTATATTAAGGAAGTTGGATATTATTGATATTATCATAGGGCTTTTGCTGTCCTTCTGGGCTCTCATAATGGACGCGCCAGCGTCATACAGACCAATGAATGGAAATGACAACAGGGTAAACAGGAAGTACGCCTGTGAATCAGCCATAACCTCAGCTTCTACCGAACCAAAGATGAACTTAAGCATTGGTACACGAAGAATGAGACATATTGCTGATATGAAAACCGACAGCACTGTCATGACAAGAAATACCTGTCTCGCAGCGCGGTTGGCACCTTTAGGGTTGCTGCTTCCTATGTACTGGGAACACAGGATTGCACCTCCGGCAGCAAGTGCTGACAAGGCCTGTATTACAAGAATATTGATGGAATCAACAAGCGATACTGCTGAAACAGCAGATGCACCTACATTACTTACCATCATAGTATCAACAGTTCCCATAAGTGAAGCCAAGAGATTTTCCAGCATGATAGGAATAAGAAGTTTCCTTATATCTACATTAGAAAAAATGTGGTCAGAATTATTAGTCATTGAAATTACTCCATAATATTTTACAAACTAAAATGCAACTAACATAATTTATTCCTAAGAACAGATAAAGTCAAGTATATATGTTGATAAAACATGTCAGAAAGAACATATTGGCATAAAATACTTGACTTTATAATATAATTATGATATCTTAACAAAGCATTGAGATATCAGTGATTATGCGGGTGTAGTTCAATGGTAGAACACTAGCCTTCCAAGCTAGATACGTGGGTTCGATTCCCATCACCCGCTCTATTTTTTTGTCTAAGTGAATTATTTCAGGGTGATGTGAATCGAACCCACGGGTTCGGTCTCCGCTTCGCTCCGGTCGGTGCCAAGCAGGTGCCACAGGCACCTGGCACCCCATCACCCGCTCTATTTTTTTTTTCAAGTGAATTATTTCAGGGTGATGTGAATCGAACCCTTACTGAATCTTTGCTTTGATTGCTTCATTATATTTGCAGGTCGGGTAAATAAGTGTTATAACAGAAGTGCCAGATATATAAGGGGCAGAAAAGGTGAGTTTATGAAATTAAAGAAAGCAGCGATATGGGGGATTGCAGTGGTTTTGCTTGCAGGAGGTATTGCCGCAGGGGCTGTGGTATTGAATGGCAGACCGGAAACTAAAGATAATCTTATTAATATGGCTAAGATCATAAAACCACGGGGAGATAAAACACATGTAATTGTGAAGGTCTCACAGAATATCGGTACAGAAGATTATACAGAACCTTATGAAGATGATAAGGATTATTCAAATGATACTGTATCAATTGCCTGCTGGGGCGACAGCATGATGGAAGGCTTTGGCTCAGATGATGCTTATATACTTACTAAAGCAGGAAGAGTTGATATAAGTTATTACACTGCACCATATACTTTAGGAAAGCTTACAGGTCTTAATACATTTAATTTTGGTGTATCAGGGGAGACATCAGCGGAGATAGCGAGAAGAGCTGGTGGCCTTAAGATGCATACTGACCGTAATCTTAATCTTAACAAGAATACATATGAAGATGTATGCCTTATGGATGATAAGGGGAATCCTGTTTATATGTATGATTTCAGCGGATATGGTATTGAATATAATGATTATCCTGATACTGTATATATAGATGGCGTATTATGTCAGATTGATAAGAAACGAGATATTGAAGATTACTGGGAAGATATGGAGGATGATGACTATAATATAGAGGATTATATGGTCAGCATCAGAATATGTGATGATACAGGTCTTGAACAGCCTGATTATATGTTTATTCCACAAGGTACTGCTGTTACAACTAAAGCAGCATATGATCATAAGGATGATATTCTTGTGATTGAGATGGGAAGTAACGGTGGATGGGATGACTATGATGAGCTTATTTCCCAGTATCAGGCAGTGATTGATTATACAGGCTGTGAGAATTATATCATAGTTGGGGACACGGATGATCCAGGAACATCTCTTGCAGACAACAGCCAGTCATATCTGGAGGATGGAGATGACTATGTAGGAGCTGATGACACTGCATGGGAAGCAGCGCTAAGAGAAGCATTTGGAGAACATTTCTTTAATACAAGAGTCTATATGATTCAGAACGGGCTGGATGATTGTGGTTTGAAAAAGGAAAAGATAGATGAGTTATATGGAGCGTTTGGGTATATATCTGTGAAACTCCGTTCAGACTGGACACATTTTAATGCGTATGGATATTATTCTAAGGGCGTAGGAATCTATAAAAAAGGTGTTGAACTTGGATATTGGGAATAGTCTGTCCAATGTTTTATAAAGGAAATTTACAATGAGTAAGAATAAATACGAAATAGATATGTGCAATGGCACAATAATGGATAAGTTAATATCGTTCTCAGTGCCATTGATGCTTTCAGGAATATTACAGCTAATGTTTAATGCTGTAGATATAATTGTTGTTGGAAGATTTGCAGGAAGCCAGTCGTTAGCAGCAGTAGGTTCAACGACAGCGCTTATTAATATGTTTGTTAATCTTTTCATAGGAGTTTCTTTGGGAGCAAATGTACTGGCTGCCAGATTCTATGCGTCAGGCAAACATAAAGAGATGTCAGAGACAGTGCATACTGCGATAACATTTGCAGCAATAAGCGGAGTTGTGATGGCGCTGATAGGCGTGCTGATGGCTAAGCCGGCACTTGAGCTTATGGGAACACCGGATGATGTAATTAACCTCTCAACACTGTATATGAGAATATATTTTCTTGGTATGCCATTCTTTATGCTTTATAACTATGGTGCGGCTGTTCTTAGAGCAGTTGGTGATACCAAGAGACCGCTGATGTTTCTTATAGCAGCGGGAATCATAAATGCATGCCTTAATATGGTACTTGTTATTGTGTTTAACTTAGGGGTTGCAGGAGTGGCAATCGCAACAATATTTTCACAGTTTATATCGTGTGTGCTTGTATTAAGATGTCTGAATAAGACAGATGCAAGTTACCAGTTGAGATTCTCAAAGCTAAAGATAAAGGGATACTATCTTAAACAGATATTTCAGGTTGGAATTCCGGCAGGAATACAGAGTACAGTTATTAATTTCTCAAATGCTTTGCTGCAGTCGTCGGTTAATTCATTCGGTTCAACAGCAATGGCAGGATATACAGCAGCCAACAATATTCTTGGCTTTCTATATGCATCAATTAATTCAGTAACACAGGCCTGCATGAGTTTTACAAGTCAGAATTATGGTGTAAGAAAGTTCAAGAGAATGGACAAGGTGCTTATAGATTGTGCAATACTTTCGGTAGGAGCATCACTTGTATTTGGCTGCGGTGCATATATATTTGGTGATAAAGTGCTTATGATATACACTAACAGTGAAGATGTTATCAAATGTGGTGTTGAGATATTATCAATTACTACAGTACCATATTTCTTATGTGGAATAATGGATCTGTTTCCGGGCGCGCTTCGTGGAATGGGGTATTCGCTAGTACCTATGATATTATCGGTTATTGGTACTGTAGGAATGAGAATATTCTGGATATTCGTCATATTCCCAAGTCACAGAACTCTTTATGACCTGTTCATATCATATCCGGCATCATGGACGGCAACGATAATTATGCAGGTTATATGTTTCCTAGTAGTACGTCGAAAAGTGCATTCACAGATTAATAAATGATTATAAAATATTTAAGCCATTCCGGAAGGAGTGGCTTATTAACTATAAAGTTCTTCAAGAGTCCTGGCTATCTCGCCAGCATCACAGTCACATCCGTTTTCTTCCCATTTTAAAAATGTATTAAGCAATCCGCCAGAGTAACAGTATAGTCTGTACTCAGAGTAATTCTTAGGATTCGTAAAATGTTCAGACATAAAATTATTAATACTGTTAATAAGAATAGAATGAAGTCCACATCTTGAAAGAGTAAGAAAATAATCCTTATACCGGTTAAAGAATTCAAGTGCAAAAAGAATGTGGGAATAATCCAGAAAGCTCCCGTTTTCAGGGTTGTTGGCACATTCTTCCAGATATTCAATTATAATAATATTAAGATAGTCGCATAGTGCATCATGGATTGATTCATAATATTTGTAAAAAGTTATGCGTGATACACCGGCACATTTCGCCACACTCGTAATTCGAATCTTATCAAAATCAGTGTTTTTAAGAAGCTTGATTATTGCTTCACCTATGCACATTCGTGTAAATGTATTTTTAGAATCTTTGTTAACTATATTCATAATGTACTCCTGAAATATACAAAAACGCTATTTTTGTATATTGTAACACTATAAGTTATAAAATACAATATGACATAGTATTTAAAACTACATCGAAACGGAGTATATCCGGCAAACAGGAGGATTAATAATGAGATTAGTAGCAGATTCAGCATGCGATATAAAAGAACTTAGGGGAATGGTTTTTAAGGCAGTTCCGCTTACAATATCTACAGATAACGAGGAGTTTTGTGATGATGGGCAGCTTGATATTCACAGAATGCTTGATATTCTTGAAAAACATAAGGGACGTTCATATACTGCGTGCCCTGGAATAGATGCATGGCTTGAAGCTTTTGGTGATGATGATGAGATATTTGTTGTAACAATAACTGCAGGAATGTCAGGAACATATAATTCTGCAATGGCAGCGAGGGCAGTATATTTGGAGGAACATCCACAGGCTAAAGTCAGGGTAATAGATTCTAAAAGCACTGGTCCACAGATGCGTATTATACTGGAACAATTGCAGCAAATGATTGAAGAAGGAAAGAAATTTGAAGAGATAGATGGAGCGATAGATGCATATATGCAGAAAACAAGACTGTTCTGTTCATTAAAATCATTGCATAATCTTGCACAGAATGGTCGTGTAAGCAAGGTTGTAGCATCGGCTGCGGAGGTTCTTGGCATAAGTGTAATAGGAACAGCAAGCAGTCATGGAACATTGGAAGCAATCGGTAAATGCAGAGGTGATAAAAAGCTTCTTGTAAAACTGCAGGCATTACTTGACGATGCAGGATATGAAGGCGGAAAGCTGAGAATATGTCATGTTGAGAATGAAGCTCTTGCAGATAAGATAGCAGATATGATAAAGCAGGCATATGGTACTACGGATGTGTGCGTATATAAAGCAGGAGGATTATGCAGTTATTATGCTGAGCGAGGCGGAATAATACTCAGCTGTGAAACAAAATAAATACTTTGAATATCAAAATAGTATTGACAAACCTGATTTGTGCTCTTATAATTAGCTCAAATATATTAGTTAAATATATTTAGATAAAATTATTTAAGGAGAACAAAACAATGACATTTGAAAAGGTAAAAGAAATTATTATGGATACTATTAACTGCTCAGAGGATAAGATTACATTAGAAGCGAATTTAAAGGATGATCTTGGAATTGATTCACTTGATTCTATGGAACTTATGATGGCAGTTGAAGATGCTTATGGAATTACTGTTCCAGAAGAAGAACTTCCTAATCTTACATCAGTTAAAGCAATTGTTGAGTATGTTGACAAGAATGCAGCTTAATATAAAGATTTTAAGGAAGACAGTTTGTTATGGATATTAATGATATTTATGGGATTATAGATAAGTTTGATGCAAGTGGATGCAGCGAACTGAATCTGGAGATGAATGGCGTATGCCTTGGACTGAAGAAAACAATGCACGAAGCCAAATGTGATGTGCCTGTAAAGAAAGATATTGTTCGCATTAATACAGAACAGGAACAGACCGTTACAACTATTCAGGACGTACAGCCACAGTCAGATGAGCATATTAAAGAAATTAAAGCACCATTGGTTGGAACTTTCTATACAGCAGCAGGTCCTGATGAGGAACCTTTTGTAAAACCAGGGCAGAGCGTTCATGCCGGTGATGTTATTGGAATAATTGAAGCAATGAAGCTGATGAACGAAGTTACAGCAGATTGTGACGGTACGGTTAAGGAAGTGGCAGCAGAGAATGGCACTATGGTTGAGTATGGACAGCCGCTTGTAATCCTTAATTAACGGAGGTAGCAGAAGTGTTTAAGAGAATACTGATAGCAAACCGTGGTGAAATAGCGTTAAGGATAATCAGATGCTGCCGTGAGATGGATGTAGAAACCGTAATTGTATATTCAACAGCCGATAAGGATTCACTTGCTGTTATGGCAGCAGACAAGGCAGTTTGCATTGGACCGGCAAAGGCGGCTGAAAGTTATCTTAATCAGGATGCGATAATAGAAACAGCAATATTGACAGGGTGTGAGGCAGTCCACCCTGGTTATGGTTTTCTGTCTGAGAATGCTGCATTTGCAAGAAAATGTGAGGAGAACAATCTTATATTTATAGGACCATCAGCAGACATAATAAGCAGCATGGGAGATAAACAGTCGGCAAGGCAGCTTATGATTGAATGCGGGGTTCCGGTTGTACCAGGCTCTGATGGTCTGGTTGTAACAGCAGAGGAAGCAGCACACATTGCAGAAAGAATTGGTTATCCGGTACTTATTAAAGCGTCAGCTGGAGGCGGTGGAAAAGGAATGCGCAAGGCATTCAGCAGAGAAGATATAGAAAATGCATTTGAAACCGCTAAGAGTGAAGCTAAAGCTGCATTTGGCAACGATGATATGTACATAGAGAAGCTGATAATCAATCCACGGCATATTGAGATACAGATTCTTGCAGATAAATATGGCAATACAATATATCTTGGAGAACGTGACTGTTCAATCCAGCGTAATAATCAGAAACTTTTAGAGGAAGCTCCGAGTGCAAGATTATGTAAAGATAAGCGGGCAGTCATGGGAGAGACTGCAGTAAGGGCTGCCAGAGCAGCAGGATATTATAGTGCAGGAACTGTTGAATTCGTTGTGAATGAACAGGGTGACTACTATTTTATAGAGATGAATACGAGAATACAGGTTGAACATCCGGTAACTGAGCAGGTTACAGGAATTGACCTTATAAGAGAACAGATAAGAATAGCTGCCGGAATGAAGCTTAATATCACTCAGGAAGATACATGCGTCAATGGGCATGCAATTGAGTGCAGAATAAATGCGGCTACACCGGGAGTTATTAAATTCTTACATTTTCCAGATGGTTATGGAGTAAGAGTTGAGAGCCATCTTTTTGAAGGTTATGAAGTGAGTCCGTTTTATGATTCAATGATTGCCAAGATTATAGTGACTGGAAGCAGCAGACTTGAGGCGGTAAGACGATTAAGAAGAGCTCTTGAGGAACTGATAATTGAAGGAGTTAAGACTAACAGAGAGTTCATGCATCTTCTTACATATCATAAGGATTTTATAAGAGGAAATTACAATACAGGTTTCTGGGAGAAGAATCATACCGAAATTGAAAAGTGGCTTAAGGAAGGAATTACAGTTAAATGAATATCAATGACATTTTCTTAAAGCGTAAGAAAAGGTGGGGTACTATCAACAGATTAAGGGATAGTGAGGAACAGGCAGACGGAAGCCTTACACCATCAAGAAGAATTGCACTTATAAGTGATGACAAAAGTTTCAGGGAATTGTATGCACAGGTTAAGACAGGCAATCCAAACAGCTTTCCGGGATATGAGAAAAAGGTTGAAGCAAACAGATTAAAGACAGGCCAGCAGGATGCAGTAGTTACTGGAACATGCCGAATTGGCGGAGTCAAAACAGCTGTTGCAGTTATGGATAAAAGATTTCTTATGGGAAGCATGGGAATTGCGGTAGGTGAAAAGATTACAAGACTCACAGAATATGCAATGAAAAGAAAACTGCCACTTATAATATTCGCTGCAAGCGG
Organism: Lachnospira eligens; assembly: GCF_009680455.1. GTDB lineage: Bacteria > Bacillota > Clostridia > Lachnospirales > Lachnospiraceae > Lachnospira > Lachnospira eligens_A. The sequence continues at coordinate 12,289 of NZ_WKRD01000006.1, forward strand.
TGGAGCGAGAATGCAGGAAGGTCTTTTCTCGCTTATGCAGATGGCAAAGACAACAGCGGCAATTGAAAAGTTCAAGGATGCTGGTGGATTATTTATATCATATCTCACTAATCCGACAACAGGTGGTGTGAGCGCAAGCTTTGCAAGTCTTGGTGACATTATAATTGCTGAACCAGGAGCACTTATATGCTTTGCCGGGCCAAGAGTTATTGAACAGACTATCGGACAGAAGCTGCCGGAAGGCTTCCAGCATTCAGAGTTTCTGTTAGAACATGGCATGATAGATATGATAGTTGACAGAAAAGATATGAAGCAGACTTTATCAAAGATATTGAAAATGCATGTGAATACCGGAGGAGAAGCATGAACAGTGAAAATGTTTTAACACCATATGAGAAAGTTCTTGCAGCCAGAAAAAGCGACCGTCCGGATATTATGAAATACATAGAAGTGCTTTTTGATGATTTTATAGAAATGCATGGTGACAGATACTATAAAGATGATAAAAGCCTTGTTGCAGGAATTGCTTCATTTAATGGGGAAACGGTAACTGTTATTGGAAACCGTAAAGGAAAGAATATAGAAGAGAATATAAGATATAACTTCGGAATGGCGTCACCTGAAGGGTATAGAAAAGCAGTCCGTGTTATGAAACAGGCTGAAAAATTCAGGAGACCTGTCATAACATTTGTTGACACGCCAGGTGCATATCCAGGCATGGAAGCAGAAAGCAACGGGCAGAGTAATGCGATTGCGGGAAGTATAGCAGCAATGCTTAAGCTTACAGTACCTGTTATATCTGTAATCACAGGCGAAGGCGGAAGTGGCGGTGCATTGGCACTGGCAGCAGCCGACAGAGTGTACATGCTTGAAAATGCAGTATATTCGATTCTGTCTCCGGAAGGGTTTGCGTCAATAATATATAAGGATGCTAAGAAAGCACCACAGGCAAGTGAGATTATGAAGCTTACTGCACAGGAGCTTTTTACTGCCGGACTCGTTGACGGTGTAATAGCAGAAGGAGACAGGTGTTTTTCAGATATAGCAAGAATGTTAGAAAAAGAACTCGGAATTCTTTGCAGGATGAAATCAAAAGAGCTTGTTAATTCAAGATATGACAAATTCAGGAATATAGACAGGGGAGAGATAAAGTGAAAGGCATTCAGATAGTGTCCACAGGGAAAGCACTCCCAGAAGAGATAATTACGAATGATGACTTAAGCCAGATTGTTGATACAAATGATGAATGGATAACAACAAGAACAGGTATTAAGAAAAGATACAGATGTACACAGGAAAATACTACATCACTTGCAGTCAGAGCAGCATATGAAGCGGTAGAAGCATCAGGTGTGGATATTGCAGAAATAGGTGCAGTTATAGTTGCAACTTCAACGGCTGATAATGCATTTCCATCTACTGCAGCAATTGTACAGAAGGAACTCGGATTGGCAGAGAATGTACTTGCATTTGATTTAAGCAGTGCATGTACAGGTTTTCTGCATGCATTAAATGTTGGACAGGCATTGTTTAACAGCACTGATTATAAATACATACTGCTTATTGGCAGTGAACAGATGTCTAAGATATTAGATTATACAGACCGCTCAACATGTGTGCTTTTTGGAGATGGTGCAGGTGCAGTTCTTATAAAAGCGGCTGACAATATGTATAGACAGATTAATTACACAAGAGGCGATACTGATGTACTTGTATGCAGAGGTATAGGTGCACAGGATGCATATGTAAAGATGAATGGAAATGCGGTGTTCCGTTTTGCAGTTGATGTTCTTAAACAGGGAATTGATGAAATATTGAAAAAATCGGACATGACACTTGATGACATAGATTATATTGTGTGCCATCAGGCTAATGAAAGAATTATCAATCATGTAAAGAAAAAATATCCGGGACATGAAGATAAGTTCTATATAAATATAGCGGAATACGGTAATACATCAGCGGCAAGTATCCCAATAGCACTAGATGAGTTAGCACAAAGCGGATGCTTTGACAAAGGCAGAAAGCTGATTCTTGCGGGCTTTGGGGCGGGGCTTAGCTGGAGCAGTGCTTTGATAGAGACATAATAAGGAGCAGCATAATGAGATTAGATAAGATGTTAGGAATAAAATATCCGTTTATACAGGGCGGAATGGCTAATATTGCAACAGGAGAATTTGCAGCTGCAGTTAGTAATGCAGGCGGACTGGGGCTTATTGGAGCTGGTGGAATGAACACGGATATGCTTCGTGAAAACATAAGAAAATGCAGAACACTTACGGATAAACCATTTGGTGTGAATCTTATGCTTATGAATCCGGAAGCTGATGCAATGGCAGAACTGCTTGTGGAAGAAAATGTAAAGATTGTAACAACAGGAGCAGGAAGTCCGGCTAAATATATGGAAAAATGGAAGTCTAATGGAATGATGGTTATACCGGTTGTTTCGAGTGCAGCGCTTGCAATAAGAATGGAGCGTTTCGGAGCTGATGCAGTAGTTGCAGAGGGAACAGAAAGTGGTGGTCATGTCGGCGAGATGACAACTATGACACTTGTCCCAAAGGTAGTTGACAGTGTGAATATTCCGGTTATTGCGGCCGGAGGAATTGCAGATGGCAGACAGCTTGCAGCAGCATTTGCACTTGGTGCGGCAGGTGTACAGATGGGAACTTGTCTTCTGGCAAGTACAGAGTGTCCTATACATGATAATTATAAGCAGGCAATACTTAAAGCAAAGGATAATGACACGATAGTTACAGGAAGAATTGCTGGTACTCCTGTGCGTGTGCTTAAAAATGAGATGTCACGCGAGTATGTAAAGCAGGAGAAGGCAGGTGCTGATAAGATGGAACTTGAGAAATATACATTAGGTTCTCTTCGTAAGGCAGTGTTTGACGGTGACACAATGAATGGCTCACTGATGGCAGGTCAGGTTGCAGGCCAGATTGATAAGATACAGCCAATTGAGAAAATATTTGAACAAATATATGAAGAATATGAGGCTGTGCGAAAGGAATTGTATGCAGATTAAGGACAAGGTACTTGATGTTCCGGTAATTCAGGGCGGTATGGGTGTCGGAGTTTCACTTTCATCCCTTGCAGGTGCAGTTGCAGCAAGCGGGGCATGTGGAGTTATCAGTTCTGTTAATGCAGGTTATGATGAACAGGATTTTGAGAGCAGCCCCTTTAAGGCGAATCTGAGGGCACTTGATTACCATATTAAGAGAGCTAAGCAGATTGCAGCAGAAAGTACAAAGAAGGGACTTGTAGCTGTAAATATTATGACGGCAGTTTCTCATTATGAGGAAAGCTGTAAGACCGCAGTTTCAGCAGGAGCAGATATTATTATCTCAGGTGCAGGACTGCCTCTTAATCTGCCACAGTTTACTAAGGGAACAGATACACTGGCAGCACCCATTGTTTCAAGTGGCAGGGCTGCCAGGATAATTATGAAAACTTATAAGAAGCATTATGATGTGTATCCGGATATGTTCATTATTGAAGGCAGCATGGCAGGAGGACATTTAGGCTTTGGTGCAGATGATATTACACAGGGAAAAACACAGACTAACGATGAAATATTGTCAGATGTACTTGCTGTGATAGAAGAGTCCGGTGCGGATATCCCGGTATTTGTTGCTGGAGGTGTGTTTGATGGCAAAGATATGGCACATTATGTAAATAAAGGTGCTGCCGGGGTACAGATTGCGACAAGATTCATTGCTACCAATGAATGTGATGCTTCAGATACATTTAAACAGGCTGTTGTTAATGCAAAAAGAGAAGACATCCGTATTATTAAAAGTCCTGTTGGAATGCCGGCACGTGCAATTAACAGCCCACTGCTTGAAAGGCTTGATGCAGGAGAAACCTTCACGGCAAGAAAATGTAATGGTTGTCTTACAGCATGTAAGAAGGATGACAGTATACCATATTGCATAAGCAGGGCACTTATAGCAGCAGTTAAGGGTGACTGGGATAATGGACTGTTTTTTGCAGGAAGTAATGCAGACAGAGTTGACCGGATAATGAGCGTACAGGAACTTATTAATGAGATTATGACAGATTATAGATTGAATAAATCGGACATATAAGCTTTGGTTGAGCAAATCTGACATGGATTTGGAAAGGATAGGGAATGACTGAGAGAAGAAAAGCACTTATTACAGGTGCAAGCAGGGGAATAGGAAGGGCTATATGCGTTAAGCTTGCAAGTGAAGGAACGGATATTGTATTCAGTTACCGTTCAGGTGATGAGGCTGCCAGTGAAACAGTTAATTTATGCAGAGAGTATGGAATTGAAATCCATGCAATTAAGGCAGATGTGAGTGATTCAGAGGAATGTGAGCGTTTAATTAGGGAAGCCGTGGATTTACTTGGCGGAAGAATTGATATTCTTGTCAATAATGCAGGAATTACTAAGGACAATCTTATTGGACGTATGAAGGATGAGGATTTCGATGCAGTTATAGATGTGAATCTAAAGGGTACATTTTATATGATGCGTGGTGTCTCAAGACTTATGTTAAGACAGAGAGCAGGAAGAATTATTAATATGAGTTCTGTTGTAGGTGTCATGGGCAATGCAGGGCAGGTTAATTATTCTGCAAGTAAAGCAGGTGTTATTGGCATGACGAAGTCACTTGCAAGAGAGCTTGCGTCAAGACATATTACTGTAAATGCGGTTGCACCGGGAATGATTGAAACTGATATGACCGGAGCAATGTCAGACGCTGTTAAAGAAAAAGTGGTGGAGAATATACCTTTTAAAGAGATGGGAAAGCCGGAAGATATTGCAGAAACAGTAGCATTTCTTGCGGGTGACGGAGCACGATACATAACCGGACAGGTACTTTGTGTAGACGGAGGAATGGCAATATGAGAAGAGTTGTAATAACAGGTATGGGAGCAGTTACTCCTGTCGGAAACAATGTTAATGATATGTGGGAAGCTGTAAAGGCTGGTAAATGTGGTATTGGTAAGATAACACATTTTAATACAGAAAACAGTGCAGTCAAGCTTGCCGGTGAAGTAAAAGGCTTTGACGCAGAGAGTATTGTTGATAAAGCAGAATTAAGGAAGATGGATGATTTCACGATATATGCACTTGCAGCTGCAGATGAAGCAGTGAAAGATTCAGTTATAGATTTTGGCAAAGAAGACACATTAAGATGTGGTGTTATATTATCAAGTGGAATTGGTGGACTTACAACTATACAGAGAGAATGCTTAAGAGGCGAAAGTAAAGGATATGACAGAGTTTCGCCACATTTTGTGCCAATGTCGATAACTAATATGGCGGCAGGACATGTTGCAATCAGATTCGGACTACATGGAATGTGTACATGTGTTGTTACTGCATGTGCCAGTGGAACCAATGCTGTTGGAGATGCATTAAGACAGATCAGGGATGGATATCAGGATGTGATTGTGTGCGGAGGTGCAGAAAGCTGTATAACTGATTTTGGAATTGGTGGTTTTACATCAATGCATGCATTAAGCAAAGCAGAAGATGTCAACAGGGCTTCTATTCCGTTTGATAAAGAAAGAAGCGGATTTGTTATGGGAGAAGGAGCAGGTGTGCTTATTCTTGAAGAGTATGAACATGCACTGAAAAGAGGCGCTAAGATATATTGTGAAATTGCAGGATATGGTTCAACATGTGATGCAAACCACGTTACAGCCCCTCTAGAAGACGGAAGCATGGCGGCACAGGCAATGACTGAGGCTGTTAAGGATGCAGGAATAAAACCAGAGAATATTGATTATATTAATGCGCATGGGACAAGTACAAAGCTTAATGATAAGGGAGAGACTAATGCGATAAAGATGGCATTTGGAGAACATGCGTACAAGCTTGCGGTAAGTTCAACAAAGTCGATGACAGGACATATGTTAGGTGCAAGTGGTGCTGTTGAGGCAATTATATCGGCACTTGCTGTAAAGAATGATATAATTCCACCAACCATTAATTATCAGGTGCCGGATGATGACTGTGATCTTGATATCGTTCCAAATAAGGCAAGAGAGTCAAGAGTTGATTATGCAATGTCTAATTCACTTGGCTTTGGTGGACATAATGCGTCCATCGTGCTTAGAAAGGTGGTGTAATCATGCAGCTTAATTCAGATGAAATACAGCAGATTCTGCCACACAGATATCCATTTCTATTAGTAGACAGGATAACGGAGTGTGAGCCTGGAAAGAAGGCTTGTGGTATTAAATGCGTATCTGCCAATGAAATGCATTTTGTAGGACATTTTCCACAGAAGAAGGTAATGCCGGGAGTACTTATTATTGAGGCACTGGCGCAGACTGGAGCAGTCGCTTTGTTGTCGGAAGAAAAGAATAAGGGGCATATAGCACTTTTTGCAGGAATTAAAAATGCTAAGTTTAAGGCTCAGGTCACACCTGGGGATGTGCTTTCCTTGTCATGCGAGATTATAGCAAGAAAAGGTCCTGTGGGAGTAGGAAAGGCAGAAGCTTATGTTGACGGAAAACTTGCAGTGTCAGCTGAACTTACATTTGCAATAGAATAGAGCTATTGTTATAATAATAAACAATTAAAAAAGCTTTGGAGGTAAAGTAAGGTGCTGCAGGATTCTTTTAGTAAGGTATATACGAAGTTTAAGATGCATTTTTATCAGAAAATGTTTGAAAAGCTACAGGAGAGGGAGACATCTCTTACAACTGTAGAAACTTTCTGCATGGAGATAATATATGCACTTGATAAACCTACTGTGGCACAGTTTGCTGATATGGCAAATATATCATCTCCTAACGCGGCGTATAAGATTAATAACCTTGTTAAGAAGGGATACTTAAAGAAAGTACAGTCTGAGGAAGACAAGAGAGAGTATCATCTCGAGGTAACACAGAAGTATATAGATTATTATAATATCAGCAATACATATCTTAAGACTGTAATGGGCAGGATTGAGGACAGATTTTCTAAAGAAGAGTTAGAGACAATGGAACGTATGCTTAATGTAATAAGTGCAGAGCTTATGCCAGAGATAAAGTATTAGATTTTTACTTGACTTTGCTATTAACATGTTATATATTTCAGAAGATGAAATATATAACATGTTTTTTGCGTGTATGAAAAGGAGGATAAGAGAGCTATGGATTTAGCACTTATTACCGCGAAGCAGGTATTTGAGTTATTCATACTTATACTGTGTGGAGTTGTTATAGGAAAGATTAAGATGGTTAACGAAGAAGGAAAGGGGATGCTTTCTAACCTTCTTATATATTTTGTTGTTCCATTTATGATTATTAATTCTTACATGTCAGGATACAATGCCGAGATTCTTAAGAATATGGGCAGAATGCTTTTTTACAGCATACTTACTATATGCATAGGAATGGCTTTATCGATTGGCATAACATTTTTGATGAAAAAGGAAGTGCGCGGCATTATGAGATTTGCAACTACATTTTCTAATGCGGCTTATATGGGATTTCCACTTATTCAGGCAATGTACGGTTCAGAAGGTGTACTGTATGCGAGCGTATATGTTACTGTATTCAATATTCTTTTATGGACTGTCGGAATTGTGTATGTTTCAGAGAGTATGAGTTTCAAGGAACTTTTAAAGAAGATTGTTACATGCCCACCAATTATATCGGTTGTGGTGGGTCTTGTCATATTCCTTGCAAGAATTCCGGTTGCGGATGTTTTAAAGGATACATTTAATGTTGTAGGAGGCATGAATACCCCGTTGTCTATGATAATAACAGGAATTACTATTTCACAGTTCCCATTATTGAGTATCTTAAAGGATAAAAGAGTGTATTTTACGGTTATTCTCAGGATGTTTATTATACCGGTAATCTGCACTCTGGTTATGTATCTGATACATGCCCGTGGAATGGTTGCTGTTATTACAATTATACTTGAGGCATGCCCATGTGCGGCTATTACAACACTTTTTGCGATTAAGTTCGGTCACGACCAGAAGCTCGCAGTTGGTGCAGTTACTTTGTCTACATTGATTAGCATAATTACGCTTCCTTGTCTTGCATTGCTTGCAGGAGAGATTATAATGTAATAAAAAGCATTATCAGGGGGAATAATGAGCGGAGGCAATGCATATAAAAGAAAATCGCATAGAAGAATAGAAGTGATAACATCAGTTGCGGCAGTTGTTGTGCTGTATGTGATACTAGAAAGCTTCGGGGTTACATGCCCTATAAAATACATAACAGGAATATCATGTGCAGGCTGTGGAATGTCAAGGGCATGGATATCTTTACTGCATTTTAATATTCATGATGCGTTCATGTATCATCCACTTTTTTTCCTGCCACCGGTTGTTGTGATAGTTATGCTTCTTAAATCTAAAATAAATATTAAATTTTATAAAATTTTTATGTTTACAATAGCAGGGGCATTTGTTATAGTTTACTTGTATAGAATGTTTATTGGAGATGGCAATGTAGTGGTTTTTGAGCCACAGAACAATATTGTATTCCGAATCATTCGCAAACTAAACTTATAAGGGGGAGGAAATAATATGTTTTGTACAAAATGTGGAAAACAGATTCCAGATTCAACTAAGTTCTGCCCATATTGTGGAGCAAATTGTTCACCGGAGCAGGATATTGCTGGTCAGGCAGGTCAGGTCTTCAATAAGGTTGAGAAAGAGTTAGGAAGTGCTTTTGATGAAGTAAAGCAGAGTTTCAATGGAAACAGCAATAACCAGAATTATAATCAGGGTTACAATGCTAATCAGAATTACAGCAATGGTTATAATAATGGCACAATTCCACCATACTCAGGTACAAGATTAAAGGATGACAGAGGTCTTGCCTCATACATAATTCTTTCAATTATCACATGTGGAATATACAGCTATTATTTCATTTACAAGATGGCACATGATGTTAATATTGCATGTGATGGAGATGGAGAGAATACATCAGGGCTTGTTGCATTTATCCTGTTATCATTCATAACATGTGGCATATATGCGTGGTTCTGGTACTATAATCTTGGTAACAGACTTGCAGCTAACGGACCTCGTTATGGACTTTCAATCCAGGAGAATGGTACAACTGTTCTTTTATGGCAGATATTTGGTGCTTTTATCTGTGGAATTGGACCATTTGTTGCAATGCATATTCTTATCAAGAATTCTAATAAGATATGTAATGCTTACAACAGAGCACAAGGCTTAATGTAATCTGTTAATAATTAAAATGTTAATCCTGCTTTCAGGTGGTTTGGGCTGCCAGAGAGCAGGATTTTTTATTTCACAATTGATAAAAGTTATAAAAGGTTATATAATAAATAAAAAGTTATAAAAACTTATATAGGAGGCTGCGCATGAATAATCCGTTTACATTATCATTTGGGAAAAAACCAGTGCAGTATATTTCGAGAATTGCACAGACAGAGAGAATAATTGGAGATTTTACAGCGGAAGAATCGCCTAATCAGATATATATGATTACAGGAGTAAGAGGTTCAGGAAAAACTGTAATGATGACTAACATTGCGTCAGAGATACGGAAACGGTCAGATGAATGGATAGTAGTTGAGCTTAATCCTAACCGTGATCTTTTACAGAGTCTGGCAGCAAAGATATATGCAATTCCAGAAATGCATGCAGTATTTGTTAAAGCAAAGCTTGACTTTTCAGTATTTGGACTGGGGGTAACAGTAGAGAATGCTGTTCCTGTTACTGATATTGAAAATGTTATTGAGATAATGCTTTCTCACATAAAACGTCTGGGGAAAAGGTTGCTTATAACAATTGATGAGGTTATTAATTCAGAGAATATTAAAATATTTGCAAGTTCATTTCAGATATTTTTAAGAGAAGAATATCCTATATATCTTTTGATGACAGGATTGTATGAGAATATATATGATTTACAGAATGAAAAGTCACTTACATTTTTATACAGAGCACCTAAGATTATATTAGAGCCGCTTAATTATACAGCTATTAAAAGCCATTACATGAGAATATTTGATATAAATGATGAAATGGCTGACAAGATGACACTTCTTACAAGAGGATATCCATTTGCGTTTCAGGTGCTTGGATATCTTTACTGGGATAATAGAAAAGATCATACACTTGAAGATATTATGCCAGAGTATGATCAGTATTTAGATGAATATGTATACAGTAAGATATGGGCAGAGTTATCATCTAAAGATAAGGAAATACTTAGCGTTATATCTGAGAGCGGTTATCAGTCAGTAAAAGATATTCGTGAAAAGCTTGACATGAAGCCAGAATTATTCTCTGTGTACCGTGACCGTTTAAAGCGAAAGGGCGTTATAGATACAAGACAGTATGGAAAAATAGCAATGGCACTGCCAAGATTTGAAGAATATGTAAAAAACAGATTATATTAATAACACCTTATTTCCTGAATTCCCTCGGAGAAACACCATATTTTTCTTTGAATTTTCTATTAAAGTAAGATATATTATCAAAACCACAATCCGAAGCCACTATAATAACCGGCTGGGTTGTGGTTTTTAATATTCTTGCAGCAATAATAAGCCGGTAGTCGTTTAAGTAAGTGATAAAAGATGTGCCGGTGCAGTTCTTAAAAAACTTCATAAAATGCGACTGGCTGAAATGACACCACTGCGCCATCTCTTCAATGGATATTGCATGCGCGAAGTTCTTTTCAATATAATTAAGTACCAGTTTCAGCTTATCCATCTTATCATCAGACAAGTGTACAGGCATATCCGTATGCGTGTAAAAATGTGCATTAAGCTCAAAAAAGAAATTAAAAAGACATGCACGGATTTTCAGCCTGTACCCGTCAGGGAAATACTTGCATATATTATCAGCTTCATCAATATAATGAATTAAATCAGAATAGTGTGGCGCAGTTTTACTGATAACAGGAGGGCAATACCCATTAAAGCCGGCAATTCCGTTAAAAAAGCTTACGGTATCATAATCACACTGCCTGCTAACAAGCATATCAAGATTAAAAAGAATATTTTCGTATTCGCATGAATCACTTTCGTTCTGGATGATAGAATGGATATGTCCAGGCATGACAACAACAATATCTCCAGCATTTACAACAGAATACTCAAGGTCAACGCTTACGATCATGCGTCCCTTCTTGATGTATATAAGCTCCATCTCATTATGCCAGTGAAGCGGAACTTCCGCAAAATCAAGCGGGATAGAGCATGGGTAAGTGTTATATAAAAAATCTGAATCAAAATGAGATTTGGTTTCTTTCAGTGGTCTGTAATCTGTTATATTCATAAGGTTCTCCTTAAATATGATAGAATAGTACAAGTTTATCCCATTATAAAGCAAGAGAATTTTTCCAGCAACCCTATAATAAAATATAAATACAAGAATGGAGGGCAACGATATGCTTAACACTATATGTTTGGAAGAATATGGAAAAGACTTGCACTTATGCAGCAACGAGGAGTGCTTTCATGCACTTATGAAGCTGGTTGCACAAAAAGGACGTGATAGAATAGTGAAAGACAATGGCAGAAAGGTATACTACATTTCTGCAGAGTTCCTTATAGGAAAGCTTTTATCCAATAATCTTATTAACTTAGGAATTTATGATGAAGTTAAGGAAGAACTTACACAGGCAGGAAAGAATCTTTCAGATATTGAAGAACTGGAAGTAGAGCCGTCACTTGGTAATGGCGGACTTGGAAGACTTGCAGCATGCTTCCTTGATTCAATTGCTAACCTTGGTCTTAATGGTGACGGAATCGGACTTAATTATCATCTTGGACTTTTTAAGCAGGTGTTTGAGAATGGGAAGCAGAAGGAAGTGCCTAATCCATGGATTGGTAAGGACAGCTGGCTTGTTCCGACAGATGTGGCATACACTATCAATTTCGGAGAAATCAGTGTGGTTTCAAGAATGTATGATATCAATGTGTACGGAGAAAAGAGAACGAATAAGCTTCATCTGTTTGATGTGGAGACAGTTGATGAGAGCATCGTAAAAGGTGACAGCATAGACTTTGATAAGTCAGATATTGCCAAGAACCTTACACTGTTTCTTTATCCTGATGACAGTGACGAACAGGGAAGGCTTCTTAGAATCTATCAGCAGTATTTCATGGTAAGCAATGGAGCAAGGCTTATATTAGACGAGTGCAGGGACAAATGTATTAACACCGGAAAAACATTTAAGAATCTGCCAGACCTTGCAGTAATCCAGATTAACGATACGCATCCGACAATGGTAATCCCGGAGCTTATAAGACTTCTTACAGAAAATGGAGATATAGATGGAAGTCCGATAACAATGGACGAAGCAATTGATATTGTATCAAAAAGCTGTGCGTATACTAATCACACAATCCTTGCCGAAGCCCTTGAAAAATGGCCTGTGGATTATCTTAACAAGGTTGTGCCACAGCTTATGCCGATTATAAAAGAACTTGACAGAAGAGTGCGTGAGAAGTACACAGATAAATCAGTGTATATAATTGACGATAATAATCTCGTTCACATGGCACACATCGATATTCATTATGGAATGAGCGTCAACGGAGTAGCAAAGCTTCATACTGAGATATTAGAGAATACAGAGCTTAATAATTTCTACAGGATATATCCAGAGAAGTTCAATAACAAAACTAACGGAATCACATTCAGAAGGTGGCTTATCCACTGTAATAATGGACTTGCGAAATACATTGAGACACTTATCGGAAGTGAATACAGACATGACGCAGAAAAGTTAAAAGACCTTTTAAAGTTTGCCGGTGATAAAAATGTTTACGATAATCTTCTTGAGATTAAGACAGACAACAAGAGAAATCTTGCAGAATACCTTAAGCAGACACAGGGAATAGAGATTAATCCACAGTCAATATACGATATACAGATAAAGCGACTGCATGAGTATAAAAGACAGCAGATGAACGCACTGTATATAATATATAAATATTTTGACATCAAGGCAGGCAACATTCCAAAGACTCCTGTTACAGTGATATTTGGCGCAAAGGCTGCACCTGCATACACAATTGCGAAGGATATAATTCATCTGATACTTACATTGAGTAGGGTTATTGAGGCCGATAAAGATGTAAGTCCTTACCTTAAGGTTGTGCTTGTCCAGAACTACAATGTAACACTGGCAGAGAAGCTGATTCCTGCATGTGATATATCAGAGCAGATATCACTTGCATCTAAAGAAGCATCAGGAACAGGCAACATGAAATTCATGCTTAACGGTGCTGTGACATTAGGAACAATGGATGGTGCTAATGTTGAGATTGCAGAGCTTGTAGGTAAAGATAATATATATACATTTGGCGCAACAAGTGATGAAGTTATTGCACATTATGAAAAATGTGACTATAACGCAAAGAAGCTTTATGAGACAGATGCTCTTATAAAAAAATGTGTGGATTTTATAATATCGGATGCTATGCTTCAGGCAGGTGATTCACATAGTCTTAACAGACTGTATAATGAGATTGTAGGAAAAGACTGGTTTATGGCATTGCTTGACTTACGAAGCTATATAGAAACCAAAGAAAAGGCTCTCACAGATTATGATGACAGATATGCGTGGGCAGAAAAAATGCTTGTTAATATTGCAAATGCCGGATTTTTCTCATCAGACAGAACAATCAAACAGTACAATGAAGATATATGGCATCTTTAATATAACTAAATAAGTTGATAATAATTGCCCCGGAAGCTATAATCATTATAAGAGCAAAAGTTCGTGAATGAGGAAGGTTTCGGGGTAGATTTATGTATAATATACTTATAGTGGATGATGAAAAGATTGAAAGAAGCGGAATAAGAATGCTTCTTAAGAGAATGGGAATTGAGCTTGGAGTATTTGAGGCGTGCAACGGAAAGCAGGCACTGGAATATCTGACATCTGACAAGAATACAGGAATTGGACATATAGATATACTGCTTACAGATGTTAAGATGCCGTTTATGGACGGAATAGAGCTTATTAAGAATGTGATGCACAACGACATCAGTTTAAAGACAATTATATTCTCAGGCTATAACGAGTTTGAGTATGCCAAGCTGGCAGTTAAATTAGGAGTTAAAGATTATATATTAAAGCCGGTTGATCCGTCAGAATTCAGTTCGACAATTACAGGGGTTATAACAGAGCTTGACGAGGAACACAAGAAGGACGAGGACTATAACCGGCAGGCTAACTTTATAAAACAGTACTACATGTATACGCTGCTCAACTCCGGTGATGCATCAGGAATACTTGATAATGGGGATTTTCTGGCAGGGTATAACAGACTTGCACTTATAGAATTCAATACTGATTTCTTTGGGAAATATGATACAGGTGAAGACATATTTAAAGAGATAACCGGGGAACTGGATTATCAGTACCTTAATCTTAACCCGTTACAGTCAGTTATCATATTTTCTGATAAATCATTCACAGCAGATGGTAATATTGATAAGAACATTGAAGAAATGTTTACAAATATTCATGACTATATATATAGAAAGACGGGGCAGTTTATGTATATTGCTGTGTCCGGTTTATTCAACGATTATCATGAGCTTCCACAGGTAATGGATGCAGTTGATACACTGATGAATAATAAGTTTTATGAGACAGGAAGATATATTTTTTCTGATAATATCAGTGAAGATACACCTGTGCTTGTACAGATTGATGATGATGCACTTATGAAGCAGATGAAGCAGGATATCAAGATGAAGGATATCACATTTTTACGGATACATTTTGATGCATTGTGTAAGAAATACAGGGGGCAGTCGAACTTCTCACATATATACATCAAGTTTGTATTTTCCAATCTGTTAAAAGATTTCTATGACAATATTCCGGGTGCTGATGAGGCGGAATTTGGCAGGGAGATTGACAGACTGTATAAGTCGGAGGATTTCTCATGCATTATGGATATAGTGAATAACTATATTGATTTGTTGGAAAAGAGTTTCGGAAAAGAGCCGGCCACGTCACACCGGGAGATTGAGACCGTAAAGAATTATATACATAACCATTATGGTGAGGAGATTGGCGCACAGCAGCTTGCGGATATGGTTTATCTTGCACCAAGCTATTTAAGTTCACTTTTTAAGAAGGAAACAGGACAGAATCTGAGCAAATATATTAAACAGTACAGAATGGAGAAGGCTAAGGAACTGCTTACCGGTACGAACATGAAGATTGTGAATATAAGTGAACAGGTGGGTTATCCAAATGTTTCATATTTTGTACAGAGCTTCAGGGAGTACTTTGGTATAAGTCCTCAGAAATTCAGGGATCAGGGAGAATTGAGTTGAAAAAGATTAAGCAGAAAATCAATGATATAAGATTACAGAACAAGCTTGTCATCATATATGTAGTGACCGGACTTATTCCCCTGATTGTACTTTTTGTTTTTGCATACTGTCAGATGAGAAACATTCTTATGGACAGAGATTTAAAGAGCATCAAAGGGGCAATTGAGCAGTCTGTTACAACGGTGGATGGGCAGATAGAGGTGTATGACAACCTGTCTAATTATATAACATTTAATGATACGCTGTCGGGAGTGCTTTCATACGATTACAAAAGCACATATGAGATGTATAACCAGATTGTCACTACATTTGACCCTATGCTTTCATCATTAAAGTATTTTCACAATGATATTAACAGGGTAACAATATATGTGGATAAAGCTATTAAACATGATACAACTATAGCTCCAATAGAAGAGATAAAAGACAGACCTTTTTATAATTCTGCTGCTGAAAGCACTAAGATACAGTGGTTTGTTGATGAAGACAGCAGGACACTTGTTTCAGCACGAAAAATGTCAACGCTTGACCAGCTAGGGATTCTTGGAATCATGTACATAGATGTTGATTATGACAGCATGATGAGTTCATTTACAGGTGGTCTTGAGCAGAACTGCGGAATGGTGGTGCTTGACGCTGATGGAAAAGTTATATGCAGCAGTGACACATTTGAAAACAATAACACCAGATACAGATTAAACAGTAAGAAACTGCTTTCACTAATCGACGGGGCAGAATGGGATAATAATACATGTGGAAATACAGAGGGTTATTCTGTAGTAAAGAAGGAAAGCCCTGTTACCGGATGGACAGTATATGTCTATGAACCAAGAAAACTTGTGCTCAGGTCAGCTAATTCAATGATTACAATGATTGTAGTTGCATTTGTGGTAGCAGTTGCAGGTGCCGCTGCGGCGAGTATATTTACAACAGGCTTCATTACAAGAAGAATTAATAAATTAAAAAACAGTATGGCAAAGGTTGAAAATGGAGACTTTGATGCGGTAATTAATACACAGGACAAAGATGAAATAGGTGACCTTATTCATAGCTTTAACAGCATGACAACCCAGATTAAGAATCTTATCACGCAGGTATATGAAGGACGTATAAGCCAGAAAGAATCAGAGATGCGGGCATTAAGGGCACAGATTAATCCGCATTTCCTCTACAATTCATTATCGCTTATCAATTGGAAAGCAATAGAATATGAACAGGAGGATATAAGTGAGATAACACTTGCATTGTCTAACTACTACCGTACATCGCTTAATAAGGGAAAGAATATACTAAGCTTTGAGCAGGAATTAAGCAACATGCAGTCGTATCTTAAGATTCAGCAGATAATGCATGACAACTCATTTGATGTGGTGATAAATGTATCAGAGGAAGTTATGCCATGCGAATCTTTAAACCTTATACTCCAGCCATTGGTAGAAAATGCAATAGACCACGGTATAGATCTGCTGACAGACAGGAAAGGTGTAATAACAGTAGAGGCCAAGATGCAGACGGATGAAGAAGGTAAAAAGCTTGTATGTGTAACAGTGTCTGATAACGGTGTAGGAATGGACAAAGAAACTGCACAAAACTTCTTAACAGTCCAGTCAAAAGGGTATGGTGCAAGAAATGTTAATGACAGAATAAGACTTTATTACGGCGAAAGCTATCATCTGGAAGTGCAGAGCATGCCTGATGAGGGAACAACAATAACAATAAAATTCCCGGCAAAACCATACAACACAAAAAACTGATATGTTTCTAAAATATCTTATATTTTAATATTAACCCCTCCTTAATATAATTAGATTATCAAAAGAGGACAGTAATCAAAGCTGTCTCGGATAATTATTAAGGAGGGTTTTTTTATGAAGTTTAAGAGATTAGCGGCTGCGGTGATGGCAGCAACAATGTGTGGGTCACTTTTTGTGGGTTGTGGCAATGCTAAAAAGGATGACACAGCAGCAGGCGAGGAAAAAATCACAGCTACAATCAAGGTATGGGGCTGTGCAGAAGATCAGGCAGATGAGAACGGCAAATGGCTTCAGACAATGTGTGACCAGTTTAATTCAGAGCATCCTGACTGGGATTTAACATTTGAATACGGTGTATGCTCAGAGCAGGACGCAGGAAAGATAGTTCCACAGGATCCAGAGAATTCAGGAGATGTATACTTCTTTGCTAACGACCAGCTTCAGACACTTGTTGATGCTAACGCTATTGCAAAGCTTGGTGGAGAGACAGCAGATTATGTTAAGAAAACTAACTCAGATGCAATTGTGGATTCAGTATCAGTAGATGGGGCTGTATACGGAGTACCATTTACAACTAATACATGGTTTATGTACTATGACAAGAGCAAATTCACAGACAGTGATGTAAAGAGCCTTGATAAGATGCTTGAGAAGAATAAGGTGGCTTTCAATATTACAGAGGGCTGGTATATGTCATCATTCTTCCTTGCTAATGGATGTAAATATTTTGGAAAAGACGGAAAAGATAATTCAGCAGGTGTTGATATCTCAGGAGATAAGGGAACACAGGCAACACAGGCAATGGTTTCACTTGTAAATAATCCTAACTTTGTCAATGACCTTCAGGGTGTTGGTATCGCTGGCTTAAGAGATGGTTCAGTTGGAGCTTACTTCTCAGGATCATGGGATTATAAGAGTGTTAAAGAGATTCTTGGAGACAATTTTGGAGCAGTTTCACTTCCTACAGTAAAGATTGGTGGAAAAGACAAGCAGATGTTAGCATTTGCAGGTTCTAAGGCAATCGCAGTTAATCCTAACTGCAAGTATCAGCAGGTAGCAGTTGCACTTGCAAAGTATCTTGGAAGCAAGGATGCACAGAAGAAGCACTATGAATTAAGAGGTGTTATTCCTTGTAATACAGAGCTTCTTGCAACTGATGAAGTAAAGAAGGATGCCCTTGTAACAGCACAGAATGATACATTTAACAAGACATCAGTAATCCAGCCAACAGTAACAGGCATGAATGATTACTGGGCACCTGCACAGAACTTTGCTAAGGCAATCGTAAATGGTGAAATAACAGCAGATAATGCAGCAGCTAAGACACAGGATTTCTATAAGCAGATTAATACATCAATCGCAAAATAATTGATGGGGATTAAATGCTGAAAGGAGTGGCGCATAATGGCAGTTAAGTTCACTGAATCATTTAGAAAAGGAAATATATTTACGAAGTTAAGCATTCTGATTCCAGGACTTGGTAATCTTGTAGGAAAGCAGATTATAAAGGGAATTATGTATATAGCTATAGAAGCAGCCTTTGTATGCTTTATGATTATGAATGGAATTAACTGCCTTGCGATGCTTCCAGGTCTTGGAAGCAGACCGCAGCAGGAGGTCTGGAATGAGAAGCTTGGAATATATGAGTATGTTGCAGGTGATAATTCACTTCTTATACTTCTGTATGGAATAGCAACAATATTCATTATTATAGCTTATATAATAGTTGCAGCTAGTGCTGTAAAAAGCTCATATAAGCTGGAGCTGTTAAAGGAAAAAGGAAAGCATATAAACACATTTGCAGAAGACGTGAAGTCGCTGTTTAATGAGAATCTTCATAAGCTGCTGCTTACACTCCCGGTATCAGGTGTGCTTATATTCACAATACTTCCGCTTATTTTCATGATAAGCATGGCATTCACTAATTATAGTAAGGTTGACAGCCATCTGGTGCTTTTCGACTGGGTAGGACTTGAGAATTTCAAGCAGATATTCGATTCAGGAAGCATGATAGGACAGTCTTTCTGGTCAGTATTTGGCTGGACTATAGTGTGGGCAATATTTGCAACATTTCTTAATTACATATTCGGAATACTTGTTGCACTGCTTATCAACAGAAAAGGTACGAAATTCAAGGCTTTCTGGAGATTTATATTTATACTTTCAATCGCAATTCCACAGTTTGTTTCACTTCTTATTGTCAGAAGCATGCTGGCACAGGATGGAATTGTAAATGTTGTTTTAAAGAATGCAGGATGGATAACAAAATCACTGCCATTCTTTACAAATGCGACTTGGGCAAGAATCACAGTAATCGTGGTTAATCTGTGGATAGGTATTCCATATACTATTCTGCAGGTTACAGGTATATTACAGAATATACCTATGGAGCTGTATGAGGCAGCAGATGTAGATGGAGCTAATGGATTTGTCAAGTTTATTAAGATAACAATGCCATATATGTTATTTGTAACGGCACCATATCTTATCACGACATTTACTGCTAATATTAACAACTTTAATATTGTTTATCTGCTGACTAAGGGAGATCCGGTTATGGCAGGTGCAACGGCAGGAAAGACAGACCTTCTGGTAACATGGCTGTACAAGATGACAATAGATTATCAGTATTATAATCTTGGTGCTGTTATCGGTATTATGACATTCATATTCTTAGCGATTGGTTCACTGCTTGTATACAGAAGAACGAAAGCGTATAAAGATGAGGAGGGATTCCAGTGAAAAAGAAAAAGACTATTAAAAATATACTGGCACATACAGTGCTTACAATATTAGCGATAGTGTGGGTAAGTCCTCTTTTCTGGATACTCCTCACAAGCTTCAGGGCTCAGAAGGGTGCTTATACAAGCTCCTTCTTCCCAAAGCAGTATTCACTTGATAATTATGTAAAGCTTTTTACAGATACAGGAATACTTAATTTTCCACGAATGTTTACCAATACTCTGATAGTAGCAGTATTCTCATGTATTATATCAACATTTTTTGTACTGTCAGTAGCCTACTGTATGTCAAGGCTTAAGTTTAAGATGAGAAAAGCAATGATGAATATCGCAATGATACTTGGACTTTTCCCTGCATTTATGGCGATGGTTGCCGTATATTATATACTTAAAGCAGTAGGACTTTCAGAAGGAGCAATGATAAGAGTTGCGCTTGTGCTTGTATATTCAGCATCATCAGGAATACAGTTTTACATTGCAAAGGGATTCTTTGATACTATCCCTAAGACAATAGATGAGGCTGCTATGATAGATGGAGCAACGAAGTGGCAGGTATTTACTAAGATAACAATACCTCTCAGTAAACCAATTATAGTGTATACAATACTTACATCATTCATAGCACCTTGGGTAGATTTCATATTTGCAAGAGTAATCTGCAGGGCAAATGCGAAGTATTATACTGTTGCAATCGGCTTGTGGCAGATGCTTGAAAAGGAGTATGTTGATGTATGGTACACAAGATTTGCAGCAGGAGCAGTTCTTATATCAATTCCAATTGCAGCCTTGTTTATGATAATGCAAAGATGTTATAATGAAAGCATGACAGGTGCAGTGAAGGGTTAGATATATGAATAGATTAAAGCAAACATTAAAAAAATGTGTGGCATTTGGTGTCACAGGAATAATGCTTATATTAGCCGGGTGTAAAAGCCCGGCTGGTTTTGTGTCTAATGATAATGAAGAATACAATGCGAGAATGGAAGAAGCGAGGACAACGCCATTCGGAGCTTACCCCGAGACTATAGAATATACACTTGGAAAGATGACAAGTGTTAATAATTCCAATATGCCGGAGAATGACACTTATACGGATAATGCGTACACACGCTATATTAAGTCTGTGATAAATGTGCAGAATGTTGATGTATTTGAAGCAAACGACAGCCAGTATGACACTAATGTTTCAATGGTAATCTCAATGGGAAGCCTTCCGGATATTATGGTTGTATCAAGTCAGGATGAGGTTGAACAGTTAGTGGAAGCAGGACTTATAGAGGACCTTACAGAAAGCTACAATAACTGTATAAGTGACAGAATCAGGAAAATGTATGAAAGCTATGGCGATTCACTTAAGGATATGGTTACATATGATGGAAAGATAATGGCACTGCCGGAGACTAATATAACAGATGGACCTAATCTTGTGTGGTTAAGAAAAGACTGGATGGATAAGCTTGGATTGTCAGAGCCACACACTATTGATGATGTTGTTAATATAGTGAAGCATTTTATATCAGAAGACCCTGGAAATAATGGCGTGGATGCGTCCGGAAAACCTAATACAGTGGGGCTTGCAGTGGATACAGATGTGACAGGTGAATGTGGTTACAGCAGTGAATTTCTGCTGGATATAATATTTGCCTGCTTTGGAGCGTATCCAAAGCAGTGGATAATGAACGATGATGGTGAGATTGTATATGGTTCGGTTACAAATGAGGCAAAAGAAGCACTTTCATATATAAGCAGTCTGTACAATCAGGGCGTTATAGATAATGATTTTCTTCTGCGTACATCAACCAATATATGTGAGCTTATAGAGAATGGTCTGTGTGGCTCGTTTTTCGGACCATGGTGGGCACCGAATAATCCGCTTGCTAATGCAGTAAGCAGGAATCCGGATGCAGACTGGCAGCCATATTTAATAGCAACAGATTCGGATGGGACAACGAGTTATCACAGTCAGAATCCGTGTTACAAATATGTTGTTGTAAGAAAGGGCTATGAACATCCTGAGATTGCAGCAAAGATGATAAGCGTCATGTTCGATAAGGTAAGATTTGACTGTACAGACTCAGAAGAATTCAAGAATTACTATCAGCTTAATGTTGAACCTACGGCAAGACCTTTATCAATAAATGTTGATTACAATAATGCACTTTCAATATGTTACAGGAATATAGATGCCACAATTTCAGGAAGAAAGAATCCTGACAGTCTGGAACTTCTTGAACGCTCATTTTATGATGCGTGTAGTGAGTATATCAAGAATGCTAACAAAACAAGTACGCAATGGGCAGCGTATATGTCAAGAATTAAGGCATGCAGTCTGATTGCACAGGATAATATAAAGGTAGTTGACTCGCTTTATTTTAAGACCACAGACACAATGAAGAGCCATTGGTGGAGACTTAAGGCTAAAGAAAAAGAGGCATATTTAAAGATTATAAGCGGAGAAGAAGATATATCTTACTTCGATAGATTTGTAAAAGAATGGAATGAACAGGGCGGTCAGACTATTACATCAGAAGTCAGTCAGAGTATGAAATAATTGGCTGTGAAAATATAGTAATATATGATACAATCTTAATTAATGTAAATATATTAACTATGGAGGTTTTATTTTGAAAGAGAGAGAAAAATTCGGCTCGCGACTCGGCTTTATCTTAGTGTCTGCTGGCTGTGCGGTGGGACTTGGTAATGTGTGGAAATTTCCATACATATGCGGGGAAAATGGTGGTGCGGCATTCGTGCTTATCTATCTTGTATTTCTTGCAATTCTTGGATTTCCTATTATGTGTGCGGAGTTCACAGTAGGACGAGGAAGCGGTAAAGGTGCTGCAAGGGCATTTGAAGAACTGGAGACTAAGGGAAGTAAATGGCATCATTTCAAATGGGTATCGGTAGTAGGAAGCTACGTATTAATGGCTTTCTATACTATGGTTGCAGGATGGATGCTTTATTATGCATGGCGTGAGGCAAGAGGTTCGTTAGCAGGTTTAGAGCCAGATGAGGTTTCAGGAGCATTTGGAACTATGCTTTCACAGCCTGGTACAATGACAATCTGGATGATTGTTGCAGTTTTACTTTCGTTTGGTGTATGTGTATTAGGATTACAGAAGGGCGTTGAGAAGATTACTAAGGTTATGATGTTACTTCTTCTTATCCTTATTGTGGTACTGGCAGTTCATTCACTTGTACTTCCTAATGCATCAGAAGGTGTTAAATTCTATATGGTGCCTAATCTGGATGCTATTAAATCAAGAGGTTTAGGACCGGTTATATTTGATGCCATGACACATGCATTCTTTACACTTAGTGTAGGCATTGGCGCAATGGAGATATTCGGAAGCTACTTAAAGAAAGACAGAACAATAGGTGGAGAGGCTGTTAATATCATTCTGATTGATACATTTGTTGCTCTTATGGCAGGATTTATAATTATTCCTGCATGCTTTGCATATGGTGTTGCTCCGGGTGCCGGTCCATCACTTTTATTTATAACACTGCCTAACATATTTAATCATATGGCGGGAGGAAGAATATGGGGAACAGCATTCTTTGTATTCATGTCATTTGCAGCATTATCAACTGTAATTGCTGTATTTGAGAACATTATTGCTTTTTATATTGACCTTAAGGGATTTTCAAGGAAAAAGGTTGTTGCAGGTAATGTTATATTCATGATACTGCTTTCACTTCCTGCTGTATTAGGCTTTAACAAGCTTGCAGCTTTCCAGCCTATTGGTCCGGGAAGTTCAATTATGGATCTGGAGGATTTCCTTGTTTCATATAATCTGCTTCCTCTTGGAAGCATGATATTTGTATTATTCTGTACCAAGAAGAACGGCTGGGGCTGGGAAGGCTTCAGAAAAGAAGCTAATGAAGGAAAAGGTCCTAAGCTTCCTGAATGGTTAAGATTCTATATGAGTTATATACTTCCGGCTATTATAGTGGTTGTATACCTTAAGGGTTATTATGATACATTTAAACCAAGGGGAACAGGTTATCTTGTTGGCTGGATGATATTTGCGTGTGTATTGCTTCTTGCAATATTCGGAATTGCTAATTATAAGAAGAAAGATGCGTAATCTATGACTAAGAAAGAACTTGTTTTAGAGGTTATAAGAAGATTAAAGGCAGAATATCCGGATTCGGAGTGCAGTCTTGATTACGATGATGCCTGGAAACTGCTTGTAAGCGTAAGACTTGCGGCACAATGCACTGATGCAAGAGTAAATGTTGTGGTTAAGGGGCTGTATGAAAAATATCCTGATATAGCATCACTTGCTGCAGCATCTCCAGAAGAGATTGAAAAGATTATAAGACCTTGCGGTCTTGGAAAAAGCAAGGCAAGGGATATATGTGCATGTATGCGCATGCTTCATGAACAGTATAATGATAAAGTTCCTGACAGCATGGAAGAATTATTAAAGCTTCCTGGAGTTGGAAGGAAGAGTGCCAATCTTATTATGGGTGATGTGTTCGGAAAGCCGGCAATTGTTACAGATACACACTGTATAAGGCTTTGTAACAGAATAGGTCTTGTAAAAGACGAGAAAGAGCCTAAGAAGGTTGAGATGGCATTGTGGAAGCTAGTCCCGCCAGAAGAAGGAAGTGGATTATGCCACCGGTTTGTAGACCACGGAAGAGAGGTATGTACGGCGCGTACTACGCCACACTGTGAAAGATGCTGCCTTAATGATATATGTAAGAAAAATGGGATAAAAGTGTGATTGAATATGCATTTTTATTATGGTAGTATTTTATTGTGGTTCATACTAATGAACAAAATGTATGGGAGGGGAACATGGAATTAAAAGAATTAATTAAATACGCAAGAGATAACAGGTGTTCAGATCTGCATATTACTGCAGGAGAAGCGGTTGCAGTAAGAAAATATGGTGAACTTGAGCTTCTTGATATAACACCTTCGATAGAAGAAACAGAAGATATGATATTCTCAATTCTTGGTGATGAAGATATACAGAATGTTCAGGCAGGAAAAGATATTGATGTGGCATCTACTGATGAGTCTGGTGGACGATTAAGGATTAATATATATCATCAGAGAAGAAATCTTGCAGCAAGTATCCGTCTTCTTGATTCTGTTATACCGTCGTTTGAAGAATTGGGACATTCAGGAAAACTTTTTTCTAAGCTTGTTGAGAAAAGGTCTGGTCTTATTCTTGTAACAGGTCCTACAGGAAGTGGTAAGTCTACAACACTTGCAGCTATGATTGATTATATTAACAACAATATGTCAAGACATATTATAACAGTAGAAGATCCTATAGAGTATGTATATGGGTTTAAGAAATCTATGATACATCAGAGACAGGTAGGAAGAGATGTACCTGATTTTGCGACAGCACTTCGTTCAGCACTTCGTGAAGACCCGGATGTTATTCTTGTAGGAGAGATGAGAGATTATGAGACTATCAATGCAGCAATTACAGCTGCTGAAACAGGACATCTTGTATTATCAACACTTCATACAAGAAGCGCTACACAGACAGTTGAGCGTATAATCAGTGCATGCCCTATTGAGGCGCAGTCTGCACTTATAATACAGATTGCATCTGTATTAACTGGAGTTATAACACAGACACTTGTACCTCGTGCAGAGCAGGAAGGACGAATTGCTGCAACAGAGATTATGCTTAATAATACAGCAGTATCTAATCTTATTAAAGAGAAGAAGACTAATCAGATTCAGACCGTTCTTCAGTCAAATATGCAGACAGGTATGCACACAATGAATTATTCGCTTGCTAATCTTGTTAAGACAAGAGTTATTTCAAGGGATGTAGCTTTGAAGTATTCAGAGAATCCAACTGAACTTGCTAAAAGTATATAATAGTAACTTGTAGTGCTATGCAGTTTTAAAACTTTGCGAATAGTGTACAAAATACAGAACAACAAAAAATAATTTGAAAATAAAGCCATTCTACTGTATTATAGGGTTAGATTCATTACGGATAACACTATAGTACGGCTGAAAGGCTTTTTTTATGAAAAGAATTAAATTAATTAACAGGATTTTTTACTGTATATTTTTATTAGGATTTCTGCTTTTTATGGCTTCAGGATTTATATTCAGCACTGTAGATGAAGTGACACCGGCAGATAAAAGAACGAGTGTCGTAGTTAAACCAGAGGATACAAGATATATTGGAGATGACACAATTGAATATTATGTGAAGATTAGAGCAGGTGCAGGAAATAATAATGCACTGGCATTTGTAAGCAGGCATCAGGAAGTAGAAGTATATGCAGGTGGAAGACTTATATATTATATAAAAGCGCATAGTTCTATATATGGAACAACCACTGGAACTAATTATACGATTGTGAACCTTCCGCCATATACAACAGATATAACTGTAAGGCTTACTAATGTATATGCTGGTCATAAGATAAGAGGAACAACATTTGAATATGGCGACGAGACAAAACTTGTAAAAGAGCTTATTGCGAAATCTTTACCATCAGCAGTACTTAGTTCGTTTATAATAATAGTTGGATTTGCTATGATTATATTATGGATTTTCTGTAGAAAGAAGATTGCACAGACACAAGCACTGTTTTATTTTGGTATATTTGCAATGATTATAGGTGCATGGGCTCTTAATGAGACTGATATTGCAACGATTCTTGTGCAGGACAGGAAGATAGGTTCACTGATAGGATATGTACTGCTTATGATGATACCTATTCCTTTTATGCAGGCAGAGAAGAATTTTTTCCAGATAGGGAAAAGTGCTGCGAATAATATCTTGTGTGCCATATATGCTGCAACAGCTGTAATACTGCTTGTATGTCATATGACAGGTGTGTGTGAGTTTAAGAACAGCGTGTACATTATACATATGATGCTTGTTATGTCACTTGTATATTTCTGTGCAATTCTTATTAAAAGAGTATGGGTTAAAGGCTTTGACAGGAAAGTAAAAGCTAATATTATAGGTGCAGCTGCACTTGGAATTTCTATGATTGTTGATCTTATTGCATATTATAAGGGAATGCAGCAGACAGATCTTATAGGAAAACTGGGTATTCTTGTATTTATTATTGTGCTTGGTTATGAGAGCATATCAGAAGCATTTGAGAAGATTAAGGAAGGACAGAAGGCAGATTTCTACAAAGAGATGGCTGTAACTGATACTATGACAGGGGTTTATAATCGCTCTGCATTTGAGGAGTGGGAATATGAAACCTCTGATTATGAAGGGTATTCTATAGTGACATTTGACCTTAATAACCTTAAGTGGTGTAATGATAATCTGGGGCATGCAGCAGGGGATGCCTATATACAGGCATCAGCCAGAATTATTAAAGAGATATTTGGCAGACATGGTAAATGTTATCGTATAGGTGGGGATGAATTCTGTACTGTAATTAATCAGAAGCAAAAAAGCTTTGATATTGGAAGACATGTAAAGCAGCTAAGGGAACTTGAAAAGTATACTGAAGAAGAACTTGGAATCAAAGACCTTAATGTGCAGATTGCATGTGGTTATGCTGAATATGATATAAAGACAGATAAGAACTTTGAAGATACAAGAAGTAGAGCAGATAAGAGAATGTACGAAAGTAAGAGAAGATTGAAAAAGAGAGTGATATATGGATAAATACGGAATTTTAAAGCATTATTTTGGGTATGATTCATTTCGTCCGGGTCAGGAAAAGTTAGTTGATGCTATTCTTGCAGGGCAGGATGTGTTAGGAATTATGCCTACAGGTGCGGGAAAATCATTATGTTATCAGGTGCCGGCATTGTTAATGTCCGGCATTACTCTTGTTGTATCTCCACTTATATCGCTAATGAAGGATCAGGTTGGAGCACTTAATCAGGCAGGTGTACATGCAGCTTATATTAACAGTTCTCTTACAGATAATCAGATAGCTAAGGCACTCGCATTTGCAAAGCAGGGACGGTATAAAATTATATATGTTGCACCTGAAAGGCTGGAAACCTGGGGCTTTCTTGATTTTGCCACGCATGTAGAGATATCTATGATTACTGTAGATGAAGCTCACTGTATATCACAGTGGGGGCAGGATTTCAGACCAAGTTATCTGAATATATTGTCATTTGTGAAGAAGCTGGCAAGACGCCCGATAATAAGCGCATTTACAGCTACAGCAACAAGTAAGGTAAGGGACGATATTCTGCAGATTCTTTCTCTTGAAAGACCGGTTATACTCACTACTGGATTTGACAGAAGTAATCTGACATTCAAGGTAAAGCATATCAAGGACAAGGATTCTTATATACTTGATTATCTTGTAAGTCACAGACAGGACAGCGGAATTATATATTGTGCTACAAGGAAAAATGTTGAGAAAGTCTATGACATGCTTAATGCCAACGGACTATCTGTAACTAAGTATCACGCTGGGCTTTCGGCAGAAGAGAGAAAAGAGAATCAGGATTCATTTATATATGATATCAAGCCTGTTGTTGTGGCAACCAACGCATTTGGAATGGGAATAGACAAGTCCAATGTAAGATTCGTAATTCATTATAATATGCCACAGTGCATAGAGAATTATTATCAGGAGGCAGGACGCGCAGGAAGAGACGGCGAGGATTCAGAATGTGTACTGCTCTATTCACCGCAGGACATTATGATCAACAAGTTCTTCATAGAACACAGAGAGCCTAATCCTGATATTGATGCAGAAGAACAGGCAAGGCTGATGATTCTTGATAAAAGAAGACTTAATGCAATGGTTGATTATTGTAAGACAACAGGCTGTTTAAGAGAGTATATACTTAAATATTTTGGAGAAAGACCAGACAATCCAAAGGGTGGAAGATACAACTGCCATAACTGTTCTAACTGTGTTGTTGATGAGGCAGAGCAGGAAGCAGACGAAGCTTATATGTATCCGGGCAACCGTTTTAGTGCACCTGTATCAAGGAATGCTGCAATGGTGGCAGACAGGATGAAGCGTTCTGCAGCAGCTGCAAAATCAGCATATGCAACGTCTAAATCAAAGAAGCCTGAGGATGCACTTAATGACAGAGGCGTTATGTTGTTTAACAGACTGCGCGAGTTAAGAAAACAGATAGCTGTTTCAGTAGGCGTTCCGCCATATGTAATATTTTCAGATAGGACGCTTATAGACATGTGTATTAAAGTACCATTCAGTGAAGAAGAAATGTTGTCAGTAAGCGGTGTCGGCGAAAATAAATATGAGCGTTATGGTAAGGTATTTATGGATGAGATATATGATTTCCTTGATGGAATGAAGCAGAATCTGGCAAGATGATATAAAAGTGTTTATGGACAGTATTTTGCGAGATGAGATTACAGATGTTAATTGTATGAAATTATGTGGGTTCAAATCAGAAGAATGAATGGGAGATATGAATGAAGAATTATAAGATGATAATAACTTATGATGGTACAAGGTATTATGGTTGGGAACATCAGCCAACTACAGATATGACAATTCAGGGCAAGTTAGAATCAGTGCTTTCTGCCATGACAGGAACTGATGTTGAGGTTATAGGTGCAGGAAGAACAGATGCCGGAGTGCATGCAAAAGGAATGGTTGCCAATGTACATATGGAAACTAAGATGAAGGAAGATGAGATATGCGATTATATGAACAGATATCTTCCAGAAGATATCTGTGTGCAGGAGGTCCGTGTTGCATCTGACAGATTCCACAGCCGTTACAATGCGCAGGGGAAAACTTATTGCTATACATGTTATGTTGGGGATAAGAAGCCTGTATTTAACAGAAAATATGTCAACATAATTGAGGGTAAGCTGGATGTTGAAGCCATGAAGAGGGCAGCAGACATACTTACTGGAGAACATGATTTTGCATCATTTTGTGGTAATCCCAAGATGAAGAAATCGACAGTCCGTGAGATATATTCAATAGATGTTTCTTTAAAGGGCTCGTTCCTTAATCTTACATATCATGGAAGTGGATTCCTACAGTATATGGTAAGAATATTAAGTGGTACACTTCTTGAAGTTGGACAGGGAAAGAGAACACCGGAGAGTATGTATGAACTTTTAGAGGCACGAAACAGAAGTCTTGCAGGTGCAACTGCGCCGGCGAAGGGGCTGTGTCTTTTGAAGGTTGACTACTCGAAGGAGGCTTGATAGGCCGGACACCGTACAGTGTGCTGTGGAAGGGTGTGTGGTGTCCTTAGGCATCTGCCCTCAGGATTCTTATGTCTAGTGAAACTAAATGCCGCAATCTGCTAAGTTTATAATGGGACTTGTAATCAAACGCGTTTCGCTTGAACGAGATTACAAGTCCCAACCTTTAGCAGATTGCGGCATTAACTTTCACACGACATAAGAATATTCGGGCATACACCTAAGGACACCACACACCTATCCCACAGCATACTGTACGGCTGACTTCTTCTTCACCAAGTAGTCAGCCTACGGACGAATGCTCGCCTGCGGCATTGCATTTTGGGTGTGGATATGTTTGTTTTGATGGACTTGAACAAAATTTTTCATAACATTTTGCATATAGTGCAGGGATCTATTGCAGATAATGCAGAAGAAATATGGAATGAACATATGGGAATACCAATAGAGATGTAATGTATACTGTACTGCATGTCTGCACTTATTTTGGCTGCCTAGTAGCGGGGTGGTGGCTTTGAGATTGGGAGATGTTATGCAAGACCGATTTATGCCGAACCGTGTGTAAGTTAATGCCGTTATATACAAAAAGTGCTGTGTAAAAATCTCGTTCAAGCGAAGCGCGTTTGATTTTTACACAGCTAAAAAACATTGTATATGACGGCATTTACTTACACTAGGTGCAGGCATCCATGAGGGCTTGTATAACATCTCCCTATTTCAATGCCCACCTTTGTACTAATTAAAGCACCTTCGACAAGAAATCCTTCAATCGCTCACTCTTAGGATTGCCAAAGAATTCTTCCGGAGCCCCCTCTTCATTGATGACTCCATCATAGAAGAACATGCATCTGTTGGCAACTTCTTTTGCAAATCCCATCTCATGAGTTACGACAATCATTGTCATTCCTGATGCAGCAAGTTCCTTCATTATTGCGAGAACCTCACCAACCATTTCAGGATCAAGTGCGGATGTCGGCTCGTCGAAAAGCATTATCTCAGGATTCATTGCGAGTGCTCTTGCAATAGCAACTCGCTGCTTCTGACCACCACTTAACTGGTTAGGATAAGCATCGGCTTTGTCAGAAAGTCCCACTCTTGCAAGAAGCTCATCAGCTTTCTTATCAGCTTCTTCCTTACTCATAAGTCCCAGCTTAGTAGGAGCAAGAGTTATGTTTCTTCTTATAGTCATATTAGGGAAAAGGTTAAAATGCTGGAACACCATTCCAATCTTCTCTCTTAATTCATCCACATTTACACTCTTATCTGTAAGATCCTGCTCATGGAATAATACATGACCTTCTGTAGGAGTTTCAAGAAGGTTAAGTGAACGCAAAAATGTTGATTTACCGCAGCCAGATGGTCCGATAATTGCAATAACCTCTCCTTTGCGGACTGTTGTATTGATTGATTCTAATACAACATGGTCGCCAAAAGATTTCTTCAAATCCTTAACTTCAAGTATGATTTCGTTAGTATTATCGCTCATTGTTTCTTAACCTCCTCTCAAGTTTCTTAACAAGCTGTGAAAGTCCCATAACCATTACAAGGTAGATGATGGCAACACCAATAAGTGGAAGCATTGGATCATAAGTTATGCTTCGGATAATATCGCCGCCTCTTGTAAGGTCGTTAAGACCGATATAACCGCTGATAGATGTTTCCTTTAACAGAACAATGAACTCATTAGCAAGTGCTGGGAGAACATTCTTGAATGCCTGTGGAAGAATAACACTTATCATAGTTGTTTTATAAGAAAGACCAAGGCTTCGTGCTGCTTCAAACTGTCCGTTATCAATAGACATAATACCTGAACGGAATATTTCGGCAACATAAGCACCTGAGTTGATACCAAATGCAAGTATCGCAACAATAAGCTTGTCAATATGTACAGAACTGAATATTACATAGTAGATAATAAGCAGCTGTACCATAGTTGGTGTTCCTCTGATTACAGTAAGATAAATGTTGCAAATGAAGTTAAGAACCTTCATGTGTCCTGTCTTATCATGGTTAGAACGGACAACTGCAATAAGGAAACCAATAACAACACCCATAAGTGCTGCAAAGAATGCAATAATTACTGTGTTTAACAGACCTTTTAGAAGATAAGTGTATCTTGCTTCTTTGATGAAGTCTGTCTTGAACTTCTCAGCAAAACTCATGCCTGATGCAGAAGCATTGTCGTCACGGACAATAATAACCTGCTTAGAAGTTGTATAAGTAGTTGTGAAATCGATATTTTTCTTACGCTCATCAGTAACTGTCATACCAGCCATACCGAAATCAGCTTTACCAGAAGATACGGCAGTGATAATTGAATCAAATTCCATATCCTCAATTTTTAAATTCATTCCGAGGTAATCAGCAATAGCCTGTGCAATATCAGCGTCAATACCAATAATAGAACCCCCTTCATAGTACTCGTATGGCTTGAAGTAAGCATTTGTAGCCATAACAAGAGTTCCATTAGTACGGCTTATACCGTCTGGTGATTTGTAACCAGAAAATGTAGCATTATCGCCAACATAATCGTCAATAAGCTTCTGGATAGTTCCATCTGCCATAAGTACTTCAATAGCCTCATTGAGCTTTGCAGTAAGGGAATTGCCCTTAGCAACACAGATGGCATAATCCTCATTTGCAAATTCTTCTTCAAGAATTGTAAGGTCTGGATTAGCTTTAACAAATGCTAAAGCAGGTTGTTCATCAATAACAACAGCATCAGCTTTACCTTGCTTTAAAGCCTGTATAGCATCAGAACCTTTGTTGTATCTTGATACTGTTGTGCCAGAACCATCAGTTTCGTAATCACTTACGAGAGTATCACCAGTTGTTCCTAACTGAACACCAATAGTCTTGCCTGCAAGATCATCTACAGAAAATACAGTGTTCTTAATCTTTTTGCCCTGACATGAAGTAAGAAGAACAGAAGAGAACAAGAGAGTGAGGGTCGCAAAAACCAAAAGGAATTTCGACCTGTACTTTTTAAAATTCATTAGTAACTCCTTTCCATGCGAACTGTGGTGTATACGGACGCTGCAAAGCGAATATATTTAGCTGCGGAGCACGCTTTCGCTTCTTGTCGCTAGCAACGGACACTAAGTTCACCGCAATTAGGCTTTTTTCAAAAGCCGCTTGCGGTTTACCAAGTGCCGGCTACTCCGAAGAGCATCCACAGCTAAATATATTCACTTTACGACTGTGTATACAACAGTTTAATATAATATATTTCATTAATTATACACACATAGTAGGGAAATTAGCAATTAAAATATTTGCGATGGAAGAAAATGTGAGCGTATAGATTGGGATTGGATGTTGAAGCAGAGGAATGCACAGAGGAAGTCCAAAAGGGAAGAAGCGGCGTGGTGGATTGGACGTTGAAGCGGAGGAATGCACGGAGAAAGTCCAAAAGGAACGAAGCGGCGTGGTGGATTGGACGTTGAAGCAGAGGAATGCACAGAGGAAGTCCAAAAGAAGAAAATATGTACATGGAAACAGCCGCCAGGCAGGCGTCTGTTCCCACAGATTGAGGTTATTAGTTAGTCTTGCTG
Source organism: Lachnospira eligens (assembly GCF_009680455.1). GTDB lineage: Bacteria > Bacillota > Clostridia > Lachnospirales > Lachnospiraceae > Lachnospira > Lachnospira eligens_A. The sequence goes on from NZ_WKRD01000006.1 coordinate 45,758, forward strand.
CATATGCCATTGCAAGGTCCGGTGCATGCACCAGAGGAAGTCTGGCTGTTATTGCCATTATTACATGCGCTCTGGCAGGCTGTGTTGTTAGTGTTAAGAGTGTCGGTGCAGTCATTCATGCAAGGCTTCTTGCAGTCTTTCTTTAAGTTACCTTCGCATGAAGGTGGACTTAAATCGAGAGGCTTGATGGCTCTGTCTAAGAGGTTTCCGCAAACAAACTTGATGCAGTCAGATTCTTCACCGGAAACAATGCTTCCCTTAGGCGTTGAGATTCTGCCGGCACTTGTTACGCGGTATCCACAGAAGTAAAGGCTCTGTAAGATGAGAGTGAGACCTACAGTAACCTCGTCATCTGTAGTATCAAGACCTAAAAGCTTAGGTATTGCATAAAGGTTGAGTCCCTGGGTTACAACATTGGCAGATGACAAGAAACCTATACTGTTAAGTGCAGGCGTATAAACAGGTGGAGTTGCGTTATTCGAGTTGTAGGAAACTCCGTAAGGAGCGAATATTTCAAGGGTGACAGATGTCGGATTGGTATCTTCATCATAAGTTGCAGCAGTAGTTGAGTTAGGAAGGTAGACTGCCGTTGGGGTAAGAGTTGCTAATGCCCTGCATGACTCATCATAAAGCGTTACTGCAAATGTTACAGTAAGGTTGGCAAGTTTCACAGAGTAGCAGTTAGGCCTTCCGGCTATCTGGGTGATTTCAACATTTTCATCACCATAAGTGTAGGCTATATCTATAACACTGACTGATGCGTTGGTAGCTGTTGGATAAGTCGTTGAAATATCTGTGCCGACAGCGAATGTGGTACACAGATTAATACCTATCTCATCATAGATAAGAGGGGCAAGAATACTGAGTTCATCGGGGGAACCGCATATCGGGTTCGTGCATACATCAAAGCAGCCATTAGGCATGTTCTGCACGATATTGCTTACAATGCGGGTAGAACCACATTTGCTGCATTTACATTTAGCCATTATCTTTTCCTTCTTCGTTTCTTTACTACATTATATGTTCTATCTACATTCACGTGACCATATAATAATATAAAAACGGGAGTGTCCTTTTATGGCAAATGTATACACGGCAGGCAGTGACAGACGGCTTATAATCTATAGCATATCACGATATATATTTTTGAGAACGGCGTACATAGACGGTATAGAACGCCCGATAATGCTTGTGTCAGACTTTTTGGACGGACTTTCAGATGTAGTGTTGGGAGACACAATATATTATGCATATCAGAACCAGAACGGAGATATTCTTGTTAAAAATGTGATGAACAACGAAGCGCTTTTTCGTGTGAAAAGCAGCGAGAACCCAGATATGCACTGTCCACAGCTTGTAGTAAATAAAGACAGGTTAATGCTGTTTTATATGGTGACAAACCCGCTTACGGACAGACTGTCGCTGCGAGCTGTCTACCCACTGGAAGAAGGTGACAGTCTTAATATTCCTGTTGATTGTGAAAATGTTGATATGTATGAAGTGTTTGGAATGCAGGGAAAAGCATTTTTGTATGTAGACAGTTTCTACGAAATAACATCAGATGGGAAATTCATTAAATGTCAGGATACAGACATGCTGATGCAGAGTGAACAGAAAATATCAGAGTACGAAAACCAGCTTAATACATATATGCAGGAAAACAGACAGGCAATACAGACAATAAGCCAGCTTGAGGCAACAATAGAAAGTGTAAAGGCACAGTATAATGAACTTATGGAGACGGCAATTGCGTATAGGGATGAGGCAATTAAGTGGCGCAGTAAGTTTATATAAATTACTTGAAATCTTCCTCCATAATTGCGATAATAATGCAAATGGAGGAATTATGGATAACAGGAAGCTAAACAGAAGGAATTTTTTACTATTATTATTTGTTGTGGCGGCATGTATTATGGGTGGCCGCTCTATATTTGGGTTCTTTGCACTGCTTACAGGATATGAGACTGCGACAACAGAAGTGTCTGCATTTGCAGCTTCTGAGATGTATATGATGTTTCTTTTATTTCTTGTATGTATAATTGGAGGCATTGTTATGAGCTGTCTTAGTAAAGCTAAGGTGAGCAGGACATTTTTTCTGATACGCAATACGGTGCTGATTGTGGCACTTGTGCTTGGTAATATGTCTTTTCCTAATATAACAATCATGAGTACGGTTGTTATGTCTAAATATATAGGTGATACGGGAATGTATGATTTTGCAGTCAGCTCACCGCTTCTTGTGTCAGCGTTAAGACAGCCATATCTGTTCTATACATACATGGCAGCAGAGGGACTTATGATTATTCTTGCGTGTGTCACAGTGTATAAGTATATTGTAGACAAGAAAAAGAACAGTAATTATAATAATATGTACATGTAAATGTGTCTGCTACACTAATAAGGTGTGGCAGACAATTTTTGCGTAGTTAACAGATGCACTTAACATGCCGGTTTATATGCGGGAGATAATAAAATGAAAGTAATGACACCACATTATTATAAGGATTTCAGATGCATTGCGGGAGCCTGTACAGATACATGCTGTGCCGGGTGGGATGTCGATGTTGATAAGGATTCTTACAAATATTATAAAACAGTTAAAGGTGCTTTTGGAAAGCGCCTGAAGAGTGTAATGGTACCATCCCAGGACGGAGAATGTACATTTACACTGAAAGAAGGAGGACGATGTCCTTTTCTTAATGATGATAATCTGTGCGATTTATATATAGAACTTGGAGAGGATAAGCTGTGTGAAACATGTGCAGAGTTTCCAAGATTTATTAACGATTATGGCAATATAAGAGAAATTGGAATAGCCCACTCGTGTAAGACGGCTGGTGAGCTGATGTTTTCTTACAAAGATGAACTTACATTTGATACGATTGAGGATAACAGTCTTACGCTGGAGCCTAATGATATAGATGCATATACATATATGCAGCTTCGGCAGGCAAGAATAGTGGCTTTTGGAATAATATCAGACAGGGATATAAGTATATTTGAGAGGCTGATGCTCTATCTTGATTATGCAAAGCGTATCCAGAAGCATCTTGATGCTGAAAGGGACGAGCTTATAGCTGGTGTTGCAAAGCGGTTCTGTGGAGCTGATTACAGAGAGGAGCTGATTGACAGACTAAAAAGCCGGGATGAGAAGCTGCATGGCAAAAGGCTGATAAAGGGATTGAGACATTTCTTTGATGACTTTAAAGGAATGGAGGTAATCAATCCTGACTGGAATATTCATGTGGCGAGAGTAAGACGGTTCCTAGACGGGCTGGCGGATGATTCTGGGCTTGCAGCGGTAATGAAAACTTACCATGCGGGAAGTGAAGCATATGCACATGAATATGAGCAGCTTGCAATGTACTATGTGTATAGATACATGCTTGACGCAGTGAATGATTACGATATCCTGCTTAAAGCAAAGAATGCGGTTATAGGCATACTTGCAGTGGACATTATGGCAGCAGCTAATCAGGCGTCCGGCTGTATGCCAGATTTTACAATGCGCGTTGATATAGCACATTTGTATTCAAGACAGTTTGAACATTCATATTACAATTATGAAGTTTATAGAGAGTACTTTGGCACTAAGAGATGCTATTCGTATGAGTTTCTTATGGATGCTTTAGTGTCACTGAATTAATGGAGGAAGTTTTCTTATGAAAATGATTATGAGATTCCTTAAAGATTACAAGAAGGAATGCGTTCTGGCACCGCTTTTTAAGATGCTCGAAGCAATATTTGAGTTGTTTGTGCCGCTGGTAGTATCATCAGTTATCGATAAGGGTATTGTTAATGCAGACAAGGGATACATTATGCAGATGTGTTTTATGCTTATACTTCTTGCAATCATAGGACTTGTATGTGCCATCACAGCACAGTATTTCAGTGCCAAGGCTGCAGTTGGTGCAGCAACAGGAATGAGACACAGTTTATTTGCACATATCCAGACATTCTCATTCACAGAGATGGATACACTTGGTACATCGACACTTGTAACAAGAATGACAAGTGATATTAATCAGGTACAGAATGGTATCAACATGGTACTGCGACTGTTCCTTCGTTCACCATTTATTGTATTTGGTGCGATGATTATGGCATTTACTATTGATGTGAAGGCAGCCCTTGTATTTGTTGCGGCAATCCCGGTACTTGCACTTATCGTATTCGGTATCATGCTTGCAACAAGACCTATGTACAAAAATGTACAGTCAGGACTTGATAAGATTCTTGGAATAACAAGAGAGAACCTTACCGGTGTGAGAGTTATCAGAGCATTCAATAAGGAACAGGATGAGGTTAAGCGTTTCAAAAATGATAACGAAAGCCTTAACAGATTACAGAAATATGTTGGTAAGATATCAGGACTTATGAATCCGCTTACTTATGTTGTTGTAAATGTATCAATAATTGCACTTATATGGATTGGTGGAGTAAGAGTTAACGCCGGTGCGCTTACACAGGGACAGGTCGTTGCACTTTACAATTATATGTCACAGATATTAGTTGAACTTATCAAGCTTGCCAATCTTATCATTACAATAACTAAGGCACTTGCATGTGCAGGAAGAATTGAGTCTGTATTCGATGTAACATCTGGAATGGCAGATGGCAGCGTTAAGGAAGCTGTAGCTAAGGAAGAACAGCCAGGTGTTGAATTTAAGAATGTTTCACTTACATACAGTGGTTCAGGTGCACCTTCAGTTGAAGGAATTAATTTCAAGGCTATGAAAGGCCAGACAATCGGTGTTATAGGTGGCACAGGTTCAGGTAAATCCAGTCTTGTTAATCTTATTCCGAGACTGTATGACGCTACACAGGGTGAAGTACTTGTTGATGGTGTAAATGTTAAAGATTATGATATTGAGGCTTTAAGAAATAAGGTCGGTATCGTTATGCAGAAAGCAGTACTTTTTAAAGGTACTATAAGAGAGAATATGTGGATGGGAAAGAAGGGTGCTACTGATGAGCAGATAGATGAAGCACTTGAGATTTCACAGTCTAAGGAATTCGTAGATTCTAAGCAGGGACGTCTGGATTATGTTATAGAGCAGGGAGGTAAGAACCTTTCAGGTGGCCAGAGACAGAGACTTACTATTGCAAGAGCAATCGTAAGAAAGCCGGATGTGCTTATTCTTGATGACAGTGCATCAGCTCTTGATTTTGCAACTGATGCAGCACTTCGAAAAGCTATAAGGGGAATGAACAATTCTCCCACTGTGTTCATAGTTTCACAGAGAGCGGCATCACTTATGTATGCTGATCTCATTATCGTATTAGATGACGGACAGGTTGCAGGAATGGGAACACATGACGAGCTTCTTGCAAATTGTGAGGTTTATAAAGAAATATATGAATCACAGTTTAAGAAAGCAGATTCAGAAGGGGGTGTAGCATAATGAAGAAGAATAAATCAACATTTGTAAAACTCCTTAAAAGAATTAAGAAGCACAGCTTTTTTATAATACTATCGCTTATTATGGCAGCAGTAACTGTTGCAACTACACTTTATGTGCCAATTCTTGTGGGTCGTGGAATTGACTGCATTATCGGTGTGAATAATGTGGATTTTGCAAAGATTGTGAATATACTTATAAGAATTGGTATATTTGTTGGAATTACAGCACTTTCACAGTGGCTTATGAACATATGTAACAACAGAATCACATATGAAGTAACAAGAGATATAAGAAATGAGGCTATAGAAAAAATTCAGGTGCTTCCACTCAAGTACATTGACGGACATTCATATGGTGAGATTGTGAGCCGTGTAATAGCTGATGTTGACCAGTTTGCAGATGGTCTGCTTATGGGATTCACACAGTTTTTTACAGGTGTCATGACTATACTTGGAACACTTATATTTATGATTACAATCAATGCTAAGATTACACTTGCTGTTGTTGTTATCACGCCACTTTCGTTTTTAGTTGCAAGCTTTATTGCCAAGAAGACCTTCAGCATGTTCAAACTCCAGTCTGAGACAAGAGGCGAGCAGACAGCACTTATTGATGAAATGATTGGCGGACAGAAGGTAGTTAAGGCTTACGGATATGAAGATGAGGCGGTAAGAAAATTTGATGAGATTAATGAAAGACTTCAGAAGTATTCCTTAAAGGCAATCTTTTTCTCATCTATTACTAACCCTTCAACAAGATTCGTAAACAGCCTTGTATATGCTAGCGTTGCGATTGTTGGTGCATTTTCAGCTATAAATGGCGGTATCACAGTTGGTCAGTTATCAAGTTTCTTAAGTTATGCCAACCAGTATACTAAGCCTTTTAATGAGATATCAGGCGTTGTTACTGAACTTCAGAATGCTCTTGCATGTGCAGCCAGAATATTTGAACTTATTGAAGAAGACCCTGAGATTCCTGATGCAAAAGATGCAAAGGTTGTTGAAGAGGTTGACGGAACAGTTGATCTTAATGATGTATGCTTTTCCTATGTACCTGACAGGAAGCTTATTGAGAACTTCAATCTTCATGTCAAGAAGGGACAGAGAATAGCGATTGTCGGACCTACGGGTTGTGGAAAGACAACAGTTATTAATCTTCTTATGAGATTCTATGATGTTAACAGCGGAAGTATTGATGTATCAGGAACGGATATAAGACAGATGACCAGAAAGTCTTTAAGACAGGGTTTTGGTATGGTTCTTCAGGAGACATGGCTAAAGTCAGGAACTATAAGAGAGAATATCGTAATGGGTAAGCCTGATGCTACAGAGGAAGAGATTATTGCAGCAGCCAAGGCAGCACATTCATATGGATTCATCAAGAGAATGTCTAACGGATTCGACACAGTTATAGGCGAGGATGGTGGAAGCCTTTCACAGGGACAGAAGCAGCTTTTATGTATAACAAGAATTATGCTTGCAAAGCCGCCAATGCTTATTCTTGATGAGGCTACATCTTCTATTGATACAAGAACAGAGATAAAGATACAGAATGCATTTGCAAAGCTGATGGAGGGAAGAACAAGCTTTATTGTAGCCCACAGACTTTCAACTATCCAGTCTGCGGATGTTATTCTTGTTATGAAAGACGGACATATTATAGAGCAGGGTAATCATGAAGAATTACTGGCTAAGAACGGATTCTATCACAAGCTGTATTACAGCCAGTTTGATACAGCAGCCCAGAATTAATGTGGAGATATATGTATGTTTATAGAGGTGGAAAATATTAGAAAATCATATGGCAGGAAAACGATAGTGCTTAACGGCGCTTCGTTTCATGCTGCCAGCGGAGAGTATATTGCCATAGTCGGTGCCAACGGCTGTGGCAAATCTACTCTTCTGGAGATACTGGCAGGAAGTCTTAAGGCAGATGGAGGAAGTCTTAAGATAGATGGCATTGACGCATTTGCAGATGCGTTGGTGTTTCAGAAATATATTGGTTTTGTGCCACAGGAGAATCCACTTATGGAGAAGCTGTCGGCAAGAGATAATCTTAAATTCTGGTACTGTGATACAGGAAGAAACATGGACGCAGACTTACAGGGCGGTGTTCCTGCAGTGTTAGGAGTGTCAGAATATCTTGACAAACGTGTTGATAAGCTGTCAGGAGGCATGAAGAAGCGCTTAAGCATATGCTGTGCACTGGCTAAGAATCCACCCGTACTTATATTAGATGAGCCGGGAGCTTCATTAGATATTGTGTGTAAACAGGATATTATGAATTATCTGTCTGCTTACACGAAAAGCGGAGGTACAGTCATCATAACAAGCCACGAAGAAGGTGAATTAAAGCTTGCTGACAGAATGTATCTTTTAAAGAATGGTAAGCTTAATGAACTTGACCATCCGGTTACCGGCAATGAGCTTTTAGAGATTATTCACAGATAGATTTAATTGGGGGATTAGATGAGAAGGAAACTGGAATTATTAAAATTGCAGATTAAATCCGCATTTTTATCTATACCGAAGATAATTCTGGGTACGATAGTGACGGCAGTGCTTGTTATTGCAATAAGTACATGCATAGGCATTGCAACGGCACAGGACAGCGACATGAGGATGAAGGTTGCTGTTGTGTATCCTGATTATGATGACACAGAAAACTCTGATTCGGCAGATAATAATAAGGAGTTTCGATATATTAAGATGGCATTCAATTATGTCAGCGAGATAGACACAATTAAGAATGTCTGTACATTTGAATATACTGACAGACAGCAGGCTATAGATGGATTAAGAAATAATTATTATGTTATGGCTATTATTGTGCCAGAGAATATGATAAGTGATATTATGTCGGGCGAGAATACACCTGTTGAGGTTGTGTGTCAGTCAGAGGGTGTTAATAATACTTCGATGATATTCCGTGAGATGGTGAGGGCAGGAGGCTCAGACCTTGCAACTGCAGAGGCGGGGATATATACATTTGACGATTTGTTCAATGGTGTGCTTAAGAATTACAGGGGCTTGCGGGGTACACATGAGAATGAGCTTAATGACATATATCTTTCGTATGCACTTAACAGAAGCATATACTTTAAGACAAGAGATATATCGGTTAAAGAAGGCTTGAGTACAGTACAGTTTTATGTATGCACAGCAATTGTGATGCTGCTTTTACTTAGCACAATAACATGTGCCGGCAATATGAAGGGGGAGAGCAGGTCGCTTGCAAAGAGCCTTAAAGGTGCGGGAATATCAGCATTTGATACCGGAATTGCAAGAACTACCGGAGTTGGCATTGTGTATATAATGATATTTGAAGTGCTTTTTATTATAATTAATGTAATGAGGCTGGGGGTGCCTGCAATATCAGGAGTTCTGGCAGTTTCGACAGTTGGAGAATTCATTGCTTCCATACTGGGGATTGTGGTGCTTGTGTATGCGGCAGTTTCATTTATAAACTGTATATTCTCAGTAGTTGACGACACGGTGTATTCAGTTATTACGGTGTGTATCCTTGGAATGGCGTGCATGTATGCATCCGGATGTATTGTTTCATCAGCATTTCTTGCGCCGGGTGTGAGGGTTATTGGCATGTATCTTCCGACTAACGGCTTATTCACACTTGCATGTCAGATAATCAAGGGAACTGTGGATATCAGTACCATTATGACAAATGTTATGTGGATAATTATATTTCAGGCAGCAGGGGCATTGGCGGTTAAGATAAGGAGAGACAGATAATGAAGAGATTGTTATACTGGCTGTATCTGCTTGTTAAAAGGCAGTTAAAGAATCCTGTGATTGTCGTGGTGCTTATTGCAATGCCTGTTGCAGCGTTAATAATTACGAATACAGCGTCTCTTAAGGAGACAGAGCCTGTAAGGGTTGGAATAGTGCTTGAAGATGACGATAAGATTGCCATAATGACAAGAGATTATCTTGTAAATGGCGATTATTCAGTTCAATTTTACGAAGCAGAATCGCAGGAAAAGCTTGAACAGGATATAATGAATAAATACACAGAGTGTGGCTATGTGGTTGGTACCGGGCTTAAGGATAAGCTTGACAGTGGCAGCTACAGAGACATTATAGAGCTTATCATATGCAGGTCAGATTTTGTCAGCTCAATGACTGATGAGATATTCTTTTCTGCTATGTTTAAGGCATATTCGCCTGAGGTTGCAGTTAATTATGTTAATTCTGTAGACATATTTAAAAAGCATTCAGAAAAGGCAGAGGAAGAGATAAGAAAAGGGTACGAGAAATACATATCCGGAGATGACACATTCAGAATTGATTTTAAGGTGCTAGATGGTGTACAGGATAATGGGACACAGCTTGAAGATAAGACAGGAGAGTTTCCGTTAAGGGCATTACTTATAATTCTTGTATATATAGGCGGACTTTTTGGAATCGTGGAATATTATCTTGATAAGAATTCCGGAACATTTATAACACTGCCTCGTATGTACCGTGTGGCAGGAAAGCCGTTGTATGCATTTATATCATGTGTACTTTTTGCAGTATCAGCAATGTTAACACTTGCGGTGGCAGGACAACTTAAGGGGGCAGCAGATATACTTCATATGGTTGTGTATGTAATAGCGGTTACTTTATTTGCATGGCTTGTGGCAATACCTGTAAGGAGAGCCAATGCAATGATTTCAATAATACCGGTGCTTCTTATAGCGTGTCTTATATTATGTCCGGTATTCATTAACATAACGGCATATGTGCCATTTGCAAAATATATAAGAGCATTGCTGCTTCCGTGGTATATGCTTAAGTAGGAGGATGGGATACGGTGAATAATAAGAAAAAACGTATATTTGACATTATCCAGATTGGATATGTGGGTGATGTTGCAAGCCGTACATTTGATATTGCGATAACTGCTGCAATTATAATCAACCTGTTCATTGCGATATTTGATACATTTGAACAGTCAATTCCGTACCAGCCTGTGTTAGATGTTATAGAGTGGATTACAGTTATCGGCTTTACAATTGAATACATACTGCGTGTATGGACGGCAGAATATCTGTATCCTAATAAATGTACAGGTATTGCGAGAATAAAATACATCTTCTCAGGAAGCGGTATTGTTGACCTTTTATCGTTCCTGCCCAATTATCTGCCTGTATTTTTTCCGGCAGGAGCAGTTGCTTTCCGTATGTTCAGGGTTATAAGAATCCTAAGGATATTCCGTGTCAATTCATATTATGATGCGTTAAATGTTATAACAGAGGTAATAAGGCGAAAAAGGGACCAGATATTATCCTCTGTATTCATCATTGTGATGCTTATCATAGCATCATCACTGTGCATGTACAGTTTAGAGCATGAGGCACAGCCGGAAGTGTTTAAGAATGCATTTTCAGGAATATGGTGGTCGGTATCAACACTTCTTACAGTAGGTTACGGCGATATCTATCCTGTGACAGTGCTTGGAAAAATGTTCAGTATTATCATTACATTTCTTGGCGTCGGAATGGTCGCTATTCCAACAGGTATCTTATCTGCAGGTTTCGTTGAGCAGTACAGCCTTATTAAGAAGTCTACAGATTACCTTATGGAGAAGGAACTTAAGTTTATTAAGCTTATTATAACTAAGGACCACAACTGGAATGAAAAGAAGGTATGCGAGCTTAGTCTTCCAAGAGGACTTATTCTTGCAGCAGTATTAAGAAATGGTGAGACATTGATTAAATCAGGTGATATAGTATTCGTGTTCTCAAAGCGTTATATGGCAGATGCACAGACAATAAGTGTATAGATGGTGAATGATTATGATGATATTTGTGACAACGACAGATGCATTAACTGATGAAAAGTTATATGAAAAGGCCTATTCGCTTATTCCGGAATACAGGAAAACTAAGGCTGATAAGATGAAAATGTATGAAAATAAGCTGCAAACCGTGACGGCAGGCCTACTTCTTAATTATGCGGTAGGAAAATGGTCTATAAAAACAGGAGAAAGAGATTATAAAACAGATGAAAATCTATATGAGAAGGTGGATATTATTTCTGTGATTGAAGCGAATAATCAGTACTTTGATTATGAAATAGCATATAATTCGCAAGGAAAACCTTATTTTTTGTCAAATCGTGAAATTTTTTTCAATATCTCACATTCGTCTAATTATGTAGCATGCGTGATAGGCGACAGACCGGTAGGAATTGATATTGAAAAAGCCCGCAAAGGTAGACAGAATCTGGCAAAACGCTTCTTTGACATATCTGAAGCAGAATGGATTAAAGAGTGCGATAGTGATCAAAGATTCTTCAGAATATGGACATTAAAAGAGGCTTATGGCAAGGCTACAGGTCAAGGTGTGCTTGACATTTTGGACAAAATAGTTTATAGATTAGAGAAAGGGAAAATGAAAGCATATATGTGCGGACTTCCCCAGAATTTCACTATTGTAGAAAAGGAAGTTGATGGATTCAGTTTATCGGTAATACAATTGTGAAATCCATATCCGACTATTCATTATACAGTTGAAAAATATTAATAATGGCAGTATAATATAGAATATGTATATCTATGGAAGAGCCTAAGGAGGGTTTATGAGCAGAAATCATTTTAATGAATTAAGTCCATGTGAAGCATTAATTATGAAGCTTATATGGGAAGCACCACAGGATATTCCTGTACAGGAACTTATTGATCAGTTAAGAGACGATTATGGTAAGGATTACGCAAGAACAACAGTTGTTACTTTCGTAGGTAAGTTGAAGGACAAGAGATTTGTTGATACATACCGTAAAGGAAAGGCAGCTTTCATTCATCCACTTCGTTCAGAAGAAGAATATAGAAGACAGCTTTTAAAGGAAGAAGCTGATTTCTGGTTCAACGGAAAGGCTGTTGATATGGTTGCTTCTATTTGTGAATCACAGAAGTTAGAAGACGATGAAGTTAAGAGAATTAAGAAGATTCTTAATGGTCTTAATAAATAATAATTTTATAAGCAAAAGCAATAAAAAACATCACCTGATACGAAAGTCGGATTCGTCAGGTGATGTTTTTTGTTATGCATATATAATATAATTAATGGTTTTTATTCTGATATTCAAGTGCTGCTGTTATGAAGCCTCTGAATAATGGATGTGGACGATTAGGTCTTGACTTTAACTCTGGATGAGCCTGTGTGGCAATAAACCATGGGTGATTCTTTAATTCTATCATCTCAACAATTCTTCCGTCAGGAGATATTCCTGAAAGCATCATACCATTCTCAGTAAGAACTTTTCTGTAATCATTATTAACTTCATATCTGTGTCTGTGACGTTCATGTATAAGCTCTTCGCCATAGAGTTCATAAGCCTTGCTTGTTTTATCAAGTACACAAGGATAAGAACCAAGTCTTAATGTACCGCCGATATCATCAATGCCTTCCTGGTCTGGCATAAGATGTATAACAGGGTGAGTTGTGTAAGGATTAAGTTCAACACTGTGTGCGTCGTCATATCCTATAACATTTCTTGCAAATTCAACAATTGAAAGCTGCATTCCCAGACACAATCCTAAGAATGGAATATTATGTTCTCTGGCATAACGGATAGCTTCAATCTTTCCTTCTGTACCTCTGTCACCGAATCCACCTGGAACTAATATGCCAGATACGTCAGAGAGAAGCTCATCAGCAGTTTCAGGAGTTACAGTTTCTGAATCAATCCATTTGATAGTTACATCACATGAATTATATACACCACCATGCTTTAATGCTTCTACAACACTGATATAAGCATCATGAAGCTGGATATATTTACCGACTAATGCAACAGTTACCTTCTTAGTAGGATTCTTCCAGGCCTTGCACATCGCTCTCCATTCATCAAGGTCTGGTTCTGGACAGTCAAGGTGTAAACATTCACATGCTACCTGTGCAAGATGTTCTTCTTCCATCGCAAGAGGTGCATCATAAAGAATCTCAACATCTAAGTTCTGAAGTACATGAGACTTAGGTACATTACAGAAAAGTGCTATCTTATCCTTGATACCAGCCTCAAGTGGATGTTCGGTACGGCACACAAGAATATCCGGACGGATTCCCATTCCCTGAAGTTCCTTAACACTTGCCTGAGTTGGCTTAGTCTTCATCTCACCAGATGCTTTAAGATAAGGAATAAGTGTTACGTGAATAAGAATTGCGTTCTCATGTCCGACTTCATGCTGGAACTGTCTGATTGCCTCAAGGAAAGGCTGACTCTCGATATCTCCAACAGTACCACCAACTTCTATAATTGCAATCTTAGTTTCATCAGTTGAATAATCTCTGAAAAAACGGCTCTTTATTTCATTAGTAATATGAGGGATTACCTGGACTGTGCCTCCACCGAAATCTCCACGGCGTTCCTTCTGTAATACAGACCAGTATACTTTACCGGTAGTTACATTAGAATTCTTATTAAGGCTCTCATCAATAAATCTTTCATAGTGACCAAGGTCAAGGTCTGTCTCAGCACCATCGTCAGTTACGAAAACTTCTCCGTGCTGGATAGGGTTCATAGTACCTGGATCAATATTAATATAAGGGTCAAACTTCTGCATGGTTACAGAAAAACCACGGGCTTTAAGCAGTCTGCCTAAAGATGCGGCAGTGATACCTTTTCCTAAACCGGAAACAACACCACCTGTTACAAATACATATTTAACAGCCATCTTTTCCTCCAATCTGAATGTGTAATCAAAAAAATATGCAATATTATACAGCCCTGTATTACAAATTTCCATAGTTTAAAGAAAAAAACTAAGAATATAAAGTAAATATAAACATCTTATTAAACACTTAGATTTTGGTTGATTTATATTTTTTCCTTCTTTATAATGAAAACAGACTTATTTGGAAATGCTTAAGATAAGTACAGTATCATATCAGGAGAAGAGTATGGATAATTATAACAACAACGGTTATGACAATGGTTATAATAATAACGATAACCGCAACAATAATCATAATAACAACAATAATAACAAGAAGCCAAAGAATGTTAACCTTATAATATTCATTATTATAGCGGCAGTTGTAACATTTATCGGACTTACGCTTCTTAGCAATATGTTTAGGAATGCAACTTACAAGGAGATAAGCTACGACCAGTTCATGCAGATGATTGATGAAGATAAGGTAAAGAAAGTAGCATTAGAGCAGGACAGAATTCTTATTACACCTGTTGAAGAGGAGAAACAGTCTGGCATAGCAGGAGTTTCATACACATATTATACAGGGTATGTTAATGATGATACTCTTGTACCACTTCTTAAGAGAAAGGGTATTGAGTTTGAAGGATATATTCCGGATTCGAGTTCTTCAATTGTAGAATTTCTGCTTGCATATGTACTGCCATTTTTATTCATATATATAATCTTTGCATTTGTATATAGAAGAATTGCTAAGAATGGTGGAATGATGGGCGGAATGGGCGTTGGAAAGAGCAACGCCAAAGTATATGTCCAGAAAAAGACAGGTGTTACATTCAAGGATGTTGCAGGTCAGGATGAAGCTAAGGAATCACTTACAGAGATTGTTGATTTCTTACATTACCCTGAGAAATATGCCAAGATTGGTGCAAAGCTTCCTAAGGGTGCACTTTTAGTAGGACCTCCGGGAACAGGTAAGACGCTTCTTGCTAAGGCTGTAGCCGGTGAGGCAGATGTACCGTTCTTCTCACTTGCAGGTTCTGATTTTGTAGAGATGTTCGTTGGTGTTGGTGCATCACGAGTAAGAGATTTGTTCAAGGAAGCAACTAAGCAGGCTCCATGTATTATATTTATTGATGAGATTGATGCTATTGGTAAGAGCAGAGATTCCAAGTATGGCGGTGGCAATGACGAGCGTGAGCAGACATTGAACCAGTTACTTGCAGAGATGGATGGTTTTGATTCATCTAAGGGAATATTCATTCTGGCAGCAACTAACAGACCGGAAGTACTTGATAAGGCTTTACTTAGACCAGGTCGTCTCGACAGAAGAATTACCGTTGACAGACCTGATAAGAAGGGAAGAATTGAGACTCTTAAGGTACATTCTAAGGATGTGCTTATGGACGATACAGTTGATTTTGATGAGATTGCAATGGCAACAAGCGGTCTTGTTGGTTCAGACCTTGCCAATATCATTAATGAAGCTGCTATTGCGGCAGTTAAGAATGGAAGAAATGTTGTTACCCAGAAGGACCTTCTTGGTGCTTTTGATACAGTTGTAGCAGGTAAGGAGAAGAAGGAAAGAGTTCTTAGCAAGAAGGAAAAGCAGGTTGTTGCTTACCATGAGATTGGACATGCCCTTATAAGAGCTATCAAGAATAATTCTGATCCGGTCCAGAAGATTACTATTATACCTCATACTAATGGTTCACTTGGTTATGTGCTTAACTTCCCAGAGGAAGAGAAGCATCTTGAGACTAAGGATGAACTTATGACAGACCTTATATCACTTGTTGGTGGACGTGCTGCAGAAGAAGTTGTATTTGGTTCAGTTACTAATGGTGCTTATGATGATATCAAGAAAGCAACTAACCTTGCCAAGACAATGATTACAAGATATGGTATGTCAGACAGATTCGGACTTGTTGCATTATCAACAGTTGAAGATGAATATCTTAGCGGAAGAGCATCTATGAACTGTGCACAGGCAACTGAGGCAGAGGTTGATGACGAGGTAAAGAAGCTTATTGCGTCATGTTATGAAGAGGCTAAGCAGATTATAAGAGAGAACAGAGAAGTAATGGATCAGCTTGCAAGATATCTGTATGACCATGAGACTATCACAGGCAAGGAATTCATGAAGATATTCAGAGAGGCAAAGGGAATACCTGAACCGGTTGATACTTCATTATTCTCAACATCAGAGAAAGTGGCAGAAAGCGTAACATTTAATGAAGATGGAAGCTATTCATCGACAGTTAGTGGTGAGCCGGAAAGCGATATATGGAAGAACATTGGTAGTCATTCAGACGATAATGAATCTGATGATACAGCTAAAGAAAAAGAAGATGATTAATAATAAAGGGGCATATCACATTGTGATATGCCCCTTATATCAACGCTTATTCTTTTCAGATATGTGTGAATGATATCCTGACGAAGTGCTTTCAATAGATTGTGAAGCAACGTCAGCAGCATCTTTAAGAGCGGTCTGTTCAGACTGTTCTTTAGCAGAACTGATTCTGAATTCAATTTTTTTAAGAAAAACATATGTAAGATATTCACGGGACGGAGTTGGGATAATACATCCATAAATGTAGCGTTCTCCATACAACTGGCTGCGTATGATAAAACATTTAAAATGAAAGTTAAACTGCTTTCCGTTTGCCTGATCTGAAAATGTTATATACGTATTATTATAGTTATATAATAGTTCGTTGCTGGTCGAAAATGAAAGTCCTTTATCACTGACATCAATTAACGTTACCGGAATATCAGCTTCTGTGGTATCTGATGAGATATGTCCCAAAGCCATGGTTGAAATGCGCTGATTAAATCTTCTGTCGCATTCAGAGGCAATGCTGGCAAAAACATTGGTCGAGATTTTGTAGTAAGCAGATGCGAAACCGGTTGATTTATAAGTGATAGTTTCTATGTTAATATTCTTCCAGACTACACGGTTCTTTGTTGCTGGGTCTATGGTATAAAGATTAAATAAAATATCCTTATAAGAAGAAAAATCTATTACAGCACCTTTTGATGTAAAAGGCGCTAAGAGAATGTAGCCATTCTTGGATGCAACAACAGAGGAAGGCATCTCGTAGCTGACATTATCTATGGATATTTCAATTGAAATTGGCCCGCCTACGGGAATATCAGATATTAACATAATACAACTCCCTTACATTAATAATTAAATATAGAATATCATAAAATTGCTGATTAATAAACGAAAATATGTTATATTTTTTTACATAGGGAGGAGATGCTATGAGTTTTACACATTTGCATGTGCATACTGAATATTCATTGCTGGATGGCTCCAGTAAGATAAAAGAGATTACTAAACGGGCAAAGGAACTTGGCATGGACAGCCTTGCAATAACAGACCATGGTGTGATGTATGGTGTTATTGAATTTTACGAGGCGGCTAAGAAGGCAGGAATCAAGCCTGTTCTTGGCTGTGAGGTGTATGTAGCGCCGGGGTCAAGGTTTGATAAAGGCGCAGGACAGAGTGAGGATAAATATAATCACCTTGTATTGCTGGCAGAGAATAACACCGGATATCAGAATCTTATGAAGATAGTCTCAAAGGGGTTTACAGAAGGCTTTTACTATAAGCCGAGAGTAGACAAGGAAGTCTTAAGAGAATATCACGAGGGAATTATTGCTACGAGTGCGTGTCTTGCAGGTGAGGTGCAGAGATATCTGTCAAGAGGCATGTATGAGACTGCAAGAGATGCTGCCCTTGAACTTCAGGATATATTCGGAAAGGGAAATTTCTTTCTTGAATTACAGGATCACGGAATAGCAGAACAGCATTATGTCAATCCACAGCTTATGCGTATGCATAATGAGACCGGAATTGAACTGGTATGTACGAATGATGTTCATTATACCTATGCAGATGATGTAGATGCACATGATATATTATTATGTATACAGACAGGTAAGAAGCTTTCTGATGAAAACAGGATGCGATATGAGGGTGGACAGTTCTATTTAAAGTCAGAGGAAGAGATGGCGGAATTGTTCAAATACGTACCGGAAGCAGTTGAGAACACTCATAAGATAGCAGAAAGATGTAATGTTGAGATAGAATTCGGAGTTACAAAGCTGCCAGCATTTGATGTGCCTGAAGAATATGGAAAGAATTCATGGGTGTATCTTAATGCTTTATGTTATGAGGGATTAAAGAAGAGATATCCGGACAAGACCGCAGATGTATGCATTGAAGATATTATAGAGCAGGCAAAAGCATCAATAGTTGCAGACAGAAAAGATGTTGTTATAAAAAGGGCAGAGGATTCGAATGATATATTCCAGAGACTTTCTTACGAGCTGTCAGTTATCTATTCAATGGGATATGTCGATTATTTCCTGATTGTGTGGGATTACATTAATTATGCCAAGACACATGATATTCCGGTTGGACCCGGACGAGGCTCGGCGGCAGGAAGTCTTGTGTCATACTGTCTTGGAATAACAACGCTTGACCCTGTTAAATACAATCTTGTATTTGAACGATTCCTGAATCCTGAGCGTGTGTCCATGCCCGATATTGACGTGGACTTTGCACCAGAAGGCAGACAGAAGGTTATTGATTATGTTATAGAAAAATATGGTAAAGAATGTGTGTGCCAGATAATCACATTTGGAACTATGGCAGCAAGAGCCGTTATTAAAGATGTCGGAAGGGTTATGGATCTTCCATATGCGATGGTTGATAACATTGCGAAGATGATACCACAGAAGGTTGGTGTTACGATTGACAGTGCAATGAATGGTGACGCAGACAGGGACATTAAGCCAAATGCTGAGTTTAAGGCATTGTATGAAGCTGATGAGACAGTGAGGGATCTTATAGATAAAGCAAAGAGACTTGAAGGACTGCCAAGGCATGCTTCAGTGCATGCATCAGGTGTTCTTATCAGTCAGAAGGATGTTGGAGAGTATGTTCCGGTTGCAGTTGGAGCAGATAATGTTAAGGTTACGCAGTTTGAAGGTCCTACTTTGGAACATTTGGGACTGTTAAAATTTGACTTTTTAGGTCTTAGAAACTTAACTGTAATCCAACAGACTGAAAAATGTGAACAGCAGATTGACCCTGCATTTTCGGTGGATAATATACCATATAACGATAAGGCTGTATTTGAATGTATAAGTCAGGGCAAATGTGCAGGTATATTCCAGTTAGAGAGTGGCGGAATGAAAAACTTCATGAAAGAGTTAAAACCGGATTGTTTAGAGGATTTAATTGCCGGTATATCGCTTTACAGACCGGGACCAATGGATTTCATACCACAGTATATTAAAGGAAAAGAGAACGCGGGAAACATAACCTATGAATGCCCGCAGTTAGAGTCAATCTTAGAGCCGACATATGGCTGTATGGTTTATCAGGAGCAGGTTATGCAGATTGTCCGTGACCTTGCCGGATATTCGTGGGGCGGTAGTGATAATGTGCGAAGAGCAATGGCTAAGAAAAAGCTTGATGTAATGGAGCAGGAACGTCAGAATTTTGTATACGGTAATGAGGCTAACGGAGTACCAGGCTGTATTAAGAATGGCATAAGTGAACAGACTGCCAATAAGATATATGATGAGATGAAGGACTTTGCAAAATATGCATTTAACAAATCACATGCGGCATGCTATGCGGTTGTGGCATACCAGACTGCATATCTGAAAGTACATTTTCCTGTACAGTATATGGCATGGCTGATATCAAGTGTAACTGATAAAACAAGTAAGGTCGCAGAATATATTCTTGCAGCAAGAGAGATGGGAATTAGTATTCTTCCTGTTGATGTCAATAAATCGGTTGCTGAGTTCGGTGTTGAAGGTAAGAACATAAGGTTTGGATTTAATGCGGTAAAGAGTATGGGAAGACCTACAATTACTGCGATTATTGAAGAAAGAACCAATAATGGCGATTTTCACTCCATGCAGGATTTTATTACAAGGATGGCAGGGGTAATTAATAAGAGAACAGTGGAACATCTTATACTTGCAGGTGCATTTGACACATTTGGTAATACAAGACGGGGCATGATGAATGTCTATGAGAGAATGATTGATAGTGCTGTTAAGCAGAATAAAGATGCTATTTCAGGACAAATGTCACTATTTGATTTCGTAAGTGAAGAGGATAAACAGAGCCTTGAAATGAAAGTGCCTGATATTCAGGAGTTTGAAAAGGAGGATCTGCTTGAACGGGAAAAAGAAGTTCTCGGTGTATATGTAACAGGACATCCGCTGGATGAATATACTGGTATGTGGGAGAAGCATATTTCTGCGAGAAGTACAGATTTTCTTATTGATGAGGAAACTGGGCAGGCAAAGCTTATGAACGGATCAAAGCAGACAATAGGTGGCCTTATAAGTAATATTAAGGTCATTACTACCGGCTCAGGCCAGCAGATGGCGTACCTTACAATAGAAGATTTTGTTGGAAGCGTTGAGGTAATCATGTTTGCAAGAAATTATCAAAAATATAAAAGACTTTTTGATACGACCAACAAAGTATTTGTTACGGGAAGAATACAGGCAGATGCCGACAAACCAGCAAGACTTACGGCAGACAGTGTTGTGAGCTTTGACAGTGTTCCAAGAAGATTGTGGCTTAGGTTTGACAGTCTTGCTGAGTATGAGACACACAGGGATGAGCTTACTGATATTTTCAAAGAATCGGACGGTAAAGACACAGTCACAATATATTGTGTGGCAGAAAAACAGAGAATAGCGCTTCCACAGAGTCAGTGCGTGAAGGTGACATCAGACCTGCTTTATATTCTTAAGAGTAAATATGGTGAGAAAAATGTTGCTACAACATAAATTTTAATTAACATTGGTAAAAAATTATCAAAAAAAGAAGATTTTTCTTTTATAATGTGGTAACATAAAGCAGAAAATAATATTAAGAGATAAGAAAGGGGAAGTTATGGCAAAGGAAATTAAAACAATCGGCGTATTAACAAGTGGTGGAGATGCTCCAGGCATGAATGCTGCTATCCGTGCAGTTGTAAGAACTGCTTTGAATAAGGGACTTAAGGTCAAGGGTATTCAGAAGGGCTATAACGGACTTCTTAATGATGAGATAATTGATATGGACAAGCGAAGCGTTGCTGATATTATCCAGCGTGGTGGAACAGTCCTCTATACAGCACGATGCATGGAATTCATGACTGAAGAAGGTCAGAAGAGAGGTGCTGAAGTATGCAGAAAGCATGGAATTGACGGTATAGTTGTAATCGGTGGAGATGGTTCTTTCAGAGGTGCACAGAAGCTTGCAGCACAGGGAATTAATACTATCGGACTTCCGGGAACAATTGATCTTGATATTGCATGTACAGATTATACTATTGGATTTGATACTGCTGTTAATACAGCAATGGAAGCTATTGATAAGATAAGAGATACATCTACATCACATGAAAGATGCAGTATTATTGAGGTTATGGGAAGAAATGCAGGATATATTGCATTGTGGTGTGGTATTGCCAATGGAGCAGAGGATATCCTTCTTCCGGAAAGATATGACAATGATGAGCAGGCTCTTATTAATCATATTATAGAAGGAAGAAAGAAGGGCAAGAAACACCATCTTATTATTAATGCTGAAGGTATCGGACATTCTACAGGAATGGCAAGAAGAATTGAAGCTGCAACAGGTATTGAGACAAGAGCTACTATTTTAGGATACATGCAGCGTGGTGGTTCACCAACATGTAAGGACAGAATGTATGCGTCTATTATGGGTGCTTATGCGGTTGATCTTCTTGCTGAAGGAAAGAGTAACAGACTTGTAGCATACAAGGATGGTAAGTTTGTTGATTATGATATTGATGAAGCACTTGCCATGACTAAGGATATTAATGATTATGAATTTAATATAAGTGCATTACTTTCTAAGTAATGCATGGCAGAAAGGTAACCTCATAATGATAACCAGTACGAGCAGTTCACAGGTAAAGCATGTTATATCATTGCTTTCTAAGGCCAGGGAAAGAAAGAAGAATAAAGAATATGTTGTAGAGGGAGTCCGCATGGTATCTGAGGTGCCGGCAGATTTACTTGTAAAGATATATATGTCTGAAAGATTTCATAGTAACAATCCTGAGTATGTGCATGAGCTGGTTAAGAAGCAGGGGATTTCTTCTGACAGTATTGAGATTGTCGCCGATAATGTATTTGACAGAATGTCACAGACACAGACACCACAGGGAATTATGGCGGTTGTAAGAATGAAGGACAGCAGTATTTCAGATATGCTTACCGACAATCCGTTGCTGATTCTTGTTGAGAATCTTCAGGATCCGGGTAATCTGGGAACTATATTAAGGATGGGTGAAGGTGCAGGTGTTACCGGAGTTGTTATGAGTTCTAATACTGTGGATATATATAATCCTAAGACAATAAGGTCAACAATGGGTTCTATATTCAGAGTGCCATTTGTATATGTGCAGGATTTTAGCGATGCAGTTTCACAGTGTCAGAATGCTGGAATTAAGGTATATGCTGCACATCTTGGCGGAAAGAATACATATCTTGGTGAAGATTACAGGGAAGGAACCGCATTTCTAATAGGTAATGAGGGGAATGGACTTACAGATGATATCACTAAGCAGGCAGATACACTTATAAGAATTCCGATGCAGGGAGAGGTTGAATCTCTTAACGCGGCAATAGCATGTACAATTCTTACATACGAAGCTGTCAGACAGAGAAGTGTGTAGATAACCAACTATATATATGGTCATATACTATATTTTGCAAAATGAATTTAATAAACAAACCCGCAAACCCGCTCTATGAGCGGGTTTTAACATATTTGACAAATTACTGTAACTTTGCTATTATATTTCCGTAATAAATTGTAACATTTCTGTAACAATTTACAGGCGAAGCTAAATAAGCCGCCGGAAAGGGAAGTATAATATGAAACTTAGAAGTAGCAAAGCTGCTTGCTATGTGGGAGCTGCAATTGTGTTATTTATGACACCGGTTCTTCCAGCAGTGGCAACTACCTATGAGAAAACACAGAATACTGACACGGGAATTAAGGTTGCATCTTATTCAGCTAATACAGAAGAGGTTCTTGTGACTGGGTATGAAGAAACAGGAACATACAAGAACAAGGCAGTAGCAATTACTGATCCTTATCTTGATGTTTATGACACTTCTGACGAAGAGACAGCGCAGGTTGTGGGAAGATTATATACTAACACACTTGTGGATGTTGATATGGTCGGAAAGGAATGGACTAAAGTTAGTTCAGGAAACTGCGAAGGTTATGTACAGACACAGTGCTTATGTTTTGGAGAAGAAGCAGAGGCTATAGCAGAACAGATTGGAACAGATAATCTTCTTGCAGGATATACAATAGCAGAGATTGAAGCTATTGAAGCAGAAGAAGAGGCTGAAAGACTTGCAGAAGAAGCAAGACTTGAGGCAGAGGCAGAAGCTGAAAGAGCGGCTGCTGCAGCAGAGGAAGCAAGACGACAGAAGATAATTGCTAATACAATATCAGGAACAGATATAACATATAACCCAACTATGAGCGTATCAGATGATGATATATGGCTTATGGCATGTATCATAGACTGGGAGGCTGCATATCAGCCATATGCAGGAAAGCTCGCTGTTGCAAATGTTATTCTTAACAGAGTGCGAAGCGGACATTATCCGGGTACAGTTTCGGGTGTTGTTTATCAGAGATCACAGTTCTCTGGTGTATCAGATGGCGCTGGTAATCCATCAGACAGATTTGCAGCAAGACTTGCAAATGGTCCGAGAAACACAGAATGCATGCAGGCAGCACTTGAAGCATTATCAGGCGTTAATAATATAGGTGGTTATACATCATTCAGGGCATTATATACTGTAGATGTTAACAACTATTCAGATTTTGTAATAATTGGAGATCATATATTCCATTAAGGGATAAAAAAGGTGGTGTGGTTTTCTTCCGTACAAACTACGCTACATAATAATAAGCATTGGGCGTGGAAGGCTGTTTAAGTTCTCGTTACGCTGTCAACGTGCATCTATGCACGAGACAGCTCGCGCGTCCGTCCGTGGACGCGCGTACACTTAGGTAGTGACTTTGCTCAATGCTTTTATTATGTGCATAGTTTGCAGTCAGAAAAGCCACACCACCTTTTTATTGGCGGACGGAAGGTGAACCAGTCCGGAGAGGTGTAGGAGAGGAAAGCTACTCTGACCTGAATTTGGAGAAGTGTGGAGGAAGGGAGGTTGTGGGGGATGGCGGAGAGCTGACTTTAAACTGAACGCATAATAAAGGTACTGGGCATGTAGAAGGAACGAGTGTACACGCGTCCATGGACGGACGCGTGAGCTGGCACGCACAAGGATGTGCGTTGCCAGCGTTAACGGTCGGGGACGAAGCATGGAACGCCCAGTGCCTATTATTATGCAGAGAAGTTTAACGGAAGCTATCTGCTATCTCCCACAACCGACCGTTTTGCAACTACACAAATTAAACAACGCATTTGACGAAGTACTATAATTGCGATAGAATGAACAAAGTTATTAATTATTCAATGTATGTGAATTTGCCATACAGACAGGAGGATGTTATGGATTTAAAGGGACGCGACTTTTTAACACTCAAGGATTACACACCTGAGGAGATTTTATATTTGATAGACTTAGCAGCAGAGCTTAAGGATAAGAAGAAAAAGGGTATTGTAGAACAGCCACTTATCGGAAAGAATGTTGCACTTATATTCGAGAAGACAAGTACAAGAACACGCTGCTCATTTGAGGTAGCAGCCCATGACCTTGGTATGGGTGTCACATATCTTGACCCTACAGGTTCACAGATTGGCAAGAAGGAGAGCATTGCTGATACAGCAAGAGTTCTCTGTACAATGTTTGAAGGAATCGAATACAGAGGATTCGGTCAGGAGATAGTTGAAGACCTTGCAAAATATTCAAGCGTGCCTGTATGGAACGGACTTACTAACGAATACCATCCAACACAGATGATTGCAGATATGCTTACAATCAAGGAAAAGCTTGGCAGATTAAAGGGCGTTAAGTTCGTATACATGGGTGATGCAAGATACAACATGGGTAATTCACTTATGATTGTCTGCGCTAAGTTAGGACTTCATTATACAGCCTGCACAGCTAAGGAATATTTCCCAGACAAGGAACTTGTTGCACAGTGTGAGGAATGGGCAAAGATAAGCGGTGGTTCTGTAACACTTACAGAAGATGTTAAGGCAGGAACTAAGGACGCAGATGTATTATACACAGATGTATGGGTATCAATGGGCGAGCCTGATGAAGTATGGGCTGAAAGAATCAAGGCACTTCTTCCATATCAGGTTAACAAGGCAGTTATGGACAATGCTTCTAAGGACGCAATATTTATGCACTGTCTTCCTGCATTCCATGACCTTAAGACTAAGATTGGTAAAGAGATTCATGACAAATTCGGTCTTGACGAGATGGAAGTTACTGATGAAGTATTTGAGTCAGAGCAGTCAGTTGTATTCGACGAGGCAGAGAACAGAATGCATACAATCAAGGCTGTAATGGCAGCTACACTTGGAGCTTATAAGTAAAAATGTAATTCGCAACGGTTAATTCGTAAGGTATGGAGGCGTTATGTATTATACAACGAGTGGCGCGTACAGAAAGAGCAAGATGCTCATAGACTATGCCAATATAGCACTCACATTTGCAATAGGAGTGGTATTCATAATTATACTTTTCCTGCGCAGTGGAAGCGGAATATTATTTGCTGTGGAATTCATGCTTGGAGCATTAGTTAACGGACTTACAGCAGCTAAGAATTTCATGAGTGACAGAACGGTGTCAGGTGTTATTCTTACAGTTGTTACGTTAGGACTTCTGCTTATGGCAGTAATAGCATGGCGGGTAATGGTATGAAGACTAAGATTTTAAATGTTTTGAGAAAATCAGATGGATATGTGTCAGGGCAGGCACTGTGCAATATGCTGGGAGTTTCAAGAACGGCTGTCTGGAAGGTGATAAACCAGTTAAAAGAAGAAGGCTATGTTATAGAGGCAGTCCAGAATAAGGGATATCATATAACACAGTATCCTGATATTCTTACATCAAGTGAGATAATGAGTCAGCTTACATGTGTGGATACAGGCAGTACAACCGGGATTATCCGCGAAGTAGTGTATTATGACGAGACAGATTCTACCAACAACGAAGCTAAGAGAGCGGCAGAAAGAGATAATGCAACTGATGGAACACTTTATATAACAGAGAGCCAGACAGGCGGCCGCGGAAGACGTGGCAGGAATTGGGTGTCTCCTGCAGGAAGCGGGATATGGATGTCACTTCTTTTAAGACCGGATATAGCACCAGTCAATGCGTCAATGCTTACAATAGTGGCAGCCATGGCTGTTCAGGAGGCAATACACAAGGTTCTTACAGAGGATGGACATGACGCAGAGTGCCGTATAAAGTGGCCTAATGATATAGTTCTTAATAAGAAGAAGGTATGTGGAATATTAACAGAGATGAGTGCTGAGATGGATTACATACATTATGTGGTTATCGGCATGGGAATTAATGTTAATACGACAGAATTTGATGATTCAATCAAGGCAATAGCTTCTTCACTGTATCTTGAGACTGGCGACCATCTGAAAAGAAGCCGTATAGTAGCCGCATTTTCAGAGAGCTTTGCAAAGTACTAT
The DNA here is from genome assembly GCF_009680455.1 of Lachnospira eligens. GTDB lineage: Bacteria > Bacillota > Clostridia > Lachnospirales > Lachnospiraceae > Lachnospira > Lachnospira eligens_A. Next base: position 72,531 of record NZ_WKRD01000006.1, read on the forward strand.
GATACATTTGTTAAGACACAGAATCTGGCTGGACTTAAAGAAGACTATAATTCAATGCTTGTCAATAAGGGCGGCGACGTCAAGGCAATATATGCTGACAAGGAAATTGTTGGAAAAGCACTTGGAATCAATGATGAGGGCGAGCTTATCATTAAGACAGACGAGGGCGAGAAGATTATCAGAACCGGAGAGGTTTCTGTGAGAGGATTATATGGATATGTTTGATGAAAATGTAGTTTTATGTGTATCTAATTCTTATGAGAAGAAATACTATTTTAACCCTGATTTCGATAAGCTTCCTGATGATGTAAAGAACGAGTTAAAGATTATGTGCGTTCTTTTCACAGAGGAAGTAGGCGGAATACTTGATATGGAATTTGATGAGGAGGGCAATCTTTTGTTCAAATCATCAGCAGACGAGGGTGATTTACTGTATGACGAGATAGCATGCGGTATGCTTGTCAAGAAGTATCAGTATGAGAAGAGAGAACTTCTTGAATCACTTGAGATGTTCTTCAAGGTATTCTTCTTAGGCATGGAGTAATTATGAGAATTGGAAATGTTGAGATAAAGAACAATATTGCATTGGCACCGATGGCAGGAGTAACAGACCTGCCATTTCGACTTTTATGCAAGGAGCAGGGCTGTGGGCTTATGTGTACAGAGATGGTCAGCGCCAAAGCAGTGCTGTATAACAATAAGAATACAGAAGACCTGATGAAGACGGTGCCGGGGGAGCGTCCGCTTGCATTGCAGCTTTTCGGTTCAGACCCTGATATCATGGCTGATATAGCGAAGAGACTTTCTGAAAGAGAGTTCGATATAATTGATGTCAATATGGGATGTCCTGTTCCAAAGGTAGTCAATAACGGTGAGGGTTCGGCACTTATGAAGGATCCTGTGCTTGTCGGAAGAATAGTCGAGAAGATGGCTGATGCACTTGATAAGCCGCTTACAATCAAGATAAGGGCAGGATTTGATGAGAATAGTATAAATGCGCCTGAGATAGCACATGTTATTGAGGAGTCTGGTGGGGCTGCCGTTGCAGTCCATGCAAGAACAAGGCAGCAGTATTATTCAGGACATGCAGACTGGGATATAATAAGACAGGTCAAAGAAGCAGTATCAATTCCTGTTATTGGCAATGGCGATATTAAAAGCGGCGAAGATGCTGTTAATATGATGAAGCAGACAGGCTGTGACGGAATAATGATTGGAAGGGCAGCAAGAGGAAATCCATGGATATTCAGACAGGTTTCTGAATATATGAATAATGGTACAATAATTGCACCTCCATCTGTTGAAGAAATATGCCAGATGATTAAGAGACATGCCAAAGGACTGTGTGAGATAAAAGGCGAGTTTACAGGAATCCGCGAGATGAGGAAACATTTTGCATGGTATACAGCAGGAATCAAGCACGCAGCGGCATTAAGAAATGAAGCTAATCAGGTTACTAATCTGGAGCAGTTTGATGGGCTTGTAGACAGGATACTGGAAGGGCTGCATTGACAGACAGGAACTGATAGTTTATAATATTGTGACGCTTGTGGGGTTTTATTCTCTAGTAGAGCAGAAGCATATTAGTGTAGCATATATATATAGAAAGGTGATAAGAACATGGCAGAGAAACAGTTTCTTACTAAAAAGGGGTATGACGAAAGAGTAGCAAGACTTGAGGAGCTTAAGGTTGTCAGAAGAAAGGAAGTTGCCCAGAAGTTAAAGGAAGCAAGAGAGCAGGGTGATTTATCAGAGAACGCTGAGTACGATGCAGCTAAGGACGAGCAGAGAGATATCGAAACAGAAATTGCAGAACTTGAAGCAATTCTTGCTAACTGTGAGGTTATTCAGGATAACGATAAGAATAAAGATGTAGTTAAGATGGAGAGCGTTGTTGTACTTCACGATGTAGAATTCGATGAGGATATCGAGTATACAATCGTTGGTTCATCAGAGGCAGACAGCCTTAATAACAAGATTTCTAATGAGTCACCACTTGGTGCAGCTCTTATTGGAAAGAAGAAGGGTGATACTGTTAAGGTAGAAGCACCTGTTGGAGAGATTGAATATACAGTTGTATCTGTAAAGAACGACTAATAAAGATATATTTCAGTAACGTATAGAAAAGGAGATACTCATTCATGGGAGATAATAAATCTGCACAGCAGCCTGACGTTAACGAGCAGATTAAGGTTCGTATGGAAAAGTTAAAGAACCTTCAGGACGCAGGTAAGGATCCATTTCAGATAACAAAGTATGATGTAACACATCACACAGACGAAATAAGAACTATCTATGAAGCACATGAGAAGGAACTTCTCGGTGACAGACCAGCAGTTAATACTGAAGGTTTAGATGAGCAGCAGGCAAGAGAAGCAGTTACTGCTGATTACAATGAGAGAAGAGCTATTATGGATGCTTCTCCAATCAATGTAAGCTTTGCTGGACGTATGATGTTCAAGAGAGTAATGGGAAAGGCATCTTTCTGTAACATTGCTGATCTTAAGGGCAGAATGCAGGCATATATTTCAAGAGATGCAATTGGCGAAGAAGCATATGCAGACTTCAAGAAGTCTGATATCGGTGATATCTTCGGTATCAAGGGATTTATCTTCAGAACTAAGACAGGAGAGATATCAGTTCATGCTGAGGAGATTACTCTTCTTTCTAAGAGCTTACAGGTACTTCCAGAAAAGTTCCACGGAATCACAGATACTGATATGAGATACCGTCAGAGATATGTTGATTTAATAATGAATCCTGATGTTAAGGAAACATTTGTAAAGAGATCAAAGATTATCAAGGAAATCAGAAAGTTCCTTGATGGCAGAGACTTCATGGAAGTTGAGACACCAACACTTGTATCTAATGCTGGTGGTGCTGCTGCAAGACCATTTGAGACTCATTACAACGCACTTGACGAGGACGTTAAGCTTCGTATTTCATTAGAGCTTTATCTTAAGAGACTTATCGTTGGTGGTCTTGAGAGAGTTTACGAAATCGGACGAGTATACCGTAACGAGGGTGTTGATACAAGACACAACCCTGAGTTCACACTTATGGAACTTTACCAGGCATACACAGATTACGAAGGTATGATGGAACTTACAGAGAGCATGTTCAGACACCTTGCCGAGACTGTATGCGGTACAACTAAGATTACTTACAACGGCACTGAGATTGACCTTGGAAAGCCATTCAGAAGACTTACTATGAATGACGCAATTAAGGAATATGCCGGTGTTGATTTTGATACAATTAAGACTGACGAAGAAGCTAAGGCTCTTGCTAAGGAGAGAGGAATTGAGTTCGAGGAGCGTCACACTAAGGGCGACATCATCAACCTCTTCTTTGAGGAGTACTGCGAGGAGAATTTAATCCAGCCTACATTCATTATGGATCATCCTCTTGCAATATCTCCACTTACTAAGAAGAAGCCATCTGATCCAGAGAAGGTTGAGCGTTTCGAGCTTTTCATTAACACATGGGAAATGTGTAATGCGTACTCAGAGCTTAACGACCCAATCGACCAGAGAGAGCGTTTTGCACAGCAGGATAAGAACGCAGAGAACGGTGATGAGGAAGCACAGCACACAGATGAGGACTTCCTTAACGCACTTGCAGTAGGTATGCCACCAACAGGCGGTATCGGTTATGGTATCGACAGACTTGTTATGTTGCTTACAGATTCACCTGCGATTAGGGATGTGCTGCTCTTCCCGACAATGAAGTCTATTGATAAGTAGGAATGCAGGAAAATCAAGGGTTTCAGAGCTTGGATGTACTAAAATATATAGTTGGTCAAGGGGTTTTGACCAAGATTTGACCAATTTTTGGCATAGTCAAAAAAAGATTAGTACAGGTTAGTATAGATTGCTTAGTCTGAAAAATTAAAGATTGTATTACTTAGAGGACATTTTCTAAAGAAATTTAGAAGATGTCCTCTTTTTGCGTTATAGGAACAATTGAAATACCGAAAGGAGAATAGCATGGAACACACAAAGGCATATCAGGAATTTAAGAAGAATGGTAATACAAAGTTTGTAAGATATAGCGAAGGAGCAGAAATCCAGAAGGTATCCATGAAGGACGAGCAGGCAGTCGGAAAGATTGTCATTGAGAAAACTGACAAAGTAACCGGAAAGCCGATCGATGGTGTTGTATTTGAAGTAAGAGATAAGGACGGAAAGGTGCTTGACACACTCACTACTGACAAGAATGGTCATGCAGAGAGCAAGGAGCTTCCTATCTGTACTTACAACGAGGATGGATCATTCAAGGAAGATATCCATTATACAGTAGTTGAGACAAAAGCAGCTGACGGATATATCCTCGATGAGACAGCTCACGATGTAACTCTTCGATACGATGACAATGCACCGGATGTTGTTGTAACAACTCTTAAGCTTATCAATGTACCGACAGAGCCTAAGCTTCCACAGACAGGCGACAATGCAAATCCGCTTCTTTATCTTGGAATTGGTGCACTTGCACTTATTACAGGTGTTGGAGTAGGACTTCGTGGAAGAAAGAAAAAGAATAAACAGTAACAATTAACCTTGCGGGGAATGTAAGCCAGTGACTTATGTTCCCTGCTTTTTTTGATTTGGAGGACAAACAGTGGTAGGAGAAAGAATCAGATATTACAGAAAACGACAAAAAATGACACTCAGGGAACTGGGCGAGAAAAGTGGTTTTGAAAATAGAGGTGATGTAAGAATTGCCCAATACGAAAATGGTTCAAGAGTTCCAAGGATGGGAACGTTGAACAGGATTGCAAAGGCACTTGGCATTCCGCCGGAAGAATTATTCTGTGAGGACTGTAGAAAGTGCATGTTTCTCAAGAATTATTACAGAAAGAAAAGAAAATCTCATACCACTTTTGATATGGGAATCGAAGAAGACAACAGTTACAGAGAACACAAAAATCCCGAGGATGAAGGGATTTTGTATGACAATTTAGATTAAGGAGGAACCGTAATGTGATGAATTACGAGATTTTTAAGGAAGTAGTAAAAGAAAAGTTTATGGATTATATGCCTGAGAAGTTCAAAGGAATGGAGCTTGTGGCAGAACCCGTGGAAAAGGTGAATGTGACTCTTGATGGCATCATCTTACGAGAGGAAGGCAGGAATATTTCGCCTACGATTTATATCAATGACATGTATAAGAAGTATCAGGACTGTGGTGATCTTGAGGTGTCACATCATTGACAAATGTACATCGCCATGATATGGTTTGAGAAATATATATATTTTTTGTCGGAAGTGTAGAGTTTTTTGTCGGATACTTTTCTAAAATAAATAAGCTATTACATCTTTATGAAGGTGTTTCAGCATTTGGCACAAGGGGTTATCGCAGAAAGACCTATTTTTTGCAATAACTCAAGTAGAAATGAGGTGAATATCGATGATGCAGCAATTGTATAAATTGACATATGTCAAAAATGGGGGGGGTAGAAGCCTACTGACCGTGAATGACGCTCAGGAGAGAATGACAAAAGGAGGACTTTATGAATATTATCAAACATAAATATGGCAAACGAACGGTATCTCTGCTGCTTGCGGTAATTTTGGTGCTATGCCCTTTGCAGGTTAGGGCGGCAGATAACAAGCCAACCATCGAGGCAGATAACAAGCCAACCATCGAAATTGGTAACTACATTCAGATGGGTACTTATGGGGGAGTGCCAATTGTGTGGCGTTGTGTAGCGAAGGATAGCAATGGGCCATTGATGCTTTCGGATAGAGTATTGTGTGATTACATGCCCTATGATGCAAAAACCAACAAAAATGCCGAAACAGGCTCGCACCGGCGCAATAGCTGGAGAGATAATTTTGGTTCTAACCACTGGAGAGACAGCAACATACGTTCTTGGCTCAATTCCAACGCTGAAGCAGGAAAAGTGAAATGGCTTTGCGGAAATCCGCCAACAGAGGATTCTGTCTATCCTAAAACGGCAGCATATGACCAAAAGGAGGGCTTCCTTCGCAGCTTTCGTTCGGATGAGCTGGGAGCGATTCGAACGGTGAAGCAGCGTTCTATCGTTTCCCATCCGGAGTATACGGCAGGTTATATCGACGCAGCCGGTGTTGATCTTCCCTATAACACCACAATTGATACGGTAGCGGATGGGTATGACAGTGCCCATTATGAATATATTTGGGATAGAGTTTTTCTGCTGGATGTTCAGCAGCTCAAAACGGTTAATGATAACCTGAACGGCTACCATATCGCAAAAAACAGAAGCGGTGTAGCATGGAACTATTGGCTGCGTACACCGATTACAACCTGTAACCATGATATGCGATTTGTGACCCCTCAAGGGAATATTTTGCGTGACGCACCCTATAAGGGATATTACGGCGTTCGTCCTGCCTTCTATCTGAATACGGAAAATTACACCGTATCATCCGGCACAGGACAGAGCGCACAGGACCCCTATGTTGTTTCCGCACCGGATGCGCCGGATGACAGCATTGGCATATCCGGCGCTGTGCGAGAGGATGTGAATGGTGACTGGAATGTGAACACGGATGAGTATCTACAGCTGGAGATGAGTACCCTCTACACTGAGGATCCTGCATATGCAAATGTAACCGTACCGGTGTATACAATCCAGAAGCCTCGCAGCGATAAGGAGAACATGGTGATTGTGTACTGCGCCGAGGGCTACACCAAAAGCCAGCAAAAGCAGTTTGTCGAGGATGTAAAAAAGCTGTGGGGGGAGGTATTGCAGATAGAGCCATATCGCAGCATGGCGGATCGCTTTAATGTCTATGCACTCTGCACGGCATCGGTGGATGGCTATGGCGGTACCAGCACATTTTTTGCTGCGACCGCCAAAGGAGGAATTTCTACTAACAAAGGGAACTGGCGCAACCATGTTTTGGAGCGCATCATAGGCCCTGCGTTTATTGAGAAGATTCATGACGCACATATTCCTAATGAAACGCATCCAAACGAAAACACGATGGATCATAATTATAGACAGTATGATTATGTGTATGAAAATATCAACCAATTCGTTGTGTTGGCGAATAGCGGTGAGTATTTCGGTGGCTCTCATGATAATAAACAATATGGTATTCACTATATTGTTGCGTCAGCGAGAAACGCATATTCTGCGTTTACCCAGCGGCATGAACTGGGACACGGTCTGTTCCATCTGGGAGATGAATATAATTATAGCACTGTTCCTGTAGATGAGTGGAATTACACTACATCACTGAATATGACTGCAACAAAAGATCCCACGAAAGTGAAGTGGAAGCAGCTGCTTGGCTTCCGTAATACCTATACCTGCCCGCATCTTGACTACTATCCTTATACCTATAATTCCAGCAGGGATTGTCTGATGCGAGAGACCTTTCAGAATGATTTTTGCGATGTGTGCAAGCTACAGGGCATAAAGGTCATGAGTCAGCTCATTACAAATCCCCCTGCGCTTTATGTGGCTGTTCCTGAGGTGAAAAAGTATATCGGCGATTACAGAAATCCCACAAAAGATCCTTCTGCCTTTGAGGCAGCGAATTCCTCCGCATATGCGAGCTATCAAAATGACAGGAATAGCCGTCTATTAAGCGGCGGCAGTAAAAACAGCTTTGATTATAGCAGCATGAAGGGGCAGCAGGTTGAGCTGCGCACCATTATACAAAATCTTTCGAATACCCAAGCGAAGACTGTGACCCTGCGCCTGTGGGTGGAACATTCCAACGGCGAAAAAGCGGTCACGACAGATGGGGAGCAGGTTTTCACTACGCAGGAGTTTGACATCCCTGTTTGGAAAGAGAAAAGCAAATTCTGGACAAAGGGTGCGTTGGATTACGAGGGCAGCGACTTTAATTCCGGCCTTGTCAACTGCTCTCTGGTTTACACGATTCCGGAGAATGCCATTCTGCAATCCGGCGATACCATCGGCTTTGAGATTGTAGATCATGCGACAGGCGAGGTATTGGCTGATGATGATACGGAGCAGCAGTGCTATGTCAATGTCACCATCCAATATCAGCTGGAGGATGGCACAGATGTTCCAAACACCATGCCGACTACCTTTACTGTTCCGGTAGGCAAAAAGGTTGATTGGCAGCCGCCGCAGGAACTGCACGGCTACACTTTTGTTAAAGCGGAGGGGATGGAAAATGCTGTCCCGAACAGTGGTATGACGATTCGTTATATTTATAAAAGGTCTGAGGAACGCCCCGAGCCGCCGGTGACAAAAAATTATACGGTGCAATACAATTGGGGCTCTGTATTCCCGACAGGCGCAACGCTGCCGCTAAATAGCAGCTCCTATTCGAGTGTGCAACAGGCGAAGGCGGCTGTGGATAAGAAATATACCTCCACAACACGCATTCAGGCACAAAAGGATGGTAAAAACGGCACATGGGCTTTTTCGGGCTGGGATGCCGGCAACCTAAACGGCACAACCGTGGTATTCCGTGGAAGTTGGAGTTTTACGGCGGATACAGCGCCGATAACGCCTCCGAACGGTACAGCAAGCTACAAGATTACCGCAACGGCAGGTATCGGTGGAACAATCTCTCCCGGTGGCACGACAACGGTATCTGCCGCAGGTCAGCTTACATATACAATCAAGGCGAACGAAGGATATTATATTGCGGACGTAAAGGTGGATGGTTCGGAAGTGACAGCAACCACAAGCTACACCTTTAGTGATGTGAATACTGATCACACCATAGAAGTTACCTTTAAACAGGAAAGCCAGACACCGGATGTGCCGGATGTGATTGCACCAAGCATAACCACACAGCCTGGAAATGCGACAGTGAAGGTAGGTGAGACTGCGTCCTTTACCATAGCAGCAAGCGGTACAGATCTTACCTATCAGTGGCAGATAGACAGAAATGATGGGAAAGGATGGGTAAACATTGACGGTGCAACGGCAACAAGCTATACCACATCCACAGTCAATATAAGCTGCAACGGATTTAAGTATAAGTGTGTTGTTTCAAACAGCGCAGGAAACGTAGAGAGTAATTCTGCAACATTGACCGTACAGGATGCGGGCGGTTCCGATAATCCTGACACACCGAATAACACCTATCAGATTATTGATGGAGCAAACAGTAGTTGGACGCATGACAGTGATGGTAATATCACCATCCGGGGTAACGGAGACTTCTCCAAGTTTACCGGAGTTAAGGTGGACGGAAATTTGATAGACAAGAGCAACTACACTGCAAAGGAAGGCTCTACCATTATCACACTGAAAGCTTCCTACCTGAATACACTTTCGGCAGGAAACCATACAGTTGAAATCCTTTGGACGGATGGTTCTGCAAGCACAACATTTACCACCAAAGCAAATATCTCTGATAACAGTAATAACAACCAGAATGATAATAACAATAGCAATTCCTCTGATGACAAGCCATCGAGTGGAACTGATAAGAAGGATGTGACTGCACCTAAAACCGGAGACAACACACCGAGTGTATGGCTGTTTATACTATCAATTCTTTCCGGAACGGGATTGATTATTACCGTAAAGAAACGCAGAGAAAATTTGAATTCATAGAAACGATCGTTAAAAAATGAAACGAAAAAATAACCATGGAGAAGGCGGGCATGTATGTCCGTCTTTTCTTCAAAGAAAACACAACAGGGAGTGTACGCTGCGGAAGAGGCGAAAGAAAAGACACAGACGGAATCAAAGCAGAAGGCGTGTATGGGAATGGAAATGGAAATGCCTGACTCTGCAACTTTTATTAGCGGTGATATTTGTTTTTTCTGTGGCGGGGCTTCTTGGATATGGCATCTTCTATCTGTGTCAGAATGAGAGTAGCAGAAACACGCAAAAAGAATTACAAGGCATACGAGGAGAATCAAAAAAATTGCTGCTCCGACTCAATCTTCCACATGGAATACATCTTCCACCAGCATATTAAAGTACTTTGATATCTGCAGCATAAATTCGGCAGATGGGGTACTGTCCCCACGCTCTATCCTGCCGACAGTTTTGGTGCTGTATCCGATAGCAGCGGCAAGGTCGTTCTGGTAAATGCCACGCTGCTCCCGGATTTCTCTGATATTATTGGTAACCGCCATAAAAATCCCTTCTTTCAGTTCTATAGATATTTTCTTATTGTCATTATGCAAAATAATGTGTCCGATAAAAAGGACTTGCAATTTTATCGGCAATGTCCTGTAATAGCAGAAGCATCAGATTTTCCAAGAACTTTTCCAAATATGTCTAAGCGGTCGTTTTCACTAACCTTGATAGGTGCATACTTTTCATTGAGTGAGATAAGGAAAATTCCGTCTTTATCGTTTTGTAATTTCTTAATATAGGCTTATAAAATTGGTCAGCTTGTACTTGTTAATACAGAAATATTGGATAAGTATCTTGAAACTTTTCATATTACAGATTCTGAGTTTTATAAGTAGGTGATATTCAATTGATGGTTTATTCCATACAGGAATAAATCTTCATCAAATCTTTATTTTTTCCTGTTAGGTTATATTTCAGTAAGAAATGAAATATAGAAGGAAGGATAGTAAAGATGGAAATGATGTTACAGACACAAAATCTATGTAAATATTTTAGAAAACAGAAAGCGGTAAATAATGTTTCACTTAATATCGAAAAGGGACAGATTTATGGACTGCTTGGACCGAATGGCGCTGGTAAATCTACCACATTGAAAATGCTGACCGGTATGATGAAACCAACTGCAGGAAAGATTTACTTTGATGGAAAACTTTTGGATAGGAAAGATTTATCAAAAATAGGAGCGTTAATTGAAAATCCGCCTATTTATGAAAATCTTTCCGCCAGAGAGAATTTGAAGGTAAGACAATTATTGCTTGGTACAGATGAAAACAGAATTGATGAGGTCTTGCAGATTGTATCACTTACAAACACCGGAAAGAAGAAAGCAGGACAGTTTTCTTTGGGGATGAAGCAAAGACTAGGCATTGCAATGGCATTGCTTGGAGAACCGGAACTTTTGATATTGGATGAACCTACGAATGGATTAGATCCAATAGGCATCGAGGAATTACGAGAGCTGATCCGGTCTTTTCCGGAACAGGGAATCACTGTAATTCTCTCCAGTCATATTCTCTCAGAGGTACAGTTACTTGCAGATAAAGTCGGGATTATTTCAGGTGGAATCTTAGGATACGAAGGAGCATTAAAGCAGGGAGATAATCTTGAAGATTTGTTTATGAATGTGGTAAGAAAAAACCAGAAAGCAGGTGAAATCCATGGTTAATATTATAAAAGCAGAACATCAAAAAGCCAAAAGAACCATGCGAAAAAAGTTTATCTGGGGATTTCCTCTTCTTACATTTGTCATGGCATTTATATTTACTCTTGGGATGACAAATGCTTATGCAGAAAGTGTTTGGAACTGGTGGTATACACTTTTGCTGCCGGGGATGATTGCTCTATTTTGTTATCTTTCTGTGGCGCAGGAGAAAAAGATAAAATACTATCATTTAATGACTATTCCCACAGACAGAAGAAAATTGTTGCTGGGGAAAATTATTTATATTGGGTACATGATTTTGTTTTCTAATGTGATTGTGTTTGCAGGAGCAACGCTTGGAGGCTTTCTTCTAACGACACATGTTCCAGTTGGAGGAGCGTTGATTGCAGTATTGTTTCTGACGGTTTCTGAGTTATGGGAGATTCCTGTAGCTTTATTTTTAAGTGAACGATTTGGAATGATTGTAAACCTGTTCGTCTGCCTATTTATTACCGTCAGCGGTGTGGTAATATCACAAACCAGAATCTGGTATGTACTTGTTTCTGCAATCCCTATGCGAATGATGTGCCCGTTGCTTCATGTTTTACCAAATGGACTTGCCGCAGAAGCAGGGAATCCTCTTTTGGATACGGGAGTCATTGTTCCGGGAATGTGTCTCTCAATCATCTGGTTTGTTTTTGTAACGGTTCTGTTTTTGAAATGGTTTGAGAGAAGAGAGGTGAAATAAGATGATTGGAAGATCTCTTAATGCAGACTTGCGAAAGATGAAAGGAACATCTGTGATTCTGGCACACTTACTGATTCCGATTATAACCAGCGTTATATTTTTAATATATTACTTTTTTTCACCATGGAATGAAAATATGAAAGTGATTGCATTTTATCAGGCAATAGGAGCAGGACTTCCGGTACTTATTGGAATTTTTACAGCAAGTGTGATGGAACAAGAACAAAATGCAGGTAATTTTCAAAACCTGTTGTCTTTACCGGATAAACTTACAGCATTTTTATCGAAACTGTTGATGCTACTGGTTTTGTGTCTGTGCTCTATCCTATTGACAGCAATCATATTCGGAATTGGATTTGGAAGAATCGCATCAAGCGATATCGAAATCATGAAAGGATGTATATTTGCAGCATTGCTGCTGTGGGGAAGCAGTGTTCCACTTTATCTGTGGCAGCTGATTCTGGCTTTTCAGTTTGGAAAAGGGGTATCCATTGGAGCAGGGATTATATCAGGACTAATTAGTGCATTGATGCTTACCGGACTTGGAGATTATGTGTGGAAATATGTATTTGTCTGCTGGACGGGTAGAGTACCATATACTTATCTGCAATCTGTATTGGGAGAAACTAGTGTAGGTGAATGGTTGTCATTCATACCAGGTTGCTTAATATTTACAGGGATTAGTATGGTATACTATTTTTGGTGGGTAAACCACTGGGAAGGAAACAGAATATCGGAATAGAATCGAGGGAAACTATGGCAAAAATACTGGCAGTTGATGATGAACCGGCAATTTTGGAAATGATAGAAAGCATTTTGAATAAGGATGGACATCTGGTTACCAAAGTAAGTAATCCACTAAAAATTAATATGGAAGAATTACATCGTTATGACCTGATTTTACTGGACATTATGATGCCTGGAATTGATGGCTTCGAATTATGCAAAAGAATCAGGGCACTTGTGGATTGTCCGATTTTGTTTCTTACGGCAAAAACGGAGGAAAACAGTCTGGTAAACGGACTTTCTTTAGGAGCAGATGATTATATTTCAAAGCCATTTGGAGTGATGGAACTTCGGGCAAGGATCAATGCACATCTTAGAAGAGAGCACAGGGAACATTCTGTCCGGATGGTTTTGGGGAGGGTCTGTATTCAAATATCTCAAAAGAAACTATTGGTTGATGATAAGGAACTTCCTCTTACGAAAGCGGAGTACGAAATCTGTGAATTTCTGGCTAAAAACAGAGGACAGGTTTTCTCGAAGGAACAGATATTGGAAGCGGTCTTTGGCTTTGACAATGAGAGTAATGACAGTACTATAATCACGCATATCAAAAATATAAGAGCAAAATTTGCGGATTATGATTATACACCGATAAAAACAGTCTGGGGGATTGGATATAAATGGGAAGAGTAAAGAGAAGCAATGCACTCAGCAGGATTTTTATGAGATATGTACTGGTCATGCTTGGATCATTAGTTGGTTTGGTGATTGTTGCTTATCTGCTGCTGTACCTTTTGATTAGTGTGGGCTGTATTTATCCGGCAAATTATGCAGAGCAAAAGATTAATGAAGCATATGATACGATTCTACGTGCAGATAAAGTGACTGCTGAGATGATTCCCGCACTTTGTGATTATGTAATCTTTTCAGAGAATGGAGAGAAAATAGGTGGAGATCTGTCAGAACAATACGAACAGATAGCATGGAATGTTGCAAAGTACGGAAACGCATCCGGGAAATATTTTTATAAAGTAATTGTAAGGGAAAATGAATATGTTGTATTGCAATATCGCCTGAAACCTCAATATCATTCAGCTTTTTTGAGGGAGCATTTTATAGGACCACAGAATGTGATGATTATTATGTCTGTGATTGGAGCGGTAGCGATTATCATCATTCCGTCCATACGTTTTGGAAAAAGAATCAAAAAGCAGATGCAGCCTGTATTAGACGCAATCGGACAAATAAAGGATCAAAATCTGGAATATGAGACATCCTGTTCCGGTATCAAAGAGTTTGATGACTGTTTATCGGCAATTGATGATATGCGAGATGCATTGCGAGAATCTTTAGAAAAGCAGTGGAAAACAGAGCAGCAAAAGAAACAGCAGATGTCTGCTTTGGCGCATGATATTAAAACACCTCTTACGATTGTACGGGGAAATGCAGAACTACTTTCAGAGACTGAACTGACCACAGAACAGAAGAAAAATATCACTTATGTTTTGAATGGCACAACACAGATACAAAGTTATGTAAAACAGTTGATAGATGTCACAAAATCATGGAATTGCAGTGATGTTACCTATACAACGGTGAGGTTAGAAGATTTTTTCGCAGATATAAAGGAACAGGCACTCGGACTGGTAGAAATCTATCACCAGAAAATAGATTGGAAGGCGGGACAAAGTGATAAAAAGGTAACGATTGCTTATGATCCAATGTTCCGGGCCGTAATGAATGTGATTCAGAATGCAGTGGAGCATACAAAAGAAAATGGAATCATTTATATTGACGCAAAGGAGCAGGATGACCGGCTGACATTCATTGTGGAGGATAGCGGATCAGGATTTACAAAAGAAGCATTATTGCATGGCACAGAGCAGTTTTTTATGGATGACACAAGTAGAAATGGCGAAGCCCATTATGGGATTGGGCTTTTTTTCGCAAAAACTGTGGCTGAAAAATATGGCGGAGGGATTAAACTTTCAAGTTCTGAAAATACAGGTGGGGCGAGGGTAGAAATATTTTTCCTGAGTAGACAGGAAACAAGCTAAATAGACCGCAATTAAGCTATGTAAAAGAAATTTTACATGCATTTATCTAATATGTAAAAGCTTTTTGATAGACGTTACTACTACATTTGCTGTAATCTCATGGAAGACATCTTCTACCAATAAATTAAAGTATTTAGAAATCCGTAGCATAAACTCGGCAGATGGGGTGCTGTCCCCACGTTCTATCCTGCCGACAGTTTTGGTGCTGAATCCGATAGCAGCGGCAAGGTCATCTTGGTAAATGCCACGCTGCTCCCGGATTTCTCTGATATTATTGGTAACCGCCATAAAAATCCCTTCTTTCAGTTCTATAGAATTTTCTTATTGTCAATTATGCAAAATGATGTGTCCGATAAAAAGGACTTGCAATTTTTTAATATAGGCTTCTCCGTTTAGAGCGAAGATGCCGATTTCTCCATTAGCAACAGATTCCTGCTGTAATACCCATGCAATCTGACCATCGTGGAATTCAGGTTCCATACTGTCACCACTAATACGGACACCGAAAGTAGTATCTTCCGGTAAGATAGATTCATCTATACATACAGTCTCTTTCGGTCTGTCTACAAGGAAGTTACCGGTTCCGGCTGATACAGCATTTTCAAAAATATCAATGCTTCGAAATGGAATTATCTTAGCAGTCTGCTTTTCATACATTCCGGATGCGTGGAGCAGATTAATATAATCCATAGCTTTTTCCCTGCCTTCATCAGTAAGTGATGAAAAAGGATCAGCAGGATTTACTCCAAAATATGCTTCATCGTTTATACTTTTCATAATGAGAAACAGAATAAAGATGTTTACATGGTGGCACTCAGAGATGAGGGTAAGCTGATAGGATATTATGAGAAACATGAATATCGAAATTTAGAAACCATGAAACCATACGATTTGTGGTGATGATATGACGAAGGATGAATGGTATAGATGGAGAGATAATCTTATGTGATTTGTTAAATAAAAGAAAACTATGAAAAATGCTGGTGTTGAAAAATAATAAATTGATGTATTATGATGTTGATAATAAAATATGGAGGTGTATCATGAAAGCACATAAATATTGGTCAATCGGAGCAATAGTTACAATGGTTGGAACTTTTTATACAGGATATAAAGGGTTAAAAGCAGCACACAAATACTTTGCATTTGGCTCTCTGATATGCATGATTATGGCAGTCTATTCTGGTCATAAAATGATTTCAGGTAATAAAAGTACAAGAAAACAGGTGGAAAATACAAAAGCGGAGGAATAGTAAATGTTAGAGTTAGGAATAAAAGCACCGGATTTTGAATTGCCGGATCAGAACGGAGAAGTGCATAAATTAAGTGATTATTTAGGTAAAAAAATAATTTTATATTTTTATCCAAAGGATAATACGCCAGGATGTACGAAGCAGGCATGTGGCTTTTCTGAGCGTTATCCACAGTTTACTGAGAAGGGAGCTGTTATTCTCGGAGTAAGCAAGGACTCTGTAGCGTCTCACAAGAGATTTGAAGAAAAATACGGACTGGCATTTACACTATTAGCAGATCCGGAGCGTAAAGTTATTGAAGCATATGATGTCTGGAAAGAAAAGAAAAATTATGGAAAAATATCTATGGGTGTAGTAAGAACTACATATCTTATTGATGAGCAGGGAATCATTATAAAGGCAAATGATAAAGTCAAGGCGGCAGATGATCCTGAAAATATGCTTAAGGAATTGGCATAATGAAGATTATTTTATCACCTGCAAAAAAGATGATTGTAGATACCGATAACTTAGCACCGCTTGAATTGCCTGTCTATATTGATAAGACAGCAGAAGTATTAAACTGGATGAAAAGCAAATCAAAAGAAGAACTGAAAGCTATCTGGAAATGTAATGACAAGATTGCAGAGCAGAACTTTAACAGATTGGAAAATATGAATCTTTATAACAGGCTTACTCCGGCTGTTTTAGCATATGAAGGGATTGCATTTCAATATATGGCACCATCTGTGTTTGAAATCCAGCAGTTTGAGTATTTGCAAAATCATTTAAGAATCTTGTCTGCGTTTTATGGCATTTTAAAACCAATGGATGGTGTGACTCCTTATCGTCTTGAAATGCAGGCAAAGGTTGGAATTGGAGATGCAAAAAATCTGTATGAGTATTGGGGAGAATTGTTATACCGCTCAGTAATCGATGACAGTAGGATTATCATTAATCTTGCATCAAAAGAATACTCAAAATGTATAGAAAAGTATCTGACACCACAGGACAGATATATTACGATTGTATTTTGTGAGTTATCCGGAGATAAATTGGTAACAAAAGGTACCTATGCCAAGATGGCTCGTGGTGAAATGGTCAGATTCATAGCGGAAAATAATATTGAAAATCCTGCGGAGATTCAGAAATTTGACAGACTCGGATATTCGTTTAGATCTGATTTATCTTCAGATTCAGAATATGTATTTGAACGTAAAATAAAATAGTTATTCAGGTAAAAGATGCTCAGTTTGGCATCTTTTATAATAATGAGAATTATTACTATTTTTTATTGACAACAGGATGATAGTGGTATATAATCCTTATTAAGAATTAATCCTAATAAGGAGGACTAATGACAAGTAGGAGAAATACCATTCAAAAAGATCTTGTAAGAAATACCGTATACGAAATGAGAAGACACGTTACGGCAAATGAAGTGTATGAATTTATAAAAGAAGCATATCCAACAATTGGAAAAGGAACTGTATATAGAAATCTTGATATATTGGTAGAGGAAGGTGCATTAAGAAAGGTTGAAGTTCCGGATGGACCGAACCGATTTGATTTTACATTGAAAAATCATTACCATGTAAGATGTATAAAGTGCGGTGAAGTTTTTGATGTGGATATGGATCAAATACCGGATTTGCTGGAAAGAATTCATAACACTCATGGAATTGAATTTGTGGATTATGATATTTCATTTAAAGGCATTTGCTCGAAATGCAGGGAGAAGGTAAAGGAGGAACAGCATGGATAGGAAAGCAATGTATAAGTTGAGTTAGGGACTGTTTATATTGATTAAGGAGATGAGATTATTACGAAGATGAAAGTTATTAATTCAAAAAAAGCAGTAATGATAGGCTGTGGCTTTGTTGGTTCTGCATCGGTATTTGCTCTGATGCAGAGTGGCTTGTTTACAGAGATTGTCCTTATCGATGCAGATAAGAACAAGGCAGAAGGAGAAGCGATGGATATCAGTCATGGTATTCCATTTGCGAGTCCGATGAAAATATATGCCGGAGATTATGATGATGTGGCTGATGCTGCAATTGTTGTCATATCTGCCGGAGCGGGACAGAAACCGGGAGAGACAAGGCTTGATCTCGTAAATAAAAATGTAGCAATATTTAAGTCAATCATTCCTGAAATAGCAAAGAGAAATTTTGCGGGTATCATGCTTGTAGTTGCGAATCCGGTAGATATCCTGACTCAGGTAGCCATAAAGTTATCAGGACTTCCAGAAAACAGGGTTATTGGATCGGGTACTGTGTTAGATAGTGCAAGATTAAGATATAAGCTTGGAGAGCATTTATCTGTGGACAGCAGGAGTGTTCATGCATTTATAGTAGGTGAGCATGGAGACAGCGAAGTAGTAGTATGGTCATCAGCCAATGTATCTGGTGTTCCATTAAGTGAAATGTGTGAAATGCGTGGACATTACAAGCACAAGGAAAACACGGCAGAAATAGCTACAGCAGTCAAGAACAGTGCTTATGAGATTATAAACAAAAAGCACGCTACATATTATGGAATTGCAATGTCTGTAAAAAGAATCTGCGAAGTGATTATGAGAGATGAAAAATCAATACTTCCTGTATCACACATGATTCATGGAGTATATGATATTGACGGAGTATCGTTAAGTATGCCAGCTATTGTAGGTGCAGATGGTATTGAGTCTGATATACCTATTAATTTAAGTGGCGAGGAAGCGTTAAAGCTTAAGGAATCTGCAGATTCATTGAAAAAGATTATGGAGACAATTGAATTATAAATTTTACACATGGAAGTATATACAGTGGAAGGCAGTCATGTTTATGTTGTGGTTGGAGAGACAAAACATCCAATGCTTGAAGAGCATTTCATTGAGTGGATTACATTAAATACAAACCAGGGAATATACAGAAAACAGTTAAATCCAGTGCAGGAGCCGGTAGCAGATTTTTGTCTTTGCGATGGTGAACAGGTAGAAGAAGTATATGCATATTGTAACCTGCATGGATTATGGAAATGCTAAAAGCATTTATACATATTAAGATTACAGAACAACACAAATATAACAGTAATATAGGCTGTGTATTAATATATTTACAAGGAGGAACAACGAATGAAATACGTATGTGATGTTTGCGGATGGGAATACGATGAGGAGAAGGGCTATCCAGAAGGTGGTATTGCACCTGGTACAAAGTGGGAGGATATTCCAGAAGATTTTGAATGTCCGTTATGCTCTGTTGGAAAAGAGCAGTTCTCAGAAGCATAAATGTATTATGATAGGATTATAACAATGAAAGAAGAACTAAGTATAGATATCATCGGACTTGCAGGAGCCTGTTCTTATGCTTTGGACTGTATAGAAGCAGAGTTGGTAAATATCAAAAACAAACATGGAAAAAGAGTGGCTTATATAAGTATATGCATGGCTGAATATTGGAAAATTGAAGGTGATGAATTACAAGATTTAGCCATGTGTGCTTTACTGCATGATAATGCTTTGACACAATATATTTCGGAAGAACTGAAAAAGGATTCCGTCATTAATTGTAAAAAAGATTTATCCGAGAAAAAAACAAATCTTCATTGTATTTATGGTGAAAAAAATATTACTAAAATTCCATTTAAAACAGATGTGTCAAATGTGATTTTGTATCATCATGAACATGCCGATGGAACTGGTCCTTTTCAAAAAAAGTGGAATGAAATTCCATTGTTTGCAAGGATTATTCATCTTGCAGATACCATTGATATTATAGGAAATAACATGGAATCTGGTAATAACAGTTGGAATTTTATATGTCAATTTCTTTTAAAAAATAAGGACGGATTATTTGATTCAGAATGTGTGAATGCTTTTCTTCATGCATTCACACATTCCGAATCTTTTATGTGTTTAAATGATGGTTCTTTTGAAACGAAGTTATGGGAGATTATCCCAAGACAAAAACAGGTTTTTGATTGGAAAACGTGTAAAAATGTCGCAGATTTTTTTGCAAAGATTGTAGATTATAAATCTTCTTTTACAAGCAGACATTCTATAGGAGTGGCTGAAAAAGCAGCTTTTTTTGCTCAATATATCGGATATGATTCTATTAATGTGCAAAAAATGTATCTGGCTGGTGCACTGCATGATATTGGGAAGATGGCAGTAGGCAATGAAATTTTGGAAAAACCGGATAAGCTTACGGATGATGAATTTTCAAAAATGAAGAATCATGCTGGCTATACATACCTTATATTATCAGAGGTTAATGATTTTGAAGAAATACGAGACTGGGCAGCTTTCCATCATGAAAAATTAAATGGAAAAGGGTATCCTTTTGGAAAAACCGCAGCTGAATTAAATGAGCCGGAACGTATAATGGCATGTATTGATATTTATCAGGCATTAACCGAGGACAGACCATATAAGAAAGGTTTATCGCACGAAAAAACGTGTGAGATGCTTGATGACATGGCGCAGAAAGGTTTTGTTGATTCTGATATTTCCAAGAAAATTAGGGAATGTTTTGGTGGAATCTAACATTAAAAACGAGAAAGTATAGAAAATTCATGAGAAATGCATTTGCCTATTATGAATAGTATTGAACAGGTTCATAAAACAAATAAACTGAAAGTAGGATTAATTTATGTATGAAATGAAACCAGAATATTATATCGGTATAGATATGATAGACGAAGAACACAAGCAGTTATTTAAATATGCAGATGAGGCATATGAACTGCTTCATGATGAGTTTACACCGGATAAATATGATAGGATTGATATAATATTAGAAAATCTCCGAAATTATACAGTAAAACACTTTAGTGATGAAGAGCAGTATATGGAATCTATTAATTATAAGAAGATATTTACACAGAAAGTTCAACATCAGGAATTTATACATAAACTTGATGAATTTATGGAACATCACAATGATGAGGTAGAAGATCAAGATGAACAGATTATGGGGATTTTAAAATATCTCACAGAGTGGTTAGTTAATCACATTCTGTATGTCGATGGTCAAATTCCAAAAGGCTGATATAGTAAGAAAGGCTGTTATTTTTTAGAAAGTAGCAGCCTTTTTTATTTTGAATATAAAATATGACACATACACTTGACAATATGCATACATGGATGAAATAGGACATTTCTTCCTAAAAACAGTATGTTTATGGTATACTAGCTAATAATAATGCAGTTTCAATCGACATTACATATTATGAAGAGAAATTAATGCAAAGGAGTTACAATCAAATGGATAACAATGAAGTAGTAACAGAAGAAGTGGCAGCAGTTGTTGAAAATAATACAGGTATTGAAAAATAGATAGTGGCGAAAGAGACGCGACTTTGTTTTCTTAGCAGTTTTATCGACAAAGAAAAAAATGAATTATACAATAGACCTTCTTATCACTATGGTGACAGATTAGATTGCAGAAGAAACGGGCAAGGACAGAAAAGAGATATTGGCTGTTTGACGTGTGAGTCATGCTGTGACAAAAAAGATAGCTGCTGTTAGAGGGGAAATGCTAAGTCCTGTAATGCTTATGCTTGTAAGAATTGCAAATAAGACGAAAGGAAGGTTTCTATGACAGTAAAAGAAAAAGCAGAGCTGATTGTAAAAGATATAAAGAAAGAACGGGGAACAAATCCGGTTGTCATTTTTAAGCAGATTGCAGAGAAGGAATATGTCAGTATTCATGGACCGGAACACCATATATTAGATGGTGCAAGTTTGCTTGTAGCCTACAAAAACGCAGGTGGAGAGATAGACTTAGAACAAGCGTTGGACAGGCTGATGGCAGAGGGCCTTAGGATGCCGGGGGCAATGTGCGGTTTATGGGGAATATGCGGAGCAATCACATCTATAGGTGCTGCACTAGCAATCATTGACGGAACAGGTCCGCTTTCAACCGATGGAACATGGGGAAATCATATGCAGTTTACCTCGAAAGCAATTGGAGAATTAGGAACCATAAACGGGCCAAGATGCTGCAAGAGAGATGCAATGATAGCATTTAAGAATGGTATTGATTATGTAAATGCTCATTATGGAGTAACATTGCAATATGAACAAATGCAATGCGGATTCACAGATTTTAATGAGCAATGTATAAAGGAGAGGTGTCCATTTTATGAGTAAGATAAAAGTAGCTTTTATTTGTGTCCATAATTCCTGCCGAAGTCAGATTGCTGAGGCTTTTGGAAGACATCTGGCATCAGATGTGTTTCAAAGTTATTCGGCGGGGACAGAAACAAAACCACAGATTAATCAGGATGCTGTCCGTATTATGAAGGAATTATATAATATAGATATGGAAGCAGAAGGACAGCTCAGTAAGCTGGTTAGTGATATTCC
Source organism: Lachnospira eligens (assembly GCF_009680455.1). Classification (GTDB taxonomy): domain Bacteria; phylum Bacillota; class Clostridia; order Lachnospirales; family Lachnospiraceae; genus Lachnospira; species Lachnospira eligens_A. Next base: position 94,862 of record NZ_WKRD01000006.1, read on the forward strand.
AGAACCGGATATTGCAATATCAATGGGATGTAATGTAGGGTGTCCATTTATAGGCAGACCATTTGATGATAATTGGGGACTTGAAGATCCAACTGGGAAAAGCGATGAGGAATTTAAGATAGTCATTGAACAAATAAAGCATGATATTTTGGAGTTAAAAAGTCGATTGAACTATAATGAGATTTAATAAACTTTTTGTCTGACTGAGAAAATTAATAATAAACTTACACAGCACTTTAGCCAGAACAGGTTAGAGTGCTTTTTTCATACCATAAAAGGAGGCGGTTGAAGCACAACGCATACCGAGCAGTGATTTACATGTAAGGAATATAAGGATGGAGTAGTTATTTCGAAAACGATGTACTAGGAATTGATGAATTCACATGGCTGCCTGAAACGGAATCCGAAATTGACACCCCAATAACTAAATATTATAATATTCTATACGGCTTTAATAGTATTGTATTATATGCGCGATTAAGTGAAATACGTTAATGATAAGGAGAATGCAAATGGGGGGCTTAAAGTGCAAAATGTGCGGAAGTAATCTGGACATAGGGGATTCGATTACTGTCTGTAAATGCGAAAAATGTGGAACGAGCCAGACAGTTCCGGATATAGAGGACGATAAAGAACTTAAGCTGTTTGAGCGTGCCGGGAGACTGCGTTTTAACTGCGATTTTGATAAAGCAGCAGGAATATATAATACAATAACTGACAGTTACACAGAGGAAGCAGAAGGATACTGGGGATTAATCCTTTGCAAATATGGTATTGAATATGCGGATAATGCGAGTGGGAAAAAGGTACCTGTTTGTCACAGAATCTCTTATGATAGTGTAATGGATGATGAAGATTTTGAACTTGTTATGGAGAATTCAGATTCAGAGTCAAGAGCAATATTCAGGGAAGAAGCGAAGATAATAGAGGAAAATCGTAAGAAATATATTCAGATTGCTGAAAGTGAACAGCCATACGATATATATATAAGCTACAGGGCAAAAGATGATAATGGAGATAAGACGGCTGTTAGTGAAATAGCAGGACATTTATATAACAAGCTGACATCAGCCAGATACAGGGTATTTTTATCAGAAGCCGCACTTAAAGGAAAAAAGCAATCAGACTGTGAACCATACATATATTCAGCTCTTAATTCAGCAAATGTTATGCTTGCACTTGGTACATCATATGATGATTATAACAATGTCTGGGTTAAGAATGAATGGAACAGATATCTTGAGATAGCAGAAAAGAATAAGAACAAATGTCTTATTCCATGTTATAAAGATGTTGATGAATATGATATTCCTAAAGAATTTGCAGGTCTGAAGGTGTGCCAGCTTGGAAACGATGATACATTTAATAATATAATGGCTGAGATTGCAAATGTGGTGAAGCAGGAATCAGTTAACCAGCCAGCACCAGAACCAGAAAAGGCTGAACCAGCGGAAGAGATTGAACTTGAAGAAATAGAAATCATCGAACCAGTGGATATCAATAAGCTGCTTGATGAAGGATTTTCTGCAATTTCAGATAAGAACTGGAAAAAAGCCAATAAGCTTTTCTTTCATGTCCTTGATGAAGAACCTGATAATTCAAAGGCATACTGGGGACAGCTTCTTGTGCAGCAGGAATGCACTAATGCAAGAGAAATGGCAGATAATCTGTATCTTCAGGTAATTGGAAATACATCAGATAATACATATGAACTGGAAATCAGAGACAGGCGTCAGGAGATAAAGGACAAGTATCCTGTTGCTAATCTGTTCTCAGAAGAAGAGTATGCGAATCTGTTTGATGTACATTTTAACTATCAGTCAGGTGTTGAGAATACAAAGAGTGCTATTGCAGCTAATAATGAGCATTACATATTAAGTGATAATGAGCTTTTCAAGAGGGCAAAGCAGAATGCCGATGCTGAGGTGGCAGCCGGAATAGAAGAATTTGTTGCTAATGTAAACAGTCATCTTGACGAGATATTAAAGAATGTCACAGAACAGGAACAACAGGAGATAGATGCAGCCAGACAGCAGGAGACAGCATATTTTTCAAAGCTTGAGGATGCATTTAAGAAGGCAGACGATATGGCAAATGCTAATCTTTCCAACAATGAAGCAGAATACCAGAAAGACCATGATTCGTGGGAGTATGAGAGAGATAATCTTGAGGAAGCCAGACAGCAGTGGGTTAAGGATGTTGAAGAGAAGCAGAAGGAACATGATGAGTGGCTGGCTGTAAATGGCGCAGCTATTGAAGAATGGAATGCCAAGAAGAAAGAATATAATGACAACAAGCAGAAACTTGAATATGAGTTAAAGAGACTTCAGGAAGATAAAGGATTTATAGAAGGTTTTATGGCTGGGGCAAAAGCAGCCAAGAAGGATAAGGAAATAATGAATGTAAGGATTGAATTATCACGGCTGGCATTGCCTAAAGAACCGATAATGCCTAAAGAACCGGTTATTCCACCGGAACCGGCATTGAGAAGAGAGCCAGAAAAGCCTGATTATGACATAATGATTGGACGAAATGATGTACTTGATACATTTAGAAGTCTTATGGCGTAGTGAGTATTTATAAGAAAGGGGATAAGTATGAAATATTCAAATGTTGTTGTTGCCGGAGGCGGAGTGCTTGGAAGCCAGATTGCTTTTCAGGCAGCATATTGTGGATTTAATGTAACTATCTGGTTAAGAAGCGAGGGGTCTATTGGAAGAACACAGCCTAAGATTGACCATCTTAAGCAGACTTATATTGAAGCTATTGAGAAGATGGCAGAGGATAAGAATGCGTGGTGTGCAGGACTTGCGGATGAAGATACATTTGACAAGGAAGAGTGTCTTAAGAAGGTTGAAAATGCATACGCTAATCTCAAGCTTGAACTTGATATGGCTAAGGCTGTGGCAGATGCAGACCTTGTGATTGAGTCTATGGCTGAGAACGAAAAGGATAAGATTGCTTTCTATGAAAAGCTTTCACCACTTCTTCCAGAAAAGACTGTGATTGTAACTAATTCATCGACACTTCTTCCATCAATGTTTGCAAAATATACTGGCAGACCAGACAAATATTTGTCATTACATTTTGCTAATTCTATATGGAAGAATAATACTGCAGAAATTATGACACAGGCTCAGACTGATGAGAAGTATTTTAACGAAGTTATGCAGTTTGCTAACGATATACGAATGATTGGACTTCCTGTAAGAAAGGAAAAGAGCGGATATCTGCTTAATTCTATGCTGGTTCCATTCCTTCTTAGCGGACTTGATCTGTATGCTGCAGGAGTGTCTGATCCTGAAAGCATTGATATTGCATGGACAAGAGGAACAGGTGCACCTAAAGGCCCTTTCCAGATATTTGATACAGTAGGGCTTAATACTGCATATAATATTGTTCACCAGTATCAGAGTGTTCCGGGAATATTCTCACCACTTCTTAAGAAGATGATGATGCCATATAATTTCAAGAAGATGGAAGCTATTCTCAAGAAGTATATTGATGAGGGAAAGCTTGGAATGTCTTCAGGTGAAGGCTTTTATAAATACAACTAAGGAATGATAATATGACGACTAGGGAAGAAGCACTTGCATATGGACTTTCTTTTCCTGATACTTATCAGGAAGCGCCTTTTCATGATGAGAACTGGCAGCTTGTAAGAGTTAAAGGATGTAAGAAAGTATTTTTATGGACATATGAGCGCAATGGATATATTAATCTTAATGTGAAGGTTTCACCTGAGTGGCGCGACCTATGGAGAAGTACATATTCATCGGTGATTGCGGGCTGGCATCAGAATAAGGAACACTGGAATACTATTATTCTTGATGGAACTGTTCCTGATGAAGATATCAGACGCATGATTGCGGAAAGTTATGACCTTGTATCTGACAGTCCGACTAAGAGGATATACGAAGCTGTTAAGAAGATTCCTAGAGGACAGGTTGCAACATATGGACAGATTGCAGAGCTTGCAGGCGATAAGAAGATGGCGCGTGCGGTTGGCAATGCACTTCATAAGAACCCGGATCCATTACATATTCCGTGCTACAGAGTAGTTAATTCGAAGGGAGAGCTTGCCGGGGAATTCGCATTTGGAGGAGCCGGAAAGCAGGCAGAGCTTCTTATGGCAGATGGAATTGAGGTTGTTAATGGCAGGGTTGACCTGAAAAAATATGGAATGAAATTCTGAATTACTATAATGATATATGAAATAATGCCGATATATATTAGGCATGGAAGGCGCATTTATTCAATGGATTGAAGCTGTTGGATGAATGCGTTTTTTATTATTTGCCACTTGGACCTTTCTGGAAAGTGGCGCGGCTGCGACTGACTGAGCGGCTGCAGAAAGGAGAATACATGAATATTAACACACAAATGAGGTATGGTGCTTATTCAGAGTACAGTTTCAGAACAACCAAAACTGGCAAAGGTGACACCGGTTTTGAAGAATCTATGAAGCCGGACAATAATATCCAGTACAAATCATTAGGAATTGGCTTCTTAAATGTGGGGGATACCGGCTACGGAATGAGGGCAACCCAGATTATTAATCCGGACAGTGAGGACACGATCGTAAGAGTAAGCATTGCACTGGGTGGAAATGAATTCAGGGATTATGATGTTAATCTTTCCGAGATAGATCCATCCAATGCAAGTGCTGTGGAAATGTTTGCATACTGCCAGTATGCAGATTCAACCAGTGAAGGTTCATACAAATGGGGAAGCTGGAATGCCTTAAAACATTTGACAGATGATATGGCATATTCATACAATTCACTGGATGAAGCTTTAACTGAAAAGAAAAACTGGAATGCTGCACTGGCTGGCTCAGGTATTGAACTTGAAAATGAGGCAACGGGTAAAAGATATTTTGTAGGAGATCTCATTGAAATGCTCAAACAGCAGTATGAGCTTACAGCAGACGATCTTGAGGAAAAGGACTGGCGGGATATGTCAGACAAAGAATGGGAAAAGCTTTTAAACAGTTTTGACCAGAATATTGATGCAATCAAGGATAAAATCAGAAAGCTTAAGGAAGTTCAGGATGAAGCAGCTTCTAAGGCAGCAGCTAATGCACCGGCAGGGCAGAAGGCAAATGCGGCTTCAAGCGCAGCACAGAGTGCAGCAGCCAATGGATTCGCATCCGATGTAAAGACTGAGGATGAAGAATGGATAGAAGAAAACAGTTGGACATATGATATGAAAACAGAGGATCAGACAATTCTTCATAAAGCAGCTATTGCCAATGAAAAAGCACAGGACAGCCTTAGCAAGTCTCAGGAGCTTATGCTTACAGGAGACACAACAGAAGGTGTAAGCAAGACAGAAGGTGCAACAGAAAGTGCATCATGTGATGATGAATCAGGAGAGAAAGTGTGGACAGTTACTGCATATACCGAGCAGGGAATTACATGTAAGGAATTTAAGGACGGAGTAGGCACACTTTTGTGGCAGATTGATTTTAAAAATCCGACAGATTACAACAAGGTTATGGATTACCTCGATAACGAAAAAGAAGAGGATATATTAAAGTATGCCAGGGATAAGGAATTCTGGGAGAAGCTTATCTGGGGGTAAGATAAACTGAAATAAAAGTAAAATGGACTTTCTGCACGGTAAATCCGTGGGAAGGTCCGTTTTATTATTACTTTATCACCAGCACCCTGTCGGTATCATCACCATCAACTTTAGCGAATTTCTTAGCAGTGAATGAATCGGCGGAGCATTTGCCAATGTAACTTTTTACGCCAGTGACAGGACTTATCCACCACATGTCTCGTCCCAGTTACATACAACACCATAGCTTACACCATCATGTCCTCCGTACTTTCATAATGGATATATTATAGCATATTTTGTAAAAATGTTTTATAATAAAAACATTAAGTATTTGAAACGGAGATTGTTATGTGGAAGATAAAACAGATATTTGACGGAGATTATGGGTGTGAAGAACTTGCAGAAGGGCAGACACCCAGGGTTTCTGTTATGCTTGTTGATGAAGCTGGCGCTAAGAAATATATTACAGTAGAAGATAAATGGCTTACTGATAACGGACTTGATGAAGGTTCAGTGTGGCCGGAGGATACAGATGAATAGATTGACAAATGCTGCTAAATATGCAGCTATTATAATGTCGCTGATAGTTACTGTGACGATGGTGTCAGGCTGTAAAAAGAATAATACTGATGTTTCATCGGAATTGAATAAATCGGACATTGAAGAAACAAGTCAGGATATGACTGGAAGCGGAATCGAGGATTCAGATGCAGGCAGTCAGTCTGCTGAGGAGACAGCAGAAACAGAAAGCACAGAGCAGACAGGAAGCGATTTTGAAGGGAATACAGAACAGATTGAAACAGATGCAGGGCAGGAGGAGACGCAGAATCCATATATAAGACAGAAAGAACCATATACCGGAGTCCCTGTATATGAGAATCTGGAACACATTTATATGAATACAACATGGGAATATGCGGACCATTCTGCTATAAGTGATGGATATGCTGTTCTTTATAAAGCGTCAGGTCAGAGAAAGAACATTGTTGTCGGAGTTAATGCCGGGCATGGAACGGCAGGAGGTTCGGCGGTCAGAACATTGTGCCATCCGGATGGTTCTCTTAAGAGTACAGGAGGCAGTACGGCGGCTGGCGCTGCGACAGCAACGGCGGTGTCAGGCGGAATGACATTTTATGATGGGACACCAGAGAGCGAAGTAACACTTAAGATGGCAGAGATTTTAAGAGATAAACTTCTGTTAGAAGGATATGATGTGCTGATGATAAGGGATTCATCAGATGTACAGCTTGATAATGTGGCAAGAACTGTAATATGTAACAATGTTGCAGACTGTCATATATCATTGCACTGGGATGGTGATGGACTTTCATACGATAAGGGATGCTTTTATATAGCAGTTCCCGATGCAATTAAGAATATGAGTCCTGTGGCAGACCACTGGCAGCAGCATGATTCACTTGGGGCATCACTTGTTGACGGACTTCGTGGACAAGGTGCAAAGATTCATGGTTCTGGAAGCATGGCGATAGATCTGACACAGACATCATACAGTACAGTTCCGTCAGTTGATATGGAACTTGGGAATGCAAGCTCAGACCATAGTGATGAAACATTAGAAATGCTTGCCAATGGACTTGTGAATGGCGTTGGTGCATTTTTTGGATACTGATAATTAAGAATTAAATTCGACATATTTTAAGGAGAACAATAATGGATAAGAAAACACAGATTATAGCAGTAGCAGGAAAAGGAGGCGTTGGTAAGACTTCGCTGGCGGGAGTTATTGTAAAGCTTCTTGTTGAGGCACACCCAGATAAGAAGATACTTGCGATTGACGCTGACCCGGCGGTCGGACTTTCTACAGTGCTTAATGTTGAGGTTGATAAGACTATAGATGATATAAGAAAAGAAGTAATCAAGAATGTTGAAGGCGGAGATACCAAGACTGCTGTGGAGTTACTTGGAGAAGCCAAATACGAGATAATGGATGCAGTTGTTGAACAGGACGGATATGCATTTATCGCAATAGGAAGACCTGAGACAGCGGGCTGTTACTGCAAGATTAATTCATATCTTAAAGAAGTTATCACAATGCTTTCAGATAAGTTTGATTATGTTGTAATTGATGGAGAAGCAGGAATAGAGCAGATTAACAGAAGAGTTATGGAGAAGGTTACACATCTGCTGCTTGTTACTGACGCAAGCAAGAAGGGATGCCAGGTTGTGCAGACAATCAAGAAAGTTGCAGATGAGCTTGTGATGTATGACAGAATCGGAGTTATCGCTAACAGAATACCGGATATGGAGGTTGCGAAGCTTATGGATATCGGCGGCCTTGAGCTGCTTTCAGTAATACAGAGCGATTCCAAGCTTGCGCAGGCAGATGTTCTTGGTGAAAATGTATTCAATCTCCCTGATGATGCGATTATTGTTGAGGGTGCAAAGAAAGCCCTTGTTAATATGGGAATATTGTAAGAGGAGGCAAATGTGAAGGATTTAGCTAATCTGTATTATTTTGAGAAGCTTTTGGAGGACGTGAATAACGACCTTGTAAGGCAGGCACAGGCTAAAGGTGATATTGCAATCGGTGCAGTCTGTTTTCAGATACCGGAGCCGCTTATTAATCTGCCGGGCAGTTTTTCGGTAAGGCTGCGTGCACCCCGTACAGGTTCTATAGAGATGGGTACATATTACATGAGCAGTATGCTATGTGAGGGATGTCGTGCGATATTAGAGAGAGCAATTGAGGGTGGATTTAACTTTCTTGACTGTATAATTGCGCCGGATGCATGTGCGCAGATGAACAGGTGCGTAGAGAATATTGAGAGACAGCACCTTATAGAGAAGGAAAAATTCTTTGTGGAATATTCAGATGTTCCGATGAAGAATGATGAGACGGCGTTAAGACATTTTGTTAAGCAGATGAGACTTCATGTGCTTGAACCGCTTAATAATACATATGGAATAGACATATCAGATGATGCACTTAGAAAGTCAGTAGAATTGCAGAATAAGATAAGCCGGCTTATAAGAAGCATCGGTGATTACAGAAAAGAAGATAATCCAAGAATTACTGGGTATGAATTCGCGGTTCTGTGTCTTGCAACCTACTGCTGCCCGAAAGAGGCACTTATAGAAAAGCTCGAAGAAACACTTGAGGAACTTAAGACACGTGAACCTGATAAAAAATGTAATTACAGGGCAAGGGTCGTAATGGTTGGTTCAGAGATTGATAACCCTGAGCTTATAAAGCTTGCTGAGGAGGCAGGTGCACTGGTTGTGGCTGACAGATTCTGTTTTGGTTCACTTCCGGGAAGAGATGAGATTATTCTTAACGATACAGAGGATGTTCTTACACAGATATGCAGACAGTATATGAAGTGGGGACAGTGTCCAAGATTCATGAATACAGAAAAGATTATCGAGAGACAGGAGTATGTTGACGCAATAGCTAAAGAGTATAAGGCGGATGGTCTTATATATCAGCAGATTAAATTCTGTGATTACTGGGGCTATGAGAGGGCTTCGGCATTCCATGTCATGAAAGAAAAATACGGCTATCCTGTTCTTTCAATTGACAGACCTTATGCTGTCGGAACTTCTGGACAGTTAAGAACAAGGATACAGGCATTTGTTGAGAGCCTTGAGATTAAGCGTATCAATGCAGGAAGGAAATTATAAATATGTCTAAGAATATAGGAAGCGAGCCACTTGGCAGATTCTATACAGGCAAAAAGCCGAAGAGAAGAAGAGAATGGCGCGGATTGAAGGATACATGGTATGACTATGTAAGGTGGCTTGGATACTGGAAGACTTTAATCACATTTATAATAAAACCTAATAACATGAAGGGCTTCTTCAGATACCGCTGGATGATTAATTATCTTGCATTGCCTGATTTCATGGACAGGCATACCGAGGGCATGAGAGGAACTCAGCTTAGAATGGCGCATCAGGCACTGGGACTTATCGTTACTGATATATGCGGGATGCTTGGACAGATATTTAAGGCAGACCCAGCTATCGGCAATGACAAGAAGCTAAACAGCAAGATTGTCCTTTTTGATGAAAATATGATGAGTACCCTGATGGGAGGTTTTCCGAACCTTACATGGTTGTCAGTGGAAGTTCCTGCTGTGTATACAAGCTCAATGATGTCACAGGATGGAGTGAGCTATTATGTTGATGTTACACACCAGTATGGTGTTCCGTCAGATGTCTGTCCTATGCCGGCGGCGGAGCTTGGTGTTGCACTGGCTGATGATTTCCCACTTATAGGCTGCTGTGCCGTGCAGTGTAATACGACATGTGACGGAAGCCTTATGGGTAACGGGATTGAAGCAAGGTCATTTAAGATTCCTACATTTCAGCTTGCTGTGCCTATAAGACACAGGCAGGAAAGTGTACAGGAGTATGCGGCAGAAGAGGTTGTCAATGCAATCCATTTCATAGAGGAACAGACAGGCGAGAAGTTCGACTGGAATGCGTTCTTTAAGAGTATGAAGCGGTTTAATGCAGAGACAGAGGAATTCTTAGAGTGGATGGAGATTTCCAAGACAGATTATCCGCAGGTTATGGGCGTAACGCTCGCACTTTACAGATATGGTGTGTATCAGGCTGCCGGTGGAAGAAATCAGGCATTTCTTGATATGGATAAAAAGCTTACGAAGATGGCGCTTGACGCATATAAGAATAAAGAAATGGCGGCGAAGGAGTACCGCCACAGAGCAATGACATGGGGCGTTCAGGCTGCGTATTACACAGCACTTCCAATCTGGCTTCTTAACTGCTGGGGCGTTGTGACTATTGCGGATATGTTAAGTATGGTGTCTACAGAGATGGTCAATACAGAGGATAAGCATCAGGCAATGTTAGACCTTGCATATCTGTATGAGAATATGATTATGCGAAACCGTTCTAACGGCGGTTATGAGACAGGCGTAGAGGCACTCTGGCGCTTCTGCGAAATGTTTAATATTGATATTGTAATCATGTATGTGCATATGGGCTGCAAATCAATGTCGGGATATCACGGCTTATTTGAAGAAGAAGCAAGAAAACATGGAATTCATTTAATATGGGTAACACACAATCTTATGTGTCCTGAGGATGGAACAAGAAGAGACATGAGAACGGAGATTAACAGATACATGAGAACTGTTTTCAGGGAAGAACCGCTCGACCCGTCACTTGAGGATTTTGACGATTCTAAGAGCTGGTAAGAAGTGTGTATGCTGCATATGTGGCAGGAAAGGATAACAGAATGAAATATTTCGGTGGTTGTGACGCAGGAAGTACATATACCAAATGTGTAATTATAGATGAGAATGGAAAAATCGCAGCTGCGGTTACTAAGAGAAGCAGGATTAATCCTGTGCTTAGTGCGAAGGATGCGCTTGACGAGGCTGTAAGCCAGGTTGACGGTTTAAACAGCGCAGAGGAGCTTACATATCTGATTGGTACCGGTTACGGAAGAAATAAAGTGCCATTTGCAGATGAGAATATATCAGAGATAAGCTGTCATGCTATGGGAGTTCATGTGACTGACCCTTCGGTTAAGGCGATTATTGATATCGGAGGTCAGGATGTTAAGGGAATTGCAATTGACACCGACGGAACTGTACTTAATTTTGCAATGAATGACAAATGTGCAGCAGGAACGGGAAGATTCTTTGAATCTATGGCAAGAGCATTTGAGATGTCTTTAGATGAATTTTCTAATCTGTCTCTTACAGCGAAGAATGTGATTCCAATAACAGCACAGTGCGCGGTATTTGCAGAGAGCGAGGTTATTTCGTTAGTAGGTGAGGGTAAGCCTATGGAAGAGATTGCAGCAGGAATACAGTTATCAGTTGCCAAGAGATGCTTTGTCATGGCTAAAAAAGCTGGTGCGGCTGACAGCGTTACACTTACAGGTGGATGTGCCAAGAATGAAGGCTTGAAGAAAGCAATAGAGAAGGTTCTTAAGATAAATGTAGTGGATCTGCCGACAGACCCACAGCTTATGGGAGCATTAGGTGCTGCAGAATATGCAAGACAGAAGGGAAGTAATGTATGATAGTATTAAAAGTGCTGGCAATTATAGCAATCGTGCTTGTTGTGCTTTTTTTTCTCACTCTTGTTATATATTTCTTTAATCTTGATATGAAGTTTGCGGCATCTTTAATCAAGCCGCTTACAGCATATTATAACTGGTCAAAGAACAGGCGCGAGGCGAAGAAGCATAAGCAGGAAGAGCAGAAAGAGTGACAACAGAGGCAGTATCAGAAAGAATGACAGGAAGGGCAGAAACAGCCGATGGATTTATATGATGGTGAGATAAAGAAGCTGACATCAATGCTTGAAAATCATGGAGCAAAGAGACTTCCATTACAGAGAGTGTGGGAGATGACTGATAAAGAGAATCTTATCCTTAAAAGTGAGATGGTTTATGAGCTTGGCGGTGGGAGCAATGCAGCGGTAAGTGCCATTGCATTTACACAGGATGAGGAACTTGTGCCGGAAGATGCTGTGTATCTTGTGGGTGATGACCTGTGTGATATTAAGAATGATATTTCATATGCAAGAATTACTGTAATCAGGCTGGATGGTGAATATATTAAGAATCATGATGATAATGCACTGTATGCTTCAATGAGGGCAACTGATTATGTAAGATACCATGCATTTCCTAAAGGATATATGATGAGAATATCAGCAGTCAGGGAAAGAGAACCTGTGAGAGTGAGTAAGGAAGCAGTTTCGCATGGGATTAATTTTGCAGCGGTAGGACAGGGGCTTATCAATGCCTACAGGAAGCGTCCTGAGGTTGAGGCTGTAAGCATATATTTTGTCACGGAGCAGGATATTGATTACATATTTTTAAAAAGTGAAGCACACAGATGTGAACAGATAACTGACTCGTTAAACAATATATTTAACGGTCTTACAATGGATTGTTCAACTTGCTCAAGCAGGGAATTGTGTGATGAAATAGACGGACTCAGACAATTACATATGAGTATTTTGTGAAAATACCTTGAAAAAAATTAAAATTAGGAATAATATGTTAATTGAATGAAATAGGGAACAATTAAATACATTGTACAAATGATGCATATGGAAAGGCAGGTAGTTATAAGATGTTTAAGAAAATGAATAACAAGAAGATAAAGGGGCGTTTGGACTATGTATTCAGACTGATAATTATATCATTTTCCGTAGTTGCAGTTGTTATATGTGTAATGATGATTTATATGTCTATGGATTACCGCAGGGTGCTGACGCGTTATGCGTTCCCTCAGGGAGATATTGCTACAGCTATGTCTGAGGCAGCAGAGATAAGAGGCGCTTCAAGAGGAGTTGTAGGATATGATTCAGTAAGTCTTATCAACTCAATGAAACAGCAGCATGATGAGCATGTCGAAGCATTTGAAGACAAGCTTGAACAGATAAGACCTTTAATGTCTAGTAAGGCTGGCAAGGAATGTATGGACAAGATTGATAAGGCATGGGCTGAATATAAGGAGATTGATGAGCAGGTTATAAAGCTGGGAGCTACAACAGATGCTAATCAGTCAATGAAGGCACAGACGATGATGCAGAAAGAGATGGCACCTAAGTATGAGGCACTTGATAATGCACTTAATGAACTTATGGACACTAATGTTGCTAAAGGTAATGCAGAAAAATTAAAGCTTGAAATATTACTTAAAATAGCAATTGTTGCGGCAGTTGGAATTATAGCTGCGGTAGTTGTTGTTGCTTCTAAATCAGCACGTGCGATTGCAAAGAGTATAGAAGCTCCATTAGATGGAATGATGGCCAGATTCGAGACATTTGCACAGGGAGATCTGGATTCACCATTCCCAGAAGTTGAGACTAATGATGAGATATCTGATCTTATAGACAGTGCACATGCTATGGCAGAAAGATTACATAATATTATCAGTGATGCCGGAAAACTTATGGGAGAGATGGCAGATGGTAATTTCGCTATCGCAACCGAACATGAAGATCAGTATACAGGTGCATTCAATGCATTGTTACTTGGAATTCGTAACATGAACCGTCAGATGAATTCAACATTAAAGGGTGTTGAAGATGCTTCTAAACAGGTGGCAGAAGGTTCTGCTAATCTTTCAGATGCTGCACAGTCGCTTGCAGAAGGTGCAACAGATCAGGCTGCAACAGTCGAAGAGATGCAGGCAACCATTAATGATCTTAATGAAGGTATACAGAAGACAGCAGAACAGCTGGAAAATTCATATAAAGAAGCAGAGAGATATGCTGATACAGCAGAAAACAGCAGAGAAAGCATGGAAGCTCTTATGGGGGCAATGGCTCGTATCAGTGAGGCTTCTGAGAAGATTGGCAATATCATTTCAGAGATTGAAAGTATTGCAAGCCAGACTAACCTTCTTTCACTTAATGCTTCCATTGAGGCTGCAAGAGCAGGTGATGCAGGCAGAGGATTTGCAGTAGTTGCTGACCAGATTCGTACACTTGCAGAGCAGAGTGCTAAGTCAGCGGTAGATTCAAGAAATCTTATAGAAGCTTCTATCTACGAGGTTGGAGAGGGGAATAAGATTGCTACTAAGGCATCTGATTCACTTAAGGAAGTTGTTGATGGTGTTCAGTCTATCGCAGAGAGTGCCAAGAAGATGAGAGATGTATCTACAAGTCAGGCTGCAGGTATGGAGCAGGCGGATGTTGAAATTGCAAGAATTGCAGAAGTTGTACAGGCTAATTCAGCAACATCACAGGAGACATCAGCTACAAGTGAAGAGCTTACAGCACAGGCTACAACTCTTAGTGAGATGGTTGCACAGTTTAAGTTAAGAAATGACTGATAATTACAATTACATATGTAAAGATTATTTAAGGAGCTGTTATCGTAGTGATATCAGCTCCTTATTGTATATCATGTATTTGTTATCGGGTTTGAATAATTTAATTAAAAGAGTTCATTTACCATGTCTGCTGTGTATGAAACGCTTGTGGCATGCTCAACCTCGATCATATAAAGAGCATGTGCTGCTAAATGTTCTGCTGCCTGTTCAAGGTCTCTGATACCTGTAGTATCCTTGCAGTAATCAAGAACAGCGTCAAGTCCGTCATCAAACACCAGGCACTCATCCTCGTGAAGTCCGATTCTTTTAAGAACCTTTGGGAGTGAATATTTAAGGAAAATTGTCTTTTTCTCTTCTCTTGTGTAATCAGGAATATCAATTACTGCAAATCTTGAAAGAAGCGGTGCACTTATCTTATCCTTATCATTAGCTGTGGCGATAGGATATACGCCTGAAGTTGGGATGAGACACTCCATGTAATTATCAGTGAATCCAAGATTATCAAGGAGTGTAAGGAGTACATCCGCAGGGTTGGCGTTACCATTACTTGAAGTTGCCTTATCAAGCTCGTTGATAATGAATACAAGGTTAGATTCACCAGCCATGTTGAATGCTTCCATGATAATACCAGGCTTTGCATTGGAGTATATTCTTGAACTTCCTGTAAGCTGTTCTGCGTCATTAATAGAACTCATATCAAGTGTTGTCCAAGGCATTTTAAGAATCTTGGCAACAAGGTAGGCAATCTGTGATTTACCTGTTCCGGCAGGACCTACAAGAAGGATACCGTATGCAGGAAGAGTGTGTGTTCTGTTAATCTGAATAACAGTTTCAATGATTCTCTGCTTAACACTCTCCATACCGAAAAGCTCTTCGTCAAGAATTCTTCTTGCTTCCACAGGGTCAATTGATTCGAAGTAATTGCTCTTCCACTTAATATTAAGCATGATAGAAAGTGCTCTCTGTGCATGTCTTTTCTCTTCAGGAGTTACCTCACTTGAACGGGCAACAACAAGATTGCGTCTTGCCCATAAACGGATATTTTCAGGAAGTGTACTTCCTGCACAGTTAAGAAAATCTGATATGCTTGTAAGGCTTGTAAGCTTCATATCATCAGCAGATTCATCAGGTTCTTCATTATTTTCCTCTGCAATGGCACTGCTCTCTAATAATCTTTCAATCATAAACTGAAGAAAACCGTCTTCGGCAGATAACTTGTTACCATTGCCAAATGCAACCTCCTGAATCTTGTATACATTGTATCCTTCAGATGTGTTAGCACCTGTAAGCTTTACTTTAACTCTGTTCTCGCCAAGCCATTTAATAAGGCTTGTAAATCTTGAATCAATCTTTAAGATATTGCTTGTAAAAGACTCACCATCAATCTGAAAATCAAATGCCGTTTTCTTATAAGGGTTAGTGAATAAACCATAAGATGTCTCATCCCACTTTTTCTCAGAATTATCCAGAACAAGGATTGGGTTCTCTGGTGAAGCTGTAGAATGGTCTGATTTAAAAGTTGTATAAGTACACTCAAAACCGGCAGTGTTGCCAGAATTGGCATTAGCATCATAAACTAACATAAATTCCTCTTTCTGTGCTTTAAACACTTGTAATAATCTATCATATAATAACATATTTTGGGAAGTTGGCAAGGAGAGGATTGAATATATTAAGCTATGTGCTATAATAACTATAGATAAAATATTAGCTATAAATGCATATATATCAGAAAACTAGCTAATATATTATATATATGTTTACACATAAGGAGGGATCAATATATGAATGAATATGTCTGGGAGACATGTGAAGAACTGGATAAAAAAATAGCTGACAGGGTAAGACTAATAAGAAAAAGACGCGCCATTTCACAAGAGAAGCTTTCTAAGATTAGCAATGTCAGTCTTGGCTCGATAAAAAGATTTGAAACAACAGGACAGATTTCACTGTTATCGCTGACTAAGATAGCTGTAGCACTTAATATCGCTGATGATTTAAGAAACATTTTTACGGAGATTCCTTATAACAGTATTGAGGAGGTAATAAATGAAAGAAGATAGAGTTATAAATGTTTTTTATCATGACAGGCTTGTTGGAACTCTTGCTATGACGAACGAAAGAAAGGCTGCATTTGAATATGCAGATGAATGGCTGGAGAACGGATTTTCAATAAGTCCGTTTTCATTGCCCCTTGAAAAGAAAGTATGTGTCCCTGTTAAAGAATATTTTAATGGCTTATGGGGAGTATTTGCAGACAGTCTGCCTGATGCATGGGGACAGCTGCTGCTTGACAGGATGTTAAAAGAAAAGGGATGTAATATAGACAATGTGAGTATGTTGGACAGGCTTGCAATTGTTGGAGAATCAGGAATGGGAGCATTAACATACAGACCGGAATGGGATATGCCAAAGCAGGAAAAACTCAGCAGTCTTGATGAATTATCTGAACAGTGTCAGAAAATTCTTAATACTGAATATTCTGACAAGCTTGATGAATTATACAGGCTTGGTGGAACAAGTGGTGGAGCAAGACCTAAAATTATGACTAAGATAGATGGCGAGGATTGGATTATCAAGTTTCCTGCTCATGTTGATGGAAAGAATGCGGGGCTGATGGAATACCGATATTCACAGTGTGCAAAGCAGTGTGGAATTGATATGGAAGAGACCAGACTTTTTCCATCTGATATATGTGATGGATACTTTGGAATTAAAAGATTTGATCGTAAGAATGATTCATTTGGAGAACACAGAATCCATATGCTTACAGCAGCAGCGCTTCTTGAACTGGATTTCAGGCAGCCCAATATGGATTATCACCAACTTATGAAATTAACAAAAATATTAACAAGGGACAATAAGCATGATATAGAGAATATGTACCGACGAATGTGTTTTAATGTGTTTGCACATAACAGAGATGACCATTCAAAGAATTTTACATTTATATATGATGAAAATAATGATGGCTGGAGACTGAGCCCGGCATATGACCTGACTTATAGTACGACATATTATGGAGAACATACTACTACAGTAGACGGCAATGGAAGAAATCCAGGAATTAAGGAGCTGGCTGCTGTTGGAACAGCAGCTGGAATGGAAAAAGATATATGCACTGAGGTTGCGTACGACATAGAAAAATGTGTTAAAAACGAGCTGGATGGTAATTAAACGTCCAGCTCGTTTTGTCAGGTATATATTAATTAACAGCCCTTATCTCGCCATCAGTAATAAGTGGATAGCGAACCAGCTTATCACCGTCAAGGTTCTCCTTATGCATATCAACAGCACATATCTGATGGTTGTCATATGCTGTGTAATAATAGATGCCTTTAGTTGTATTGCAGCAGCAGGTATATATTGTTATCTCATATTTGTCATCGTCTAGCTGGCAGCAGCCACGCTGCTGGTCTACGCTGCCTAATATATGAAAGAACTGGCTTACGCTTGATTTTTCATCGTCACCTGAAACAGAATTCATCTTAGTAAAAGCAACTTTTACGAATCTTGACTGAGATGACAGATCCCCAGGAAGTCCGAGTGCACCCATACCACGGCTGTATCTGTTGAATTCGAGCTTGTCCGAGAAATTGCTCTCAGGCTGTTTTGTAGATAATCCCATGTAATTGTTAAGATTAAACATCTGTATGTTAAATGGCGGATTATTAGTAAGCACGCCAACAGGGTTATCATATATATGAAGTCCGTCTGACATGGATTCAACAGTTATGCAGCTTTCCTTGTCAGCGATAATCCAGTGAAGATTAGCACATGGAAACATTTCATTAAACTGAGTGTTGGTAAGATTAATAAATTTAAGTCTTTTTTTAGCTTCATCAACTGTCGCACACTGTGATAATATCCACGGAATGAATTCGAATACGGCAACATTTTCAATATTACTCTCTCCGTTAAGACCTTTTAGGTCCGGTTCGCTGTAAGCTGCATTGCCAACAAAGTTAAGACCGGCCATGCCAAGCCCTTTTTCGTTAAATGCTTCATAATATAAAGGATAATCGTCAGCCACATGTGCCATTCCAATCATCGCATAGTGGTTATTCCTGACGCCCATAAATCTGAAATTAATAGGATAATTTCTAGGTGTGACAGTTACCTCATCACCATAAGAAAATTCATAATCTAGTGTTCTTCCCATATAGAAATCTTTAGTTTTATAAGTAGCTGCTGTACACATAAGCCCTCCTGTATGTCTTGGATTATAGTAATATTCTGATTATTTATTAAGAAATAATACATTACAGTTCTTTTTTTTACAATACAATTTCATGAAAACACTGTAGTATCCATATCATAAACTTAATAAATCAAAGACAAAGGCGTCGTACATCTAGTGTGCGGCGCCTTTATTGTTTATTTTGTTAATAATTAATCATGCAAAAAAGGAAGGGAGCTGGTTTTATGAAGAAAAAGTTAGGATTAGGAAGTGGCGTGGCAATATGTGTAGGACTTATTGTTGCCACAAGCTGTCTTGTTTCTTTGGGAACAGGAATGGGTTCGATAGGCCGATGGTTTATCATTCCGCTATTTGCAGTAATGGTGCTGAACTGGTTTATTGGCATATCATTTGCAGAACTGAATGGACTTATGCCAAGAGTTCAGGGAGGTACAGGACAGTATCTTCTGGCTGGTATGGGACCACTTCCATCATTAATTGGTAATCTGTCAGCCTATGTAATTACAGAAATATTAAGCATGACAGCAGAGATTACACTTTGCGGACTTGTTTTAAAAGGTCTGTTTCTGCCACATGTAGATAACAGGATAATATCAATTATAATAATGGCTTTGTTTCTCGTGGTTAATCTTTTTGGTGTAGATATATTTTCAAAGGTACAGAACATAGTAGTATTCCTGCTTATCGGTTCAATGGTTCTTATTGGATTAATAGGTGTATGTAAATTAGGAATAAGCTCAAATGTTGTTGATTATGCAGCAAATGCACCAACATTTGAACAGATAGGCGGATTTAAGGGACTTTGCTCATATGCCGCACTTGCATTCTGGCTGTTTATAGGTGTTGAGTTTATTATTCCGGTAGCAAAGGATTTGAAGAATCCAAGAAGAGATGTACTTCTTTCTATGACAATAGGTCTGGTTTTACTGTTTTTTGTACAGAGCATTCTTGGTATAGGAATGACTAACTATGTAAGCCTTGATATTCTTGCCAATGACCCTGCAGGTACTCCTCATATGACATATGCTACGAACCTTTTAGGCAATGCAGGACGTATATGGATGGGAATTATAACCATACTTGCAGCAGCTTCGACAATTAATACAGTATATGCCTCTGTTTCAAGAATTGTACAGGGTATGGGCGAGGAAGGCATGATGCCATCTGTATTTGCTAAGACAAACAAGAGAGGTGCAGCATGGGTCGGACTTGTAGTGCTATTTGTATTCGTTGCAGGAATAATTGCTTCAGGACTTGGAGCAACAGAGGGCGTAAGTTTTCTGTTATTGTCAGGTTCATGCTTCTGGTTATTAACATACTGCCTTGTACATGTAACAGTGCTTATACTCAGAAAGAGAAATCCTGAATATCCAAGAAAGAAGTGGCTTACATTAGGCGGAATACCTCAGATAATAGGTATTCTTGGAAATGTATACATGATATGGAATATATCAACAGGAGAAACCAGAATTAAGATATTTGAGTTGTGTGGAGTTTTATTTGCTGGACTTGTAGTTTATTCAATAATCTGGGTATGTGGAGTTATGAAAGCAAGCCCATTCCAGCCGGTACCGGTTGAAGTGATAAATGATGCTTCTGTCAAGTTCAATGAACTTGTAAAGAAGGAAAATGAAGAAAAGGCACTTGTAGGTGCAGAAGGAGAGGTAAACTAAATGGCAGAGAAGAGAGTAAATTATTCATCAGGAGCTCCATTAGAAGAAAAAGTAGGATACAGCAGAATGGTAAAGGTTGGTGACCATATATATGTTGGTGGAACAACGTCGGTACAGCCAGATGGTACAGTGTATGGGGAAAATGCCTATGAGCAGACCAGATATGTACTTGAGAAGCAGGTAAAGCTTATTGAACAGGCTGGTGCAGGTGTTGGAGATGTTATTAAAGTAGATGTGTTTGCTGTAGATATGAAAATGTGTGCAGATATATCAAGGGCATATTCAGAGATATTTCATGATATCAGGCCATTATGTACAGTGGTTGGAACACCTGCACTTAACAGACCGACACAGTTCGTGGAGATAATGATGGAAGCAGTTATAGGCTGTGGATTATAGAGGAGGAATTATTATGTATCCAGAAGTTGATTTTTTATATCTTAATGAACAGGAAATGATAAAGGCTGGCGTAAAGAATATGCCTAAATGCATAGATACAATGGAAGACGTTCTTAAATGTCTTACAAAGGGTGATTTCGTAATGGGAGGTGAAAACCATAATTCTCATGGCTGTATGGTAACATTCCCGAATGAATCTCCTTTTCCGAATATGCCAAAGAATGTAGGAGAAGATAGAAGATTTATGGCAATGCCGGCATATATAGGAGGACCATTTGATATGGCTGGTATGAAATGGTATGGTTCTAATACAGCTAATAAGGAAATAGGTCTGCCAAGGTCAATACTTATGGTTATGCTTAATGACAAGACAACCGGTGCACCGGTGTGTCTGATGAGCGGTAATCTTCTGAGCGCTTACAGGACTGGTGCAATTCCTGGTGTAGGGTTAAGACATCTTGCGCCAAAGGGTGCTAAGACGGGAGCAATATATGGTCCTGGTGTAATGGGAAAAACAAGCCTTGATGCATTTATGGCAACATGCCCAGAGCTTGATACACTTAAGGTAAAAGGTAGAGGAAAGAAATCATTAGACAGTTTCCTTGAATATGTCAAAGCTACATATCCACAGCTTACAACTGTAACAGTGGTAGATGATATAGAAACTCTGGTAAGAGACAGTGATGTTATATCATTTGCAGCCACAGCAGGAACAGATCCGTCAAAATATGCATATGTCAAAGGTGAATGGATAAAGCCGGGAGCGCTTATTGTTGCTCCAAGTGCATTTGATATGGAGACAGATTTTCTCAAAGAAAAATGTAAGAAGGTAGTTGATAATATAAAGCTTTACGAGGCATGGGCAGAGGAATATCCATATCCGACATTTGGTTCAATTAACATAATAGGTGCAAAGTTTACAGATATGTGCCATGATGGAATTATAAGTAAAAGTGATATTACTGATATGGGAGATATATTGCTTGGCAATGCATCAGGAAGAGACAGTGATGATCAGATAATTATATATTCTGTTGGAGGAATGCCTGTAGAAGATGTTGCCTGGGGTAAGGTGTGTTATGAAAATGCTGTGAAAATGGGACTCGGAACGAAGCTTAACCTATGGAACAAGCCTGATATGTGTTAAAAGAATATGAAATACATGTATATACTGTAAATATAAAAAGACCTGTATGGCTGCAAATAGAGCATTCCATGCAGGTTTTTTATTGATTTCTCCTCCTATTCGACATAATTCGACATGCATACGTTGTATTATCTATATAAAACATAAGGGTAAAGTCTTTTTGGAGGATAGAATGAAACGGATAATATGTGTTTTACTGGTAACAGTATTGATTGTAAGTATGCTGTTGTCATGTAGTATACCATTAAGAAACAGTGGAGAAGAAAAACAGAGAATAGTTGTACAGCTTGACCAGGATTACTGGCTTGCTAGTGTAGGAAAAATGTTGAAAGAACATTTTCCGGATGTTGAATTTGATTTTGTCATAAGCAGGGGAGGAGCACAGTATCTTAATGATGCAGCGCTTAATGATGATCTTGCGGATATAATAATAGATGCATCATCATGGACACAGACGTCTTCGTCTGATGATGATTATGATATTAATCCCAGGGATTATCTATATGATTTTTCATGTACAGATATTACAAACATGTTTTATAAGGTATATCTTGATGGATTTACCAATGAAGATGGTTCTGTGAACTGGCTTCCTGGTGCTGCGAGCGTGGAGGGGATACTTGCCAATACAGCAGTTTTTGAGAAATATGGAATAGAGCTGCCTCATGATTATGTAACATTTGTTGAAGCATGTAATAAGTTCAGTGAATATGGGATAAGAGGGTTTGCAACAGATTATAAATATGATTATACAGATTCATATATGTTACAGGCGTGGTCTATTCCATTGTTACAAAGTACAGAAGGGCGCATCTGGCGTTATGAAGCAATGGATGGAAAAATAGATTACATACCGGATGAACTGGGTGTGAAGTTGTTCTCGAGACTTGGACAGGTTTTGAAAAATACTGATGCACAGGCAGATGACACAAAAAGAGGATATTCAAGTATATTCCAGGATTTTGTGTCCGGGAAGATTGCAATGATACGCCAGAGCACTAATATTGCAGAGTATCAGGATGAGGGAATGAATAATCTCATTCTTTTGCCATATTTTGGGGAGACAGATAACGATAACTGGTATTTCAGTACACCCGGATATTCAATAGCTATGAATGGAAAACTTAAAGGAGCAGGGAAAAAAGAAGAGCTGGCACTGGATATAGTAAGATATATGTTTGGCAGTGATGTAATGAATGCAATGGCAGACAGAATACAGTCGGTTGTTGTGTATAATAAAGATGTAAATGTAGATGTGCAGGACATATTTTCTAACCTGATTCCTTATATTGAAAGTAATCATATGTATACATATATAAGGAATGACAGTGTGTGCCGGGCAAGCTGCGCAGCAGTACAGAAAATGCTGGCAGGAGATGTGGATGCAAAGCAGGCAGTGAAAGTGTTTAACAATAATTACAATGCGGTAAAAGAAAAATCCCCTGTTATTACCACATTTGACAGGGAATATCAGTGGAGAATATCAGATACAGGAAGTGAGGCATTTTCAGTGAGAGTTAATACGCTTCGGGAAATATGTAATGTGGATATGCTGATTGCACCTGCTGCCATGAATGCCGGAGACATCTATGAGGGAAGTTATACAGCAGCACAATTACAGGCACTTATAATGGGAGGAGGAGTGAAATTTTATACGAAGGATGCAACAGGAGCTGAGATTAAAGATGTTGTGCGGTGCCTTGTGGAAGGCTGTGGACGGGATGACGACCCGATATCATGGGATACGCTGCCGGCATCAAGCGGATTTACAATGAAGATATCAAGAGATGATAAGGGCAATATGCATCTTGAGGATATTCTGAAAGATGGAAAGTCAGTAGAAGACGAAAAAATATATTCTTTCTGTTATGTTGACGTTTCTGGTCATACTTTGTTGGAACGTGCATATAATTATGATATGTCAAAGCATGGCGGAGTTCATATGTATAGGGCTGAGGCAGACATCAGGGAAGGCGAAAAATATGATGGATATATAGCTCATACAACAAATGTAGCACAACAATGGATAAAGTATTTTGCTGATGGAGGCAGACTGGCTGCACCAGAAGCTTATATACAGAAGAGCTGATTATCTTGAGAAAGGAAATGGGGCAATTGAAGAAGAATGAGTATAGAAAATATTTCTTTGCAGCAGTAGGCGTGGCAATAATTGTATTTGTGTGTGTAGGCGTAATAATGCTTAATTATTCCATTATGGTCAAAAGAGAACTGTATGAGACAAGTTCGAAGAATCTTAATGAAGTGTATACGCAGGTCAGTGAAAAATTCATGCAGATAACCGGGCAGCAGTGGAACCTGCTTGGAATGACAGGTGATTATATAGATGAGGCTGGTGAAAATATAGACAGTATCAGTAAGTTTCTTGCTGAATGGAAGAATGAATGGCATTACACAGAATTTTATTTTATAGATGATGCCTGTAATTACTTGTCATCGTCAGGTAAAAAGGGGTATCTTGAACTCGGAAATACATGGAAAAGTCTTGTGATAGACAGGAAAAATGTTGTAGTCGATGGTTCACTTCCGGGAAGTGATGAGGTAATGTTTTTTGCGATTCCTGTCCAGCCGGCATATATTAGTGGTTTTAAATACAGTTCCATAGCGGTTTCATACAATACAGAAGCTATTAATAAAGAACTGGGTGTAAAAGCGTTTTCAAAGGACACAAGCAGTTATGTAATATATGCTAATGGTGATATCGTATTAAAGTCTGAAGGCAGCATGGATATAGGTGGTAATATATTTTATCATCTGAAAAATGCGGATATTTCCGGTAAGTCACTGGATGGTTTTATGAAAAGTGTAAAGAATTCAGATGCAGAAGAAATGGTATTCAGGCTTGATGAAAACCAGTATTGTCTTGTTTATGTTCCAATTGGATTTGATAACTGGGGGCTTATATCAATGGTTCCTATAAGCGTCGCCAATTCAAGCTCTCTTGCGGTTCAGCATAGAACTGTTATAATGGCAGTACAGATAGGTATACTGCTTCTTATGGTTGCATGTGTAGTACTATATACATATTACAAAAGATATGTAAGTGAGAAGGATCATGAGATTGCAAGACGGGATATATTATTTTCGATTATGGCTAAAAATCTGGATGATGTGTATATTATGCTTTCGTGGGGAGACTGGAGAAAACTGTATGTAAGCAGAAATATCGAGAGAGTTCTGGGAATAAGGAGCAGTGAATATGATGGTATCCTTAAAGATTTTGGAGAATTGGAAAAGAGGGGAGAAGTTCCTGAATGGAATGATATTGTGAAGCTGGGAAAAGGAGAATCTGCTGTTAATGAATACTGGATAAAGCCAGCAGATTCAAGTGAATACAGACTTTTTAACCAGGGATGTTATCATATGGATAAAGACGGAGATGATGTTCTTGTAATAATTCTGTCAGACAGAACTTACGAGCAGCAGATAAGAAATCATATGGAAGATGCGCTTCATACAGCAGAGGCAGCAAATCGTGCAAAAAGTCAGTTCCTGTCTAATATGAGTCATGATATAAGAACTCCTATGAATGCAATTGTAGGATTTTCACAGCTTATGTTAAGACATTATAAGAATCCGGATAAAGTCAGAAACTATGCAGAAAAGATAGTTGTTTCAAGCCAGCATCTGCTGAGTCTTATTAATGATGTCCTTGATATGAGTAAAATTGAGTCAGGGAAAACTACTCTTAATCTTTGTGACGTGAATCTTGCTGACATCATAAATGAGACAGACAATATAATCAGACCGCAGGCAAAGAAGAAGAACCAGACATTTGTTGTGAAATCAGATGGTGTTGAATATTGCTGCATTACCGCAGATAAATTAAGACTCAGCCAGATACTTATTAATATATTGTCTAATGCTGTTAAATATACAGAAGAAGGCGGTAACATAACATTTGAAATAAAAGAAATAAAAGTTACCAATCCACAGATTGTAAAATACAAATTCATCATATCTGATAATGGAATAGGAATGAGTGAAGAATATTTAAAAGACATATTTAAACCGTTTACAAGAGAAGAGACAAGCCTTACAGATGCAGTCCAGGGAACAGGACTTGGAATGGCAATAACCAAGAATCTTATTGATCTCATGGGTGGAACTATAAAGGTACTAAGCACACAGGGAGTGGGAACAACTTACGAGGTAACTATGGAATTCAGAATTGCGGATATTAATACGAATAAAGACCTCTGGAACAGATATAACATACCAAAGCATGAGAATGAACCGGATCATGTACTTGTGGGTAAGAATTTTCTAATAGCAGAAGATAATGGTATTAACTTAGATATGCTTAAAGAACTTCTAAAGGAAGAGGGGGCAGCCTGTGATTGTGCAAAAAACGGAATGGCAGCTGTTGATTTGTTCAGACATTCAAAGAAGGGGCAGTATGATCTTATATTTATGGATGTACAGATGCCTGACATGGATGGATATGAGGCTACAAGAGCAATAAGACAAATGAAGCACCCTGACGCAAAGGATATTCCAATAGTAGCTATGACAGCAAATGCATTTTCTAATGATGTAAAAGCTGCATTTGATTGTGGGATGAATGCTCATCTTGCAAAACCTGTTAATATAGACCGTATAAAAGACATAGTTGCAAATTTTACATAAATTTTACATAACTTACATAATACATTTTACAATGCTCATTTAGAATACACATGATGTGTGAAAAAGTCGTTCAAAAAGGAGCTTATGTAAAATGAATATTTTTGGTGTACTTACGATGGCAGGCGGACTGGCTTTGTTCTTATATGGAATGAATGTCATGGGAGATTCCTTAGCAAAGCTGTCCGGAGGTAAATTAGAACAGATACTTGAAAAACTTACTTCTAAAAGAATTATGGCAGTATTGCTTGGTATGGCTGTGACAGCAGTTATACAGTCATCATCTGCAACTACGGTAATGGTTGTAGGCTTTGTTAATTCAGGTATTATGCAGCTTTCACAGGCTGTAGGTATTATTATGGGTGCCAATATTGGTACAACAGTGACTTCATGGATGTTATCACTTACAGGTATAAGTGGAGCAGGATGGATTAATCTTTTAAAACCATCATCATTCTCACCTGTGCTTGCTGTTATTGGCATAATTATGACTATGACCTGCAAGGATAATTCTAAGAAAAAGGATATAGGTAATATTCTTCTTGGATTTGCAATTCTTATGTTCGGTATGGAAACTATGAGTGGCGCAGTTGCACCGCTGGCTGACAATGAGAAGTTTACGGGTATGCTTACACTGTTTTCTAATCCGTTATTCGGACTTCTTGCAGGTACAGTGCTTACAGCAGTTATACAGTCATCATCTGCATCGGTTGGTATACTGCAGGCATTATGTGTAACAGGTGCGGTTAACTATGCGACAGCAATTCCTATTATTATGGGACAGAATATAGGTACATGTGTAACAGCACTTATATCTTCTGTAGGTGCAAAGAAGAATGCCAAGAGAGCATCAATGATACACCTTTATTTTAACATGATAGGTACTGTTATATTTATGGTTATATTTTACAGCCTGAATATGTTTGTTCATTTTGAATTTTTATCAACACCGGCAAATGCAGCAGGAATAGCAGTGATTCACAGTCTCTTTAATATTGGATGTGTAATTATACTTTTCCCATTTTCTAATCTGCTTGTGAAGCTTGCAACTCTTTCTATTCCGGATGGAAAACATGAGGAAGTTATTCAGACAGGTGTGGCAGCAGATCTTGCAGCACTGGATGAAAGATTCTTAGAGACTCCGGCAGTTGCGATGGAGTTATGCAGGAATACGGCTGTGAAGATGGCACATTTGTCACAGAAAGCGCTAGATAAAGCGCTTGACATTATTAATAATTATTCAGATGCTGCATATGATGAGGTTGTGGCAATGGAAGAAGATGTCGATAAGTATGAGGATAAGCTGGGTTCATATCTTGTAAAGGTTGGTAACTGCGATTTATCAAGACATGATAATCATACATTTTCAATACTTCTTCACTGCATGAGTGATTTTGAAAGAATATCTGACCATGCGATTAATATTGCAAAATCTGCAAAAGAGATGAACAGCAAGGAGTCATCTTTTTCACAGAATGCAAGAAAAGAACTTGAAACATTTGCAAAAGCGGTACATGATATAGTTAGTAATACAGTACAGGTTTTTGAAAATCAGGATATTGAGGCAGCAAAGCATATTGAGCCGTTAGAACAGGTTATTGATGGACTGAACTTAGAGATTAAGCAGCGTCATATCAACAGATTAAGAAAAGGCAGATGTACAATTGAGACAGGACTTATACTCGAAGATATTATGACAAATTTTGAGAGAGTATCAGACCATTGCTCTAATATTGCTGTATGTATGATTGAAGTAAGAGATAATGGTTTTGAAACACATGGATATCTGGAGCATCTTACTAATGAGGATAATCCTCAGTTTGCAAAAGAATGCAGACAGTATTATAAACAGTATCAGCTTCCGGAATTAAAGAAAGCTGACTAGAACAGGAGATGAGAATATGGCTCTTATATACATAGTTGAGGATGATGAAAGCATAAGGGAAATAGAGACAATTGCACTTAAGAACAGTGGACATATGGTAGGTGCATTTGGAAGTTCCAAAGAGTTTTTTAAGAAGCTTGATGAGATTCTTCCGGACCTTGTGTTGCTTGATGTTATGCTTCCTGATGAAAGTGGTTATGACATCATTAAGAAGTTAAGACTGAATTCTGCAACTAAGAGACTGCCGGTTATTATGGTGACGGCAAAGTCTACAGAGCTTGATATGATAAAGGGACTTGAGGATGGTGCTGACGATTATATTAAGAAGCCGTTTTCTGTAATGGAGCTTATTACAAGAGTTAAAGCACTTCTTAGAAGAACAGAAACAGACGAGGCAGGCGTGCTGGATGTTGGAGAGATTGAACTTAATCATGAAAGGCATGCTGTTACGGTCTCAGGAAAGCAGGTTGAACTTACATTTAAAGAATATGAATTGTTAAGATATCTTATGGCTAACAAGAATATAGTGCTTTCAAGAGATTCTATTGTACTTAAGGTATGGGGAACAGAATTTGAAGGCGAGTCAAGAACTGTGGATATGCATATTAAGACTTTAAGACAGAAGTTAGGTGATGCAGGCTCGCGTATAAGAACCGTGCGTAATGTAGGATATGTTATTGAGTAGCCTGATATAATTGACAGACAGAACAGGGTGGATATATGAAGCAGAAGATTAATTTAAGGCTTATTGGAATAGCAGTTATAGCGGTTCTTGCTACAGCTATCGGAATAACTTTTATATATTATGGACTGTTTAAGAAACAGGTCCAGGCCGGACTGAGAACTAATGCTGAAGTACTCATGGAAACCGGAGTTTTTGAAAAGTCGTCGCAATATGCTGATGTAAAGCTTCCAATTAATAATCTCAGGATTACATGGATAGATTCAGATGGGGTGGTGCTTTTTGATAATGATAATGATATTAATGTAATGCCTAATCATAAAGACAGACCTGAGATACAGGATGCATTTCATACCGGACATGGTCAGTGTGTAAGAAATTCTGACACGATGGATATGAATACCTTTTATTATGCTCTAAAACAGAAGGATGGGACTGTTATAAGAGTATCCTGTGATGCAAGCAGTTTATTAAGTGTGTTTGGCAATGTATTTCCGGCTGTAACAGCAATACTTGCAGTAATTATAGTAGTGTGTATCGTTCTTTCACAATTACTTACAAGGACACTTATTGAGCCTATTGAAAGAATGGCTAAGAATATGGATTCCGTACAGGAGAAGCCTGTATATAAAGAAATAGCCCCTTTTGCAGAGAAAATCAGGACACAGCATGAGAATATTCTTGCTGCTGCAAGAAGCAGACAGGATTTTACTGCAAATGTATCACATGAACTAAAGACTCCTCTTACCGCAATATCAGGCTATGCCGAGCTTATTGAGAATGAGATGGTAAACCATGAACAGGGAATACATTTTGCACATGAGATTAAGCGTAATTCAGAAAGATTATTATCATTGATTAATGATATTATAAGGCTTTCAGAATTAGACCACAGCGAAATGCCAAGGCAGTATGAGAATTTTGATTTGTATGAGTTTGTTAAGGATTGTGCAGAGTCTCTGCAGGTTAATGCACAGAAACAGGGAATACGTTTTTCGTATAGAGGTTCAACATGCATGATTCGTGGCAATAAGGATATGATAAGGGAACTTATTGATAATCTTGTACAGAATGCAATAAGATATAATAAAGAAGGTGGACATGTAGAAGTGTTTGCAGGAATGGTAGATGGCAAGCCAAGGTTAGAAGTGACTGATGATGGAATAGGAATTCCTAAGGATCAGCAGGACAGGGTATTTGAAAGATTTTACAGAGTTGATAAGAGCCGTTCAAAGGAAACTGGTGGAACAGGGCTTGGCCTTGCTATTGTAAAGCATATTGTAGAACTTCATGATGCAAGAATATATTTAGAAAGTGAAGTTGACAAGGGGACACAGATACGCATCGAATTCTAGAATGATTAAGAGTGGAAGTTTTTATGTCTTTCACTCTTTTTTCTTTTTATAACAGAGTGATTGTGTTATATTATATAAAAAGAGAAAAACAGATATAATCTGCGGAAGCAGGGAATATAATATATATTGAGGATTAATGGGAATATGAAGAATATCAGTACTAAAAAATCAGTAGTTCTTATTGCAGCGGTTATTGTTTTGATACTGGCTGGAATTATAATTTCAGTAAGTACAGATAAGAACAGAAAGAAGCAGGAAGCGGACAGTAAAGCCAGTGTAAGTGTAACAAGGACAGATCTTAAGAATGAAGCATCATCTCAACAACAGAATATTAAGGAGCAGACAGATGTTGAGATATTGTTTGAGAATAAGGCTGTACCGGTTGGGACAAGCCTGAAGGTCACAGCAATTGTCACACCTGATGATGACGATAAGTCAATTGTATGGACAAGCAGTAATACAGATGTATTTACTGTAGATAAAGACGGAGTAATAACTGTTACAGGGAGTGGTACAGCTACGCTTACGGCTACAGTTGGAAGTGTTTCTGATGCGATTGTAATCGAAGGAATAAGAAATGTAGCTGCAGGTTCAGATAATGGATTCAGTGTGTACACTCATACGGCAGGGAGTATTTCGTCAGGAAGCAACACAGGTTCAGGCAGTGCCAGTGAAGGAGATTCCAGACTAGAGAATCTGCCTGCAGGAGAAAATAAATCAGAGAGTTCTCAAGGAACCGGAAACAGTGGGGATGGTGTACAATCTGGTGGGGTGCAGTCTGGAGGCGTACAGCCTGGCAGTAGTACAACAGAAAACTCATCTTCAGAAGATAATAATGATTCTGGAAGTTCTGGCTCAGGAGAAATTGAAGATACGATTATTAATAATGGATTTGAACAGACAGTTTCTAATGTTTATGTATGTCAGCAGAATGGGACATATTATGGTGAGATTATAACACAGAGTAATGTGACTATTATATATATTAAGAAACGTAACAGTGAATTTGACAGCAGGATTAATAATGTAATCGAGAATCTCATTCCTGGTAATTCACAGATGATATGGAATAATTATCTTTCGGCTTCAACAGACAGAACATTTACAGTTGACGGAAGAATGGTAAGGATTGTAGTTGCTACAGGTGGCGGACACTCTCAAATTGTAATATACAATTAAGTAAAAATATGTTATATTTAAACATATGCAGGTTAAACTTGTTTAATGAGGTGAATAAATTGCTTAATGAGAATAAAATCAAAATGATGACCAAGATGGCAATATATGAGAAGAATGAAGGAAAAAGCATGTTGAAAACTGCCAAGTATTTTAAGGGTGATTACATCGCTTTTGGAGTATTAAAGACAGTGATTGCCACTACATTTGCAGGAGTGATTCTTCTGGCGATGTATTTCTTGTGTAACGCAGAAGGAATGATAAGGGATATCAATAACCTGGATTATATAGGACTTGCCAAGAAGTTTGCATTGTATTATGTGCTTATGCTTGTCGTATTCTGTGTAATTGCCGGGTTTGTATATTATTTCAGATATGAGAATACCAGAAAAGGTATTAAGAGGTATTTTTCAAGGCTTAATAAGCTGGAAAGATTCTATACAGGGCAGAAGAAGAAATAATTATTTGGAGGCATAGATGGCATTTTTATTGGAATTAAAGGAAAGTTTTAAGAAATTTTACAACAGATATAATACATATGTGGTACCAGCATCAAAGTTTATTATTGCATTGATATGTTTTATTATGATTAATACAAGTATTGGTTACATGGATAAGTTGAAGAATCCGGTGTTTGCACTGTTACTTTCTGTTATATGTGCATTTCTTCCGGGTGGTTTTACACTGATAGTTCTTTCAGCATTTATTCTTATACAGTTGTATGTAATTGCTCCGGAATTTGCATTACTGGTATTGTGTGTAATGCTTCTGATGTATCTTCTGTATTTCAGATTTGCACCTAAAACAGCTTATATACTTATTATTACTGCCATGTTCTGCTGGATGAAGATACCATTTGTGCTTCCAGTAGCGATTGGTCTGTGTTCGTCAGTTGCGGCAGTTATACCAGTGAGTTTTGGTGTTATTATGTACTACATAATAAGAACTGCAAGTGATTATGAGGCTGCTATTTCTGATGATTCTTTGTCAGAAAGTATGAAACAGATATCTTATCTTATAGAAAGCCTTTTAAAGAACAGACAGATGCTGGTGCTTATTATAGCAGCTGCAGTTACTATTATTGTTGTATATATTATCCGAAGACAGAAAATCGATCATTCATGGAAAATAGCTATTATTGTGGGAAGTATAACACAGTTCCTTATTCTGGTTGTAGGACAGATAGCTTTGAAATCAGATTTTAATATTGTTCTTATAATTATAGGAACTATACTGGGGGTTGCAGCTGCATATATCTGCAATATTGTTTTCTTTGCACTTGATTATAAGAGAACAGAGTATGTACAGTATGAGGATGATGAATATTATTATTATGTAAAGGCTGTACCAAAGATTAATGTTGCAAATGCTGATGTAAGAATTAAGCATATTAATGCTAAAAAGACTAAGAAGACAGATGATATCAGACAGATGAGAACCGGCGATACAGCTAAAGATAATGGATATGCAGTATCTAACGAAGAAGATGATGATATTTTATTCTATGATGATGATAAGTAATAATCAGAATATATTTTGCTAGTTTTATTTAGAAGATTATAAGAAGAACGGAGGCGATAATACAGTGAATAATTTCATAAGGGATTATCTTGTTAAATTATATATTCCGCGTATAACATGGACCGATATTATTGAGATTGTGATTATTGCTTTTGTTATATATAATGTCATGGTATGGATTAAGAATACCAAGGCATGGGTATTGCTTAAGGGAATTATTATTGTTGTTATATTCGCACTGATTGCGTATATTCTGAATCTTAAGACTATTCTGTGGATTGCAGGAAAGACAATCAGTGTTGGTATTATTGCACTTGTTATTATATTCCAGCCGGAGTTAAGAAGAGCATTAGAGCAGCTTGGACGAAAGAAGATTCTGTTTGGACTTTTCAGGTTTAATGACGGAAGAGAAAAGGGTGAAAGGTTTAGCAGTAAGACTGCAGAAGAGATAGTAAGGGCATGCTTTGATATGGGGGCTGCTTATACAGGAGCACTTATAGTTATTGAACAGGATATGGTTCTTGAAGAATATGAGAAAACAGGAATTACGGTTGATGGCCTGGTTACAAGCCAGCTGCTTATCAATATATTTGAGCATAATACGCCGCTTCACGATGGAGCTGTTATTATAAGGGGAGACAGGGTTGTTGCTGCAACATGTTATCTGCCTCTTTCAGATAATAACAATCTTAATAAGGCTCTTGGCACAAGGCACAGAGCAGGTGTTGGTATCAGTGAAGTGACAGACAGTATGACTATTATAGTATCTGAAGAAACCGGTAAGGTTTCGGTGGCTGTTGGTGGAGAACTTATTCATGATATTGATGCGGATTCTCTTAGAAACAAGCTGGAATATCTTCGCAGGAGAACTATTGATGTGAAGTCGTTCAAGATATGGAGAGGAAGGCTAAAGCATGAAGGAAAAGATGTTTAAGAACCTGAGCCTTAAGATTCTGTCGGCTATATTTGCGGTTGTTTTGTGGACGGTTATAGTTAATGTATATGATCCAACCACGAGTTATACATTCAGTAATGTGTCGGTACAGCTTATTAATACAGAGAGTCTGACTGATAAGAATTACAGTTATGAAATTGTAGAGGGTGGCAAGATATCAGTATATGTAAGTGGACCGAAGAGTATTGTTACTAATATCAAAGCAAGTGATATTGTTGCAACTGCGGATCTTAGCAAGATAAGCGCATTTGCTGATTATGTTGATATTCATGTATCAGTTGTTAAAGATGGACAGGTTCTTAATAATGTTGAAGCTACACCTAAAACATCTGCTGTAAGATTAAGCATAGAAAACAGAGATACTAAGACTGTAAATGTTGTTTCAGAGATTACCGGTTCAGCGGCAGATGGCTATGCAGTGGTAAGAAGAGTGCTTAATCCAACATCTGTTAAGGTTACAGGACCTTCGTCTGTTATCGATAATATAGACCATGCAGGGATATCTTTTGATGTGACAGGAGCGACTGCAGATGTGACGGGAACAGCAGATATTCATTTGTATGATTCTGATAATAATGAAATTAATGATTCTTCTGTTGAACTTACACAGACAAGTGTGGGCTATACTGCACAGGTTGTAAGGACTAAGACTGTAAGTATAGAAGTTAAGACGTCAGGAAAACCGGCAGACGGATACAGAGTTTCAGGAGTGACGCTTAATCGTGATAGTGTTGTTGTATATGGTGATACCAATATGCTTAACAGTCTTGATAAGATTGTTATTCCGGCAAGTAATATTAATGTAGATGGTTTGACTGAAAATAAAGTGTATAAGTTTGGTCTTTCGGATTACATAGATAAATCGCTTACAATTCTTGATAATGCAAGGATTGAGGTTACAGTAAGAATCGAGAGTACAGGTAATAAGACAATAACACTTAATACATCAGATATTAAGGTTAGTGGACTTGAAACCGGAATGAGCTACAGCTTTGAGGATAGAACATTTTCAATAGATGTCGAGGGTTCAGAGACTGCAATTGCTGCATTAGACGCATCTGCCATAACGATGACTGCAGATTTGTCTACATATACTACGTCAGGAATACAAAGCATTACATTGTCGGTTAAACTTCCGGATGGAGTTACATTAAAGAGAGCAGCATCCGTTAATGTGTTGTTTAAGGATAATACCCAGGAAACAGAAACTACTCAGTCGACTCAGGAAACAACATCAGTGACGACTAGAAATTGAGAGGTGATTCATATGGTAAGTGAGAAGATACTAGTTGGAAGTGCATTAGGAATACATCTTCGTCCTGCAGGAGCAATGTGTGATACAGCTGTTAAATTTGATTCACACATTACATTCACATTTAAGAATAAGGTTGTTAATGCAAAGAGTGTTATATCTATTCTTGCATCAGGCGTTGGGTGTGGAGATGAGATAACTCTCATAGCAGAAGGTCCGGACGAAGAAGAAGCATTGAAAGCAGTTTCTGAGAGCTTTAGAAAAGCTTTACAGGACTAATATAAATCAAGAAAAGAGGTAAAGGGTATGGGTTATATGGAAACTTACAAAGCATGGTGTGAGAATGAATATTTTGATGAAGACACACGTGCAGAACTCAAATCAATTGCAGGAGATGAGAAAGAGATTGAGGACAGATTCTATAAGGATCTTGAGTTTGGAACAGGCGGACTTAGAGGTGTCATAGGCAATGGTACTAACAGAATGAATGTATACATTGTAAGAAAGGCAACACAAGGATTAGCTAATTTTATTATCAAGGAAGGAACACAGGATAAGGGTGTTGCTATTTCTCATGATAATAGAAGAATGTCAAGAGAATTTGCGCAGGAAGCAGCTCTTTGTCTTGCGGCTAATGGCATTAAGGTATACATATTTCCTTCATTAAGACCAACACCAGAACTTTCATTTGCAGTAAGAGAACTTCACTGTACAGCAGGTATTATGGTTACGGCAAGCCACAATCCTCCAGAATACAATGGATATAAGGTATACTGGGATGACGGATGCCAGATAACAGCACCTAAGGATACACAGATTATCAATGAAGTTAAGGCTGTTACTGATTTTAATGATGTTAAGACTATTGATGAAGAAGAGGCTAGAGTAAGAGGCCTGTATAACATTATTGGATATGATATGGATGATGCATTTATTGCAGCATTAAAGAAGCAGAGCCTTAACGGAGATATCATTAAGCAGGTTGCTGATGATATTAAGATTGTATACTCTCCATTCAATGGTACAGGTAATGTTCCTGTAAGAAGAATTTTAAGAGAGTTAGGTTTCAAGAATGTATATGTTGTTCCAGAACAGGAAAAACCAGATCCTAACTTTACAACACTCGAGTACCCTAATCCTGAAGACCCTAAGGCATTCACATATGCATTAAGACTTGCTAAGGAAGTTGATGCAGATATTATTCTTGCAACTGACCCTGATGCGGACAGACTTGGCGTATATTCTAAGGACACTAAATCAGGTGAGTACAAGTCATTCACAGGTAATATGTCTGGTATGCTTATTGCAGAATACCTTCTTTCACAGAGAAAGGAGAAGGGACTTCTTCATGAGAATGGTGCATTTGTAAAGACTATCGTATCTACTAACTTAGCTGATCTTATCGCTAAGGAATATAACTTAAAGCTTATTGAAGTTCTTACAGGATTTAAGTATATTGGTGAGCAGATTAAGTTCTTTGAGCAGAATAATACATACGAATATGAATTCGGTTTTGAAGAGAGTTACGGCTGCTTGGTTGGAACTCATGCAAGAGACAAGGATGCCATCGTAGCTGTTATGGCATTATGTGAAGCAGCAGCTTACTATAAGTCTAAAGGCATTACTTTATGGGATCAGATGATTAATATCTTTGATAAGTACGGCTACTTCAAGGAAGGACAGAAGGCTGTAACTATGAAGGGTGCAGAAGGTGCTGTCCAAATTGCTAAGATGATGGATGATTTAAGAAATAATCCACCTAAGAAGTTCGGAGCATGGAATGTTGTTGAGTTCAGAGATTATAAGAAGGATGAGTGTACAGTTATTGCTACAGGCGAGAAGAAGCCTACAGGACTTCCTGAATCTAACGTACTTTATTTTGAACTTAATGACCATGCATGGTGCTGTGCAAGACCTTCAGGAACAGAGCCTAAGATTAAGTTCTATATGGGTGTTAAGGGAACAGGTCTTGAGGATGCTGATAAGAAGTTAGAAGAACTTACTGATGCAGTTTCTGAAATTGTTGGTTTATAATCAGTTCAAATTTAATTAACAACTAAAACACAATATGAACACATTTCGTTGTTATATTACATGTATTGACAGTGAGATGTGTTCATTTGTTATGTATGGAATCTTCATTGTCATAATACAATGTTAAAAGGAGAGAATGATTATGTATAACGACAATAATGAGAATGAGTCACAGTACCGTTACAGTGGCAGTGATATACCATATAACAATACTAATAATAGCAGTACAGCCAATAATAACACAGCATTTTCAAGTGCACCTTATGAAGCTAAGAAGCACAAGAAACACAAAGGCGGATTTGCAAAGAAAGCAGCATGCTTTGTTCTTTCAGCAGTACTTTTTGGCGCAATAGCCGGTTCGGTTATGTTTGGTGTTAATTATGCAGGCGGAAAGATTGCTGGCAGTAATAAGTCTGATGCTACAGGTGTTAATATACCAACAGTAAGTAATAATATTTCTAATGTTGCTAAGACAGATTCTTCGCTTACAGAAGATACTAATCTTTCAGCATCAGGTAAGATGGATGTAGAGGCGGTTGCTACAGCAGCCCTTCCTGCAATGGTTCAGCTCAATGGTACAACAACAGTTAAAAATTCAAGTTATTTTGGATATGGACAGAGCTATGAAGCAACATCAAGTGGTACGGGTATTATTGTAGGCAAGAGTGATACTGAATTACTTATTGTAACTAATGCACATGTTGTTGATAATATTGATAATCTTAAATGTGTATTCTCTGATGGCACAAGTGCAAGCTGTTCTGTTAAGGGTTCTAAGTCAGATCAGGATATTGCGGTAGCCGCAGTATCATTAAGTGATATTTCATCTGATACAGCGTCTAATATTGCAATTGCAGAACTTGAAGATTCATCAGATATTAAAGTTGGACAGCAGGTTGTTGCCATTGGTAATGCATTAGGTGAAGGCCAGTCAGTTACAACTGGTATAATTAGTGCAAAGGACCGTTCAATTACAGTCAACAATGTAACATTTACAGGACTTCTTATGACAGATGCAGCGATTAACTCTGGTAACAGTGGTGGAGCTCTTCTTAATTCAGAAGGAAAGGTTATCGCTATTAACTTTGCAAAAACAAGCAGTGATGGTGTAGAAGGTATGGCTTATTCAATTCCTGTCTCTAATGTTAAGGATATTATCGATTCATTAATGACTAAGCAGACAAGAAACAAGGTTTCATCAGATAAGGCAGCATACCTTGGAATTGCAGCAGTAGATATTACAAGTAATTATGCATCATATTATGGATATCCTGTAGGTATTCTTATAAGAACTGTAGCTGATGATTCAGCAGCAGACAAGGCAGGATTAGAGACATATGACATAATTGTCGGATTTGATGACCAGACAGTTACTACTTGGTCAGGACTTACTAACATGCTTCAGTATTATGAGGCAGGTGAAAAAGTAACTATAGATTATTATCATATGGAAGGAAGCGAGTATGTTCTTAAGAGCACGGAGGTAACGCTTGGTTCTAAGAAGGCATCTTAAGGATATATTCCAAGTATATATTTATGGATAATACCAATGAGAATATGACAGAAGATAAGGATATTAATAAGAATAACAATGGGAATTCCGATGATTATGAGAAGATATGTTTTGTGTGCAGAAGACCAGAATCAAGAGCTGGTAAGATGATTGTTATGCCTAACAATATATACATCTGTCAGGATTGTATGCAAAGAACATTCGATTCAATTAACAGCAGCGGAATTAATTATGAAGATATGATGAAGATGTCAAACATGCCTGGAATGGGCATGTTTGGCAATTTTGGCGCTATGGATTCAGACCCGGTTCCAGAAAAGCAGAAGCTTAAGAAAAAGAAAGAGAATAAGAAGGAGTTACCAGCGCTTGACGTTTCTAAGCTGCCTGCACCACATGAGATTAAGAGAAAGTTAGATGAGTATGTTATAGGTCAGGACTATGCTAAGAAGGTAATGTCGGTGGCTGTATATAATCATTATAAAAGAGTTTCAGCAGATGCTAAGATTCTGGGTGACGTTGAGATTGAGAAGTCTAATATGCTTATGATTGGACCTACAGGAAGTGGTAAGACATATCTTGTTAAGACGCTTGCAAGGATATTACAGGTGCCACTTGCTATTACAGATGCAACAACACTTACAGAGGCAGGATATATCGGAGATGATATAGAGTCAGTTGTTTCTAAGCTTTTACTGGCAGCAGACAATGATGTAGAGAAAGCTGAACATGGAATTATATTTATTGATGAGATAGACAAGATTGCCAAGAAGAAAGAGACCAGAAGCAGAGATGTAAGTGGTGAGTCTGTACAGCAGGGAATGTTAAAGCTGTTAGAAGGCAGTGAGATTGAAGTTCCTGTTGGTGCGACAAGTAAGAATGCAATGGTTCCACAGGTAACTGTTAACACGAAGGATATTCTGTTTATATGTGGTGGTGCATTTCCGGATCTTGAGGATATTATCAAGACAAGGCTTAATAAGTCATCCTCAATTGGATTTAATGCTGACCTTAAAGATAAATATGATGATGAGAAGAACATCATGTCTTATGTGACGGTTGATGATCTTAGAGAATACGGAATGATTCCAGAATTTTTAGGAAGACTGCCTATCATATATTCACTTGACAGACTGGATGAGGATATGCTTGTCAATATTCTGAAAGAGCCTAAGAATGCAATTCTTAAGCAGTATCAGAAGCTGTTAGAGCTTGATGAGGTGAAGCTTGAGTTTACAGATGATGCATTAAGAAGCATAGCAAGAAAGGCAATGGAAAAAGATACAGGTGCAAGAGCACTCCGTTCTATTATTGAGGATTTTATGCTTGATATAATGTATGAGATACCGAAAGACAGCAATATAGGTTCAGTTACAATTACAGAAGATGTTGTTGAAAAGAAAGGTGCTCCGGTAATAACTATGAGAGCATAATAGTTATAGCAGAATAATACAATACATTTCTGAATACATATAGCATGTACAGTGATTGCTTTATGTTAAGGAGATGTTATGGCATGTGATTTTGATATAACCAAAGAGAATATATATGATTACATAATAGAAGATACCCCAGGGGCTGATGAAGCTATTAAGGCATTGTCAGGGATATGTTCGCAGAGAGCTGATTCGCAATGGATTATAGCTCATGGAGAACTGCCTGATAACCGCCAGCTTAATATAAGCTCTCTGGGGTATTTTACTATTCCAAAGTTATATGGACTCATGGAAGGCGATGCGGATATAAGTGCACTTGATGAAATAGGTGCTTTACGTGTACTTGGACAGGATAATCTGCAGGCAGACGGGAGTAATGTTCTCATAGGGTATGTGGATACCGGAATAGATTATCTTAATGATGTTTTCAAGGACAGACTTGGAAATACAAGAATTCAGGCTATATGGGATCAGACAGATAGAACAGAGACTGATGTTGCAAATACATATGCACATTTTGGCAGAGTATATGAAAAGGATGAAATAGACAGGGCAATAGAGGCTGACAATAACGGAGAAAATCCATATTCTTATGTTGCACAAAGAGACACGTCAGGACATGGAACGCTGATGGCTTCAATATCAGCAGGTTCATATACAGACGGATATGTTGGCGTTGCACCAGGAGCAGAGCTTTTAGTGGTTAAATTAAAACAAAGTAAACAGTATCTGAGAGATTTTTTTCTGATAAAGGATGACGTTCCAGCTTTTGAGGAAAGTGATATTATGTTGGCTTTAAGATTTCTTGAAGATTACGCTATACGACTTGGAAAACCATTGATAATAATATTTGGTCTGGGAAGTGCTAATGGTTCAAGAACAGGCGCATCTCCTCTGGCAGAAATGATGGAGAATCTTACTAAAAAACCCAATATATCAGTTATAACATGTATGGGCAATGAAGCTAATAATAAATGTCATTATAAAGGGACAGTAATGTCAGCCCTGGTACCTGATGTTATGGAAATTAATGTTGATGGAACAGGAAAGGGTTTTACGATGGAAATATGGGCGGATAGTCTTGATATATTATCCGTGTCGATTGAATCACCGTCAGGGGAATATGTTCCAAGAATACCTGCAAGAATGGGTGCAAGTATGGAGTATACATTTCTTTATGAGGGAAGTACGGTTACGGTAGATTATCAGATAACTGAAAATGTTGCTGGAATGGAGGTTATATTCGTAAGACTTAAGACACCAGTTGAGGGTACATGGAAATTCTATATATATAGTCTCACTAATATAAAAGGAAGTTATAATGCATGGCTTCCATTAAAGCAGTTTTCCGGACAGGATATATATTTTTTAAAATCCGACCCGGATACAACACTTACAGTTCCAGCGGCAGCTGATGGTGTTATAAGTGTAGGAGCATATAATCATTATACAGGGGCTGCTTATTATGAAAGTGGGCGTGGATATAGCGCTGACGGAAGGATTAAACCTGATTTTGTTGCACCGGGTGCGGGGGTATATGGAATTGCTCCATCTGGAGGCGTTAAGGTTACTGGAACAAGCTATGCAACGGCTTATGCCGGGGGCTGTGTTGCACTTTTATATTCATATCAGGTAAATGTAAAGAATAGTCAGATGATTAATCATAACGATATTAAAGCACAGCTTATAAGAGGTGCAGTACGCTCAGAATATATGGTATATCCTAACCCTGTAGTTGGTTATGGAAAACTGAATATATATACAACATTTAACATGATGAGAATATCTTAGGTTGAAATCACTGGTGTTATATGCTAAATTGTTCATACATGACGAAAAGAGGAGATAGAGAAGTATGAAATATAAGGCATTGGCACTGGATTTGGACGGAACATTAACTAATAGAGAGAAGAAAGTGCCAGTAGGTAATAAAGAAGCGATTGAGAAAGCGATAGATGCAGGTGTTAAGGTTATTCTTGCATCAGGAAGACCGCTTTTTGGAATAACACCAATAGCCAGAGAGCTTGAGCTTGACAAAAAAGGTGGTTATATACTGGCATATAATGGCGGCTGTATAGTTGACTGCAAGACAGGGAAGCAGATGTCTGCGACAATAATGCCACAGGATTGTATAGCAGATATATGCAGTCTTGCAAGAGCCAACGGTGTGTATGCTCTGACATATGCTGATACGCAGATAGCTGCTGAGAGTGATTCTGATGAATATGTAAAGAAAGAAGCAATATGCAACAGTACTACAATCAAGAAAGTAGATGATTTGCGCAAATTTGTGGATTATCCTGTAGAGAAATTTCTGGTTGTAGGAGAGCATGAAAAGCTTCTTCCTGTGCAGAAAGCCTTGTTAGATAAGCATGAGGGAGTAATCAATGCATTTTTTTCAGAGAGCTATTTCTTAGAGGTAGTACCTGCGGGAGTTGCAAAGGATGCATCTTTGGATAAGCTGCTCACAATGCTTGATATAACAAGTGAAGAACTCGTTGCATGCGGCGATGGAATGAATGATATTCCAATGTTAAAGTATGCAGGTCTTGCAGCGGTTATGGAGAATGCATATCCTGAAGTTAAGAAATATGCAGATGTCGATGTACCATCTAACGATGACTGTGGTGTGGCATATGTTATAGATAATTATATATTATAATAATGGATTATAAAAAATATACCCCCGGCGGTTTTATTGGCTGCCGGGGGTATGTTTTATTGATTAATTAGAATTGTTATTGAGACTGTCAACATATTCATCTACATCGAATACATCACCATTCTGAATCTTACTCATAAGCTGGATAGCTGTATTAATACTGTCTGCGTAAGGATATACAACAGAAGCACCTCTAAGGCCGGTTATCTCAAGATAAGCAGGACCCTGTCCAGCAGGTGGCTGAGTTGATCCTTCAATACTGTATGTCTGTATGTTCCATGCTGTACTGTCGCTTAACTGAAGCTTAACAAGATCAGATATTGTGCTTGTTGGAATATTAGTAAGGAACATATCACTAACAGCATCAAGTACGGCTGAATACTTGGTAAGTATTGCAGGTGAAGTAGCTTTCTGTAAGATACCCTTGATGGCGGCTGTCTGGTTACGTCCACGCTGGAAGTCTCCGGCAGCAAATGCATGTCTTTCTCTTGAGAATGCAACTGCCATCTCACCATCACATTCATTAGGTCCCTTGACGAAATGATATGGAATAGGAGAAGCATCTTCGCCACAAGTAAATTCTACTTCTGAGTCAATTGTGATTCCACCAAGTGCATCTACAACAGAGACGCAGCCTGTGAAATTAATCTTTACATAATAATCAATGTCAATGCCATACAGATTCTGGAGAGTGTCAATAGAAGCTTCTACACCGTAGTTTCCAGCATGTGTAAGTTTATCATAACCTTTTCTTCCATCAGGTCCGGTAATCTTAATGTAAGAATCTCTTGGTGTTGTAACTAGGAGAATCTGCTTTGTTTCAGGATTAATAACGGCAACTATATTAACATCACTAAGTGCATTATTAGAGAGTGCTGAATCGGCACCATCTTCACTTGAGATACCGGAAACATATATTATAAATGGTTCTTTCTTTACGTTAACGTTGGATTTCTGGACAGTAACAAGCTTCTTATATTCGTATTGCTTAATAATCTTAACCTTGGTATCAAAGTCTTCATACTGTGAGGCAACAACCTTAAGCATGGAATCATTCATAACAATTGCCTGAATCTCTGTATT
This sequence comes from Lachnospira eligens, assembly GCF_009680455.1. Classification (GTDB taxonomy): domain Bacteria; phylum Bacillota; class Clostridia; order Lachnospirales; family Lachnospiraceae; genus Lachnospira; species Lachnospira eligens_A. The sequence goes on from NZ_WKRD01000006.1 coordinate 138,837, forward strand.
ATCATAAAAGGCAGTTACAAGATCATCCCATGATTTGTATTCTGCAAGTTCCAGGCTGCTCTTGTTAAGCTCTGATTTAACAGAATCAAATGCTGTCTTGACATTAGCGTTGCTTGCAGTTGAATTATAAGCAAACTTGTAATTGGCAAGATCATTTAAAGAGGAAGCCTTGTCATCTGCCAGTACAACTACATCAACGATGTCAGTGTTAATCTCAGGAAGATTAAGTTTATTAAGGACAGAATCAAGCTTAGATGATACAAGGTATATAAAAACAATCACTCCTGACATAAGTACTGCAAGAATCTTACCTATAATATGAGCCTTCGTAAACTGCGATGTGAAATCATACAGGAATATCAGCAGTAAAAATGCGTTGACCGCAATTAAATACTTCAATGGAAGAATATCTAACTTAAATATATTAAATAAAAGTAATCCCGATACAATAAGCTGTATCAGAACTAATATAAGACCAATAAGTGTACCCCAGCCACGCCTTTTTCTTTTTCGTTCTTTCTTAGAAAGCTCTTCTTTATTCTTAAATAAATATTTCATATCGTCTTTACTTCTTGTAAAAAAATTAGACATAATTCACTCCTTAATTACAATTAGGATAATAAAAAAATAACGAATACATTCTACCATGATTTTATCAAAAAGTAAAACTTAATTATCTTAAGCAAGAAAAACAACATACCTTAGATATAGGCTTATTTTAATTAATATTATTACAAATAACTTAAAGTTAATAGGTAAACGCTATAAAAAACTTGCGGAAATTAACCAGAACAGATATAATAACGCTAGAATTGATGTGCAGTAATGTACAATCTTAAATAATAATTTAAAGGAGTGTTTTAAGGTTATGGGGTATGTTGATGAAGTATTAGACATCGTGTCTAAGAAGAATGCAGATCAGCCTGAATTTTTACAGGCAGTAACAGAGGTTCTTGAGTCTTTAAGACCAGTTGTTGAGGCTAACGAGGAAGTTTACAGAAAGAACGCTATTCTTGAAAGAATTACAGAGCCAGATCGTCAGATCATGTTCAGAGTTCCTTGGGTAGATGACAAGGGACAGGTACAGGTAAACAGAGGTTTCCGTGTACAGTTCAATAACGCTATTGGACCATACAAGGGTGGTTTAAGATTACATCCTTCAGTAAACTTAGGCATCATCAAGTTCTTAGGTTTCGAACAGGTATTCAAGAACTCACTTACAACTCTTCCAATCGGTGGTGGTAAGGGTGGTTCTGATTTTGATCCTAAGGGCAAGTCAGACAGAGAAATCATGGCATTCTGCCAGAGCTTTATGACAGAACTTTGCAAATATATCGGTGCTGATGTTGATGTTCCAGCTGGTGATATCGGAACAGGCGCAAGAGAAATCGGATTCATGTTCGGTCAGTATAAGAGAATCCGTGGAATGTTCGAAGGCGTACTTACAGGTAAGGGACTTACATACGGTGGATCACTTGCAAGAACAGAAGCTACAGGTTATGGTTTATTATACCTTACTAATGCTTTATGGAAAGATAATGGAATGTCACTTGAGGGCAAGACAGCAGCTGTATCTGGTTCAGGTAATGTTGCTATCTACGCTATCCAGAAGGCACAGCAGTTAGGTGTTAAGGTTGTTACATGCTCAGACTCAACAGGCTGGATTTATGATCCAGAAGGAATTGATGTTGCACTTCTTAAGGAAGTTAAGGAAGTTAAGAGAGCACGTCTTACAGAATACGCTGCTGCTAAGCCATCAGCTCAGTATTTTGCTAAGCAGAATGGTGAACACGGAGTATGGCAGTACAAGGTAGATCTTGCTCTTCCATGTGCTACTCAGAATGAGTTAGACATCGAGGATGCTAAGATGCTTGTTGCTAACGGTGTTGTATCTGTAACAGAGGGTGCTAACATGCCTACAACATTAGAAGCTACAAAGTATCTCCAGGAGAATGGTGTTCTCTTCGTAGGTGGTAAGGCTGCTAACGCTGGTGGTGTTGCTACATCTGCTCTTGAGATGAGCCAGAACTCAGAGAGACTTTCATGGACATTCGAAGAAGTTGATGGAAAGCTTAAGGGAATCATGGAAACAATCTACGCTAACATTTCAGATGCTGCTAAGAGATATGATATGACAGTTGGTGGAAAGACAGACTATGTTGCTGGTGCTAATATCGCTGGTTTCGAGAAGGTTGTTGACGCTATGCTTGCTCAGGGAGTTTGCTAATTACAGGCTTTAATGTAATAATTGTCTTATAATATGATTTAATTGTAAGGTTCTGCAGACAATATGTCTGTAGAACCTTTTTTTACTTGGCAGATTGCGAAAAATGATTTATATTATATGATTGTAGAAGTATAAAAATGGAGGTCTGTATGAGAAAGAATATAGCAAGAGTATTGCTGTACGCAGCATGTGCGGTACTTGTTGTTTTTTACATATTAGTATTATGGTGGGGAAAGAATCCTAAAGTTGGAACAGAATACCGAATGTACTATCTGACACATGAGCTTACAGACTGGCCGGGTTATGGTAATCTGAAATATACATTTGGAACGAAAGAGATATGTACAGAACATAAAGACCGTAATGGTAAAGAACAAAGCAATGTCTGCAGTCGTAAAGGTCAGGGCTGGCAGAAAACAAAGAGATATGAAGGAACGAAGAATACAGACAAAGATTCATATATATACTATATTCCGGATGAATCATCTGATAATATATATCTTGTATGTGATATTACGGAATATGATACAACAGCCGTTGGTGATAAAGGAATTGAAGTATATGTGAATGATAAGCTGATTGGAAATATAGACAGCAAGGGAACAACGAAGCTAAAGATAGGATATGTCAGCGGTGATGAGCTTCTTACAGTGAAGTTTCATGCTGACAATGCAGAATATACTCTTTACAGTATAAGCCTTGATAAAGGTCAGGCGGAAACTTAAATCCAAAGATGACAGAATATGTGTAAATGTATAGAAAGGTAGAATTATATGAAGAAATCGGGATTTAAATCATTATTAAAAAAGATCAGGCCATACGCAGTACCTGGTATAATAACAGGTCTGGTTATGATTGTAATACTTATACTTAAAGGTATATGGCCTTTTGGAAGCAGCAGAATAGATTATTTTGACAACATGCAGCAGGTAGCACCGCTTTATGCACATCTGTGGGATTTCATGCATGGTAAGGCATCAATATGGTTTGACTGGTATACAGGTCTTGGAACAAATGTGTCAATGAGTATATCAGCATTTTCAATGATTACACCGTTTAATCTTTTATTATATTTTGTTCCAAGAAGTTACATATTAGAGAGCATATCAATAATTACACTTGTTAAGATGATATTCATGTCAGTTGCAATGTATGCGCTTATTAATAAGAAATACAATAATCTTGTGTATGGATTAAAGGTTATGTTTTCATGCATGTATGCCTTTTGTGGTTATGTAATTCTCTATGGTTCATGCTTTACACCATGGATGGATATAGTTGCATTTTTCCCTATTCTTATAATGGCATATGACAGAATGCTTGAGACAGGAAAGAAAATGTTCTATATATGCATGATTGCGTTGTGCTTCATAATTAATTATTACTTAAGTGCAATGTCACTTATATACATATTCCTTATCTGTGGAATAAGAATGGTAGTTATGCAGGAGAGAAAGCAGTGGAAGGAAACTGCATGGAATGTCGGTATAGGCACAATTGCAGGTATCGGACTTTCAGCATTCGTGCTTGTTCCTGTATTTGCACAGCTTTCTTCATCACAGAGAGGTGGTGCGTCTAAGGGGCTTTTATCACAGTATGCAGGCTGGATAACAAGTTCAATCGTTACAGATGGTGCAATGGCAGCACTGCAGCGATGGATGATGCTTTATGGACTTGCATTCGTTATAGCAGTTATTATTATGGGAATAAAAATATATAAGTCAGACAGAAAACAGCTTATATATTCTGTAGCCATGCTTGTTGTTGCATTAGGTCCGGTGCTTATGGAGGCTACTAACCTTATGTGGCATTTTGGCTCATATAACGGATATACATTAAGAAACGGATATCTGATATCGTTCACGCTTATCTGCGTTGCTGCAGGAATGGCTGAGAAGATGTTTGCAGATATACCATTAAAGGGTGCGTTTTATCGCAGGCAGACAGCGATAGTAGCGGTAATTGGTGCAGTATATGTTATGATTTATAACATATTACCAATAAACAATGAAATGCTTGCAATGGCATTTTTTATAATGATATTTGCAGTAATGTTTGCAGTGTATATGTTTATGCTCATAAGAAAGAAAGAATTTAACTGCAAATCAGTTATCCTTGTTATTGCACTTGAATTGTTTATCGGTGCATATGCTCTTATAGGACCTCCTAAGTTTTATACATATGAAGATTATCAGATTGGTGATTATGTGCAGTATGCCAATGATGCGGCAGACAGCCTTGATATAGAAGAGTCTGCTACAGACAGAATAGTAAATCCTGATATCAGTCTTAATGCCAATTATCCTCTTATATTGAGAAGAGGAGCATTATCAAGCTTTACAGCAGCTTTAGAGGACGATACACAAAGTTATGCCAAGAGATGGGGATATTCTAAGTATTTCCTGTGGCTGTTAGATTCAGGTGGAACAGTATTCAGTAATGCAGTGCTGCATGTTACACAAGCAGTTAATATCAATGAACTTGACAGTGCTTTATATACATTAGAGAAGAAGGAAGGCGATTACAGCCTTTACAACACTAATTATAACCTGCCATTTGGATTCTGTGTTGACAGCAGCTTCAGCAAGCTTGATATGACTAATGTTGACTGGATTACATACCATAACAGAATGTATAAAGCAATGACTGGAGATAAAGAAACATTTGTAACAAGAATATATCCACAGGCAGAGACTGCTGGCAATATTAAGTCCATGACTATTAATGTCGGAAGCAGGAGTGCTATATATATGAATATTGCAGATGTGAAGAAGCCTAATGCGGATGCTAATGCATCTAAACTTGAGAGCAGCATACATGTATATGTGAATGGTGAGGCAGTTGTTGTACCTACACTTGGAGATGTTAATAATACAGCATATTTTACGGATTATAATAATAATCTTCTTTATCTTGGCATATTTGAAGATGAAGATGTTCAGATTAAGATTGAATATGATAAGCCTAAATATATTAACCAGAGTAAGATGACTATCGGACTTCTTAATATGGAGAAGATGGATAAGCTCTGTGAGGATTTCGCAGATAAGCAGACAGATGTTTCATATACTAATAATACGCTTACAGTTAAGATAAACAGTGATGGAACTAAGGATTATGCCCTGATACCGGTTATTAAGAGCGCTAACTGGACCGTGACACTTGATGGAAAGACAGTTAAGACTAAAGAGATAGCAGGGCTGTTTACAGGTGTACAGGTTCACGAAGGCGAGAATACATTAGTGTTTACATTTGTGCCAAAGGGCAGAAATGCAGGACTGCTTATTACACTTGTGACATTGTTAATAACTGTGTTATGCCTTGTGATTAATTATAAGAGAACTATAAATGTTCCTGTATGGGCTAAGTACTGTGCACAGTATATATATATTGGATTGTTTGCAATAGTTGTGGCTGCAATGTTTGTAGTACCTGTAATAAGTACAATCCCGGCAGCTATATATCATATAATCCGTATATTATTGAAATGAGGCATTAGATGAACAGACTAAAAAATAATGAGAATTGCAGGCTTCTGTTAAAGATATTGATTATATTTGCGATATCAAGACTGATTATGCTTATCATGGTTCCTGTGTATAATGGAATTATGGGGACACACAGATCATTTCTGTTTCTTATGAACGAGTGGGATGCAAAGAAATATGCCTATATAATCAATCATGGCTATACACACCCTACGGATATTGATCCTCAGGCTAACTGGGCGTTCTTCCCATTATATGTTATCGTGTGTGCAGCATTAAAGGCAGTGACAGGCGGGCTTATTAATACTTATGTTATTGGAATGATAGTATCTAATATATGCATAATTATTGCAGCATTCTTTGCTGTTAAATGTCTTAAGAAGCAGACTTCTATTAAAGAAGAATATACTATGATTATGCCAGTGCTTTTATTTATGGCACCTTACACCTTCTATTGCAGTTCTGTATATACGGAAGCGATGTTTATAATGTTCATTGTACTTTTTTTCTATTTCCTTTTTGAGAAGAAATACATGGCAGCAGGAATTATGGCAGCATGCTCAAGTGGAACAAGAATTGTAGGCTGTATACTTGTATTTGCACTGGTTGTACAGCTATATATTGACATGGAAGGAACTAAGATAAGCTTTGGCAGGGTTAAGACATTTGTAATGGATATGCTTAAAGCACCTAAGAAGATACTGTCAGTGCTTGTGTGCCCGCTCGGTGCATTTGCATATATGACATTTCTTAATTTCTTCTGTGGTGATGCATGGGCATATAAGAATGTCCAGATTGCATGGAGAGAGGATGAGTATTTCCCGATTATAGGCGTGTTGTGGAAGGCATGTACAGGACAGATTGAGCCAAGATATACATATATGGGGTGGTTCTGTATTGCAATACTGATACTTTATGGATATATGTTTTACAGAAAATATTACTCAATGGCAGTGTTCGGAATTATATCACTTCTTGTGCCATTGACATCACATGTTATGAGTACATGTAGATTTACGGCAGGAACATATGTTGCATTTGTGGGAGTGTATGACATACTTACAAGATGTAATAAGGCTGTAAGATACATTATTATGGCGGTTCTTATTGCAATCGAAATATATCTTTTGTTCTTATGGTACAATTCAGACTGCTGGCTTATGTAGCAGTCAGAAGAGGAGGCAGATATGTCAGATATAATATCAGAGATAAGCAGAATCAGTGAAGATGAGCTGCGAATGCAGATAGCGCTTATTGACAATGTTAATATATCTAATGCGGTTAAAGAGACCGGATACAGGCTGGTTAATGTGCTTGCAGATGTTGCCAATTCATTTACACAGAGTATAGGAATAAAGAATTCGATTGATTATGAGGTAAAAAAAGTATCAGATCTCGTACGGGAAGACTGTCTTCGCTATAAAGCGTTAGACAGGGAAAAACTTGAGAAAATGTTATATGAGCGGCTTGAAGTGATGTGTCCTGAAATTGAAGGAGACATGAAGGATAAGGAAGTAAAAGAGCAGATGTCCAGATACATTATTGATGAGGCGGCATCTGCATATGGAATTAATAAATATATGTCACCCGCTCATAAAATAGAAGAAATAAGCATAAGATATAACAATGCATTTTTAAATAATATTATGAACCAGATACGTAATCTTACAGCTGTCCAGAAAAAGTCATATGCTGAACAGGTTGGAAGAAAATTAGGGGTTGCTTCAATGGAGACTAAACGTGAGGTTCAGAAAAGTCTTATGCCAGAGAAATTCAATGGCGAGGGAATTATAGATGTACTCGGCAGACAGAGAAGTACGACAAAGCTTGAAGCTGCAATAAGACTTCTTGGGGAAGATGCATTCTGGTCGACAGAGGCGCAGGTAAAGACAATGTATCAGGCTGTCAGAAATATGACAAGAATATCAAAACTTCAGGCGGCGGGATACATATGGAAGGTAAGCCATGCAAATGATATCAAGTTTTATGCACCATCAGACCTTATGCCGTCTTATATTGCTGCGGACAAAAAGAAAGCCGCTGATGATAAGGACAGAGAATACCGTGTTATGTGTACTCAGGTTGAAAAGGCACGCAAGGAATTAGAAAAATGTGAAAAGGATGTTTCTGTAAAGACAGACAGGATGACTGAAGCACAGAAGAAATATGATGCTGCCGTGGACAGGCTTAATATTGCACAAAATGATTTTGCAAAACTTGAAGATGTCAAAGATGATTACATTAATAACAGAAAGACAGAAGATGAATCAAAACGATATTATGCACAGGTTAATGATACAAAGAGGGAAATGGACAGAAGTCTTGGTGATAGTGACAGGAAGAAAAAAAGACTTCAGGAGACAGAGAAAGAATTAAAACTTGCATGTGAGAAGGCAGAGGAGAGAAAGATATATCTTGAATCTGTACAGAAAACGGCAGATGAAGAGACCAAAAAAAGAGCAAAGGAACTTAAGATAAAATGGACAGCCTTTTTCTTTAAATATTCATTTGATGATGAAGTATTTGAGTCTGCTGTGAGTATATTTAGCAGGGAAGAATTACGATATATTGAAGAAACTTTAAAAGAGGCACATGATTCAGCATCTATGCTGGCAGTAGGGGATAATAATGTGATAAGGGCATATACTGGTGGAAAATACACAGCTGTTATTACATATGAGGACAGACATATTATTTCTATACAAAGTATGTGACATCCGGAAAGGAAAAGATGAGACATGTATAATGAGATTGTGAATAGTCTTGACAGTATAAGTCAGTTTGCATCATCTACAGGATTAGAAAGAGGCAGACAGTTATTACATGATATGAATAATCCAGAGAAGTCATTAAAAATAATACATGTTGCAGGTACTAATGGAAAAGGATCGGTGTGTGCTTATATTGCAGGAATTTTACAGCATAATGGTTATAAGACAGGACTTTTTACATCTCCTCATCTTGATGATATAACAGAACGTATAAGAATCAATGGAATAATGATTTCACAAGAGGATTTTGAAGAAGCATACTGGTATGTGGAAGAACACAGGACACAGGAGCTTGCGTATTTTGATTATCTTTTTGGCATGGCAATGTATTATTACAGTAAGCATGATGTGGATTATGTTGTTATGGAAACGGGTCTTGGCGGAAAGCTGGATGCAACTAATGCAGTCGATAATCCGGTTGTCTCAGTAATAACAACAATATCGCTTGAACATACTGCAATTCTTGGTGATACAATAGAAAAGATTGCAAATGAAAAAGCAGGGATAATTAAACCGGGAATACCGGTTGTGTGCAGCGGCATAGTGAAAGAAGCTGCTGATGTGATAAGAAAGCGTGCAGCAGACTTTGGATGCGACTGTCATGTGGTTGACGACAATACATTTGAACTGATACAAAATACATACGGGTATATTGATTTTTTAATTCATAATGAGTATTATAAGAATGATTGCTTCCGGTTAAGTACGAATGCGTTGTACCAGATGGAAAATGCAAGTATTGCACTTACGGTATGTGCTAATCTGTGTGACAGGGGGATGATTAAGCTTGACAATAAAGCAGTCAGTATGGCAATGTACGATACACACTGGGCAGGAAGAATGGAACTGTTAAGAGACAATCTGTATGTTGACGGAGCGCACAATCCACAAGGGATTCAAAGCTTTGTAGATTCAGTAAACAGTCTTTATGAAAACAGTCGGCTTGATAAGGCAACATTACTTTTTTCAGTAGTAAGTGACAAGAATTATGACAGAATGATTAAGATACTATGCAGCTGTAAGCATTTCAGACAGATATATGTTACAATAACGGGCGGTGTCAGAAAGCTTCCAGCTGATATAATAAAGGAAACATTTGAAGCACATATTAAGGATACACCGGTATATGTATTTGAGAGTGTTGAAGAAGCTATGAAAAAATGGGATAACAGACTGATGTTTGCAACGGGGTCGCTTTATTTAGTTGGTGATGTGGACCGTGCATTGGAAGGAAAGGAAAATAATCATGATTAATTTTGATGAAGAGATACAGAAGTTTCAGCCAAGTCTTGAAGTAGAAGATGCTGAGGACGCAATATATAACAATGATGTACCGGATATCACAGATCTGATATCACAGATACTTAGCGGAAAGAATACAGATAAGTAGTGAGGGGTGGACATATGAGATGTTATAAATGTGGAAGCTTCCTTACAGATGGTGATACATGTCCACAATGTGGAGAGAATGTAAGAATATATAAGAAGACAGCCAGAGTATCAGATGCATATTATAATGCAGGACTATATAAAGCAAGAGTGAGAGATTTAACCGGTGCAGTTGAATCTCTTAAGATAAGCCTTATGATTAACAAGTACAATACCAATGCAAGAAATCTGTTAGGTCTTGTTTACTGTGAGATGGGTGATGTAGTTGAGGCTTTAAGCCAGTGGGTAGTAAGTAAGAATTTTACGCCTGAAGGCAATATTGCAGGACACTATATTAAGAAGATACAGACTAACCAGAACAGATTTGAGATGATTACAGGTACTATCCGTAAATATAATCTTTCTTTGAAATATGCCAAGGAAGGCAATCTTGATATGGCTGTAATACAGCTCAAGAAGGTAGTTGCCAATAATCCACAGCTTATTAAGGCACATCTTCTGCTTGCACTTATATACATTAAGCAGAACGAGCTTTCAAGAGCAAAAAAGCTGCTTAACGCTGTTCTTGCAATAGATAAGAATAATACACTTGCACATATTTATATGAAAGAGATAGCAGAAAGAAATGCAGCAAAGAAAGCGGAAACATCAGGTTCTTTCCTTCCTAAGAGAAAGGAAAAGGATATTGATAAGAAACCGCTAAGTGGTAACGATGTTATTCTTCCAAGGTCGTCATATAAAGAACCAAGTAATGGTGCAATAACAATAATAAATGTATTGGCAGGTGTTGTAATAGGTGCAGCATTAATATGGTTTCTTATTGTTCCGGCAAGGAATAAGGGACTTACACAGGATTATAAGAAAAGTCTTCAGGAGTATAGTGAGCAGTTATCTTCTGGTAATGTGGAACTGAATTCTATGCAGAAAGAACTTGAAGAGGTTAAGGCGCAGAAGGATGCACTTGAGCAGCAGCTTGGCGTTGTTAATGGAACAGAGGGAAGCAACAAGCTTTTGGTATCAGTAATAGAGGCAGCAAGTGATTATATTGCAAATAAGCCTGATGATGCTGCGAATAAGCTTGTTGATATAGATGTCAGTGCACTTCCAAGTGAGTCAGCAAAGACTTTATATAATACAATAGCAACGGCGACACTTCCGGCAGCAGCACAGACCTTCTATAACACAGGAATGACAGAGTATTACAAGTCCAACTATGAAGTTGCGGCAGATAATCTTGTCAAAGCATACAAATGTAATAACAGTGCAGATTCAGCTTATTATGCAGCTAAGTCATATGTAGCATTAGCAAAGACTGATGATGCAAAGAAATACTATAAGTATATTGTGGATGATTATTCGACTAGCGGATATTACAAAGAAGCCAGCGATTACGTTAATTCACATTGATGAGGTACTAAAAGATAAGCCCCCGGCAAAGATAATTCTTTGCCGGGGGCTTTGTTGCAGAATTAGTGAAGTGTAAAAGCAGAGAGGAAAGAGGAGATTATTATGTCAAAACAGGTTAATACAGCGGATGAGCAGGATGAAATCCAGCATATGGATTATATATACATGGTTAATGATGACAAGCTTATGATACGAATGAATGCAGAACTTGACCATCATCTGGCAGAAGAGATGCGTCAGGTTATAGATGATGTAATAGATAAAAGAGGCGTAACTCATATAGTATTTGATTTTACTAAAGTGGATTTTATGGACAGTGCAGGAATAGGACTTATTATGGGGCGCTACAAGAAGGTTATGGATAAAGGTGACATAACAATCGTGGGAGTCCGTGAAAGTGTTAAGAGGATACTTCTTATATCAGGACTTCATAAGATAGTTAACATATATGAGCTTAAAGGACAGGAGGCATAAGTATGATGGAGAATAACAATGTTGAATTATTATTTGAAGCCAGGTCGGAAAATGAAGCATTTGCAAGGGTTGTTGCGGCAGCCTTTGTTACATATTTAGATCCAACAATCGAAGAATTGCAGGACATAAAAACAGCAGTTTCCGAGGCAGTAACTAACGCAATAGTCCATGGCTATGATAATGGTCCGGGAAAAGTAAGAATGAGATTAAAGGGCATACAGAATCAGGTAATAATAGAAGTGCACGATGACGGTCTTGGCATGGAAAATGTTGCAAAAGCAATGGAACCTCTGTATACAACCAAGCCTGAACAGGAACGTTCAGGAATGGGATTTTCGTTTATGGAGGCATTCATGGATGATTTAAGAGTTGCGTCGGCACCGGGCAAAGGAACAACAGTTCTTATGAGAAAGAAAATAGGGGAGTAATTGATAGGATGTGATGCTATGGATCAGACTAAGGATTGTACCAGGGAATTGATCGCTAAAGCACACAATAATGACAAAGAGGCTAGAGAGAAGCTGGTAACAGATAATCTTGGGCTTATATGGAACATAATTAAAAGATTTAAGGGGAGAGGAACAGAACAGGAGGATCTGTTTCAGATAGGCTGTATAGGGCTTATAAAGGCAATTGATAATTTCAATCTGGATATGGATGTTGCATTTTCAACATATGCAGTTCCTATGATAACAGGTGAGATAAGAAGATTCCTGCGGGATGACGGAATGGTAAAGGTAAGTCGTTCTATCAAAGAAAATGCAGTAAAAAGCATGAGAGCGGCGGGACAGCTCCGTGACACGTTAGGCTGTGAACCGACAGTAGAACAGATAGCAGCTGCCTGTGAGTTGTCAGTTGAAGACATAACATTGTCAATGTCTGCATCAATGGAGGTTGAATCAATATATAAGACAATCTATCAGGGTGATGGAAGTGAGGTCATGCTGATGGACAAGTTAGAAGACAAGGCAGACATTGGGGAAACTGCATCAAGTAAAGTGGCACTTGCACAGCTTATGGAAACACTTTCACAGCGTGAAAAAGAGCTTATCAGAATGCGTTATTATGATGATTACACACAGATGCAGGTTGCTAAGGAGTTCGGAATATCGCAGGTGCAGGTGTCGCGGATGGAGAAGAAGATTTTAAGTGGCATGCGCAAGCGGCTGTTTGCGTGAAGGATTCATTCATATATTAACGATCCCGCCGCTGTGTCCGTCTATGGCATATGCCCTCAGGATTTCTTCATCTAGTGGGAGTAAATGCCGCCATCTGTATAGTTTATTACGGTGTGGATAAACAAACGCGCTTCGCTTGAACGAGTTTATCCACACCGCCCTTTTACAGACAGCGGCATTAACTCCCACACGATTCGAAATATTCGGACATATGCCATAGACGGACACAGCGGCGTAGTTTTATGCTGAATGAAAACAGTGATGGGACTGTTTTGTGCCGGTATGGAGTGCGGTGGGCTAGGGCAGGCTGTTGCAGAAATAAAAGCTTCATGAATAATTCTGCGGGCATGTACAATACTAGAGTGTGGAGGGAGTTGTTATGTCAGAGAAGATTTATTTGAAGATTGACCAGCAGAGATATGTTAAGAAACCGAAGGTTGATATAGGGGATGTGATGACTGTTTATTGCAGTGATAAGGATATGATTGAAAAAATCGGACATATAACGCTTGTGGAGTTTACGCTGGGCAAGTATGACAGGAAGGTGCTTGATGCACTTGATGTTGTGGGCATTATTCAGAAGGAGTATCCGGATGCAGATATTGAATGTCTTGGGGAATGTGATTTTGTTGTTGAGTACAAGAAACCGGAGAAGGAAGGCACAGTGCATTGGATTAAGGTAGCTGTTATATGTTTTATAACAATGGTTGGAAGCGGATATGGAATTATTGCGTACAACAATGACGTAAGTACGACGGATATATTTGACCGGGTGTACGAGCTTCTTGGAGCATCTGCATATAAGGCAACAAATGCAATGGAGATTGCCTATGCTGTGGGATTGTTTATTGGAATTGTTATATTTTATGATCATTTTGCAGGACAAAAGCTGTCAAAAGCACCAACACCGCTTGAGGTTGAAATGGATAAATATGACAAAGATATATCAGAATCTGTTATTGACAGGGAAGGTGGAAAATGATAGCGGTTATTATTTTTATAGGGGCTATGTCGGGAGTGTTTACTGCTGCAGGACTTTTTGCACTTATAACCAGCGTTGGTGTTATTAACAGATATGCTGATGTCAGCGGGACGAGCAGACATGTGTCTCTGTATGAGGAATGTATAATAATCGGTGCGACGGCAGCTAATGCTGTATATGTTCTTGGAATCACGGTTAGAATAGGAATGACGGGCTGTATTATATTCGGGTTGATATCCGGGATATTTATAGGCACATTTTTAATAAGCCTTGCAGAGACAGTTAAAGCATTGCCAATATTTGTTCACAGGGCAAAGGCAGGCACCGGTCTTGGTTTTATTGTGGCGGCGACAGCGGCAGGAAAAGCACTAGGACAGCTTGTATATTACTTATATATGTATTGATTTTGCATTGCAAAAAGGGAGGATTTATGCACGATATTAATTCTGAAAGCGGTACCAAAGCTGATATTGAAAAAAGAAATGAAAGCTATAATGCTTATGTAAAAAATGTTACGCCTAAAGGAAGCTGTGTGGCAAAATGCTTTAAGGCATTCATTGTTGGTGGCTGTATATGTGTTGCAGGACAGATTATTTTAAATGTATGCAAGTGGATGAAAGTGCCTGACACGGATGCAGCATCTTACACAACACTGATACTGGTATTTTTAAGTGTAATTCTTACCGGACTTAATATTTATCCGTCTATAACCACATTTGGCGGAGCAGGAAGTCTTGTTCCGATTACAGGATTTGCAAACAGCGTTGCTGCACCTGCGATTGAGTATAAGAAGGAGGGACGGGTGTTCGGTATTGGCTGCAAGATATTCACGATTGCCGGTCCTGTTATTCTATATGGAATATTTTTTAGCTGGTGTGCAGGACTTATATATCTGGCTTTAAAGCTTATACATGTACTGTGATTCTTGATTAAGAAACATCTGTATGGTAGAATCATAGGAACTGTTTTAAAGAAATGCGCAGGATACGAGGATAATATGGGAACTTTTTTAGAAGATTATTATAATAAATTTAATGAAGAAAAAAGACTGACTTCAAGACACGGACAGATTGAATTCCGTACATCGATTCATTATATACATGAGTGTATTGAAGAATTAAAGAGAGAAGGCAGAGAGAATATAAAGATTATGGATATAGGTGCCGGGACAGGCAGATACAGCGTTGCACTGGCTGAGGAAGGCTTTGATGTAACTGCAGTTGAACTGGTAAAGCACAATCTTGGAATATTGAAATCTAAGAATTCATCAGTTAAGGCTTATCAGGGCAATGCACTTAAGTTAAAGCGTTTCGAGGATGAAACGTTTGACATAACCCTGCTGTTCGGGCCGATGTATCATCTGTTCGGACAGGAGGATAAGGTTAAGGCATTAAAGGAGGCGGCCCGTATTACAAGGAAAGGTGGCTTTATTCTTGTCGCTTATGTTATGAACGAGTATGGTGTAATTACATATGCATTTAAGGAAAGACATATTAAGGAGTGTATGGAACAGGGCAGGCTGACAGAGGATTTCCACACGATATCTTCAGAGCAGGATCTGTATGATTATGTGCGACTTGAAGATATTACAAGAGTTAATGAAGCAGCAGGATGTGAACGTGTGAAGATTGTGACACCGGATGGACCGGCTAATTACATAAGACAGTTTGTGAATCAGCTTGACGAGGAGGAATACGAGATGTTTTACAGGTATCATCTTGCAACCTGTGAAAGAGCTGATCTGCTTGGTGCTGCTGCACATACGCTTGACATAATACGAAAATAATACATAATTAATACATTTTTGGACAGACTACTTATAAAGACTAATGGCACATGAGTATGTGCGGAAACGAGGATTATGACTGGAAAACAGAGTCTGTTATTTGACAAAGATGTATATGTGAGATGCACAGCGACAGTGGTTGGAAAGAAAGAGGCTGATGGTCCGCTTGGTGAAATGTTTGATGTGGCAGTAGAAGATGATATGTTTGGAAAGAAAAGCTGGGAGGAGGCTGAGAGCCACATTCAGGAGATGGCGGTTGACAAGCTGCTTATTAAAAGCGGCATGGCTGCGTCAGACATAGATTATATCTATGCCGGAGACCTTCTTGGACAGCTTATAGCAACATCTTTCGGTCTTATGAGATATGAAATACCGATGTTTGGTTTGTACGGAGCATGTTCAACGATGGGCGAGGCATTATCACTTGGTGCAATGTGTGTTAATGCCGGATATGCGCAAAATGTAATTGCCATCGCGTCAAGCCATTTTGCAAGTGCTGAAAAGCAGTTCCGTTATCCGCTCGAGTATGGAAATCAGAGACCAGTTGCATCTACATGGACAGTTACAGGAGCAGGGGCGTATATCGTCGGCGATAAGCCTCTGGATAAGAAAAAATGTGTTCTCATAAAGGGTATTACAACGGGAAAGATTGTTGATTACGGCGTTAAGGATTCAATGAATATGGGAGCATGTATGGCTCCAGCAGCAGCAGAGCTTATAGAAGCTAATTTCAAAGATCTTGATGTTGATAAGGACTATTACGATGCAATATTTACAGGCGACTTAGGAGAGATTGGCAACAGGATATTGTCTGAGCTTCTAAAAGAAAAAGGTATTGATATTGCTGATAAGCTGTATGATTGTGGAATGCTTATATACGAAGGGGAAACTAAGTGTTCAGGCGGAAGCGGCTGTGGCTGCAGTGCAGTTGTTCTTGGAAGCTGTATTATGGACAGGCTTATAAGAGGAGAATATAAAAGAGTTCTTTTTGTTCCTACAGGAGCTTTGTTATCTACCGTAAGTTACAATGAAGGAAAAAGTGTGCCGGGCATAGCCCATGGTGTAATTCTTGAAGGAAAGGAGAGTTAAAGCCATGTATTTTGTTAAAGCATTTGTATGTGGGGGGTTAATATGTGTTCTTACGCAGATTCTTATGGAAAAGACAAAGCTTATGCCGGGAAGGATAATGGTCATTCTTGTAACAACAGGAGTTGTACTTGGAGCAGTTGGAATATATGAGCCTTTTGTTAAATTTGCAGGAGCGGGAGCAACAGTTCCGCTTACAGGATTTGGCAATGTCTTATGGAAGGGCATGAAGAAAGCAATAGATGAGCAGGGATTTTTAGGATTGTTTACAGGAGGATTTACTTCATGTGCAGTCGGAGTATCAGCAGCACTTATATTTGGATTTATTGCATCACTTATATTTGAACCTAGGATGAAGAAAGAATAAAATAAAAGGATAGTGGTTCGCTTAAATTGAACCACTATCCTTTTTTAATGATTAAGGCCGTTTGTCAGATGAATTAGTTTTACCAGATGTCTCTGTTGAGGCAGCAGTTGTTTCTTTAGAATTGTTTTTGTTGCTGCCTGTTCCGGGTGTAACCTTGGAAGGCTTGGTTGTTGCACTGTGAATAGTGCATAACTTAGATAACTCAGTATCTGTAATTGAGATATCAGCATCCCATGTCTTGAATTCAGAACCGTCTTTATCCTCGCCAAGCTTATCAGCAGAAGATTTCTTTCTCATAATCTTAGTTGTAACACTTGGACAACCGGAAGTAGCAATATCTCCGGATTCATTACATATTGAAACATTAACATGTGTTGTACAGTATTCAGTAGGAACTGTGTCTTCAGTGAAATATTCTGTTATAACACAGTTTCCTTCAGGGTCCTGGTCACATAAGCCCTCAACAGGAAGAAGCCCTGACTTAGAGCATACAGCCGCCTCTACAATACCAGATGGCTGTTCATAACTTCCAGTTGGAAGATTAAGATTTTCATGAATTGTCTGCATAATTGTACGCCATATAACATTGTGGTTGACAACATTTCCAAGCTCTTTGGAGTTATCATCATAGCCTGCCCATATTACGGCTGTGTAATATGGAGTGAAGCCACAGAACCATCTGTCGCTGTCGAACTGTGTTGTACCTGTCTTACCTGCTACAGGCTGGCTTGAAAAGTTGGCTGTACGTGCAGTACCGTCAGTAGCAACAGAGCGTAATCCCTGAATAAGAAGCCAGTCAGAATTCTCATTAAGTACCTTATGCGTTTCAGGTACAGAATTATCGATAATAATGTTGCCTTCTGAATCAAGCACTTTTGTGTAGTAAATAGGCTTTGTGTAAGTTCCTTTATTAGCAATGGCTGCATAAGCGGAACACATGTCAATATTGGAAACACCTCGTGTCATACCGCCAAGTGCAAGTGATTGTACAACATCGTGTGCACCGTTGATTGCATTTTTAGGAGAAACCAGCGTTGAAATACCGAATTTCTCAAGGTAATTATAACCAACCTGGGGCGTAAGCTTTGAAAGAATCTTAACAGCAGGTACATTCTGTGAAACAGTAAGAGCTTCTCTTAATGTCATCAGACCTCTGTATTCACCTTTTGTAAAGTTAGTAACAAGCTTTGCATCAGTTCCTGAATAATAATAAGGAGCATCATCAATGGCAGATGCCAGAGAATATGTCCCTGTATCAAGGGCGGGACCGTATACAGCAAGTGGCTTAATACTTGAACCCGGCTGTCTTGCAATGTCATTAGAAGCACGGTTTAAGCTTCGGTTAAGAGTTTTATCACCGCGTCCGCCAACCATAACTTTAACATGTCCGTTGGTCTGATCCATTACAGTAAATGATATCTGGGGCTGTATTGTAAATGTAAGTGTCTCAGCATATATTTCACCACCCTCTTTAAGGAGCTCCTGTTTATATGCTTCAACATAACTTCTAGCAGCATCTTCATCGGTCATCGTAAGACTGAAACTGGTATCTCCAAGAGTCTTTGTGTACCAGTTAGCCATTGAATTGTGTGAATAATATGAAAATGATCCATCAGTCTGCTTTATTGTTAAAGCATAATTGATAGAAAAATGTGTATTATCATTGTAGTTGCCAAGATCATTGATAACATCGTCAGCAACTTGCTGCATCATTGTGTCCTGAGTTGAATAAACCTGAAGTCCGCCACGATATATAAGGCTTGTAGCCTGTGCTTCTGTATATCCCTTCTGTGACATAAGGTCAGAAGTAAGCTGATTGATAAGTTCATCAACAAAATATGAATAAGTTGTAGTTGATGTTCCGGCAAGTTCAATCCCTTCAAGTCTTGCATAGACATCATCGGAAACCGCTTCATCATATTCTTCCTGGGATATATATTCCTGCTCTTTCATATTGAGAAGGACCTGACTCTGCCGGTCTTTGTTTCTGTCGGCATGCCTTATTGGATTAAGACCTGTAGGACTTTTAGTGATGGATGCAATTACAGCACATTCACTGATAGAAAGCTCTGATACATCCTTGTTAAAATATCCTCTGGCAGCAGCCTGTACACCATAATATCCGTTACCAAGGTTAATGGTATTAAGATAATTCTCAAGAATGGAATCTTTAGACATTACTGTCTCAAGCTTTATAGCCAGATATTGTTCCTGAACCTTTCGCTTAATCTTTTCAATTGTAGATTCGTTAAAAGCATTAAAAACATTATTCTTTAGAAGCTGCTGTGTTATTGTACTTGCACCCTGTGACATCTCACCTGATGAAAGTGTAATTGAAGCAGCTCGTAAGATACCTCTCATATCGATACCATTATGCTCATAGAAACGCTCATCTTCTATAGCTATAAATGCATGCTGCAAATCTTTAGGAATCTGGTCAATTGTTACATATGTCCTGTTAGCTCCGGCAGAAGAAAGTGTCTGTATTTCATTCTCATCTGAATCATATATCTTAGTTGCAAAGCCTTCAGGCGAAACATTGACAGATGCAATGTCAGGGGCATTCTCTATAATTCCCTGAAAGGAACCTAATACAAGGCATGAGCCGGAAACAACAACAGCTATAGCAGCAACTAAAGCCAGTTTTATGAAAAATATACCTAATTTGGTGCCCAGCTTGGTAGTAGCTGAATTAAGCAGTCTTTTCTTTTGTTTTATGCCTTTACCACCATAATTCATATATTGTCCTCCTTAATAAAGTCATGATATTATAACATAAAAAGGTATGACAGGCAATCAATAAGGCTGTATAATAACTAAATATACATATATATAAGAAGGAATCAGATAATGAAGAAGATAATTTCAGGTGGAACAGGTGAATTTACAGATAAGAAATCAAGATTTATAGCTAACATTTATCATATTGAAGATGAAGATATGGCAGTGAAAATAATAGAACAGCTTAGAAAGAAATATTGGGATGCACGACATAACTGTTATGCATATGTTTTAGGAGGCAAGAGCGAGATACAGAGATTTTCAGATGATGGTGAGCCGTCAGGCACAGCAGGTAAGCCGATACTGGAAGTAATTACGGGAAATGAATGCGGAAACTGTCTGTGTGTTGTGACAAGATATTTTGGAGGTGTTCTGCTTGGAACAGGCGGGCTTATAAGAGCGTATACTAATGCTGCCAAGGAAGCACTGTCCGTCTGCAGACTTGGTGAGCTTACAGAGGGTGTGCATGCATTCCTTGATGTTGATTATAATTATGTGGGAAAAGTGCAGTACATATGTGCACAGAATGATATAACAATAGTTAATACAGAATATGCCGATGGCGTTACATTTGAACTGATGATGGAGAATGCAGCAAGAAATGTTCTGGAAAAGAATATGACAGAGATGTCATCGGGAAAGATATGCTTAAGGGATACATGCAGCATGCAGATGTACAGAGATGATACAGGAAAATTGTGCAGATGATACCTGAAATATGAATAAATTATTAACAGTGGTAAAAAATCACAATACAATGGTCGGATTCTGCTTTAAAGAGTATATAATGTGTAAATGTGATGTAAAATAATCTAAAAAAAGCAAGGCACATAGTGCATTTTTTACATAAAAACACAAAGATTATATGAAAAAAAACTATTCTCACGAAATGATTTTTGATAAAAATTTCAAAAAAATGAAAAAATTATGAATGCAGGAAATGGCATAAATACTGGGATTTCACAGAAAAAGCAAAAAAAATACAATAATTGTTAAAATTAGCCTTGTTAAAATAGTACAAAAATGCTAATATATCAATGTCTAAAAACGAAACGGGGAGAGAATCCCCGCGAACCAAATTAAGGAGGGTTTTAAGGTTTATGAAAAAGACATTAAAGAAGTTTGCTGCAGTAGGTTTATCACTTACTTCAGTTATGGGCCTCGTAGCTTGTGGCTCTAACAGCGGCAATCAGGACGCAACAAAAGCAACAGTTGATTGGGCTAACGTACAGAAGCCAGAGCAGTTCACAGTTATGGTTGATGGTACAGTAGTTAAGGAAACTAACGGCGCTCAGGAATTCTACAAGTATCTTGGTGACCTTACAGGTCTTGATATTAAGTGGATTCGTCCAGAACATTCTAGCTACTATGATTCAGTTAAGAATGCATTCGCTTCAGGCGATATCCCTGATGTAGTTCTTCTTAGCTCAGATTACCTTGCTAACTTCGCAGCTAACGGATATCTCTGGGATATGACAGATGCTTGGAATCAGTCAGCAACTAAGAACTCAGGAAGACTTATCGATCAGGCTGAAATCATCGAATCAGGAAACATGGTTGCTGGTCCAGACGGAGAGAAGGCTCTTTACGGATTCTCACCAGCCCGTGGTAATGGATGCTGTACATACATCAAGTCTTCAGCTTTAACAGCAGCTGGATACAACCCAGAGGAAGTTGCATCTAAGACACTTACATATGATGAGTATTACAAGATGCTTAAGGATATGAAGGCTGCTTCAGCTAACCAGAACTTCGTTATCTCTTGTTCAGGTTTCATAGCTGGTGGTAACTCTGGTACTCCAGAAGCTCCATATACTAACTATCTTCCAGAATTCTATCAGAATGCTAACTTCACATTCTACTATGATGAAGCAGCTAAGGAATACAAGGATGGATTTGCTCAGCAGGATATGAAGGATGCACTTACAAGACTTAAGACAGCCGTTGATGATGGTATTCTTGATAAGGCTTCTCAGAACCAGACAACATCAGATGCTCGTAATAAGTGGAATGCAAAGGATGCTTCAACAGCTTCTTCAGTATTCACATACTGGGCAGGTACATGGGCTTATACACTTCAGAACTCTATGGCTGATAAGACAGATAAGATTATCGCTATTAAGCCTATTAAGGAGCTTGGTTCATATAAGGAGCGTCTTGCTACTGCTTGGTGTATTACATACAAGGCATATGAGAATGGTAAGGCTGAAGGAATCTTCAAGTACTTCATCGATACTATGCTTGATGGTGGAGATATCCAGATTGCATGGCAGTATGGTGCTAAGGGAACTCACTGGGATGATAAGGCTGAGACAGTTACAGTTTACAACTCAAAGGGTGAGGTTGATGAGAAGAAGACTAAGACATATGAAGAAGGTGTATTCCACTTCCTTCCAACTCCAGAGGATAATACAAAGCTTATGTCTAAGAACCACATTGATAAGAGCTTAGCTATTGCTACATTTGGTGATAACACAGATCCAGGTAACAAGAGCGTTGACCCACTTATCACAGAGAACTATGCAATGTTCAATGCTAACAGCAAGCTTGAGACTCCACTTTGGAACACAGAAGTACTTAGCAACAATATCTCTGATATCAATACTAAGAGACTTGAAGTTGTTTCACAGGTAGTTCTTGGCGAGAAGACATATGATGAAGCTATGGCTGATTACAAGAAGCAGGTTGGTGCTAAGTGTGATGCAGTAGTTGAGTCATTAAACGAAACACTTAAGAAGTAATTTAAACAATAATTATTAGATGTTTATACATCTTATGTTAGTATGGCGGCGCAGAGAAATCCGCGCCGTTTATACTGACAAAAAAGGATTTGCTTATGAAATTTATTTAATAGGCATACGATAATAATTAGGAAAGAAGGTAAAAAAATGCAGTGTCCATCTTGTAACACAGAGCTTCCTAAGAAAGCTAAAATATGCCCTAAGTGCGGAACAGCAGTAGGAAAGCCAAAAGGAAATATTAAATTGATGGCCATCATCGGACTTATTATCATGCTCATTGCCAGTCTTTTACCTCTTGTTCAGTCAGGAGAGAAGATTAAAGAAGGCGTTTATCCTACAGCATATGCTTTCAGTTACATGAATATCAGTATGCCAGTGTTATGGTATTTATTCATCGCATGTATCGTTGTTGGTATCATTCTTATTGTAGCCAGAAAAGAATTCTTTTCTATCATTACTACAGTAATAGCAGCTGTTCTTACAGTTGTTTCTGTATTTGCAGTTCAGTTTACACTTGTTAATGGTAAGGTAGCAGGTGGTGGACTTAAGTACGTTAATGTTAACCTTCCAGATATTCTTAGCAATGGATATAATGGCAATTCATATCATATTGGTTGTGGATTTGTTGTACTTGCGATTGGTATTGTTATAGCAGTTGCAGGTTGCTTTATAGATATTGTTAAGCCTTTCAAGAAAGATCTTCATGTTGATGCTAAGTATCTTTCTAACTCATTAAACCAGAGCCTCACAAATAAGATGTATTATTACAGAGGTTTCTACCTTATGTTCGTGCCAGTTTTCGTTATGATTATGTTATTCAATTACTGGCCAATGCTTGGTGTTCGTTATTCGTTCACAAAATATGTTATCGCTAATCCATACTACATTGGTCTGTATCATTTCCAGACTATGTTTACTAACGATATCTATTTCTGGCAGGCATTCAGAAACACATTAATTTTGTCATTAATTAAGTTGTTCTTAAATACAGGTGCAGCAGTTATTATCTCACTTCTTCTGAATGAGATTACTAACATGATTTTCAAGAAGACAGTACAGACAATTATCTATCTTCCTCACTTCATGTCATGGGTAGTTGTTGCTTCAGTATTTAAGATGTTACTGGCTCCATATGATAGTGCTCCAGTCAACTCAATTCTTATAAATATGGGTGTTATTGATACAGCTGTTGATTTCATGAACAGTACAGCTTACTGGCGTGGAACATTCTATATCATGAATGTTTGGAAGGATACAGGTTGGGGAACAATCCTCTTCTTGGCTACATTGTCAGGTATCAGCCCAGACCTTTATGAAGCAGCCCAGATTGATGGTGCTAACAGATTCAAGAGACTGATATACATTACATTACCAGCTCTTGCTAATACAATTATTACAGTATTCATTCTTAACCTTGCTAAGGTTATGAACCTTTTCGAATCTGTATTCGTATTACAGTCACCTATTACATATGCTAAATCACAGGTTTTACAGACATATGTATATACTAAGACATTCAGTGGTGGTAACTCAGATTATGGTTATACAACTGCTGTAGGTTTATTTAAGTCTTTCGTTGGTATGATCTTAGTTCTCGGTTGTAACTGGGCAAGTAAGAAAGTACGTGGACGAGGAATTGTATAGGAGGGAATAGATAATGAGTGATAATCAGACACTAGTTTATAAAAAGAAAAAGAAAAAATTCAAAGTATTCCCAATTGTTAATGCAATTTTATTCATTATCATTGCATGTGCAATTATGATTCCTATTTACAAAGTAATTATTACTTCAATAGATGCATATTCATCATATGATTTTAAGTGGCTTCCTCAGAAGTTCTCTTGGGGTGGTTACCGTGCTATTATAACAAGATCAAACCTTTATCATCCATTCTTAATCTCAGTTATAACAACTATTATAGGTACATTCGTTGGACTTTTAGTTGTTACACTTGGTGGTTATGTATTAATCCAGTGGGAGATGCCAGGAAGAAACTTCTTCGCTTACATGCTTCTCTTCACAATGATTTTCGATGGTGGTATGATTCCTAAGTTCCTTGTTATCAAGCAGTTAGGATTAATCAATACTTTGTGGGCGGTTATTCTGCCAATGGCTATTAATGTATATAACTTAGTACTTATGAGAAACTTCTTCGAAGGTATTCCAGAATCACTTTTCGAAGCAGCTCAGATTGATGGATGCTCACCAATGGGTATCTTCTTCAAGATTGTACTTCCTCTTTCAAAGGCAGCTCTTGCATCAATTGGTTTGATGTTCGCAGTAAGCTTCTGGAATGATTATACAAACTTCAAGTTATATATTAATAAGAATAATCTTTACAACTTCCAGATTCAGTTAAGAAGTATGGTTGTTGATAGTGATATTCCTAATGATGGTGCTGTTAACCCAACAACAATTTCTAATGCAGCAACTATCGTAGCTATCCTTCCTTTCATGATCATCTACCCATTCTGTCAGAAGTACTTCGTACAGGGTGTTAACGTAGGTGCCGTTAAGGAGTAATGTTAATATTTTGAATTTATTTTGGACGAGCCTTAAAAGGCTCGTCCTTTTTTGCGCGAGTAGCGAAAAAACTGTATTTTTATTCGTCATTACCAGTCAAATAGTGGAATAATACTGTTTAACATGTTACAATAAAATAAATATTGGTTAGGAGGAAAAAGGCTTGGATAAAAGTTTTGAAATTAAAGGATACATTAATAATGTATTAAAAGAAACCGGGCTTGAAGGAGCAGATGCATTTGATAAGGCACTTCTTCTTAATGCTTTAGGTAAACTTGAAGCAGCAGAGCATAGTGATGAATATAAGGATGTTATTACAGGTGAATTAGAGAAGCTTGTAGAGAATGATAATATCAGCATAGGCGAGAATGACCTTGTAAATTATATGTATGGTAATGCATGTTACAGTGTTGGAAAGAATGATATTGCTGTTAATATTGCCAAACAGACAGAGACACAGCCACGGACAGAATCAGGTTATTTTACAGGCGCAGAAGGTGGCAGATGCTTATGTACTGCTTTTAAGGCTTTAAGCTTCTATATGAATTATGAGACTAAAGATGGTGGTAAAGAACATTATAATGATATAATTGCACAGTATAATGCAATATATGCAGAATGCTTTGAGAACGCAGGAGAGGCAGCACATGATGGTGATGTTAAGGCTGTAAAAGCACTTGCATTATTTGCAGCAGGAGCAGTTGATACACTTGAAGTTATGGACCAGGCGTTATATGAGATATTTGCAAGAATAAGAGAAATGTATAAAGCAGCAGTTTCGGTTCTTAATGATACAATTGATAATACAGATTCATGGTTTGTAAAGCTTATATATGCATATGCAGTATTGAAAGGATGCCGTATGAAGCTTATACAGACAGAAAAATATGCATCCAAGGCTGAGGAAATCTTTGAAAAAGCTACTGACAAGCATGTTGCGGATAAGAGCGGTGTGGCTGTATCAGCGGCATACATAACAGCTTACAGTGAATATATAAGAAACAGGGATTATCAGGATTACGGACGCAGCAATGGAGGTGTATTATGGAGTTAAAGTTAGTTATTAAGACAGGAAGAAGTGCTGTAGTAGAATTTGATGACGGTGGAAAGTATTATTCTAAGGAAGAATACACACTCCTGATTAATGGAGAAGAATATGGCAAGACAGAAAAGGTTGTTACAACAATATATGGTCTTAAGCCAGATACAGAATATAAGATTACAGCGGTGTATGCAGGAAAAGAATACGGACCTGTTGAATTTAAGACGGATTATGAATATGTAACACTTAATGTCAGAGAATTTGGTGCGTATGGTGATGGAGAGCATGATGATACTAATGCAATCCAGTGTGCGATTATGGCAGCTCCTAAGGATTCCAGAGTATTAGTTCCAGAGGGTGTTTATAAGATATCAAGCATATTCTTAAAAGATAATCTTAATCTTGAGCTTGCTAAAGGAGCAGTACTTTCAGCATTTACAGAAAGAAATAAGTTCCCTATATTACCGGGACAGATTGAGACATACGATGAGAAAGATTATTACAACCTTGGTACATGGGAAGGCAATCCTCTGGATATGTTTTCAGCAATTGTATGTGGTATCAACTGTTCAAATGTTACAATTACAGGTGAAGGAACTATTGATGGATGCACAACTCACGATAACTGGTGGAAGAATTGTAAGATAAGAAATACTGCGTGGAGACCAAGATTATTCTTTATCAATAACTGTAGTAATGTTACTATGCATGGAATTACAGTTCAGAATTCACCATCATGGACAATCCACCCATATTTTAGTAAACATCTTAAGTTTATTGATGTTAAGATTCTTAATCCTGCTAATTCACACAACACAGATGGTCTTGACCCGGAAAGCTGTCAGGATGTTCTTGTGCTTGGAACATACATTTCAGTTGGTGATGACTGTATAGCTATCAAGTCAGGCAAGATATATATGGCTCAGAAGGAAAAGACTCCTACAGAGGATATGACAGTACGCCAGTGCTGTATGAGAGACGGACATGGTGCAGTAACAGTAGGAAGCGAGATAGCTGCGGGAGTTAAAGATGTTCATATCAGAGACTGTATGTTCATGAATACAGACAGAGGTTTAAGAGTTAAGACAAGAAGAGGCCGTGGTAAATTATCTGTACTTGATGATATTTCATTTGAGAATATTGATATGGATAACGTTATGACACCATTTGTTGTTAACAGCTTCTATTTCTGTGATCCAGATGGAAAGACAGAATATGTTGGTTCTAGAAAGCCACTTCCTATTGATGACAGAACACCTTCAATCAAGAGCCTTACATTTAAGGATATCAATGCGAAAAACTGCCATGTTGCAGGTGCATATATATTCGGTCTGCCAGAGAGTAAAGTTGAGAAGCTTACATTTGAGAATATTAACTTCAGCTATGCTAAAGATGCGAAGCCGGGGGTAGCAGCAATGATGCTTGGCTGTGATGAAGCAAGCAGACAGGGACTTATTGTAAGTAATGTAGAAAAACTTATATTAAAGAATGTCAATATTGAGGGCTGCGATGGAGAAGCAATTGTGGCAGATAATGTTGATAAGATTGAAAGAGATTAGTATAAATATACAGAAAAATGAGGAACAATCATGAATTTACATGCACCAAAGGGAATTGATGTTGAGAATTGGTTCATTGAGTGCTATAGGAAGCATAAGGGGCATCCGTTAAAGATACTTATAGGGCTTTATAAGGGAAATTATAATAAGTTCTTTCTTGCAGTATTATTTTTCTTTATAAAGCATGCCCCTGTGTGGGTGCTGCCAATTGTTACGGCTAATATTATTAATGATATTACAAGTGGTTCGCCGGATACTGTACAGAATATTATTATTCAGGCGATAATTATGGTTGGATTAGTTGTTCTTAATGTGCCGATGAATTATCTGTATACAAGATATAAATCATTAGCAACGAGGTATGCAGAAACAGGACTTAGAAAAGCACTTGTAAGGAAACTGCAGCAGCTTTCAATTTCGTATCACAAAGAGACACAGTCGGGAAGACTGCAATCAAAGATAATGCGAGATGTGGAGGCGGTTGAGACACTGTCAACACAGATGTTTTTAAGTATATTAAATATTGCTCTTAATATTGGAGTCGCACTTTTTGTTACAGTATCAAAGAGTCTTATAGTATTCTTATTCTTTCTTCTCACTACACCTCTTGCAGCGGCAACTATGGTATTTTTCAGAAATATTATGAAGAAGAGAAATACTGAGTTCCGTAAGGAGATGGAAGAGACGTCTGCAAGGGTTATGGAGATGGTTGAACTTATTCCGGTTACAAGGGCACATGCACTTGAAGAGGAAGAAGTAACCAAGATGAGCGGACAGCTTTTTGCAGTTGCGGAGAAAGGCTATAAGCTTGATGTTATACAGGCATTATTTGGCTCGGTTGGATGGGCAATATTCCAGGTTTTCCAGGTTGTGTGTCTGGGATTCACAGGATTTCTTGCTTTAAAGGGAAGTGTTGGTCCTGGAGATATTACACTTTACCAGAGTTATTTTGCAACAATAGTAAGTCAGGTATCATCACTTATGTCGCTTATACCGGTTATTGCCAAGGGAGTTGAGTCGGTTAATTCTATTGGAGAAGTACTTCTTGAAGAAGATATTGAATGCAATGATGGGAAAGAAGCACTTAAAAGTGTAGAAGGCGAGTTTGATTTTAAAAATGTCAGGTTTGCCTATAATAATACAGATAAACCAGTACTTCATGAGCTTAATCTTCATGTCGATAAAGGACAGACGATTGCACTTGTGGGAGAATCAGGAGCTGGTAAATCAACAATTCTTAACCTTGTTATAGGCTTTAATTTCGCTACAGACGGAGTTGTTACAATTGATGGACATGATATGAGAGATATTGATCTTAGAACTTATAGAAAGCATCTGGCAGTTGTACCGCAGACATCAATATTATTCTCAGGAACTATAAGAGATAATATAACATATGGAATAGATGATTTCGATGAAGAAGCCCTTAATAAAGTTGTGGACGCAGCTAATTTAAGAGATCTTATAGATTCACTTCCGGATGGATTAGATACAGTTGTGGGAGAGCATGGTGGAAAGCTTTCAGGAGGACAGAGGCAGCGTGTATCGATTGCAAGAGCACTTATGAGAAATCCTGAAGTAATAGTTCTTGATGAGGCAACATCAGCATTAGACAGTATATCTGAGAAGCTTATTCAGGAGGCACTTAATAATCTTACTAAAGACAGGACAACATTTATAGTTGCACATAGATTATCGACTATAAAGGGTGCAGACAGAATAGCGGTAATAGCAGATGGTCACTGCGTTGAATATGGAACATATGATGAGCTTATGGAACTTAAAGGCGAATTCTATCAGATGAAATCAATACAGAGCTAAAAAATAAAAGGAGGCGGGAATATAACCCGTCTCCTTATTTATATGCCTGTCGGTTTTAATTACTTATTCTCAGCAAACCAGATTCTGAGTGTAGAGATAAGCTTTTCCTTAGAATCAACATCTAACTTCTGTACAATCTGCATGATTTCATTGTCAAGAGCTGTATTCTGGTATGACTTGTCAACGCTTCCTGCAAGATAATCAAGAGAAACTCCTGTAAGCTCTGCATAATATGAAAGCATTCTTAATGTCATAAGGTTACGGCCATTCTCAACGTTACTTATGTAACCAGGTGTAACCTCTAATGCCTTAGCAACGTCTTCCTGTGTAAGACCGTGTGCAATTCTTAACTTCTTAACTTTAGCTCCTAAATCGCTATCCATAATTCAAACCTCCTAAAAATAATTACTTTTTGTTTGCTCTGTAACGAGCTGTGTGATCAAGAATCTTCTTACGGATTCTAAGACTCTTTGGTGTTACTTCAAGTAATTCGTCTGTGTCAATATAATCCAGTGCCTGCTCCAAGCTAAGAATTTTAGGTGGAACAAGACGGAGAGCCTCATCAGCACTTGAAGAACGAGTGTTGGTAAGATGCTTTGTCTTGCATACATTAACCTCAATATCCTCAGTACGAGGATTTTCGCCAACGATCATTCCGGCATATACCTTCTCACCAGGTCCGATGAAGAGAGTACCTCTTTCCTGCGCATTGAAAAGACCATAAGTGATAGCATCACCGCTTTCGTAAGCAATAAGAGAACCATTCTTTCTGTAAGAAATGTCTCCTTTGTATTCTTCATATCCTTCAAAAGAAGAATTGATAATACCGTTACCCTTAGTATCAGTAAGGAATTCACCTCTGTATCCGATAAGACCTCTTGAAGGAATAGAGAACTGAAGTCTTGTGTATCCACCGTTAATTGGTGACATACCAAGGAGTTCGCCCTTTCTCTGGCTTAACTTCTGGATAACAGATCCTGTGCAGTCATCTGGAACATCGATATAAGCAAGTTCCATAGGCTCAAGCTTCTTACCTCTCTCATCTGTGTGGTAGAGTACCTCGGCTTTACTTACTGCAAATTCATAACCTTCTCTTCTCATATTCTCAATAAGAACTGAAAGATGAAGCTCACCACGTCCTGAAACCTTAAATGAGTTCTCAACACCAGGTGTTTCCTCAACTCTTAAACTAACATCTGTATTAAGTTCCTTGAAAAGTCTGTCTCTTAAATGTCTTGAAGTAACGAATTTACCTTCTTTACCTGCAAGAGGACTGTCATTAACCATGAAGTCCATAGAAAGAGTAGGTTCTGAAATCTTCTGGAAAGGAATGGCAACAGGGTTGTTAAGTGAACAGATTGTATCACCGATATGAATATCAGCAATACCTGATACAGCAACAATTTCACCGATTCCTGCTTCGTTAACTTCTACCTTATTAAGTCCGTTAAATGTATAAAGCTTAGTAATTCTTACACGCTTCTTAACGCTTGGATCATGGTGGTTAACAATCATAACCTCCTGATTAACCTTAAGGCTTCCATTATCAATCTTACCTACGCCAATTCTACCAACGAATTCGTTGTAGTCAATAGTAGAGATAAGCATCTGTGTATCTGCATCAGGGTCACCCTCTGGTGCAGGAATGTTATTGACGATACAGTCAAAGAGTGGCTGCATGTCTTTCTTTTCATCATTAAGGTCAGCCATAGCATAGCCTGACTTAGCTGAAGCAAAGATGAATGGACAGTCAAGCTGATCTTCATTAGCATCAAGGTCAATGAAAAGCTCTAAGATCTCGTCAATAACTTCCTCAGGTCTTGCTTCTGGACGGTCTATCTTGTTAATACATACTATAACAGAAAGATTCATGTCAAGAGCTTTCTGTAAAACAAACTTTGTCTGAGGCATAACACCTTCGAATGCGTCAACAACAAGAATAACGCCGTTAACCATCTTAAGTACTCGCTCAACCTCGCCACCGAAATCAGCATGGCCAGGAGTATCAATAATGTTAATCTTAGTATCCTTATATGTGATAGCTGTATTCTTAGAAAGAATAGTGATTCCTCTTTCTCTTTCGATATCATTGGAATCCATAACTCGTTCAGCGACTTCCTGATTGGCTCTGAAAGTTCCGCTCTGCTTTAACAGCTCATCAACAAGGGTTGTCTTACCATGATCAACGTGGGCAATAATTGCAATATTACGAATATCTTCACGCTTTGTTTTCATTAATAATGTCCTTCCTGAATTAAACTTAAAATATCTTCTATGATTAGCAACTTTTATATTCTATCACAATATTCTTAAAAAACAATACTAAATATATAAAAATTTTTTCATTTTTTGAACACAGATTATTCAAAAAGTTTTTGTAATATTTGCGAAAACGACAACATATACATATTAGAGAAAACAAAGCACATGCCACAACACATTAATAATAAGGTGGCAAAGAAGGGAGAAATACAGAATGCTTGATAAAGTAATTGAAAACAACAGAGTGTGTATCATAGGAGAGATTGTCTCAGAGTTCACTTTCAGCCATGAGGTCTTTGGAGAGGGCTTCTATATTGCTAACGTATCAGTGAACAGATTAAGTGATATGGTGGATGTCATACCACTTATGATATCTGAGAGGCTTATTGATGTTACTAAGGATTATAGAGGAATGAAGATTGAGGTTGCAGGACAGTTCCGTTCATATAACAGACATGAAGGAACTAAGAATAAGCTTGTTCTCTCAATATTTGTAAGAGAATTAAGATTCTTAGAAGATGACGAGATGCCTGAAGAGCAGTCTAAGTCCAACCAGATATTCCTTGATGGATATGTATGCAAGCCTCCTATTTATAGAAAAACTCCATTAGGAAGAGAAATTGCAGATATATTAGTGGCTGTAAACAGACCATACGGTAAGTCGGATTACATACCATGTATAGCATGGGGAAGAAATGCAAGATTTGCAGGAGGTCTTGAAGTGGGTGCACATCTTCAGGTCAGCGGACGTGTACAGAGCAGAGAGTACACTAAGAAAATAGGAGAAGAAGAGGTTGAGAGAAGAGTTGCTTATGAGGTATCAGTAAGTAAGATTGACCTTGTTGAAGATGAGGAATAATTAAGACAACATTTATGTTCTTTAGTTTAAGGATATATATTGACATAACATTATCAGAGTGATATAGTCACATTAACTGTAAGGGTTTCCCCTGCAGCAGGTAGAGGTCGCACGATTCAAGAGTAATTATCCTGATGTCCCGGAAGACATATGAAGGATAGTAAAAGGGGAAAGTGCCGAAGAGGATTGTTTCCGGAGCAGTCTTACTGGGCGTAGGATTAATAGTTTTACGACTGTCATCGAATAGATGGAGAGCTACTTAAAGGACTATTACTATGATTTCTTTAAGAGCCAGTCTGTTTGAGCAGATTGGCTCTTCTATGTTGTTGAGCTACTCACATGGGTAGCGATGAGAATAGACAGGAATCATGTACATAATAATAGCTGTTAACAGCGGAAAGAAGGATGGTATGTCAGTATTTACCGGAGCCGGTGTAGCGATTATTACACCAATGAAAGCTAATGGAGAAGTTAATTACGATAAGCTTGGAGAATTCCTTGATTACCAGATTAATAACTCAACAGATGCAATTATTATCTGTGGAACAACAGGAGAGGCATCAACACTTACACATGAGGAGCATGTAGAAACAATCAGATTTGCTGCTGATTATGTGAAGAAAAGAGTTCCTGTTATTGCAGGAACAGGTTCTAACTGCACAGAAACAGCTGTATGGCTTTCACAGGAAGCACAGAAGGCAGGAGTTGATGGATGTCTCGTAGTTACACCATATTATAATAAAGCAACACAGAAGGGTCTTATCCAGCACTATACAGCAGTTGCGAAGTCAGTAGACCTTCCTATTATCATGTATAATGTTCCAGGAAGAACAGGCTGCAATATCCAGCCAGAGACAGCAGCCAAGCTTGCTAAGGATGTTGACAATATCGTTGCTATTAAAGCTGCAACAGGTAATCTTGCACAGGAGAGCAAGACAATGGCATTAGCTGAGGGAAGACTTGATATGTACTCAGGTGAAGACGGACTTATTGTTCCTCTTATGTCAATTGGAGCAAAGGGTGTAATTTCAGTATTATCTAATGTTGCTCCTAAGCAGACACATGATATCTGCGCTACATTTGCAGCTGGAGATGTTGCTAAGGCTGCACAGTTACAGTTTAAGGCATTAGAGCTTGTAGATGCATTATTCTGTGAGGTTAATCCAATTCCTGTTAAGCATGCACTTAACCTTATGGGATGGGATATGGGACCTCTCAGAAGCCCATTATGTGAGATGGAAGAGGCTAACCTTGAGAGATTAAAGAAAGCAATGGTTAACTACGGAATACTTTAATTGACAGGAGAATGAACATGACAAGAATAATTATGCATGGCTGTAACGGCCATATGGGACAGGTCATTACGGGAATAGTTGCTAACGATGCTAATGCACAGATAGTAGCAGGAATTGACCTTCGTGATGACGGACATAACTTATATCCGGTATTTGCTTCATTAGAAGAATGTAATGTTGAAGCAGATGTTATTATTGATTTCGCATCAGCTAAGGCAGAGGATACACTTGTTGACTATATTAAGAAAACTAAGATTCCTGCTGTAATATGTACAACAGGATTAAGCGATGAGCAGATTGCATCAATCAATGAAGCATCAAAGAGTGTTGCAATATTACGTTCAGCTAATATGTCACTTGGAATCAATACATTATTCAAGCTTTTACAGGATGCTGCCAAAGTGTTTGCGTCAGCAGGCTTTGATATTGAGATAGTTGAAAAGCACCACAACCAGAAGCTTGATGCGCCAAGTGGAACAGCTCTTGCACTTGCAGATTCAATGAAGGAAGTGCTTGAGGATGATTATTTCTACAGATATGACAGAAGCCAGTTAAGACAGAAGCGTGATCCTAAGGAAATCGGAATCAGTGCTGTAAGAGGCGGAACTATCGTTGGAGAGCACGAAGTAATCTTCGCTGGAGAAGACGAGGTTATAGAGTTCAAGCATACCGCACATTCTAAGGCTGTATTTGCAAAGGGGGCAGTTGAGGCTGCCAAGTTCCTTGCAGGAAAGCCGGCTGGAATGTACGATATGAGAGATGTTATTGCAGCCAAGAACTAGTTTTCAGGGCAGTTAATATAATGATATTCAATGCGGCTTGCTTCGGTGAAGCCGCATTTTTTATATAATGCCACAGCTGCCTTGTTCCTGCTTGTTACATTAAGTACGAGTGGAAGTGAAGCAATGTTAAAGTAGTCTTTAAGAAAATGCTTCATAAGGCATGTACCAATGCCTTTCCCACGAAGCTTCTCATCAACGAATACGCCGTATACATTTACAAATGTGTTCTGTGTATCAAGATAAAGAAGAGCCACAGGTTCTTCATATTCCGGCAGATACATAAGATAATCATCACCCTCAAGATAATATTCGGCATTGTCAGGCTCTGCAGCCTGTATTGATTCTAAGTTAAAATGTGCTTTATCAAGCTGGTACAGATATTCGTAGAAACATATATCACCACATAAAGAGCTGTTAAGCAGTTCTCCACTTATAGGCGCAATAAGCTCTAAATTGCCAGCAGAGCTGCTTTTAAGCTTTCTGTAACAGATGGATAGCATATTACGAAAATGTCCTCTATGGCGAAAATCAGGTGCTACAAGACCTGAAACTTCAACATATCCGCATTCATCATTGATAAGCAGTCCAACAAAGCCATACATTACAGGTGAATCTGTGCTGTCATCAACAAGCGCACACTGGATAAAGCTGTCGTTATGGGAATCGCAGTAATAAGGCTCGTAGCCGTCACATTTGTTAATAAGTTCTTCAAGAGCATTCATTAAAATGTTGTCCAGATAGTCAATCTCAATATATTTCATAGTTGTTCTCCAATAAAAGTTTATAAAAATATTACTTTGAAATAAGAAACATTTGTTTACAAAAGTGTCAAAATGCCTTACTATATAAAAGTATATACATCAGTATAACAAAATAATTGATTTACCAGCAATAGGTTATTGGGAGGATTTACATGGGTAAAGTTGCCATACTTACAGACAGTAACAGTGGAATTACACAGGCTCAGTCTAAGGAGCTTGGAGTTAAAGTTATACCAATGCCGTTCTTTATAGATGGAGAACAGTATTTTGAAGATATTAATCTTACACAGGAAGAGTTTTACGAGAAGTTAAAGCAGGATGCTGATATATCTACTTCACAGCCTTCTATTGGTGAGATGCAGGACGCATTTGATGAGCTTCTTAAGGAATATGATGAACTTGTATATATTCCTATGTCAAGCGGGCTCAGCGGAACATGCCAGACAGCTACTATGGTTGCTGATGATTATGATGGAAAGGTTCAGGTTGTCAATAACCAGAGAATTTCTGTAACCATGAGACAGTCTGTTCTTGATGCGAAGGAGCTTGCACAGAGGGGTAAGTCTGCGGCAGAGATTAAGGAGATTCTTGAGAAGCATAAGATGGAATCAAGCATATATATTACACTTGATACTCTTAAGTACTTAAAGAAGGGCGGAAGAATAACTCCTGCGGCAGCTGCTATTGGAACTATGTTAAAGCTTAATCCTGTGCTTCAGATTCAGGGTGAGAAGTTAGATGCATTTGCCAAGGCAAGAGGTAAGGCTTCAGCGAAGAAGATTATGCTTAAGGCAATGCAGGATGATTTAGATACAAGATTTGCAGAGTTTGCAAAGGATGGAAAGATGCATATGGAGGTTGCTTATTCAGGTAATCCTGAGGAGGCAGAGGAATGGGCTGCGTTAGTTAAAGAGACTTTCCCACAGTTTGATTTCCACATGGATCCGCTTTCACTTTCAGTTGCCTGCCACATAGGACATGGCGCACTTGCGATAGCGACATCTGCTTATCTGCCAGAACTTGATTAATACGAATGATAAGCCTGTGACAGCGCATGAGTTGTTGCAGGCTTTTGTTTATAAATGCGGATATTACCGCAGGTTAATATGAATGGAGGATTGTTATGCCAGCAAGAAGTGAGATTGATGATAAGTTTAAATGGGCTGTGAGTGATTTATACAGCTCTGATGAAGCATGGGAAAAGGATTATAACAGTATACTTGAACTGACTGACCAGCCAAGTGAGCTTAAAGGCAGGATGGGCGAGTCTGCCGGCATGCTTTACAAGGCACTTAAGGAGTATGAACAGGTAGAATACATTACTGAAAGAGTGTATGTGTATGCATTTATGAAATATTATGAGGATACAGGCAATTCAAAGTATCAGGAAATATCTGGGAAAGCCCAGATGGCTGCGATGAAGGTGTCAGAGAAGTATGCATTTTTAGAGCCTGAGCTTATATCAATAGATGCGGATGTGCTTGATAAATATATCAGCGAGGATGAAAGACTTGGAATGTATAAACATTTTATAGATGACTGCCTCGCAGGGAAAGAGCATACGCTTTCTGAGAAGGAGGAAGCACTGCTTGCAAAGGCATCACAGATGTCAACTGTGCCTGATGAGGTGTTCTCTAAGTTTAACAATGCTGATGTTAAGTTTGGCAAGGTGAAAAGAGAGAACGGACAGGAAGATGAGCTGACTAACGGCAATTTTGCCACATTTATGGAAAGTCATGACAGAACAGTAAGAAAGGCGGCATTTGAGGCGTTGTATAAGCAGTATGGGGCATATATCAACACGATTGCGGCAGCGTTTTATGGCAATGTCAAGCAGGCAATGTTCTATGCAGACGCAAGGGGCTACAAGTCAACACTGAACATGTATCTTGACGGCTCATTTATTCCAGAAAATGTATATAAGAATCTTATAAAGACTGTTAATGATAATCTTGACAAAATGTACCGCTATGTTGATATAAGAAAGAAGGCGCTTGGTGTTGACGAGCTGCATTTTTATGATATCTATGCACCGATGGTAGAGGATATTGACTGGAAGATAAGCTATGATGAGGCTAAGGACATTGTTGTGAAGGCACTTGCACCAATGGGTGAGGAGTATGTTTCACACATTAAAGAAGGCTTCAATAATGGCTGGGTAGATGTGTATGAGAATACCGGAAAGCGTTCGGGAGCATTTTCATGGGGCGCTTATGGCACACACCCATATGTATTTCTTAATTACTCAGATACACTCAATGATGTTTTTACGGTTATTCATGAGATGGGGCATGCAATGCACACTTATTATTCCAATGCGAACCAGCCTTATATTTATGCAGGATATAAGATATTTGTTGCGGAGGTTGCGTCAACCTGTAATGAAGCGATTCTTATGCAGTATATGTTAAAGAATACTGATGATGAGAAGAAGAAAAGATATCTGCTCAATCATTTCTTTGAGCAGTTTAAGGGAACTCTTTACAGACAGACTATGTTTGCAGAGTTTGAGATGGAAGCACATGCAAAGGCTGAACAGGGTGAGGTGTTATCAGCAGAGAGTCTTTGTGCGATGTACAAGAAGCTGAATGAGAAGTATTTCGGCCCGGATATGGTTATTGATGATGAGATAGCACTTGAGTGGGCAAGGATACCACATTTTTATACACCGTTCTATGTATACCAGTATGCAACAGGCTATTCCGCTGCAATTGCAATATCAACCAAGATACTTGCAGGCGATGAGCAGGTTATAGAAGGTTACGGAAAGTTCTTGTCAGGCGGCTCTTCAATGCACCCTATTGAGCTTCTTAAGCTGTGCGGAATAGATATGACAAGACCGGATGTTGTGCAGGAAGCACTGGATGTGTTTGGGGAATTACTAAAACAGTGGTAATGCTTAATGTGTTGTGAATATAAATATGATTCTGGGAGATAATGCGTCTTCCAGAATTTTTTTATGGGATAAATGTAACCGTTGCCGGAATAATCCGTCTTTAATTATGAAAGGGTTAACGCTTTTAAAAAACAGGGAGTACAGACAGTAATGGATGATAAACAGATAATCAATTTATTTTTTCAAAGGGATGAAGATGCAATTAATGCAGTTGATGAAAAATATGGTTCTAAGTTAAATGCACTGGCAGCCAATATGCTGCAATCAAGAGAGGACGGGCTGGAATGTGTTAATGACACGTATATGAAGGCATGGAACAGCATACCGCCTGCAAGACCAGAGTATTTATTCGCATTTCTGGCAGCATCTGCAAGAAATATTGCGATTGATATGATAAGAAAAAACAATGCGGGAAAGAGACAGGCCAAAGTGGTTGAATTGACAAAAGAACTGGAAGAATGCATAGGTGATGGCGGATTGCATACACATCTGGACAAGGAAGATATTGGAGAGATGTTATCGCATTTTCTTGAAACAGTTGATAAAAATAAAAGAATTATATTTCTCAGGCGGTACTGGTACTCGGATTCAATTAAAGATATTTCAGAAAGGATGCAGATGAGCGAATCAGCAGTGAAAGTTACTCTTCACAGAACGAGAAAAGAATTAAAAAGATATCTGGAAAGCGAGGGTTTATATCTATGAAAAAATCAGAGGCAATGGATTTATATGAAGGACTTAATGAAATTAGTCCGAAAATGATTGAAGAAGCAGGAAATTACAAGAAAACTGCCAGTGTGGATATCAGGTATAAAAAGAGCAATAATGTAAAGAAGATAATTGCAGCAGGTCTTGTGGCCGCAGCGGCTGTTACTGCTGTATTGGGAGTCAGAGGATTGAAGACTTCTGTAACAGGAAGCGGAAACCAGAGCAGTAATCAGCCAGCATCAGAGCAGACAGGATTTAAA
Organism: Lachnospira eligens; assembly: GCF_009680455.1. Lineage (GTDB taxonomy): Bacteria > Bacillota > Clostridia > Lachnospirales > Lachnospiraceae > Lachnospira > Lachnospira eligens_A. Next base: position 178,283 of record NZ_WKRD01000006.1, read on the forward strand.
ATTGCTCATGTTATGAATGTGTATGCAGCCGGGCTTGATGATACATCGGAATGTATTTTTTCTAATGATGAGAAAAATGCTGGTGTATCAGGAGTTGTGGCTGGAATTTCAAGCCAGGTTGGAGATTCATCTGTGATGGGACAGGTTATGGCTGGTATAAATGTAACGGGCGAAGATATCTCAAAGATTAAGTATTCTATAACGGGAAATGATTCAGATGTGACATATAATCTGGCGAGAATGAAAGAGGTTGACAAGGACAGTCCTGAATATCAGACATCTTCTGAAAAATTCAGAAAACAGACGGAGAACGGCTATGCATATTACATTATTGAAGATATCGGGGAAGAGTATGAGGAGAGCGGCAACAGTCAGAGCGAGGGCGTACAGATTGTAAAGTTTTCAAAGCAGTTAGAAAAAGAATCTTTGTATCAGGACCGTCAGGTATACAATGAGATGGTTAAAAATATGTATGAAGGACTTACATTAAGTATAACTGTGACATATGGAGACGGAACAACAGAGATTGTTGATGTGGGATTCAAGACAGCTGAAGGCAGTGATGACCTGGAAAAGGTTTCAGACAAAGTGATTGTGTATGTGAAATGACAGTTGATAGAAGAGCGCAAGACGAAGAATCATGTGTCTTTAAGTTGTCTTCAAACAAATTGAACACAAACAAAAAAGGAAGCCGCTTAAATGCTGGCTTCCTTTTAAAATTAAAAAGAGCGCGAGACGGGGATCGAACCCGCGACCCCCTCCTTGGCAAGGAGGTGCTCCACCACTGAGCCACTCGCGCATAATTAATGTTCTTTAATTAAATTCTCTTGTGAACACAAACAAGATAATACACATAAAACTTTAATCTGTCAAGTATAAATTTAAAAAAGTTGAATCTATAATGCTATAGATGAGGGGGAAACCTACTAAGACTGCTAAATATGATGAAATGGTAGGTTTATCAAGAGGAAATTCTGAGGAGAATTAACGAGAATAAAGAAAATTGCCTACTAAATTGATGATTTATGCGAGAATAGTAGGTTTTTTTTCAAACCAAATCTGTCTGATATTACAGATATGAGAAAAAAGACATACTAAAAGTGTGAATTATGACAAAATAGTAGGTATTTAAGTTGGGAAGAAGCATTACATACCAGCTAACAATAAGAAAAGACCTACTGGATTATGAAAATTGATGAGATAGTAGGTTATTTATGTGTGCTTTGCGGCACGTATAATGTCTTGAAACAAATTGAGCACAAAAAAAGAGGAAGTCAGCATGTACTGACTTCCTCTTAAAAAATAATAGAGCGCGAGACGGGGATCGAACCCGCGACCCCCTCCTTGGCAAGGAGGTGCTCCACCACTGAGCCACTCGCGCAAACACATTTAAGATAATAATGGCAAAATGACATTTTGTCAACACTTTTTTCGGAAAAAATTCGGAAAACTTTTTTAAATTTGAATTTCTGAAAAATTAATATATGGGAAAGGACGTCAGGGATTTCTATTTTTTTGATAATATGGTATACTTTGCATGCTGAGTAGCAGAATTAGAAAGAATGGAGATTATTATGAATCCAGCATCAATTATGAAGCTTATGAGTGCCAAGAACAAGTTTCAGAAGAATCATCCGAAGTTTGTGGCATTTCTTAACAGATGTTTTGCAGGAGGTCTTAAGGAAGGAACTATAATTGAGATTACAGTTACTAATCCTGGAGAGGCACCTATAACATCTAATATAAAGGTACAGCAGTCTGATTTGGAACTGCTTGAAGAATTAAAAGAAATGGGGAGATAGTTTGCTTCGCAAAACAACGCGAAATAATAAGGAGGATTGGAATGTTTGGGAATGACAAGTCCAGAAAGAACGGACTTAATATTATAGTTGTAGGAGGCGGTAAGGTTGGTGCCACTCTTGTTGAGAGACTCAGCAGGGAGAACCATGATGTTACTCTTATTGATAAGAACAGGGTTAAGCTTGATGCAATAACAGGTGCATATGATGTTATGGGAGTTGAGGGCAATGGTGCTAGCTTTGCTGTTCAGAAAGAAGCCGGTATTGACTCAGCTGACCTTCTTATATCGGTAACTGATTCTGATGAGCTGAATCTTTTATGCTGTACACTTGCAAAGAGGGCTGGCAGATGTGAGGCAATTGCAAGAGTAAGAACACCTGAATACAGTCAGGAGGCTGCATTTTTAAGAGACAGATTAGGTCTGGCAATGATTATTAATCCGGAATTTGAGGCTGCAAGTGAGATAGCACGTGTGCTTTACATGCCGACAGCACTTGAGATTGGAACATTCGCACATGGACAGGCAGAGATGATTAAGATAAAAGTCCCTGAGGGTAACCAGATGTGTGGCCATACTCTTGCGGAGATATCTAAGGCTTCATCATCTAAGGTTCTTATATGTGCAGTTGAGAGGGATGGGGAGGTGTTCATTCCATCAGGACATTTTATTATAAGGGCAGATGATAAGTTATCTTTCATTGCATCAAGAAAGAATGCAAGGACATTTCTTGCAAGTGTAGGTTTTCAGACACATCAGGTCAAGAGTACCATGATTGTCGGAGGTGGAAGAGTTGCATATTATCTTGCAAAACAGCTTCTTAACATGGGAATTGATGTAAAGATTATTGAGAATGACAAGGAACGCGCGTTAAAGTTAAGCGAAGAGCTTTCGGGAGCTGTTATTATCAATGGTGATGGTACTGACGAGAGCCTTTTAAGAGAAGAGGGGATTGAGTATGTGGAGAGCTTTGTCCCTCTTACAGGGATTGATGAAGAGAATGTAATGCTTACTCTATATGCAAGAAAAGTATCTGAAGCCAAATGTATTACGAAAATAACAAGAATGGGATTCAGCAGTGTTATTAACAGCCTTGATCTTGGCAGTGTGATTTATCCAAGATATATAACATCAGAAGCTATCATTGCTTATGTAAGAGCTAAGAAGGAGTCTATGGGAAGCAATAACATACAGACCTTGTATCATTTGTTTGACCAGAAGGCGGAAGCTATAGAGTTTAACGTTGATAAGGAATCAGGAGTTACGGGCAAGCAGTTTATGGAACTTAAGCTGAAGGATAATCTGCTTATAGCACTTATTAACCGTAATGGTAAGATTATTATTCCAAGTGGTACTGACAGCCTTATGGTTGGAGATACTGTGGTTATTGTAACAACTCATACAGGGTTTGATGCTATAACTGATATTCTTAGATAGGAAAGGCTGGGAACATTGATATGAACAGTTCTATAGTAAGATATATTCTTGGACATGTTTTAAAGATAGAAGCGGCTCTTATGGTCATTCCTGTGATTGTTGGCGTTATATACAGGGAGAAGGCAATATCTGCATTCCTGATAACAATGGCATTATGTGCTGTATGTGGGATTCTTATGACAATTAAAAAACCTGCCAATACAGTTTTTTATCTGAAGGAGGGGTGTGTTACAACTGCACTCAGCTGGATTCTTATGAGTATATTTGGCTGCCTGCCTTTTTCTATAAGCAGGGAAATTCCTTCATTTACAGATGCACTTTTTGAGACAATATCAGGATTTACAACAACAGGAGCAAGTATATTAAGTGAAGTTGAAGGACTGTCACAGAGCATTATGTTCTGGAGATGCTTTACTCACTGGATTGGTGGTATGGGAGTTCTGGTATTTCTGCTTGCAGTAATACCTCTTACAGGTGGCTCTAATATCAATCTTATGAAAGCAGAGAGTCCGGGACCATCAGTGGGTAAACTTGTTCCTAAGATCAGATATACAGCAAGAATACTGTATATTATATATTTTGGGATGACTGTACTTCAGACAATTCTTCTTCTTTTTGGAGGAATGACATTCCTTGATGCACTTAATACAGCCATGGGAACAGCAGGAACAGGTGGATTTGGTATCAGAAATGACAGCTTTACAAGCTTTTCACCTTATATCCAGTGGGTTGTAACCATATTTATGATATTGTTTGGCGTTAATTTCAACGCGTATTATCTTATTGTTCTAAGACAGTTTAAGAAGGCTGTTAAAGTAGAAGAGGTAAGATGTTATTTCGGAATTATCCTTGCAGCAACAGCAATTATATTTGTTAATATATACAGAAGTGTAGGTGCTGTTGAACTTACACTGAGACAGTCAATGTTTCAGGTTGCATCTATTATAACGACAACCGGATTTTCATCAGTGGATTTTGATATGTGGCCGTCACTGTCAAAGTCGGTGCTTGTTGTACTGATGTTTGTGGGAGCATGTGCCGGAAGTACAGGTGGCGGAATTAAGGTTTCCAGGTTTATAATAGGGATAAAGACAATATTCAGAGAGATTCAGTCATATATTCATCCTAAGAGTGTTAAGGTGATTAAGACAGAAGGAAAGCCTGTTGATAGTGAAACATGCAGGTCGGTGAGTATATATTTCATAACATTTATCATGATATTCACAGCGTCTTTACTGCTAATATCTATTGAAGGAAAGGATATTGTGACGAATTTCACTGCAGTAGCAGCGACTATTAATAATATAGGTCCGGGGCTTTCGGCTGTCGGACCGACACAGAATTTTGGAAGTTATTCTGATTTCAGCAAATATGTACTGATGTTTGATATGCTTGCCGGACGACTGGAGTTATTTCCACTGATAATTCTGTTCACACCTTCAATATGGAAGGATCTTGTAACCAAGAAGGTTTCTGAAAGGAAAATGCGTAGAATAAGAAGGGGTTAAGTATGAGTAATGTATCTGATTATTTGAAATGGAGAGGTGACCTTGATTTTAGCCAGGCACCATTTAATGACGTGGACAATTTAATACTTGCGCAGATTGCATATGTTGATTTTACTGATATTGTACCGGCACCGGGAAGTATCGAGACTATTACAATTGCGGAAGCGGCAGACACATTTTTTGATACCCATGATGAGAAGGAGATTAAGAAATGCAAATCTTTCATAGGAAAAGCTCCGTATCTTTTAAGGGAGGCAGCAGCAACAAAAAGATTTGGTTCACTTATACTTACTAATTATGTTGATTATGTCGATGGCGGCAAAGAAGAACAGTTTGCAGCATTTCATGTAAGAATCGATAACAGACTTACGTATATTGCTTTCAGGGGAACTGATGATACACTTGTGGGCTGGAAAGAGGATTTTAACATGAGTTTCTTATCCCCTGTTCCATCGCAGAAGGATGCGGTAAGATATATTGACACAACCGTGCAGCGTTCAGAAGGAAAGCTGATTCTTGGCGGACATTCCAAAGGTGGTAATCTGGCAGTATATGCATCAGTATTTGCAAGACCATCAGTGAAGAAAAGAATTATTACTGTTTATAATAATGATGGTCCGGGATTTGACAGTGATTTTGTAAAGCATCCGGATTATCTGGCAATTCTGCCTAAGATTAAGAGTATTGTTCCTTATGGCTCAGTTGTTGGAATGCTTCTTAATCATGATGGGGATTATGAGGTTGTAAAGAGCAGCCAGTCAGGTCTTATGCAGCATGATTCTATGTCATGGCAGGTTATAGGACCAGATTTTGAGACTGAGCAGGAGTTAAGCCCTAAGAGTAAAAGGTTAAATGCAGCACTGAGCGCATGGATAGACGGGCTTACAAGAGAACAGAGGGCAGAATTCGTAGATACATTATTCTCACTGGTAACTGCAAGTGGTGCAAAGAACCTTTCAGAGATAAGTACAGCCAGGTTTAAGAATATTAATGCCGTTCTTAAGTCTTTCAGGGAACTTGACAAATCAGAACGTGCAATGATACTTAAGATATTTGCTTCACTTACAGGTGAGATTGGAAAAGCTTATAAGAGCAATTAATAAGGAGATAAAGAATGGGACAGGTTATATCAGCAGGAATATTGTTAGTTGTGGTTGTTGCCATATATATTGCAGTTTCATATAAGCACGAAAAAAGCGGTCTTGGGAAGGGCTGTGATGGTAATTGCGGCTCATGTGGATTAAGAAGCTGTAAAACTGACAAGAAGTGAGGCTTTAATGCGTAATACGGGGGACAGGTTAAAAGAATGCCGCATTATGAAAGGCTTATCCAGAGGGGAAATGTCAGAAATGCTGAATGTCAGTACTGACTATCTTGCCCGTTTGGAGACAGGGACACAACCGGTTACATACAGGATTATAGAGAAGGTGGCAAAACTTGAAGGCTGGAACAGCGATTATATCCTGCATGGAATAGATAATAATAATCCATTTTCAGAGTTGCACACACTATGCCCTGATTTCAGGAAAAAAGTTTTTATAAGAAATCTGCTATGTTTGTTTGACAGCATGCTTCAATTCGGGTATAAGAAAGAAAGGGTAGTGGCATATTACCATAGAATGATACTTGAGATTGTTAATGGAATGGAACTGGATGTTCCAGATAATGTGCGTACAGGATATACACTTACAGAGATAAGACGGATACATGATATGAATAAAAAGGACATGGCAAATGTGCTTGGAATATCAGAGAGAAGCTATTGTACATTAGAGAATGGTTTGTCAAGACCAGATATAAAGATTTTACAGATAGTATATGATATGTATGGATTTAATGTGCAATATTTTCTTACACGTAATCCACTTGATTGTGAGGCTGTAAACAATATATACAGGTGTTTTGATGAACCGTTAAGAGATTTTATTATGAGACGCATCAGGGACGACTATGATGAAATAATAATTATGAAAGGCCGGACTTATGGTAGAGATATATAGAACAGACCAGCAGGTATTAAATACATTGACAGATATTCAGGATGGATGCTGGATTAATATGGTAGATCCGACAAGCAAGGAGCTTGAGCAGATAGCAGAACGCTTTGAAATAGAACCTGAGGATATCTCATCTGCACTTGATGAAGAAGAAAGTTCGCGTATAAGCCTTGAAGACGGATATACTGTTATACTTGTGGATATTCCTACACCTGAGGTAAGACATGAGAAAAAAATGTATACAACAATTCCTCTTGGTATTATCCTTAAAAGTGAAGCAATAATTACAGTGTGTAAGGTAGATACACCGATTATTAATTATTTTGTAAGAAATAAGGTGAAAGAGTTCAGTACAAAGAAAAAGATGCGTTTTATATATCAGATGCTTTTCCGTTCAGCTTTTGTGTATCAGGCTAATCTTCGTCTTATTGATAAGAAAAGAATTGAGATAGAAGAGCGGGTTGATGGAGATACGTCAGATACTGATCTTATTGAGCTTCATGAGTTAGAATCTACACTTGTTTATTTTGCAACATCTCTTCGAGCTAACAGTATTGTGTTAGAAAGACTCAGAAGATATAAAAGACTTGAGCAGTATCCTGAAGATATGGAGCTTCTTGAGGATGTCATGGTCGAGTACCAGCAGGCTATAGAGATGACCACGATATACAGGGATGTCATTGATGGTACAAGGGAACTGATGTCATCAGTAATTGACAGTAAGCTGAATAATGTAATGAAATACCTTACTTCAATTACAATTGTGATGGCTATTCCGACAATAATATCAGGCATATATGGAATGAATGTAGGTGGAGAATGGATGCCGTTTGCAAAGACACCTTTTGGATTTGAGATAATAAGTGGAATAATACTTCTGATATGTATAATAGTTTTATGGGTATTAAGGAAGAAGAAAATGCTATAAAAGCAGTGTCTGCATTGATTGCAGGCACTGCTTTTACTTACTTATGAGTATATATTATCTGTAATTTTTCTGCCAGCGTGATACCATTTCTAAAGCCTCATTCTCAGATGATACCTTAGTAATTATAACCCCATCAAGATAGATTTCGTACACAGGAAATTTCTTGGATGTATTGCCGTGACTTACCTCAACTCTGTTGTACTTTACGCGTTCCATTAAAAGACCTCCTCACATTTAATAATAGTGTTACTAAGTAAAAACCAACAATATGTTGTATTATAGCATGCTTTTTAATAAAAGGAAATACTATATTTGGTATTGGTACTAAAGTACCAAAAAATTCAAATTAAACGCACTATTATACTTGTAAAATCGACATGTATATAATATAATTTTTATAACATGTAGAAAGATTAAGTACGTATAACTAATAATAAAAAATATAAGAGGTACATTAATATGAGCGATAATTATATTGCTGCCAGTGAGAAATTTGAGATTGTTCATAAGATGAGTAGAAGAATAGCATCTGTTGATAAGTATTGTGTTATAAGTGTTGCGAATAAAGCATTTGAAGAATATTTTGGAGAAATTAAGGAGACTCTTATAGAAGTAGTTGCACCTCAGGATAAAGAAAGACTGATGGATTTTATAGAGAAGTATGATGGAACAGCTAAGAGCGGAATGTTTAAATTTATTAACGCACAGGGCATAGAAAGATATAATCATTTATTTGTGTATGAACGAAGAGCTGTGGGCAATGGGCATATGAGAGATATTGAACTTGTTGATGTTGAGTCTATAGAGGAGGCTAATAAGAGTTTAAGAGATGATGTTTCTAAACATAAGATGCTGCTTGGACTGGATAGAGAATATACATTTACATATAACAGAGATAATGGCATATTCAGTATGTACAGGTATGATGTTGACTCAAGAGATGTCATATATAAGTCTGATATTGATGAATGGAAGAAGAGGATGCTTTCAGAGGGCTATATTGACGAGAATGATAAGGAAATCTTTGCTAATTTTATATCAGAAGTACGCTCTTATACGCAGACATTTTCTATAAAATTCAGAACAAGCATGCGTACATATAAAAGGGTGAAGGAGACTTTAAGATTTAAAGGAACTGTAATGAATAAAAGCGATGGAAGCAGGATTGTGATAGGTCGTGTTGTCCCTGAGGCAGACAGCCATGGCAATTATAATCAGATTACTGATATGATAGAAGAATTACAGTTTGATTCTCTTACACATGTGTATAACAAGAAAACTATTACCGCATATGCTGTAAAATGTCTCAAGGAAGAGCAGAATAACAGAGTTACGATAGCCGTTCTTGATGTTGACCATTTTAAGAAGGTCAATGATGTATATGGTCACATGTATGGTGATAAGGTGCTTGCAAGGGTTGGAAGAAAGCTTAAGGAAGTTGTAGGCGAAGATGGAGTTGTAGGACGTATCGGAGGAGATGAATTTGTTATTATATTCAATGGTATTAATGATGAGCATGAGTTAAGGGGGATGCTTCGTGCGATAAGAACCCAGATTAAGTGGGAATTTGTTGATGATTTTGAAGATTTAATGATAACATGTTCGATTGGAGCAGCATACAGTCCTAACAACGGACATGAGTATGAGGAGCTTTTCAAGAAAGCAGATTATTGTCTGTATGTAGCGAAAGAAAAGGGAAGAGACAGATATGTATTCTTTAGGGATGATCTCCATAAGGATTCATATGAGAATTCTCTTAATACAAAGGATAAGAATGTCAATGATGGCAGGGAAATGAAGGAACTCAGATTTCTTACAGGCATTATGGAGAATTTTTCAGAAGATGGCAAAGCAGCTATTAAAGAGCTTATACATCATATGTATGATACATTTAAACTGGACAGCATTAATCTTTACTGGGGAGCTAATCTGAACCGTGCATACTATATGGGTGTTGAGCTTGGCGGTTCAATGAATGCTGATTATGTTAAGACAGAAGGTTTTAAGAAGCTTCTGGATGGAAAGAATCATGCTGCTGTGGGATTCGTCGGAAGGCAGACAGACCTTGCACCTGAATTTGGAACAGCCATGAGAGAAAAGAGAGTGTTTTCTACTGTACAATGCATAATAGGATCACCAGATAATGTGAAAGGATTGTTTACTATTGACCGTTGTAAGGAGTCTGCACAGTGGGCTGAATATGAGATTGAGATGGCTGTTGTAACGGCTTCTCTTATCAATATTCTGGCTGAAACTGAATGTGATGAGAATTAATATATATAGTTTTTTATTACAAGATATTGTGTTTTCAATTGACTTATCAAACTATATGTTGTATAATCAAATCTGCTTGGGAAACAGCATAAACACTGCGTTTCCAGCAGATTTTTTTAATGTAAAGGTGTATCGTCTGTATTGCTGAAAGCAGTATATATAGAGATATGATGGTCTTTTTGTGAGGGTTTGAAGTATGAAAATTATTAAAAGAAGTGGTTCAGAGGTAACATTTGATATCAGTAAAATTATGGATGCTGTATCAAAAGCTAATATGGAAGTTGTCCATAGTGAGAGATTATCAGAGGAACAGATTGAGACAATCTCTAATAATGTTGAGAGCATTTGTAAAGAGATGAACAGGTCTTTAAGCGTTGAAGAGATTCAGGATCTTGTAGAGAATCAGATTATGAATTTCAGAGCATTTTCAGTTGCAAGAAAGTATATTACTTATCGTTATAAGAGAGCACTTGTGCGTAAATCTAATTCTACAGATAAGCAGATATTAAGCCTTCTGGAGTGCAATAATGAGGAAGTAAAGCAGGAGAATTCTAACAAGAATCCTACTGTAAACAGTGTTCAGAGAGATTATATGGCTGGCGAGGTAAGCAAGGATATTACAAAGAGATTCCTTCTCCCTCCAGATATTGTGGATGCGCATGAGCAGGGACTTATACATTTCCATGATGCAGATTATTTTGCACAACATATGCACAACTGCTGTCTTGTCAATCTTGAGGATATGTTACAGAATGGAACTGTAATAAGCGAGACTATGATTGAGAAGCCACACAGCTTTTCTACTGCATGTAATATTGCAACTCAGGCGATAGCACAGATTGCAAGTTCACAGTACGGCGGACAGAGTATATCTTTAGCACATCTTGCACCATTTGTCCAGGTAAGCCGTGAGAAGTTTATTGGACAGGTAAGAGATGAGTTCGAGAAAACCGGAATAGATGCTTCCGAAGAAAAGATTAGAGAGGTTGCAGAACTTCGAGTAAAGGATGAAATTAAGCGTGGTGTACAGATGATTCAGTATCAGGTTATCACTCTTATGACAACTAATGGACAGGCACCTTTTGTTACTGTTTTCATGTATCTTGATGAGGTTCCGGAAGGTCAGACAAGAGATGACCTTGCACTTGTTACTGAGGAAGTATTAAGACAGAGAATGCAGGGTGTTAAGAATGAACAGGGTGTATATATTACACCAGCATTTCCTAAGCTTATATATGTTCTTGAGGAAGATAATATCCACGAGGATTCCAAGTACTGGTATCTTACAGAAATAGCTGCACAGTGTACAGCTAAGAGAATGGTTCCGGATTATATATCTGAAAAGAAAATGAAGGAATTAAAGGTTGATGCGAACGGCAATGGTCAGTGTTTCCCATGTATGGGATGCAGAAGCTTCCTTACACCATATATTGATCCAGAAACAGGAAAACCAAAGTATTATGGAAGATTCAATCAGGGTGTTGTAACTCTTAATCTTGTTGATGTTGCATGTTCATCAGGCAAGGATATGGATAAGTTCTGGAGTATTCTTAATGAGAGACTTGACCTGTGTAAGAGAGCTCTTATGTGCAGACATTACAGACTTAAGGGAACTCCTTCAGATGTTGCGCCAATTCTCTGGCAGAATGGAGCACTTGCAAGACTTAAGAAGGGCGAGACAATTGACAAGCTTCTTTATGGCGGATATTCAACAATTTCGCTCGGTTATGCAGGTCTTTGCGAATGTACTTATTACATGAAGGGTGTAACTCATACTAATCCGGAGGGAACAGAGTTTGCCCTCAAAGTAATGCAGTATCTTAATGATACATGTAAAAGATGGGCAGCAGAGACTAATATTGATTTTTCACTTTATGGAACACCGCTTGAGTCAACAACTTATAAGTTTTCAAAATGTTTACAGAAGAGATTTGGTAAGATTGCTGGCGTAACAGATAAGAACTATATAACTAACAGCTATCATGTTCATGTAACTGAGCAGATAAATGCATTTGAAAAGTTAAAATTCGAATCACAGTTCCAGAAGTTATCTCCAGGAGGAGCTATCAGTTATGTTGAAGTTCCTGATATGCAGAATAACATCCCGGCAGTACTTAAGGTTATGCAATACATTTATGATAATATTATGTATGCAGAGCTTAATACTAAGAGTGATTACTGTCAGGAATGTGGTTACACAGGACAGATTCAGATTATAACTGATGATGACGGAAAGCTTATATGGGAGTGCCCTAACTGCGGAAACCGTAATCAGGATAAGATGAATGTCGCAAGGAGAACTTGCGGATATATCGGAACACAGTTCTGGAATCAGGGAAGAACTCAGGAGATTAAGGAGAGAGTGCTTCATCTGTAAGATTAAATATAATATGGCAGGACATGAAACCGACCCCCAAAAGTTAGACTAAAAATCTAACGATTGGGAGGTCGGTTTTTTCATGTCCTGCCTTTTCTTAATAAGTGCTGTATGTGAATTAATATTCTGGGAAATATTCATGCTCTCTCATGCCATAAACAGCTGAAATCAGAATTGAAAGTATTATGGCAGGTATTGCAAATATAACAACAAAGCCAATGTCCTTGATTGTCATTATGAGTGCAATAACAGTCCATATTCCTGTATATATAATCTTGACAATCAGATTGCGGCGTATATGCTTTGGGTTGTTGGTTGCTTTATATAATATGATTCCTATATAAGCAAAAATAGTAATCACAGTAACGGGTAATCCAATTATGACAGCAAGAACAGCAAGAATATATAATAGAACTATGGATGTGCTTCCCATATAAATATGTCCAATTAAATTGAATAAATTGTTAATACTAAATGTCTTGTTATTAATTGCAGAAAATGATTCATACAAATTATTAAAGAATTTATCAGGATAAATATGAGTCATGATTAATATAATAATTGACAGAATACTGATAATAGTGTAAATAATTGTGAATACCTTATCCGTCTTTCTTGCAAAGTTCATTGTAATCGCTCTCCTCATAAATAATTGATAGTATCACTATATCATATTTATTCGTTATGAACAAGAACTGACTATAATAATGAATGTCAGATATACCGATATATATTTAAACTAATGTGATTCCCAAAAAGGAGTTTGGGATAGGATTATGACAAGGAGGGCATATGTCACTTACGATAAGAAGCACAATGAATAATCAGACAGCTGCACAGGGAATAGATAATACAGATAAGAATACTGATAATTCAAAGCAACCCAGGAATAGAAAGACAATTAATGCATCAGAGCTTAATCTGAAGCCATACAAAGATAACCAGATTGATGCTAAAAGGCTTAGAGCCAGAAAGCAGGCTATGAAGCTTATATCTGATGCATGGAAATCTTCTGATATGAGAGATAAGAATATTGAGGATATGAAGCTCGATAAGCTTAATAAGCTTGATGAAATCACAGAACTTAAGAATAAGGTTAGTGATTTGGAGAATGAAAAAGAGGCTTACCGCGCAGATTATGGCGTTGATATGAATTCACAGGAACAAAAAGACCTTGAGTTGCTTGAAAAATACCAGAATAACCGATATGGTTCGGCTGAGGACACATTTTCAAAAGAAGAACTTGACCGCTTAAAGGAACTACAGAATACTCCGCTTACAGAGTATCAGGAGAAAGTGCTTAAGCTGAATTCATCACAGATACATTTTAAGGATGAAATTGGTCAGAAGGAGCTTAAGATTGCATGCACGACAGCTTCAATTGCACTTGCCGAAATCGACAGGGATAAATCTCAGGAAATGCTAAAGGCACAGGATTCAGCAGACCAGATAATAGGTGCTGTTGAGGGTGAGGTTAAGAATCTGCTTGTAAATGAAGGTAAAGACAACATTGATGACAAGGTAGAAGACAATAAGGAAAAAGCTGACGAAGCAGAGAAGAAACAGGAAGAACAGCAGGAAAAGATTGACGAAAAGCGCAAGGAAAGAAAAGAACAGGAAGAGATTATTGAGGGACAGGCAGAGACTGACAAGTTAGAGATGAATGCCAATATAAGAAGCAATGATGTCGACCATGTAACTGAAGCTCAGAAGCAGATAGTCAGGATAATGAAAGATAATAAGATGCTTAATGAGGATATTAAGGGAATAGATATTGATTTGAATTTCTAGGAAGCTGTCAGGAAGGACTATGCATGGCGGGATTGTTTTGGTGGGATTGTTACATAACAGCCGGGTTTTCTGTGCGGATGGAAAGAGATATGTCTTGGTGAGATTTGGTTTTCCTATAAGAAAACATTTTTTTACATGATTAATAGGCCATTTACAGTACAATCTTAATAAAATTCAGAATAATTTCCTATCAGATAGTGAGTTAAAGCTATTTGATAGGAAATTTGTCTTTTTTAAGAAATATTTTGTGAGAATAAGAAACATTTTTGGAAAATCTGGTAAGGAAGGACCTATAAGAAATCAAAAATGCAACTATAAAAAGGTATCATATAAGAATCATATAATCTGATAAACTATAGAAGGTATGCCCCACCTTACAGAATAAAAGTAAGGCGGGGCATACATGTATCAACAGAGATGACTTTTTATCAAAGAATCTATGCAGTTAGCATTGATTGGAGTATTAGCGGTTTCAAATGTTGCTATGAAGTTCCTTCCAAGGATATATCCTGAATTAGCATAATCACTGATTTTTTTGATGGCATTACAGGCATATTCTGCATTATCCATAATGCCAAAATGTTCCCATATATATTCCTGCCTTGTTTTAACATTAAGACAGGTAAAATCCGGGTGTGTTATGATATCAGATTGCAGCTGCAGAGGATATTCGTATCGATAAGGGATATTATAGCGATAGAGTTTGTTAGCTATGATAATTTCAGACTTAGACCGTACGCGTTCACCATTATCAGTATAGTATTCAGCGCAGTCAGGAGTGAATCCTAAAGAAGTATATTCTGAGGCTTTCCAGTTTGCAGTAAAATCTTCATCCGATACAAAAACTGGAGTAACCATTTCTTTGCGGAAGCTGTTAAGTGAATCATAAATATGCTGGATTTCTGATGGATTATATTTCTTAAATATGACTTCAAGAAAGTTTAATTCTTTCAGCAGGCATTGTTCAATTCTTAAATCATAATCTTTTTGTGCAAGTTCAATTGCAAAATTATAGTTATGCTTTTTGATATATGTTCCTTTGGTATCATTTACTTCGACTTTATGATAATATTGGCAGCCATGAGCTTTTCTGGCAGTTCGCAGAGAACCTTCAGGAGCATTAGAAATTCTTCCTTGTATATCAGCTAGTAAAAGAGACAATTGTGAATGCCTGCACATAACAGACTCTTTAATCGTGTCAGGTGCTAATGTGTCAACATGTTCCATATTATAATTCTGTATATCTCTCATTAAAAACCCCCTTTTGCAATTACAGGCAAAAACTGTTTAATAAATATACTATACAAATATATAAAAATCAATAGCTTGATATATTAAAAATATGTAAACATACTGAGAAAAACAAGTCTGGGCAAAATATGATGATAAATAAAGGAAGCTTCATACGCAGACAATACGTGATACCTATAGGTAGTCGCATAATAAAGTCTCTTATAGGAAGATTTTTGGGAAAATTTATGTGATTTTGTGGATTTACAGATTGTGGAGAGCAGTTTTACCTATTAAAGAATAGAAATAATGAATCTTATAGGTTGAGAAGAAGCTTTGGGATTGAATAGGCGCAAAATGTGCCTATAAGAGAGCAAATATTATGAATATATAGGTCGCAAGCAGCCATCACGGAAAATACAGAGCCAACGGGGTCAAGCAGCCATCACGGAAAATACAGAGCCAACGGGGAACACGCAGCCTACGCGGGAAAAAACAGAGCCTGTGGCAAAACAGAAAAATGGAATTGTGTCAGCGAACAGAGAAAAATAGCACCCAGGCATTAGCAAGGGATACAAAAAATATTGGGGATATCGAAGATATCCCCAATACAGAATTAAAAATCCACCTGCTGTACAGAACCGGCGCTGCCGTCTTCATGAAGATACATGCCGCTGCTTCGTACTTTAGCTTTGAGATTGTTATCATCATCAGTTACATGAAATGTTGTTTTGGAGCTGCCAAGACAGATTGCACCGACATTGGCTTCCTTAAGTGATAAGAGCTTGTCCTTGCCATTCTCATCTTTAACCCAGACCTTTAACTGGTCATAGACTTCATCATTCTCATCAATCCATCCGTTGCCGTCAGAATCGTATTCTGCAAGCTCGGAAAAGCCATTACCGGTCTTGGTTCCGAACAGCTCGCTGCCGTCATTGATAATTCCGTCGCTGTTCTTATCAAGAGCAAGAAAGCCACTTTCAGGATTCATCTGTGCAATAGTCTCGTCTTTACCATCACAATCAATGTCAAAACTGAAGGACTTATCAGAAATAGAAACAGGATTGCATCCAAGATTAATAACAAGTGGATCTGTCAGTACAGTGTCAAAGCTGGAAACAAATTCAATGCTGTGTTCTTCCATGTATCTGCGCGACATGGTCATATCAAGATTAAAATTAAGTTTCCTGCCGTCTGCTGTTTTAACAGTTCCGGTTGTTGAAAATGAAGTGCTTTCCTTTTCTTCATAGGTTGAAGAATATCTGGTTCTTACAGTCCACACAGTAGGAGAAATCTGGTTAGTAATAGAAAGGGTTTTTGAGGCTTTGTCAGATGAAGATGTGTCAGAGACTGAATTGCAGGATAAACTGTCAGTATCATGAAACATTCCACGGAAAGACAGAGACTGAATAAAATCCAACAGGGACATATAAACCTTTCTTGTTATTTCTGTGTAACTGAAGCTTACATTCTGCCGCATAGAAACTAAGCTGGCTTTGTTGTAAGCAGGTGATAAAGCCTCCGTGCCTTCTGGTGATTCCTCACCAGCCAAATCCGTTTTAGAAGAATCGTCTGGGACATTAAGCCTTCCAGAACGATTGTAGAGTGGCATCATCAGAAACATGTCGTCATACTTTCTGCCTGGATAATCAGAAGAATTACTAAAATATGATTCTTTCTGGCTTAAGCTGCTTCTTGCCTGGCTCATTCCAAAACTAAAGGAGTTACCAGAGCTGCCTGCTGCGACCATGCCGCTTGATACCTTTTGTGAGTAGTGTCTTCTTGAAGACATACTCATGTTGCTGTCTGCAATTATCATAAGTATACCCGCCTTTCATCTTCAGCAATGAACACGGTTATATATAATATCGGTTTAAGCACAGAATACTTAATAATAAAATGTCAACTAAAAAACTTTTATAAAATAACTTTGCAAAAGTACTGGAAATTCTTATTTAACTGTTGTAATATGATAGCAGAGAAATATCTGCATAAGCAGAAATAAATTATTGAGCCGTAAACTGGCAGAAAGAGGTCATATATGTGGACAGCAGATTTAGGAAATGGACGATACAAGAATCCAATACTTTACGCTGATTATTCAGATCCGGACGCAATCCGTGTCGGTGATGATTATTTTATGATATCATCAAGCTTTTCTAATGCTCCGGCTATGCCGTTGCTTCATTCTAAGGACCTTGTAAACTGGAAGGTTATTAACTACATTTTGGCTGAAATTCCAGAATTCAGATATAGAAATCCAATTCATGGATGCGGAGTGTGGGCACCTGCAATAAGATATCATGAGGGTACATATTATGTGTGCTTCCCAATGCCAGATGAAGGAATATATATGACTACCGCAACAGACCCTTATGGTGAGTGGAGTAAGCCAGTGAATATAAGACCAGGCGCAGGCTGGATTGACCCATGCCCATTCTGGGATGAGGACGGAAAGGCATATCTTGTTGCAGGAGTTGCCAAGAGCCGTATCGGATACAAGAGTGTGCTTCATATGGTAGAGATGCAGCCAGATGGAATGGGGCTTATTGGTGAGGAAAAGATTATATTTGACGGTAACTTAAATGACCAGATTACAATAGAAGGTCCTAAGATGTATAAGCGAAACGGATGGTATTATATATTTGCACCGGCTGGAGGTGTTAAGACAGGCTGGCAGACAGTGTTAAGGTCGAAAAATGTGTTTGGACCATATGAGTATAAAGTGGTTATGAGACAGGGAGATTCGCCTGTCAATGGACCTCATCAGGGGGCATGGGTTGATACAGTTACAGGACAGGACTGGTTCATACATTTTCAGGATGTGTATGCAGCGGGCAGAATAACACATTTGCAGCCAATGAGCTGGGAAAATGACTGGCCTGTAATTGGAGTTAAGAAAGATGGCAATGATTACGGCGAGCCTGTGATGGAGTACGAAAAACCTGATGTCGGTGCCGTTTATGAAATATGTGAGCCAGATACTACAGATGAATTCACAGAAGATACTTTGGGACTGCAGTGGCAGTGGAACGCCAATCCTGATAGTGACTGGACACAGTCTGGCACTGATGAAAGCGGAAATGTGTCTGATGACGGTTCTTATATAAAGCTCAATGCGGTTGGAAGAGCATCAAACAGACCAATTGGCGATTACAGAAATCTTCTCCTGCAGAAGTGGCCGGCACCGGAATTTAGCTGTATTACTAAGATGAATATCAGCGGAATGGCTGATGGTGATAATGCCGGATTCATTCATATGGGAATGGATTATCTGGCAGCAGATGTGACTGTCAAAGGCGGTAAGATGGAAGTGTATGCAGTAAAGGGTGTG
Source organism: Lachnospira eligens (assembly GCF_009680455.1). GTDB lineage: Bacteria > Bacillota > Clostridia > Lachnospirales > Lachnospiraceae > Lachnospira > Lachnospira eligens_A. The sequence goes on from NZ_WKRD01000006.1 coordinate 196,957, forward strand.
CAGCAGTTTGACTGTGACCAGGCTTATACTAAAGAGACTAAAGAATTGCTTGCTTCATACGATAATCTTAAGGAAATATATTTCAGATACACAGTTAAAAAGACAGGAACTAAAGACTATGTTGAGGGTGGACTTCCTGTTAAGGAAGCACCTGTTGAGACAGTAACAATAGAGATAAGCACAGACGGAAAAGAATACACCAACCCTGTTTCCGTTATTGCCAAAGCCGGAAGATGGGTTGGTGTAAAGAGCGGTGTATATGTATCACATGATAATTCTGTCAAAAGTGAAAACAAAGGTTTTGTTACGGTAGATTATGTAAGATACAGCCGTTAAATATTCTTAATTTTTTTCTTAGCCCACAATTCAAGGGCTTTCGCATTATTGGAAATAAGATCGAGGGATTCAAGTATCTGCTTGAATTCCTCCTGTTCTCCAATATCAACCTGGCCATCAGCAGAGATATTGATAATAGAAGCACGCAGGTTTTCAATATCATTCAAAGAACCAAGCATTTTTAATGATAATCTGTCAAATGAATTAATCTCGACTTCCTTCATTGTAAGCCTTCCAATCGGACATTCGTTTGAGCAGTAATTGTAGCAGAGTTCGGGAGCGTTGTAGCATTTTGACATAGATACAACCTCGTCTGCATAAGGTGTTACATTGCCAAGTTCAATTCTTGCAAGTCTTGTTCTGTCTATACCTACGACATCTGAAGCTGCTTCACGGCTTTCAAAGTCAGTATTTTTCTGTGCAGCAGAAAATCTTGCCTGATAATATCTGTTATCAGATGCTTTAGTTGCTTTCTTCATAGTTAATAATTCTCCCCTTGGTATATTTAATGAGTTAGTAAAATACATGATCTCCGATAACGGTTCCGCCCACATCGACAGAACTGTCATATACATGAAAATATAGTGCGTTAATATTGATATAACCATTAAGCACATCAATGGCTGCCTGGGTGCAGGCTGCATTTGCACCTCTTGCAAGTACTATTGCAAATCGTCCGCTGGCAACAGGTGAAAACTGGTAAGGTGCATATATTACGCCGCTTATGCTGTTGGCAAAGCGTGGGTCAGCAACTCTGTTGATAACAACACTTCCTACAGCACATTTGCCCTCATATGACTGGTTGCCGGCTTCACATTCAATAATTGCTGCGAGCATTGCAACATCTTCGGCAGTGTGATTCTTAAGAACATTGTTAAGAGCGTTCTGGTCAACCATAGCAGAGCCGGAAGATGAATTACCGCCTGTATTACCGGCGTTATTAGCTTTGTCAGCCTCTTCCTGTGCTTTTCTTGCAGCTTCAAGGGCTTCCATTTCACGGCGCTGACGCTCTAACATTTCCTGTTCGATCTGCTTTTCGTATTCAAGTGCAAGTGCTTCAGCATCAGTAATGCTGTCACTTGTAGTGTCAAGCTCTGTCTGGCATTGTGAGAGAAGCACAGCAAAATTATCAGCTTCGCGGGCTGCATCATCTTTAAGAGTGACAAGTTCGGTCATCTCTTCTTCAAGCTTTGCCTGAGTTTCTTTAAGAGAAGCCAGAAGGTCACTTAATTCCTGCATCTTCTGGTGGTCATAATTAGAAATCTGCTGGATATATTCTGACTTGGATAAAAGGTCAGAAAGGCTTTCAGCCGACAGAAGCGTTGACAGGATAGTAGCATTATTATTCTCATACATAAACTGTATACGAAGTTTCATGGAGGCGTACTGCTGGTCAATCTCTGCCTGCATATCAGCAACCTGGATATTGGTAGCATCAATCTCGGACTGCTTCGCATTAACTGCATCCTCAATAGAAGACAGCTTCTTTCCGGAAGCAGACAGCTTCTCGTTAAGCTCCCCGTAAGATGCATTGAGTTCGCTCTGTTTATTTCTTAATTCTTCAAGCTGTTTATTAACAGCGTCGAGGTCATCCTGTGTATCAGCCATCAACTGGTCAGGATAAGCAAAAAATGGAACAGCAAATGTAGCTGCCATGCAAAGCGAAAGACCAATGGCTGTTAAATTCTTTAATCTTAATCTGATAAAATGTTTCACATAGACTCCTAGTAATCATTATATTTTTATAAACAAAAAACAATATTAGTATAAAATGTGCTGGAATAAATTGCAAGCCAAGCTTTCCATGGTGTATATTAATTGAGGGTTACGGATTGGGAATTGGCCTTCATCCTTTGACTTGCGTACATGACGTTGCGGCATCTGACTATAGCATACGCTTTCAGGAATCCTGCGCTTAGTGTAACTAAATGCCGCTATCTACAGAGTTTATTACGGTGTGTCAAATCAAACGCGCTTCGCTTGAACGAGATTTGACGCACCGCCCTAATGTATATAGCGACATTAAGTTACACACAGCTCGGATTATTCAAGCGTATGCTATAGTCAGACACCGCAACTGATATACACAACATTTAAGATGAAGGCCAATTCCCAATCCGCAGCTCGCAATAAAATAAAAGGAGACTTAAATGCTTGAATTAAATGATATAAAAAAGGATTATGTGTCCGGTTCGACTACTGTGAGTGCACTTAAGGGCATTAATCTTAGGTTCAGGGATTGCGAGTTCGTGTCGATTCTTGGACAGTCCGGCTGTGGTAAGACTACTATGCTTAACATTATAGGCGGACTTGATAAGTATACGAGTGGTGACCTTAAGATAAATGGAGTGTCAACTAAGAATTATAAGGACAGAGACTGGGATTTTTACAGAAATAATTCTATTGGTTTTGTGTTCCAGAGTTACAATCTGATTCCGCACCAGACTGTTTTATCTAATGTAGAGCTTGCACTTACGCTTTCAGGTGTATCTAAGGCAGAGAGAAAGAAAAGAGCGATAGAGGCACTTGAGAAAGTTGGACTTGGAGAGCAGATTCACAAGAAGCCTAATCAGATGTCAGGTGGACAGATGCAGAGAGTTGCCATTGCAAGAGCACTTGTAAATAATCCTGATATCCTGCTTGCTGATGAGCCTACAGGAGCGCTTGATACAGAGACAAGTATCCAGATTATGGAGCTTTTAAAGGAGATATCAAAGGACAGACTTATAATTATGGTAACTCATAATCCGGAGCTTGCCAAGGATTATTCTACAAGAATAGTCAGATTACTAGATGGTGTGATAACTGATGACTCTGATCCATATTCGTTAGAAGATATGGAAGCTGATATCAGGGCTAAAGAGGCTGCTAAGGTTAAGACATCAGAAAAGAAGATTAAAAAGTCAGGAAAGAAGCAGAAAACATCTATGTCATTCTTTACAGCACTTTCACTTTCCTTTAATAACCTGATGACTAAGAAAACAAGAACGATTCTTACTGCATTTGCAGGAAGCATAGGAATTATCGGTATTGCAATGATTTTGTCTATCTCAAATGGTATCCAGTTATACATAGACAGGGTTCAGAGAGATACGCTTTCGAGTTATCCTATAACACTTCAGGCGGAAGCCATTGATATAAGCAGTATGGTATCAAGCATGACAGGTAATTCGGATTCAGAAGAGCATGAGGATAAGTCTAAAATATATTCTAACGATATCATGGGTGACATGATTAATACCATGGTAAAGGAAGTTAAGAGCAATAACCTTTCTGAGTTTAAGAAATACATTGAAAACGGCAGCTCTGACATTAAGTCATATGTAAGTGATATCCAGTATTCATATGATGTTCCTCTTAACATTTATATGAAGGATACTTCTAACGGTGTTGAGCAGTTAAATCCAAGCACAATGTTTGATTCGATATATGGCGAGGGTGCAACAAGCACATCTTCTGCAATGTCATCAGGCATGGGTATGGGGATGTTTTCTAACAGCAGTGTGTGGAACCAGCTTTTAGGAAACCAGCAGGTTCTTGATGAGCAGTATGATGTCCTTGCAGGACACTGGCCAGAGAAATTCAACGAGGTTGTGCTTGTTGCAGATAAGAATAACGAGGTTGATGATTATACACTTTACTCACTAGGTCTTAAAGACCCTGAGGAAGTAAGAACACTCTTTAAGAAAATGATGGTTGGTGAATCATACGAAACAAAAAAAGATATAAGCTATACATTTGACGAGATTCTTGATACAGAGTTTAAGCTTGTTATGCCTACAGACATGTATAAGTACAATGATGTGACTGGTACATGGGACGATTACAGCAAAGATGATAAGTATATGACAAATGTTGTAAATAACGGAACTGACATTAAAGTATGTGGAATAATCAGACCTAATGATGATGCAGTCAGTACTTCACTTTCAAGTGGAATCGGTTATACAGCAAAGCTTACGGAATACATTATCGAAGAAGTAAAAAACAGTGAGATAGCCAAGGCACAGCTTGCTGATACAAGTGTTGATGTATTTACAGGAGTTCCATTCGACAATGACAGGAATACAGAGATTACAATGGATGATATAAATGCATATATGGCAACACTTTCACCAGAGGAAAGTGCTCAGATGCAGGCAATGACAAGTGGAATGAGCGATGATCAGATACTACAGCTTTTCTCAGCGTCACTAAAGGCTAGAACAACAGATGCAACATTAGACAGCAATAAGTCGAAGCTTGGAATTACAGACCTTGATACACCTTCACAGATAGATATATATGCAACTGATTTTGATTCTAAGGAGAAGGTTCAGAATATTATCAAGGATTACAATAAGCTGCAACAGGACGATGGCAAGGAAGAAAATGTTATTAACTACACAGATTATGTTGGAATAATGATGTCATCAGTAAGTACAATTATTAATGCAATTTCATATGTTTTAATAGCATTTGTTGCAATATCACTTATAGTTTCTTCAATAATGATAGGTATTATCACATACATTTCAGTACTTGAAAGAACTAAGGAAATTGGAGTATTAAGAAGTATTGGTGCTTCTAAGAAAGATGTTTCAAGAATATTCAATGCAGAGACACTTATTGAAGGTTTTGTCTCAGGCGCACTCGGCATTGTTGTAACTTTATTGTTGTGCATACCTGCAAATGCGTTGATTAAGCACCTTACAGACATTTCCAATGTTGCACAGCTTCCGATTGCAGGAGGAGTAATACTTATAATAATAAGCATGTTCCTTACATTTATTGCTGGACTTATCCCAGCAAAGCTTGCAGCTAAAAAAGACCCTGTTGTGGCATTAAGAAGTGAATAATGTCTTTACTTTAAAACTTCACTGTGTTAAAATTTAAAAGTAATAAGCCAATGTTATTTTTGGAAAACCGGGGTGGATAATTATGAACAATAAGTTAAAGACACAGGCTGTTGAGCAGCTTTTTCAGGCAATATTAAGTCTTAAGGATTTAGATGAAGCATACGATTTTTTTGAGGATGTATGTACAATTAACGAGATTTTATCCTTATCCCAGAGATTTGAGGTTGCCAAGATGTTAAGAGAACACAGGACATATCTTGATATTGCAGAGAAGACAGGCGCGTCTACTGCGACAATCAGCAGGGTAAACCGTTCACTTAATTATGGTAATGACGGGTATGACAGAGTATTTGAAAGACTTGGCATGCTTGAGAAAGAGTCAGAAGATAATAAGTAATATATGAAGCAATGTAAAAGGGAACTGTCAGTACTGGCAGTTCCCTTAATTTATATGGATTATTTCTTTTTGTCTGTTTTATCAGATTTTTCAGGATGCTTTGGCGCATGCTTGGCAGAGTAATCATCAATCAGACTTTCAATCATGTTCTTCTTCATGTATACATCAAAGCTTAAAAGGCATACAAGACTGAAGAACTGCAAGAATTCTCTGTCATCATCATCCTTTACATCTGTAAATGCATTGCTTGCCTGTTCAGACTTTGCAAATATATCTTTAGATAATGGCCTTGCAAGAGAGGATTCCATTGAAAAAATCTCTTTATATATATAATCCAGATCCGGCTTGGAACCTTCATCAAAGAATTTCTCAGTGAGAGGATTGAGCATTTTCTGTATATCACTTATTGAGAGAATGTTCTTAAAGTAATAGATAAATGTAAGGATATATATGTGTTCCTTAGAGTACTTTTTCTTTACTGGTGATGGCAGCAGATTGTTTTTAGCATAGTTGTTAATCATTGTTTTGGTTAGTACTTTATCATCAGTGGTACGCTTTGTATCGTGAAGATGTTCATACATAAATGTTGTAACCTGATCCATGTACAGGTTGATGTTAGGCACATCTCCGGGTTTTATATAGTTAAGAGCGGACATATCTTTAAGAATACCACTCATAAGCTCTTTAATATCGTTGTTCATATGTTCCTCATTTCTTTAAAAATGCGTATTCATGAGAGAATACATTTATATTAATGTTTAAGCTATATTATATAGTTTTTAAAACCACATTTCAAGTAGGAATAATATAATGAACTTTAGCATAGTGTAATGTGCATATTATGATATTTTAATATTTATTACAAGAATATAAAATATGTTTCATAGGAGCAAATATTCGTGACTTTTTACTCCTGATATATTATAATTAAAAAGGTTTTTTAAGAATTCTGGGAGACAGAATTCGGATGCACCAGAGGGTGATATGTGCCAGAAAGCGGCACAGGAATGGAGGATTATTATGGGTATTTTAACAAGATTCAAGGACATTATGAGCGCTAACATCAATGCACTTCTCGATAAGTGTGAAGATCCAGAGAAGATGATTGACCAGTACATGAGAAATCTTGAGAGCGACCTTGGAAAGGTTAAGGCAGAGACAGCTTCAGTTATGGCTGAGGAGACAAGATGTAAAAGAGAGCTTGATGAATGCACAGCAGATGTTGCCAAGTATCAGTCATATGCAGAAAAGGCTCTTCGGGCTGGCAACGAGGCAGATGCAAGAACATTCCTTGAGAAGAAGCAGCAGTTAGTTTCTAAGCAGGCTACATTACAGCAGACATATAATATTGCAGCAGACAATGCAGCTAAGATGCGTCAGATGCATGATAAGCTCTTCAAGGATATCCAGTCTCTTGAAGCAAGAAGAGATGCAGTTAAGGCTAAGGTTGCAGCAGCTAAGGCTCAGGAGAGAATCAACAAGGTAGGTTCAAGTGTTAACAGTGTTGGAACAAGCATGGATGCATTCGGTAAGATGGAGGCTAAGGCTAATAAGATGCTTGACGAGGCTAATGCAATGGCAGAGCTTAACCAGACACAGCTTGAGGCAGATGTTGACAGTCTTGCAGCTAAGTATGATGCAGAGCCAGCTAACACAGCAGTTGATGATGAATTAGCAGCACTTAAGGCTCAGATGGGCTTATAATTCAGAAGCACATTTATAATGAGATAAGCAATACATAGATAAGGAGAGGGAACATGGGATTATTCAAAGGGCAGTTTGCCAACGTAGTTGAATGGGAAGAGTACAGAGATGATATAATCTTCTGGAAATGGACCAACAGAGAAATCAAGAAAGGCAGTAAGCTGATTATCCGCGCCGGCCAGGATGCAATCTTTATGTACAATGGTAAGATTGAAGGTATTTTTAAGGACGAGGGAAGCTTTGATATTGAATCACAGATTATTCCATTCTTATCAACACTTAAAGGCTTTAAGTTTGGCTTCAACAGTGGAGTAAGAGCTGAAGTTTTATTCGTTAATACTAAGGAATTCACAGAGAAGTGGGGAACTAAGAATCCTATTCTTATTCCAACACAGGCACTTCCAGGTGGCATGCCAATAAGAGCTTTCGGTAACTTCTCGTTTTCAGTATCTGATTACATTACGCTTATAGACAAGGTAGCAGGTGTAAAGCAGATGTACACTGTTGCAGATGTTAAGGAAAGAATATCAGCAGTTCTTGACCAGCTTCTTATGAAGTGGATTTCTAAAGAAGGCAAGGATATGTTTAATCTTCAGGCTAATGCTTATGATATCTCAGCGGGTATTAAGACAGACCTTGATATGGAGATGAGCAAGTTAGGAATCACAATAACAAGCTTTACTATCTCAAGCTTCTCTTATCCGGAAGAAGTACAGAAGATGACTAATAAGGCAGCTTCTCAGGCAATGGTTGGAGATATGAACAGATATACACAGATGGCTATGGCTGATAGTATCGGCAATTCAAGAGGCGGTTCGAATATTGCCAGTGATATGATGCAGCTCCAGATGGGAATGCAGGTTGGACAGCAGATGATGAATAACATGAATACTGCAATGAATAATAATGCAAATGTGTCAGGTGGCACAGCACCTAAGTTCTGTCCTAACTGTGGAACACCAACTAATGGCGCTAAGTTCTGTTCTAACTGTGGAACAAAGCTTGCATAATCTGACAATTAGTAATATGTGAATTTAATAAATAACAATCAGGGATGTTGTCATATTGGCTTGGCAACATCCCGTTGTTTTTGTATAATGTGGTAGTTGGCAGAAATAAGGTGGATATAGATTTCACATTTGCATGAAGGTGGATATATGAGATTAGAAGATTTGAATGACAGCCAGAAAAGGGCAGTTAAATATACAGATGGCGCGCTGCTTATTATTGCTGGGGCAGGCTCAGGAAAGACGCGTGTGCTTACGAACAGAATTGCATATTTAATAGAAGAATGCGGAGTAGACCCATATAATATTATGGCAATTACATTTACTAATAAAGCTGCAAGAGAGATGAAAGAACGAGTTGAGACTACTGTGGCACAGGGTGCAGGGGCTGTATGGGTAAGTACATTCCACTCAACATGCGTGAGAATTTTAAGAAGATACATAGACAGAATTGGATACGATAATAACTTTACGATATATGATACGGACGACCAGAAGTCTGTAATCAAGGATATATGTAAGAAGATGAATATAGATACGAAGATGCTTAAAGAGCGTGCAATTATGAGTAAGATTTCATCTGCTAAAGATGAGTTAAAGACTCCTGATGAGTTCGAGCTTGAGGCAGGTAACGACTATAATCTTAGAAGAATTGCAGGTGTATACAGAGAATATCAGAAGACGCTTAAGCTTAACAATGCACTTGACTTTGATGACCTGATATTCAAGACGGTTGAGCTGTTCCAGAGTGATGCAGAGGTACTTGAGCATTATCAGGACAGATTCAGATATATAATGGTCGACGAGTATCAGGATACTAATACATCACAGTTTAAGCTTGTTGCAATGCTTGCAGCAAAGTATGGCAATATATGTGTGGTTGGTGATGATGACCAGTCTATATATAAGTTCCGTGGAGCAAACATTTATAATATTCTTAACTTTGAAAATGTGTTCACAGGCGCTAAGGTTATAAAGCTTGAGCAGAATTACCGTTCGACGCAGACTATTCTTAATGCTGCAAATGCTGTGATAAGTAATAATATTGGCAGAAAGAGCAAGTCACTCTGGACTGATAACGGAGAGGGCGAGAAGGTCAATTATACTCTGTATGAGAACGGGTATGATGAGGCAGAAGGCGTTGCGAGTGGTATTGCAGAGTATGTAAGGGATGGCTGGAATTATAATGATGTTGCCATTCTTTACAGAACTAATGCACAGTCAAGAGCGCTCGAAGAAAAGCTGATGATTCACAACATTCCATATAAGATATATGGCGGACAGAATTTCTATCAGCGAAAGGAAATCAAAGATATTCTTGCTTATCTTAAAACTATTGATAATGGTCTTGATGGTCAGGCGGTTAAGCGAATTATAAATGTTCCGAAGAGGGGGATTGGTAATACTACGATTGACAGATTGCAGGAATATGCAGATTTTAATGATATTACTTTCTGGGAAGCACTTGTCAATGCAAAGGATATTGACACAATAAAGAATGCGGCACTTTCCAAGTTAGAGCCATTTGTTGACCTTATTGGAAGACTGCGTGCCAAGGAAGAATTTATGTCATTAAAGGAGCTTGCTGAGGCTGTAATTGAGGATACAGGATATATTGAGAGCCTTTCACAGAATGAAACGGTGGAAGAGGTTGAGGCAAGACGCGAGAATCTGGATGAATTCATTAATAAGGTTGTAAGCTATGAGGAGAGCTGTAAAGAAGCAGGCGAAGAGCCTACACTTTCAGGACTTCTTGAAGAAGTTGCCTTAATAGCGGATATTGATAATCTTGATGAGTCAGAGCCTCATGTAATGCTTATGACGCTGCACAGTGCGAAAGGTCTGGAATTTCCAATCGTGTATATGACAGGAATGGAGGATGGACTTTTCCCAAGCTATATGACAATTGTGTCAGATGATTCAACTGAGATTGAGGAAGAGAGAAGACTGTGCTATGTTGGAATAACAAGAGCAGAGAAAATACTTAATCTTACAAGTGCCAAGTCGCGTATGGTGCGTGGTGAAACACAGATGAATAAGGTTTCAAGATTCATTAATGAAATTCCTAAAGAATATATGCACATAGAAAACAATTCCAGTGGGTATGCTAAAGGCAGGATTGCATATGGCGGGACATCAGATGAGCCAGATACAACAGGCATTAACATGCGTGCAACAGCCAGATCAATTCTTAGCAGCTACGGAAGCGGCACACCAGGCGGAAGGGCAGCAGGAACATATAGCTCAAGAAAGGTTAAGATAAATGGTGGTTCTAATCCGGGATTTGGAAAAGACCCTATGGAACTATTTGACCTTAAGAAACCAGAAAAGAGAAAGACTCCGGCAGATTCTGTAAGAAATGCTTATGCAGGAGTGCCTACACGAAGCGGCTTATCTTCAAGAAATGTAATAGGTGCTGCAAGAGGTGCAGATATAAGTGCAAAATCTTCAGGTGGACTTGGCTACAGTGTCGGTGATATGGTGAGCCATGTGAAATTCGGCGAAGGAAAGGTACTTGCTATAGAGGATTCAGCAAGAGACTATATGGTAACAGTTGAATTTGCAGAGTACGGACAGAAGAAAATGCTGGCAGGATTTGCCAGACTTAAAAAACTATAATGACAAATGTTTAACGCTATGCTATAATACATTTATTAAATCCGTGGTATGAAAGGAGATATTGTTATGAGTAAAGAAAAATTAGATGAGCTTATCGCAGCTACTAAATTAGGAGAACTTATTAGCAAGAAGGAAGATGAAGATAAGAAATGCTGCAAGAAGTGCAGCACAATTATCATAGCTGTTCTTGCTATCGTTGGTGCAGTTGCAGCAGTTGCTGGTATCGCTTATGCTGTATACAGATATTTTACACCAGATTATTTAGATGACTTCGATGATGAAGATTTCGAAGACGAAGATTTTGACGATGATTTCGAGGATGAAGACATCGAGAAGTAATGTAATAAGTGCGATATGATTGAAAGCCACAGCCGGCTTGATATGTCCATTAGGATATGTCAGCGGTTGTGGCTTTTTTATTGCATAATATTTAATTATTTCTTAATTGACATATGGGTGTAATCAGTGTTATATTACTCAACCCTGTTATTAAGAAAAATTTAAGGGGAGGAAAGGAAATCAGGAATTTATGACATTTTATCAGGAATTACAGTTAAGCTCGGCTGGTTCAAAACAGCTTATCAAGAACACACAGGATTCTAAGGAGAAAAGAAGACATATTCTTATATATAATTTTAAGGTGTATCTGGTTATGATATTCTGCGTCGCAGTAGTTACAGTATTCAGTAAGCTGCTGGGGAATAACAATAGTGTTGTCGGAGTTACAGTGCTTCTTGCGGTGCTGGTATTAAGACAGGCGGATTTTGGAATTAAGACATCACATGGATTGATTTCGATAATGGGAATATATGCGATATTGATAGCAGGACCGAGGGTTTCCAATATGGTACCGCCAGTTGCTGCATTTGTAATAAATGTTGTGTGTATTATGCTTCTTATGATAATGGGATGTCACAATGTAATTATGTATAATCATTCAACATTCGTTCTCGGGTATCTTTTGTTGCAGGGATATGATGTCACAGGCCATGAATATATGATGAGAGTTGTGGGACTGCTTGCCGGGATGTTAGTATGCATGATTATTTTTTATAAGAATCAGAGGAACAGACCATATAGAAGAACATTCTGGGATTTGTTTAAGGAATTTAATATTAATTCAGCAAGGACAAGATGGTATATTAAGCTTACATTTATCGTATCAAGCGCTATGCTGATTGTTTCACTGATGGGACTGCCTAGGGCAATGTGGATTGGAATTGCGTGCATGTCAGTGTGTCTGCCGTTTTCTAAAGATGTTGATAAGAGAATTGGAAACAGGGCATTGTTTAATGTTGTTGGATGTGCGATTTTTGCAGTGATGTATATAGTTCTGCCAGAATCAATGTATCCGTATATAGGCATGATAGGTGGTATCGGAGTCGGATATTCCGCTGGTTATGCATGGCAGACAGCTTTTAATACATTTGGCGCATTATCAATTGCGGCGGGACTTTTTGGAATGCCTTATGCAGTTGGATTACGTATAGGACTGAATGCTGCCGGGGCTGTTTATACATGGCTGTGTGACAAGGTACTTGAAAGAATACATTCTGCAGTGCAGGCAAAGAATGTCAGCGTGGTGGAGTAAATGTGACTACTATACTTTAGCACATTTTTCTGATAATATTATATAAGGTATGCCGTTATGTGAATAAGTGCTGCCAGAAACTATTAATATGTTAATAACAGGCACAATTCATGTGCGGAATGGAGTATAGATTGAAAAAAGGAAGCGTATACGAAGGTAAAGTTGAAAAGGTTGATTTCCCTAACAAGGCGACAGTGTGGGTGACAGATGAGGACGGACAGAAGGAAAAGGCAATCGTCAAGAATGCAATTCCTGGACAGACTGTCAGATTCTGCGTGAATAAGAAAAGAAAAGGACACTGCGAAGGCAGACTTATGGAAGTTGTTGAGAAGAGTCCGCTTGAAACCAACCCGGCATGTCCACATTTTGGCAAATGTGGTGGCTGCACTTACCAGACAGTAGCTTATGAGGAACAGTTAAAGATTAAGAGCGCACAGGTGGAAAAGCTTCTTAGCGAAGTTGTTTCGGGAGAGCTTCCATTTGAGGGGATAATCGGAAGTCCGGTTACAGAAGAATACCGTAACAAGATGGAATTTTCATTTGGTGATGAGTACAAGGACGGACCGCTTGCACTCGGACTTCATAAACGAAACAGCATGTATGATATTGTTCCGGTTACAGAGTGTAAGATTATTGATGAGGATTACAGAAAGATTCTCACATGCGTTCAGGATTATGTAATAGAGAAGGAGCTTCCTTTCCAGCACAAGTTAAGCCACGAGGGGTATCTGCGTCATCTTCTTGTAAGAAAGTCTGTAAAGACAGGACAGATTCTTGTTGATATCGTAACAACGACTCAGATTGAGCATGATTTCACAGAGCTTGTAAACCGCCTGACATCAATTGAATATAAGGGCACTCTTACAGGTGTTCTCCATACATTTAACGACAGCCTTGCAGATGCAGTAATTAACGAGAAAACTGAGCTTCTGTATGGTCAGGATTATATTGAAGAGGAGCTTCTTGGGCTGCGTTTCAAGATAACACCGTTTTCATTCTTCCAGACTAATTCTCTTGGAGCGGAAGTGCTTTACTCTAAGGCGAGGGAGTATGTGCTTTCTGGCGGATTTGGAGATGTGGCTGGCAGCAAACCGGTTATATATGACCTGTATACAGGTACGGGTACGATTGCGCAGATGTTATCTCCAGTTGCCAGCAAGGTTATCGGTGTTGAGATTGTTGCGGAAGCTGTTGAGGCTGCCAAGAAGAATGCAGCCCAGAACGGTCTTACTAACTGTGAGTTCATTGCAGATGATGTCTTAAAGGCACTTGATAATATTGAGATTAAGCCAGATTTCATCGTACTTGACCCACCTCGTGACGGAATCCACCCTAAGGCACTTGAAAAGATTATTGATTACGGTGTTGACAGAATGGTGTACATTTCCTGCAAGCCTACTTCGCTTGCAAGAGACCTTGTTACTCTGCAGGAGAGAGGGTATAAGGTGGAGAAGTGTTGTTGCGTTGATATGTTTCCTAATACGGGGCATGTAGAGACGGTTGTTCTTTTGTCCCAACAAAAACCAGATGACACGATAGAGATCGACTTAGACTTGGACGAGCTGGATGCTACCAGTGCCGAGTTGAAAGCAACCTATCAGGAAATCAAAGATTATGTGCTGAAAGAATTTGGCTTGAAGGTTTCAAATTTATATATTTCTCAGGTAAAACGCAAATGTGGAATTGAAGTGGGAGAAAACTATAATCTTCCAAAATCAGAAAATGCAAGAGTTCCACAATGCCCGAAAGAGAAAGAAGATGCTATCAAGGCTGCCCTGAAATATTTTGCGATGATCTAAGGACATCGCTGATTTCAAGGAGGAATAACACATGAAAAGCACATTTGAAAAAATGGGTGGAACCTACACACTTGGAGCAGACGGAATTTACTATCCGAATCTTGTCAGTACAGATGAAGAACCGCATTATGGGAAATATGGAATGATGCGGAAAACGTATCTGAAAGAGCATCGTCCGGCAATGTATTCACTGTATATGTTGGAAGACAGACTGACAGAACATCTGAATGCCGTAGACAACGAAGCACAGGAGAGAATGGATATTCTGGTGCGTCAGATGATGGAGAGGCAGAGCATTACGGAAGAATTGAAAGCTCGTGACCAGATGGCATGGGTCAGAGCAGTAAATGGTATTCGTAATATGGCAGAAGAGATTGTGTTAAATGAATTGATTTACAGGTAAACAAAGAGCTGAACAGGTAGGAAGAAAAATCCTATTTGTTCAGCTTTTGTGTTTATAAGAGTTCTAAGAAGAATCGAATTACAATTCCATATCAGGTGACTTTTTCTAAGTTCCGGAAGGCTGGTTTTTTCCGTCATAGTCATAAGTTGCCGATTTAATTATTCCATAGTATGCCTTAAAAAATATTCGAAGATAACTTTATAGAAATAATCATGATGGGGAGATTATTTGATGAATTTTGTGTTAATATTCTGCAATTCTACTGCTGGTCGATTGATTTATGCGTACTCCCATTATAATATGTGTGCAGGAGGTGGATGTATGTATCAAATTAGTAATGAAAAATTTGGTTTATTTGTAACCGAATTAAGAAAGGAAAAGAATTTAACTCAAAAGGATTTGGCTGAAAAATTATATGTATCAGATAAAACAGTTAGTAAATGGGAACGTGGTCTTAGTATGCCTAATGTCGTATTACTCATACCAATAGCTGATATATTAGATGTTACCGTTACAGAATTGTTACGTGGAGAAAAAATAGATACACAGAAAAATATTGATACAAAAGAAGTCGAGGAATTGGTAGTAGGCTCTCTCGATATGGCTGTTAGGAATTCTATTCATCAGCATAGAAAAAACTGGATATTAGCATATTTGCTATGTTTTTTAATATCTATTACAGAAATTATTATGTTAGTTGCATCTGGGAATTCAATAGCAGAGATGAAAGGTGATATATTGCTGGTTACAGGGTTAATGCTTTTATTTGGTGCATGGTTTTGTTTCTTTGCCAAAGACATGTTACCAACATATTATGATGCCAACAAGATAAATTATGTTTCACAAGGAATTTTTAGAATACATCTAGTGGGTTTATCCTTTAACAATGGAAATTGGATGTACATCTGTACAACTTTAAAAATTTGGACACTTGCAACGGTTGTTCTATATCCTCTTGCAGGTATTATAATAATCAATTGTCTCAATATAGCTTTATGGGATATTTTAAATAAAATTTTCTTAATTATGATATTAGGTGGTATGGTAGTTTCGATTTACATTATCGGGAAAAAATACGAATAATTAAATTACCTGCTATCGTTGTGGATATTACTAATTTACAACATTCTTCATGGGAAATAAGGAATGATGCAGAAGAGATTGTGTTAAGCGAATTAGCGTACATTTAAAACGTGGAAAGCTCCTTCGGGAGCTTTTTGCTGGTTATCAAGAAAGTATATAGAAAATGCATTAATCATATGGTATGATTTGAACAGAAGATAGAATCTTATGAAGTAAGAAGAATATTTTGGAGGAACGTAACTTAGAAGTTACAGAATTAAGTTAATCGTGCCATATGGCTTGATTATAAACGCAAAGATAAAAACGCAACGTACATCTTTGATGTGCCAGAGCCGGTAGGTAGCCCGGCCGTCCTATATAAATAGGGTAAGTAACCTGCCCCTCCGGGTTGTCCATTCTTTGTTCAATCAATTTTAGGAGGGATTCTTATGGACAAAGTAAATGGAAAGCTGACAGTATTTTTTGAAGAGCCGTTTTGGGTGGGAATCTTTGAACGCATCGAAGATGGTAAATTATCTGTGGCAAAGGTAACATTTGGTGCAGAGCCAAAAGATTATGAAGTACAGGAATATATTCAAAAGTGCTATTTCAGTTTGAAATTCAGTCCGGTTGTTGAAACTGTTGTAAAGGATATCAAAAGAAATCCGAAACGGATGCAGCGGGAAGCAAAGAAACAGATGTTGGAAATAGGCATTGGTACAAAATCGCAACAGGCGTTGAAATTACAGCAGGAACAGAACAAGCAGGAACGCAAAGAGAAAAGACGCAAGAAAAAAGAGACAGAAGAGCAGCGAATGTTTGAACTGAAACAGCGAAAGAAAAGAGAAAAGCGTAAGGGACATTAAAGTCCCTTGGGCTTTTACTCAAATCGAAAAGTGTTGAATAAAGCTTTCGGGAGGTGTTTCTATGAAGAAAAAAGTACTTGCAATTATGTTAGTTGCCATGTCAATAATGTTGATTTCGGCGTGTGGAAAAAAAGAAAACCTGTACGAAATTCCTGATCTATCGCAGTATAAGACAGATTATGTAGGAGATTCTTCGAATGTTATAAATATTGTAAGCGGTCAAGAGTATCCGGAGGGATACTCATATGATAGTATAGAGATACAGTCTGAAACAGAGCCTTATGGATTAACAGTTTTTCTAAAAGATGAGCCGTCTGCAGTCAAGCTTGAAGACGAATTGCAGGTTAATGCAGATATGACATTTGATTTGATTGGTAATTTGGGAACAATTGATTATAAAACAGCAGATAGCAAAGAAATTATTGTATCGGTAGTGTAAAATAGTTTGTGTTTTTGGTAAAAAATAACTCCTTTTTGGTAAGAATTCAGATATGACAATTCTTATCGAAAAGGAGTATTTTTTATGGCAGTTGCAAAAGAACAAATTCGACAGATCATCTCAGAAAACAACATTAATAGCGTTGCAGATATATACACGCTTCTGAAAGACAGTTTCAAGGATATCCTGCAGGAGCTGATGGAGGCAGAACTGGATGCAACTCTTGGCTACGAGAAAAACCATAAGGGAGATCTACAGACAGACAATAAAAGAAATGGTCATTCTACAAAAAACTTAAAGAGTCAATACGGTGAATTTAAAATCGACGTACCAAGAGACCGTAACGGTGAGTTTGAACCAAAACTCATCCCTAAATACCAGAGAGATATTTCCGGGATTGAGGAAAAAGTGATCTCTTTATATGCCCGTGGTATGAGTACACGTGACATCCACGACCAGCTCCAGGATCTTTATGGGATTGAGCTATCAGCTGAAATGGTCAGCAAGATCACAGACAAGATACTTCCTCAGGTTAAGGAATGGCAGTCCCGTCCTCTGAACCCGGTTTATCCGTTTGTCTTTATGGACTGTATACATTATAAAGTACGTGAGGATGGCAGAATCCTGAGTCGTGCTGCGTATGTAGTCCTTGGCGTTACAGTGGAGGGATACAAAGATATCCTCAGCATCACAGTAGGCGCAAATGAAACCAGCAAGTTCTGGCTTGGGATGCTTAATGATCTTAAGAACCGCGGAGTAAAAGATGTCCTTTTCTTCTGCGTGGATGGTCTTCCGGGTTTTAAAGAAGCGATTCAGGCAGTTTATCCGCAGGCAGAGATCCAGAGATGTGTGATCCATATGCTACGCAATTCTTTCAAATATGTAAATTATAATGATCTGAAAAAGTTTTCCTCGGATTTCAAAGAAGTGTACAATGCTCCGAACGAAACAGCCGCTTTAACAGAGCTGGAGAACATGAAAGAAAAATGGGGGAAGAAATATCCGTACGCGATCAGTAACTGGGAAAATAATTGGGAAGATGTAAGTTCCTTTTTCCAGTTTTCTAATGATATCAGACGCATTATGTACACGACAAATATCATAGAAGGATTGAACCGCCAGTATCGGAAAGTCACGAAAACGAAAAGCGTATTCCCAAGCGATCCTGCATTGGAAAAGATGCTGTATCTTGCCAGCGAGAACGTAGTCAAAAAGTGGACGCAGAGATACCGGAACTGGGATCAGGTATTGAATCAGCTGATAGTCCTTTACGGAGAACGGCTTACTGCTTATCTGTAAGAAAAAAGAAAAGCAGGAATGGGAAGCTCTTTTAAGCCCCTCATTCCTGCTCTCTGTCTATTCCTTCGGCATTTATATTATTGCCAGAAATTTCCGATCCTATTCCAGAGGTCGGGTGTGGGCAGAGCCCACAAAAGGCAATAATCATGATGCCTTACTTGTCATGCAAAAAAATCGAAAATGATGTATATAATTTTCCTACATGGCAATACTGTAAGTACAAAGATATATTCGACAGCCGCATAATCATTAATTCGACAGCAAAATTTTACATATCTATTTCTTATCAGAAAGATTTACTTTCCATAGACACAAGAATTTTTACACCCTCATTGTATCATATGAACGGTGATATATTTTTAGTCAACTTTTAGACAATTTGAAGAGCAGAATATAAAAAGGCGTATGGAAGTTTTGATTTCCATACGCCTTTTTGAAAGGAGTTTATTTTTGAACAAGAGATTTGTAAGAGCATGTTATCTACTCGAAGATGATTACAATTCCATATCATAGGACTTTTTCTTAGCTCTTGCAGGCTGATTTCGCCGCATTTCCTGTTCTCGCTGATATTTAAGTTCCCATGCACGATGGGAGAAGACATCCGAATCTTCCACATTGAGATAATCCACCTCATTGGCGGCAATATCACGGCGGTGATAGTCATAATACTTACCAAAAGTACCTTTGAGCTGCTCGATCAGCTTATCCCGGAAATCAGGACGTATATGGATTCTGGTGTCCAGCAATTCTGTATACTGTTCAGGTTCAGGACGAAATTTTTCTTCCCGGAAAGCGGCGGCATCTTTTTCAAGCTGTTTTTTGAGCGAGATGTCCTGAGAATCTAGGATATCAAGATTGTTATTCATCTGGTCGTATTTCTTGGATAGATTCGTCATATCTTTATCGGTAGAGCATTCTGCTTGGAAGATTAGCTGCTCTTTCCTTGATTTCAGTTCTTCAATTTCTTCGGTAACAGTGGTAAGCTGCTGATTCAATTTTATATGCTGGATGGGATTAAAAATACTGGCTTTCTCTTTTTTCACATTCAGTTCTTTCCGCTCTGTAACTTTAGCTTTGAGTTTCTTTTTAACGGTGTTGTATTTATTCAGTATTGGATTAAAATGATTCATCCAGTCATGGATCACTTCTTTTTGCATCTCATTGTGGAGCAAATGATATTGTGTAAAAATCATGTGATTGCGGATTGCTTCCAATGTTTCTGCTATTATTGGAATAGATTTTTCTACAGCCTGTGCCAGTTTTGCTACCTGGGCTTTTAATTCCCGGAGCATTTTGTTATCTGCACGAATCTGACGGTTAATTTCACAGCGGTCTGCTATCATGCCTTTCTTTTCCATATTCTGGGCAATGTAGCCTTCATGGATAGTTGGCTGTTCGGTGATTCCCTGATCTGCAAAGCTGCGGTGATCAATGGTAGCATTTATCTGATTACGTGCAAGCATTTTATTTACGGCATCTGCCCAGTTTGCCCGCCAGATGCAGAGTTGTTCATCACTGTTCCATTGTTCGGAAATAGGATTCTGTCTGCCATATCGGCTGCTCTTGGGGTGCTTATCAATCCGTTCATATCCTTTTTCCTGTGCGGAAGATGGAGTCAGATATTCTTTCTTTTTCCCAACTTTATAGCGATATTGCTTTTCCCATCCCTGTTTTTGAGCAGTTTTAAATTCAAAAGCAGTAAATCCTTTTTCTTCCCCATCTTTGATACAGAGATATTCTTTTTCGGTTTTATACTGCCATGTTCCATTTTCACTTAGTGGTCGGACAGTAAGAAGAATGTGTGCATGGGGATTGTGACCATCTGTATCGTGAATGGCAAAATCAGCACACATCCCCATATCTACAAAATTCTTTTTAATAAAATCCTGAAGAAGAGAAATATTGCTGTCTTTATCCAACTCAACAGGGAGTGCGACCACAAATTCTCTTGCCAGTCGGCTGTCTTTGGTCTTTTCGGTTTCTTCCACAGCGTTCCAGAGTTGTTCCCGGTCAATCCATTTGGATGGAGCAATTGGAGGAAGCATCACTTCCTGATAGATTAGCTCATGCTTTCTGGTATAGTCATGCTGGATACCATCATAATCATTATACATCCGGCTACAGCTCATATAAGCAGAAGCAGCAACAGCAGACCGACCGGAACCACG
The DNA here is from genome assembly GCF_009680455.1 of Lachnospira eligens. Lineage (GTDB taxonomy): Bacteria > Bacillota > Clostridia > Lachnospirales > Lachnospiraceae > Lachnospira > Lachnospira eligens_A. The sequence goes on from NZ_WKRD01000006.1 coordinate 217,485, forward strand.
GCTGACGACTTTGGCTTGCATATGATAAATTGCCATATCTGGCACCTCCTTTCGATGTTGCCTGCAACAGCGGATAAAGCCCTCGGCAGAGCGCACGAGCCCCGAAGGGGATACCACTGCCTGATTTATCAGGTGGTGAGTAAGTGCGCCCTTCGGGAGTAGAACTTATGCGTTTACATTCCCCGTAGCCGGATCATCAGCTCCCGTTTCAGGGAATCTAAATCCATTTCTTTAATATGGGGAACAATACTTTCCAGAATGGCTCCTTCCTGGACTAATCGGTGTGTTCTGGCATCACGTTCTTTTTTGCGATTTCTTGCTTCAGCTTCTTCCTGGCGGTGTCTTGCCTGTAAAAGTGCTTTTTCTTCCGGTGTCATGATTCTTTTATCTGCCATATCTGGCACCTCCTTTTTATGCCCGTATCCGGGCATTTTTGGTTTTAAAATCTTTTGGTTTGGTACTATGGTTTTAGATAACTGACAGTGGCATGTTCTTGGTGAAAAATAAGGAAAGATAGTAGTACCACTGTCAGTGAAAAATAATCATTGCGTTATACTTCTTTGAGTCAATTCTGGTTCGGAGCATGATTGTTCAACAGGATTTTTTTCGCCTGTTTTAAATTATCTGTTGCATTGTCCTGACGGATATTCCGGTTATTGATACGGACAGGAATACATCTCTCCAGAATACGGTCATAAATTCGTTTGTGTGCGATATCAGCGGCATTATTCAGCTCTGATAAAGTGAGATTGGTCGTTATGATCAGAGGCTTTTTACTGCGGTAACGGCTGTCGATCACATTGAATACCTGTTCCAGTGCAAAGTCAGAGTTCCGCTCAATTCCGAGATCATCAATAATCAGAAGACTGTAGCGGTTTAAGTTGTTGATGAACTGGTTTCTGTCTTCAAAATACATTCCGGTAAGGGTATTCAGAATCCGGGAAAAGTTGGTCATCAGTACAGGAACGCCTTTTTCCAGCAGGGCATTGGCAATGCAGCCTGCAAAAAAAGATTTTCCAGTACCGACATCACCCCAGATGAGAAGTCCGGAGGCGTTTGCTTTCATCTCTTCCCAGTTGCTTACATAATTGTGTGCCAGTTTTATTTCCGGATTGATGCCGTTATCCCTGGCAAAAGTGTAGTCATAGAGTGCTTTGTCCTGTAAGCCGCTGGTTTTAAGATGCTCTATTTCCATTTGTTTTTCATGAAGTTTTCTCTGGGCTTCTTCCTGCTCAAAGATTTTCTGCTGGCATTTACAGCGGATGGAAGGAATAAGAACTTTTCCCTGTAATTCATGCCGGCATTGTCTTGGCGTATTGCATTTGGAACAGTAGATCAGGTGGTCTGTTTCGTTAAAATATTCATCAGGCTGAAGCTCTCTGCTTGGTGTTATAGCGGTTGCTTTTTCTGTAAATCTTGTCATAGTGTTTCGTATTCCTCACTTTCGTAATTTCTTTGCCGGGAAGCAGGATGATCCTGTCTTGCCCAACTGATGATGGTAGCTGCATGGTTCTGATATTGCTTTCCGGTAGAAGCCATATAACCGGATAAGCGTTCAATATAATCCTGCCAGTCAGGGATTGTCTGCCGGATATTTTCCAGCTCTTTTTCTGACAGAAAAACATTTTGAAATTTTCCATAAGGTGAGCGTGGCTCTTTACTCCCTCTTATTGCTAAATTGTTCTTTTTTATCTCTTTCTTATTACCAGACAGTTTTCTGTCTGTATCAGGGAAAGAATCCTGTCTGCCAATAGGACAGTTTTCTGTCTGTCTTAGGGAAAGAAATCTGTCTGTATAGTGGATGGTTTCTTTTGGGAGTTTTACATAAATTCGATTGGGTTGTCCGGGTCCCTGCCGTTTTCGGAAGATAAGCTCCTGTTTTTCCAGTACTGTCAGAGCAGTTTTAACCGTCATCTGGCTTTTGTGGAGAACTTCTGCCAGTGCTTCAATTGTAAAGTAAATGAACACATGACCATTGATATCTGACCAGCCCTCATTTTTCTGGGAAAGCCTTGCCCGGTCGAGCAGGATAATATAAAGCATTTTGGCAGTTTCGTTTATTTCCATGTCCAGAAGAAAACGGGGAAACATCATATAAGATGGCAGGTTGGTGTCTGCTGTCAGAAAGTCCGTCATGTGTTCACCTCCAATCAGTTATTCGCCAAGAAAATCCCAGTCTACATCACTATCTGGCTGTGAATTTTCAGGTGTTGGAAAGGACGCCCTGATTTGGGGCTCCCTTTGTGCCATGCCTGCAGTCAGTCCGGAAAGAAAAAGTGGTAATGCCTGTTTCAGACTGTTTTCCACTGCATCTACAATCTGTTTCACAAAAAGTTCTTCCCGTTCTCTTGTTTCCAGATAAGGATCAGCCTGTGTGCGGTAGTAGCGGTCAAAATAATCTACCAGTGCAAGAGAGATTACCTGACTGTAAGATTTAAAATCCTGCCTGTCCATCGTCTGTAAATATTCCCAGGCTCTCCGCTGCTGTTCTTTGTCCAGATTAAAGCGCAGGTTTGTGTTGCGGATATTGTTCTGCATGGTTTATCCCCTCCTTTTCAGGCTCATATAAGCCAGAGATTCGTAACCTTTGGCGGTGGCGCAGATGTCATCAATGATAGTGACTCGCGATTTGTCATACGTTCCGAAGTTACGGATCAGGCATCCACCGCCGCCAACCACATACAGGTGCATCAGATCAGGATTGTATTCATATTTGCGGAGTGTGGAAAAAAGATCTGCAGCATACTGTCTGGCAATAGAACTGATACAATCCAGATATGGTGCTGAAATGTCAGCTGTTCCAAACCGCAGAATCTGCTCTACGGTGGATTCTTCAATCTTCACTCCGAATTTGTCCAGAATAGCGTTCTTTGCGGCAATCATGCATTGGTTTACACCAAGTTTTTCTGTCCAGCATCGGTTTTCTTGCGCTTTCTTATTGTTAATATACAGAATGTTCATGGTTCCGTTTCCGATATCTGCAAGGAGATTGGTTCCCTTGAAATCTCCAAGTTGGTTTACAATAGCCGGATACCCCTGTGGGTAAAGGCTGCATCCCACAAAGTGGAGATGATACTCTTTGCCGTTAAAAAGGTAACGGACTTCTGGATTCTGGAGCAGATAGGAACGAAAAGCTTCTCTTTGATTTCTGATCCATGTAAGAGGAAGTCCGGCAGCCAGATGAACATCTGCTTCACGGATGGAAAAGACATTCAGTTCCCTTGCAATAGCCATTAGCGTCAGAAGATAATATTCTTCGTCCATAGCTTTATCCGGGATAAATTCTTTGTGTCCTTCGCCAATCCGGTAGTAAATGCCGTTATATTCCAGGATATTTCCAGTGAAGATTGGTTCTGTTTCATAGGCTTTGATTCCGGTTGGGGTGACGGTGTTTGCTGTTTTCATATTGCTGTAGCCATGATCTACAGCAATGATTTTGGTGTTTCTGAGTTCTCGCATAAAAAATACCTCCGTTTTCGTATTGATTGATTCAGCAGGTCGTACCGGTGTGGTACTGCTCTGCTGTGGGATAAGCATACGAAAATCGGAGGAAAAAGGCATTGAGGGGAATTTGAGCAGGAATTGAGAAAAAAGATATATTGTGCTTACGTTCTTCATGTACTCTTGTTGTGATTTCATTGTTTTTTATCGTATAATATGGATACTGGAGGTGGTTTGGATGAAATACAAGATTTTAGTTGTCGATGATGATAAAGAATTGGTGAAAATGCTTTGTAGTTATTTTAATATGAAACAATATGAAACCATTACGGCTACAGATGGAATGGAAGCATTAAATAAAATAAAAATGAAACCGGATATTATTTTGTTGGATATCAATATGCCACGCATGGATGGGATTGAAGTATGTCGTCTGATACGCAGTAAAGTGTTATGTCCAATTTTATTTCTGACAGCAAGAGTTGACGAAGATGATAAAATTAATGGGTTGCTTTCAGGTGGGGATGATTATATTACGAAACCATTTAGTCTTCGGGAGTTGGAAGCAAGGATTGTCACAAACATAAAGAGAGAAGAAAGGCATCAACAAAAAACGGAATACCGTTTCATGGATGAAATGCTGATTGATTATTCTGAAAAAATAGTAGCTATAGCTGGACACAGGATGGAGTTCACAAAAATTGAATATCAGATTATTGAATTCTTATCCATGCATCCAGGGCAGGTGTTTGATAAAGAACGTATATATGCACAAGTCTGTGGATATGATGCGGAAGGGGACAGTAGAACGATAACGGAATTAGTACGGCGTATAAGGAAAAAAATAGCGGATTATTCAGAAAAAGAATACATAGAAACTGTATGGGGGATTGGATACCGATGGAAAAAATAAGAAACTTGTCACTGAAAAAAACAATTCTGCTTTATTTTGTGATCAGCTTAACGGCAGCATTTCTGTTATCTGGATTTACAGTTCATTTTGCAGGAAATATGCAGAATAAAATATGGGAAAAATATATTGATTATGCAGATTATACGGACGTGTTTCAGCAATATGGAAAGAAATACGAGATTGAGATATCAAGACCTAATCAATCGCAGATGAATCGTTTGGACTATCATCTTTCGGAAATGTGTGACTTTATGGAAACATATTCGGTACTGATTTTTTCGATTGTTGGGAGTGTTGTTGCGGTATTCTTTTTTTATAAAAATAAGTTAAAGACACCTCTACAGGAACTAAAAGATGCCTCACAAATGATTGCAGATAATGAACTGGATTTTCATGTGTCCTATGAAAATAAAGATGAGATGGGAACTTTGTGTAAAGAATTTGAAATGATGCGAAGTGATTTAGCAGATAACAACAGAAAGATGTGGCGAATGATTGATGACGAGAAGGCTTTGCGGAATGCAATTGCACATGATATACGTTCTCCACTTTCCATATTGCGTGGGTATCAGGAAATGCTCTTAGAGTTTGTTTCTGCCGAGAGTATAAAAACAGAGGATGTTATTGATATCTTACAAACAGGCATGTATCAGATTGACCGTATAGAGCATTTCACGGAAAACATGAGAAAAATGTCCCATTTAGAACAGAGGGAACTGCAATGCTCAGAGATAGAGTTATCGGAACTGGCAAAAAAGATTGAGGCAGAAGCTGCCATGCTGTCCAAGAAGGAAAGTAAATTATGTAAGGTAGAAAGAGTGCAGGAACAAAACATTGTGAAAGTGGATGAGGAACTTGTCATGGAAGTGACAGACAACTTACTGGAAAATGCGGTTCGATATGCACAAAAAAGTATTGCTTTGCAGATAAAGAAAAAGGATGGTTTTCTTATAATTTCTGTTGAAGATGATGGAATAGGATTTGTGGATACTGAGGAAAAAGTAACAGAGCCATTTTATCATAAGAATCCACAAGATGATTTAAAGCATTTTGGCCTTGGTATGTATATTTCTCGTATTTTCTGTGAAAAGCATGGAGGAAATTTGAAAATATATAATGCCAGACAAGGCGGTGCTCATGTAGAAGCTCTTTTCAAAGCTGAATAAAAATACTTTATAAGGCTGAAATCACAAATAAAGTGGTTTTAGTCTTTTTTGTTGTGAATTTATTGAGAATTGATTTGTATGATGTTGTTAAAGAAATAAAGAAAGGAAGAGATACAATGAAAACAATCATAAAAAGAAGTATACTTGATTATTTAAAGAACCCTGTTTTGTGGATTGGCTTGATTATTATAGTTGCCAGTATGTATCAATGTCTGTCATCGTATTTGCAAATTCATTATATCAAACAGAATGAACAGATCACACAAAATGACGTAGCATTGGAAGATGCTGATGTCATGGATGGGTACATTCCCACATCTGATGATAAAGAAAGAAGAAGGGAGTGGGAAGATACGATCAAAGAGACGTTAATGGACACCTCCAAAAATGGTTTTGGATTTAGCAGGCAGGAAGCAGATCATGTAATGAAAGAAATTCAGAATATGGATGTAAAGACTGCTTCTGAGTTTTTGGAATCCCAATATGGCTATTATAATGCAATATATGCTTATGAGGACCTTGAAATTCATAAGGGGACAGCAGAAGAAATCAATCATTATATCGAGCGGAAATTATCCGAACATTCTTTTTCCTGGTACTTTGCCAAAAAATTTACGGATTTTGCAGGATTGCATATGGCCTTTTTTGCAACAGTCTTGCTATCATTTTTATTTATTCAGGATACACGAAAAAGTACCTATGAATTATTACATACAAAGCCTGTTACGGCAGTCCAATATATATGTGGGAAAGTAATAAGCGGATTCATTAGTATGCTGGGAGTATTAGTGATTTTGAATGTTATATTCTTTATGCTGTGTTTGAAAACGTCTTTAGAATCGGGCTTTCCAGTAACACTAATTGATTTTTGCGTGAATTCTCTGATCTATATTGTTCCAAATCTTTTGATGATATGTTGTGTCTATACAATTACAGCAGTAATATTTAAAAATCCGCTTCCGGCAGCACCAATCTTGTTTTTACACATTATATATTCAAATATGCTGACCATGAAGAATGATATTTATTATATGAGACCGTTCTCTATTATGGTGCGATTCCCTGGCAGATTTTTTGAAACACATGCAGCCAAAATGTCAAACATAAATCAGATTATTCTTGTAATTTCATCAGTTATATTAGTATGTATTTCTGTTACAATCTGGAAAAGGAGGAGGGTTCATTGAAAACGGAACTAAAAAACTGCCTGCCATTATATAAGATTTTTTATTCATGCGCATTTATACTGATATTGTGTGCTATTCATCCGATTATATACTATGAAGAAATCGGTTCAGCGATTCAGTCTCCAATAGCATTTTTAACAATTATTTTTTGTAGTGACACATATTTGATGGAAGTAAAAAGTAAGCGTGCCGATGTATTTCATTTGTATGATCAAAAAAAGCAGTTAAAAGTAATATCACAGAGAGTGTGCGTTCAAATATTATATTTATTAATACTTTCCTGTGTTGGATATGTTTTATTTTTCTGGCAAAAACCGGGCAGTGTAAACGAAGGCGTTTCGGGCACTCTGATATTCCTTTTATTTTTCATTGCAATGTTCGGAACCATCTGGCTTTGGAGTATATGCTCTGTGATTTTGTGTACATTGCTTGGAAATATGTGGGCAGGTATAGGATGCTTATTTGGAATTGTCATTGGACTTATATCAAAAGCGGGAAGTTCATTTTTCGGAAATCTGGGATTGTTTTCTTTCAGCTTTTGTGAACCTACTCAATTAATGTCCGAGAGTTGGATTTATGGAACGCTTGTGTCTTTTATAGCGGGGCTGTTTTTATTTGCAGTATTACCAATGACTTTAAAGAAAAGAGGATAGATTATGAGTATTAGAATAAATGATTTAACAGTTAGATTTAAAAATGGTGTAGTTGCAGTAAATAAGGCATCTCTTGAAATACCTAAGGGAATTTACGGACTTTTGGGTGAGAATGGTGCCGGAAAAACCACTTTGATGAGGGTTCTTACAACTGTTTTAAAACAAACGGAAGGAATGGTTTCCCTTGATGGAATTCTGTATAACGAGGGAAATTATGAGAAAATACAGAAAAAGATTGGTTATCTTCCACAGGAAATCGACTTATATCCGAATCTTACGGTGAAAGAATGTCTTGTATATATGGGGGGACTGTCAGGAGTAGCCAGAAATGACCTCGAACAAAGAATTACCTATTATCTGGAAAAGACTTCTCTTACAGAGCATCAGAATAAAAAAATGCGGCAATTATCTGGTGGTATGAAGAGACGTGTCGGACTCATACAGGCACTTCTTAATAATCCGGATTTTTTGATTATTGATGAACCTACCACCGGGTTAGATCCGGAAGAAAGAATCAGGATCCGCAATCTTTTGGTTGATTTTTCAAAGGATAGAACTGTGCTGTTTTCCACTCATGTAGTAGAAGATTTAGCAGCAACCTGTACACAGCTTGCCATTATGAAAAAGGGAAGTTTTTTATATTCTGGAAGCGTGAGTGGGTTGCTGGAAAATGCAAAGGGCTGTGTTTGGAATTGTACGGTACAAAATGCAGAAGAAGCCCGTTTGTTAGAAGCCAATTATTCTATATCATCTAAGCAGTATGTAGAAAATGGAATTCATATGAAAGTATTAAGCAAAGGAAAGCCAAATGAGAATTGTGTCCTGGATAATGATATCACTTTGGAAGATGCATATATTTATTTGACGAATAGTTGAATATAACGGCGGGCAAGTTGCCCGCCGCAAATTATGCTTATTTTGTTAAAAGACCGGATAGATTTTTTCCAATGCAAAATCCAATCTGTGGATATAACTCCTGAATTTCCTGATATTTTGCTTCAATCATTTCTGGTTCATCAGCCCAGATCTTTTCATATATTTTGAAAGCTCTTTTAAAATGTGTTTTGGCTTGCGGAAGATTGGCAGTCATCAGATAAATGGTTCCAAGGGTTTCCTGTACTTTGGCATAATCCAGACAGTCATCGGAATGGTATTCCTTGATGATGCCGGATAATTTTTGCAATTCAGAGATGCCTCTTTCGGGTTCCTGCTGTTCTGTCAGGAACATTGCATAATTGGCAATCTGAGGTATGCTGTCATTTATATGAAGCAGGTTAAATTGGTCAAGCAGTGAGATACTTTTTTCCATGTGTTCTCTTGCAAGATCGGGATGACCGTTCATGCGGTAAAGTCCACCGAGATTGGCATGAAGGTTGGAAACAAGGCGAGCATTGTCAGCAGTGATATTTTCTATCTGGGCAAGTGCATCCTTTTCCAGTTTTATTGCTTTTTCTGGCTTGATTTCAAGAGTAGCCTGAAAATCCAGTAACAATGCCCGGTCAGAATCGGTGCCAATGTCTTTAGGCTTCAAAAAATTTTTTAATTCCTGAATGATTTCTTTCATACCTTTCTGGTAATTATAATTATCCATATATGGAAAAACATTTTCCAGAAAAAGTAGATATTTTGGTATATCATCTTTTTCAATCAATTCTATGATGTTTCCTGCTGTCTGAAACAGCTTCTTGTAATAATCGACTTCAATTCCATGCATTAAACATATTTTCTGTAAAGAATCCAGTAATATGTGACAGCTACTTACAGATGGTTTTGTCTCTGAAAGGGCAATTTCCTTAATCATAGGATGCAGGGAGATTGTGTGACGTGTAGTTGTCTGCACAAAACCAGTTTCAATCAAGTCGTTAATTTCATTTAAGGTAGGCAGTTCCAGCCATTTGGCGAATATGCGGGCAGAAATACCAGTGTAAGGAAGAAAACACAAATTGCACATGATATCCTGCTGTTTTCGGGATAAAGCATATAGTGAAAATAGAGTATGGATATGACTATAATAAGTGGCTTTACTGCTTTGACCATCCTTGATTATCTTAATTTTATCTTCATTATCGAGAGATGCTCTTTCTTCCTGAAGTTTTGCTAATAACTGACCTGGAGTTGAAATTCCATTTTCCAAAAGTTTTGCAGCCAGTTCTACAGCAAAAGTATGATAGTGTACGGTCTCTATAATTTTTTCGACGGTCGAACGATACTTGTCTGCTTCTGAATAAAATGCAGATGTCAGTTGGAAAAGAATGTTTATATCCTGTATTTCTTTTAATTGAAAAGTACAGTATTCATTCAGATTACTTCTGGTCGTAAATAAAATCTGGCAGCGATATTTTAATACTACTGACAGAAAGCTGTCCTGTGTGGCAGTGACATTAAAATTATCTATGATAAGCAGAGTATCAGATTTCAGGGAACGCAGGAAACGGTTATGTCTTTGAAACCGTTCCTGTTCAGTGCTTTCCGGAAGATCGTCAATAAAATCCATGTCAGTAATGTCCTGATGAAGATTGCCGGTATATTCTACATAAAGGATATTGGTGTATTGCTTTATGTACTGCTTTGCGTAGGCTTTGGCAAGTTCACTTTTTCCGATTCCGGCGATTCCGCAAAGAAAAACATGACGGTTTTCCTCAAGCATGGTATATAATTCTTCTAGTTCTTTATCTCTTCCGATAAAATGACGGCATGGTTTCGGAACCTCACTGTCCATAATATAATCCAGCACAATAGGGGATAAAGCGCCTCCGGCGAGCAGCTTCTGATTTTTGGTATTACGTTTGATGAATTGGCGTTCCATGCCAAAAGAAATCAGTTTTGCAAGAAACAGCAGTCTTGAACTGGCTGGTTTATATAAGGGAGTCAGATTTTTCTTTTTCGCATCTGAGATGCTGTCATCCTGAATGAATAAAGTGTAAATATCTTGTATAGCCATATTACAGTCAGACATCAGTGGAAGAAGATTCTGGTGGATGGTATGGGCTAATTTTTCCTGATTGGATGGCTTGGAATAGTAAGCGGATATTTTAGGACTGATTTTAGCCTGACCAGTCATCCAGCGGCAAACCAGACCGTTATCCATTGAAAAATCCTGATTTGCCGGATCATCCATAAAATCTTCAAATAATTCGTATAAAAAATCAGGCTGACTCATTTGATTACTTTCGCTGATATGATTTTTTAAGCAAGTGCTAATAGAAGAAAAATCGCATCGATTCAATAGAAATTCCCCTTTCGTAGTTAAGATTGAGTATATCTATCATAACACGAACATATATTCGATTCAAGAAAATACGGATATTTTTAAAGTGATTGTGTCAATTTACAATCAATTTCTATTCAATGTGGTTTTCAGGCAGGTTCTGTAAAATAAGCTCAGAACAAACAATAACGGGAGGAGCTTATGCAACAGAATATTGAATTTGAGCGGTGCATTGATTTTCTGGTACGGATGATTGATAAGTACGGCGAAGAAGTCCTCCGGGAGTTGGAGGAAGAAAAACAGAATAAGGAAGAAAAAGAAGCGGCAGTTTCCTGAAATACAAAATGTAAATCAGACTGTCGCTTTTTTCATGCATTTTTAAATCAAATAAATTTTAAAAGCTGATGCAGAGTGTGTGGCTCATTATTCTGAGAAGCGGTAATACGCGTATCAAATGGCTTGAAATGATTTTGCGTATAAAAGCTCAGAAGAAATTCATTATCTTCGCATTCAAGAAACTCCATAACGCCACCTACGGAATATTTGAGACTGGATATGGTTTCCAGTGCAAATCCCAGTAGAATATTTCCAGGAATTCGTTTTTCCTTTGGAAGAGAATAGTTCTTTCCCAACTGGGCAATCAGGTAAGCTGCGGTAGTATAGGATTGTGTTTCTTCATCCAAAATACTGACACGGGACAGTTTTTTTGCCATTGTCTTGCTGATATTTGAAGCACGGACAGAGATTGGTTTTATTGTAAGTGAAAAATAACCAACCAGTGAAGCATCTTCAGCATCAAATACCAGATAAGTGATAGATTGATCTTTTTTGGTAAACTCAATCGCATTATGTAATAAAAAGTATTCCACATCGGGATTTTTGGGACAAGAAAAATCGGAGAGTAAGTCGTAAAGACTTTCCTCTCCGATATATGTCGGTTCGTCTTTATCCAAATATGCCCGAATATTAACGGTAAAATATTTATCAGACATGTTTTTTCTTCCTTTTTGACATTAAAGCTAAGATTTCCTGTGGGTTCGTTAACTGACGTCCGGGAAGTGTCTGCTTTGGTGTGCGGTCACGGTCGGCTTCGTCAATTGCTGCGACAAAACGCTTTACGCTATTTGGATTGGATACGACAAAATTATGAGTAATACTTGAAGTAGCCATACTAACACCTCCTCTTTTTTGGCTTTTTTGTGTATTTATAGTATATGCAATGTGTGATAAAAACACAATATCAAAAACAGAAATTATTTCTAAATAATTTTCAAGCCGGACATTTATTAGACGCTTCCGGTAAGCGAACAATATTTTCGAGCCAATCATTTATAAGTCGCCAATGGTGGGCGGGCAATATTTTGATAACAGAAATGCTCTGTATCTAACTTAATTATACGATTGGCGAAGAAATGCGTCAATAGGGAAAATAAGTATTGAAAATAGTTGGAACAAGTACTAAAATAAGGTTGGGACAATGAAACAGAGTTATACTGCGAGGAAGATTATGAAGAATAAAAAGATTAAATGCGATATATATACCAGAGTATCCACAACCATGCAGGTAGATGGCTACAGTCTGGATGCTCAGAAAGAAAAACTCAAGAGATATGCGGAATTTCAGAATATGGAAATCGTAAATGAGTATTCAGATGAAGGTAAGTCTGGAAAGAGCGTAGAGGGCAGACCGGAATTTCAGAGAATGTTGGATAATATTGAGAATGGAACAGATGAGGTACAGTTTGTACTGGTGTTCAAGCTTTCCAGATTCGGTCGTAATGCGGCAGATGTTTTAAATTCTTTGCAGAGGATGCAGGATTTTGGAGTGAATCTGATCTGTGTTGAAGATGGAATTGACAGCTCAAAAGATAGTGGAAAGCTGATGATTTCTGTTCTGTCTGCGGTGGCAGAGATTGAACGAGAGAATATCCTTGTTCAGACAATGGAGGGACGTAAGCAGAAAGCCAGGGAAGGAAAATGGAACGGTGGATTTGCTCCATATGGCTATGAATTGGTAAATGGAGAATTGCAGATTGCAGAGGACGAAGCAGAGATTATTCGTCTGATCTATGACAAATTTATTCATACCAATATGGGAATCTCTGCGATTGCCGCATGGCTGAACCAGCATGGATATAAAAAGAAAAAACGACAGAATAATACACTGGACGCATTTGCCTCTTCGTTTATAAAAGGCGTTCTGGATAATCCGGTATACTGTGGAAAGTTGGCTTATGGACGAAGGAAGAACGAGAAAGTTTCAGGAACAAGAAATGAATATCGCATTGTAAAACAGGAAAATTATATGCTGCATGATGGTATCCACGAAGGAATTATTTCAGAAACAGATTGGGAGCTGGCACATCAAAAACGGGAAAAAACAGGTGTGAAATATGAAAAGACGCATAGTCTGGATCATGAGCATATTTTATCCGGAATATTGAGATGTCCGTTATGTGGAAGCGGTATGTATGGAAACGTAAACCGAAAGAAAAAGAAAGACGGAACCTTATATAAGGATTATTTCTATTATGCCTGCAAACATCGTCGCCTGGTAGATGGTCATAAATGTGGATATCGTAAACAATGGAGCGAAGAGAAGATTAACAATGCAGTGGAAGAGGTTATTCGGAAACTGGTGAAGAATCCTAAATTTGAAGAAGCCATTCTGAATAAAATCGGCTCAAGAATAGATACAGAAGAAATAGAAAAAGAGATTGAAGGACTGGAAAAACAGCACAGACAACTGACCGGAGCAAAAGCAAGGCTTGGACAGCAGATGGACAGTCTGGATATCATGGATAAATTTTATGAGAAGAAATATCAGGATATGGAGACAAGGTTATACCGTTTGTATGATGAGATTGAAGGCGTGGAGAACAGTATAGAGGAAGTCAAGAACCGCCTGTTGAATATCCGACAACAGAAAATATCAGAAGAAAACGTCTATCAATTTCTTTTGTATTTTGATAAACTATATGATAAGTTCACCGACCTGGAGAAGAAAGAATTTCTTAACAGCTTTGTAGAACAGGTGGACATTTACGAGCAGGAGCAGCCAGATGGCAGATTCCTGAAGCACATAAAGTTCCGTTTTCCGGTGTATTTTGGAGACAGAGAGACACAGGAACTTTGTTGGGACAACGAAAGTACCGTTGAGACGGTAGTACTGCTTTCCCACAAAAAGCCAGACGGACATATCAACGTAAAAGTTGAGTTTGGTGAGGGTGAGGGAAAAGTTCCGCTTGATAATATCGCTAAAAGAGCCGAAAGCTATAAGCCCAAAGAACGAGTGACCTACAAAATGATAAAGGAGTACATAGAAGCTAAATACGGCTTCAAAGTACATACCGCATATATCGCAGAGGTAAAGAGAGATTTAGGCTTGCCAATGTATGATGCTCCTAATGCGGTAGAAGAATTGAAACAGCCGAGGAAACATCCGACAGCGGAGAAAGTGGAAGCGATAAAGGATGCATTGAAGCATTTTGAAGTGATTTAATAATGGTGAGCGTATCATTAAAAATAGTGGTACGCTTTTCTTTAAAATATTTGGGAAGCAATATATAAGTGCTGAATATGCTTGAAAGGAGGAAAATGGAGTGAACCGTATTACAGAAATAACAAAGCGAGATATTTTAGATTTATTTCAGAAT
>NZ_WKRD01000007.1 GCF_009680455.1 Lachnospira eligens
AGGGCTTAACCAAGAGAAAAGGTTAAGACGGTTTGGATAGAACAAAGAGAGTTATTCTTAAGAGTAATCGGATGAAAAAGTATTTGCAAAGACAGATATGGTATGATATATTTAATGTGCAGTTTTGAAGGAACAATCCTTCTCCTTAAAGATAGGGGATTGGTCAAATGGTATGATAGGGGTCTCCAAAACCTTTGGTGGGAGTTCGATTCTCTCATCCCCTGCTATTTAAAGGATTTAAGTTGAATTTCAGCTTGAATCCTTTTTTTGCATTTAAAAAGATTAATTATAAAGTTGCTAAAACTATATAATAATAATGATGAGGAGATAATCATGAATGAATCTAAATATGAGCATATAGTACACCCATTTCCACCGTTGTATAACAGTGAATCAAGAATACTGATACTTGGAAGTCTGCCATCAGTTAAGTCAAGAGAGCAGATGTTTTTTTATGGACATCCGCAGAACAGATTCTGGAAAATGATTAGTGGCGTATTTGAAGAGGCAGTTCCGCAGACGATAGAAGAAAAGAAGGCATTTATGTTAAAGCATAATATTGCAATGTGGGATACGATATACAGCTGTGACATAATTGGTTCTAGTGACAGTAGTATTAAGAATGTTGTGCCAACAGATTTAAAAAGCATTATAGATAATTCTAAGATTGAAAAAGTAATATGTAATGGGAAAACATCAGGGAAATATTATGAAAAATATCAGATGAAATATCTGGGAATTAAACCAGATATTCTTCCCTCAACAAGTCCTGCAAATGCTGCATATTCATTGGGTAAACTTGTTGAGATATGGAAGAAATCTATAATATATTAGCTTTTTAATTATTTTTCAGGTTTAACAACATTAAGAGGCATCATAAGATGATCTATGAGGATGCTATAAGCTTTATCACCATTACCAGCTTTGAGATAATCAAAGTATTTCTTGTGTTCATCTAATGTACCAGTAATACGTCCATCAACCTCAAGAGCTGACTGAGAAGTAAGTTTTATCAGATACATTAGTCTTTGAAAAATGTGAAGGCACGGGCTGTCAGTTTGGCAGTCCGCGTCTTTTAATTTGCCAATAAATAAATACTATGATATCATTAATTATTATGTGGAAAAGGAATGATTCATATGGATAATATTATTATAAGAAGCATGAAAGAAGAGGATTCTTCAGAAGTCCTTGAGATGATGAAGGTGTTTTATGCCTCACCAGCACTGCTTTCAGACCCTTCAGAGGATGTTATGAAAAGGGATATTGCAGATTGTCTTGGAGATAATCCATTTATAGAGTGTTTTGTGTTCGAGAATAACACAGGTGTCATCATGGGTTATTCAATGGTTGCACACAGCTATTCTACTGAATGTGGTGGTAATTGTGAGTGGGTTGAGGACATATATATTAAGCCGGATTACAGAGGAAAGAATATTGCAGGTGAGTTCTTTGAACATCTTGACAATATGTATGGAAAAGAAGCTGTAAGATTCAGACTTGAGGTTGAAGAAGAGAATGAAAGAGCAGTGAAAGCATACAAGAAGGCTGGATTTGAGAGACTCGGTTATGTGCAGATGGCTAAGGATTACTAATTGGAGTTGTTATGAATAATAGTTATAATGAAAGAAGCATGAAGATAATTGACCTTAAGAAAACTATTTTAGAGGACAATGACGTTGATGCTGACAGATTAAGAGAAGAGTTAAAGAAGAAAAATGTATTTTATATGAATGTCATGTCAAGTCCCGGTTCGGGTAAGACTACAACTATTGTTGGTACAATTGAAAGACTTAGGAAACATTTTAATATAGGTGTAATGGAAGCAGACATTGATTCGGATGTTGATGCACTTACTGTTGCTAAGGCAGGAGTGTCAGCAGTACAGCTGCACACAGGCGGAATGTGTCATCTTGATGCTGATATGTCAAGACAGGGAATGGCTGCGTTAGAAGCTGAAGCAGATAATACACTTGATTTTATTATACTCGAGAACGTTGGTAATCTTGTGTGTCCGGCTGAGTTTGATACAGGCGCATGTCTTAATGTGGCAATTCTTTCAGTTCCGGAAGGAGATGATAAACCGCTTAAGTATCCGCTTATGTTTGAGAAGTGTCAGGTTGTGATTATTAATAAGATTGATTCCATGCCGGCATTTGATTTTGATATGGATAGGGTTAAGGATAATATTGCAATGAGAAATCCGGAAGCAGTAGTTTTCCCTATTTCTGCAAGAACAGGAGAAGGAATGGATGCATGGTGCGAATGGCTAAAAGACAATGCAGCACAATATTTAGGAGAGAACCAGAATGGGTAATGTAAGAGTAATTGATGTACATCAGAGTGTTTATGCCGTTAATGATGAGATAGCTGCTAAGACAAGGGCAAGGCTTAAGGAAGAGAAAACATTTATGGTTAATCTTATGTCAAGTCCGGGAGCAGGTAAGACTACAACTCTGATAAGAACAGCTAATATGTTAGGAGACAGATATCGTATAGGTGTAATGGAAGCAGATATTGATTCTTCTGTTGATGCTGAGAAGATGGCGGCAGCAGGGGTTACTTCAATTCAGGTGCATACAGGCGGAGAGTGTGCGATGGACGCTCATATGACCATGCAGGCACTTGATGAATTTGACACAGAGGGGCTTGATCTTCTTGTTATGGAGAATGTCGGTAATCTAGTATGTCCGGCTGAGACAGACACAGGAGCATCGCGTAATGTCGTTATTCTTTCGTATCCTGAGGGTGATGATAAGCCACTTAAATATCCTCTTATGTTCGAGGTGTGTCATGTAGTTCTTATCAATAAAATAGATACTAAAGAGTATTTTGATTTTGATGACAAAGCAGTTGTTGAAAGAATTCACGAAAGAAATCCATTGGCAAAGGTATTTTTCGTATCAGCTAAGACTGGCGAAGGCTTTGAAGAATGGATAAGCTGGCTTGACAATAATATTAAGGAATGGATTGGAGGTACAGTCTGATGGTAGACAGTCGTAATTTTAAAAAACAGAATCAGAAAGGACAGGGGTTAAAGAAGCATAAGTGGATTCCGCTTGTTGTTATCGTAGTGCTTGCACTTGTACTTATTCTTATACAGTATTTTATGATTGATATACTTATGGCAGTCAACACAAAATAGTTCATATATTCATGAATTCGGAAAGATTTAATAATCCCCAGCCCTGCAGATTATCTGGCAGGGCTTTTTTAGTACAGCAGGAATGGAGTCTTTTCTTTATCTCTTTAGGAGACATGTCTTTTTTTATCAGAACATCTGCAATTGCACCTGAAACAACCGGGGCAGACATGGAAGTTCCACTTTTTACAGAATATCCGCTAACGGAATTATTGCACGACCTGATATATGAACCATTTACAATAAGCTCTGGTTTGACTATACATTCACTGGTTGGACCTCTTCCTGAATAGAAATCTTTGCCATCCGGGGAACCGACTGTGATAATTTTTTTGCAGGTTCCGGGGATTGCAACAGTCTGTCGTCCAGGCCCTTCATTTCCAGCGGCTGCGACAACAATTATATTATTGTCCCAAAGCTTTTCAATTGCTTTTTCAAGAGCAATGAGGTTTTCCTTTTCGCCAAATGTGGTTGCACCGAAGGATATATTGACAACTCTTATATTCAAATCTTTCTGATGGGAGATTATCCAGCCAGCAGCATCTAAAACATTTTCTATCCTGCCATTACCAAGTCTGTCTAATACTTTGATTCCTGCGAGACTGGCAGCAGGGCAGATTCCTTTGATTCTGCCGTGGCTTGCATAACCGCTGCCAGCGATAATTCCACTTACATGGGTGCCATGTCCACAGTCGTCATAAGCATTTTTTCTGCCATTGACAAAGTCCTTGAAAGCTACTATACGGTTTTTGAAATCTATATGAGGATATATTCCTGAATCTATTACAGCAACAGTGATTAATTTATTCATAATAATTATTTTCAGAACATAATTTATATTTTAGTATATTCAGATTAGGTGGTTTAGTGCGGTTATATTACAGGGATTAGATGTGACTAATTATTCATTTGCTTTTTTATAAAAAATTGATATAATTTAAATATAAAAATTATGGAGGTACTTTAATGAAACAGTTAAAGGAAAAAGTTGCTATTGTAACAGGAGCAGGTCAGGGAATAGGTAAAGGAATTGCTCTTTGTCTTGCAAAAAGAGGGGTTAAGGTTATTGCAACGGGACGTAGAGCAGAGCCAATTGAGCAGACAATTGCAGAAATTAAGGAATTAGGAGGAGAAGGCTTCGCCATGACATGTGATTCAGCAGACAGAGCAAGAGTTGAAGAGGTTGTTAAGGCTGCTGCAGAAAAGTATGGAACAGTTGATGTTGTAGTTAATAACGCACAGGCTATTGTTCCTTCTGCTCCAGTTGAAGAAACTTCTTATGATAATATGCTTAAGGCATGGCAGAGTGGTGTAATTGGTTCGCTTAACTATATGCAGGCTGCATTCCCTTATATGAAGGAACAGCATGAAGGAAGAATTATTAACTTCGCTTCTGCAACAGGTATGTTTGGTATTGCAGGACAGTTAGCTTATGGTTCTAACAAGGAAGCATTAAGAGGTATGACTAAGATTGCAGCTAAGGAATGGGGACAGTATGGTATATGTGTCAATATCGTTCTTCCAGGAGCGGAATCACCAGCAGCTAAGGCATGGGCTGAGAAATTTCCAGAGGAATATGCGAAGCAGGTTAACCTTAATCCTATGAAGCGTTTTGGTGATCCAGAGATAGATATTGCTCCTGTCATTGCATTTTTAGCAGGTCCGGATTCATGTTATTTCTCAGGACAGAGTGTGATTGTTGATGGTGCTAATTCTATAATGCCATAATGGCTATATACATGTTGAAATAATTTGCTTTTTGGCGGTTCATGGAATATAATATTTACATCAATAATAATCGTGTATGAGAGGTTTATGTTATGGATAATAAGAGAATTGTAGTTGCCTTAGGAAGAAATGCATTTGGAGAAACATTTCCAGAGCAGCAGCAGAATGTTAAGAAAGCAGCAGTGGCAATAGCTGATCTTGTAGAAGCTAAGTATCAGGTTGTTATTACGCACAGTAATGGACCACAGGTCGGTATGATTCAGACAGCAATGACTGAGTTTGCAAGACTTGAGCCTGATGACAGAACAGTTGCTCCTATGTCTGTATGCGGAGCCATGAGTGAAGGTTATATTGGATATGATCTTCAGAATGCCATAAGAGAAGAGCTTATTAACAGAGGAATATATAAGACAGTTTCAACTATTATTACTCAGGTAAGAGTTGATCCTTTTGACATTGCTTTCAGTGAACCATCTAAGGTTATTGGTAGATATATGTCTAAAGAAGAAGCTGATGCTGAAGAAGAGAAGGGAAATTATGTAGTTGAAGAAGAGCCAGGTAAGTTCAGAAGAATAATTGCTTCACCTATGCCTATTGATATATATGAGATTGATGCTGTCAAGGCATTACTTGATGCAGATCAGGTTGTTATTGCAGCGGGCGGTGGTGGAATTCCTGTATTACAGCAAGGTTCACATCTTAAGGGTGCAAGTGCTATTATTGAAAAGGATTATACAGCTGCCAAGTTAGCAGAGCTTGTTGGAGCGGGAACATTACTTTTCCTTACAGCATATGATAAGCTTACTATAGGAAAGGGAACACCAGAGGAGAAGGTATTTGATACAGTTTCTGCAACAGATCTTCACCAGTATATTAAGGATGGTCACTTCCCAGCAGTTACAACTTTCCCTAAGGTTGATGCATCTATTAGATTCGTAACAGCAGATAAGGAAAGAAAGGCTGTTATTGCTAATCTTGAGAAGGCTAAGGAAGGTCTTGCTGGAAAGACAGGAACAACAATTACAGCGTAATATTTTACTCATAATATCAAATAAGGCACGGACATTCATGTCCGTGCCTTATTTGCAAATACAAATTTAAATATTAAGCAGCTTCTTTAACTCCGTTGCCAAAGAAATCTTCATACCATACAAGGAACATGTAAATTGTCCATATCTTACGTGAATTATCGGCCTTACCTTCTTTGTGGTCATCAAGATATTTAACAATCTCATCAGTGTTAAAATACTTTTCAGCAGCTTCACTTGTGAAAGCCTTTTTAATCATATTGTAGTACTTCTCATCCTTGAGCCAGATTCTGATAGGAACAGGGAATCCAAGTTTCTTCTTCTCAGCAACCATGTCTGGAAGATGTCTATGGGCAGCCTGTCTCATGGCATACTTGGTATTACTCTTGTTAACCTTGTACTTAGTTGGAATAGTACGGGCAACATTGAATACTTCCTTATCAAGGAAAGGAACTCTTACCTCAAGAGAATGAGCCATACTCATCTTGTCAGCCTTAAGTAAGATATCGCCTATCAGCCAGAAATTGATATCAATATATTGCATCTTAGTAATATCATCCTTATCAGCAACCTTATCATAGAAAGGCTTTGTAAGTTCCTTATGGTCATACTTGCCGGTAGGATTCTTTAATATCCTGGCACGCTCTTTTTCATTGAACATGAAAGCATTACCTATGAATCTTTCTTCAACTGTCTTGCTTGCTCTGTTCAAGAAGCTTTTTCCCTTGAATTTGAATGGGATAGCGTTGGCAATATTGGCAAGTCCTTTTCTTAAGCCCTTAGGGAGCTTCTGAAATTCTGCAAGGTCAAGTGGTTCTTTGTAAATGTTATATCCACCGAAGAACTCGTCAGCACCTTCACCTGACATGGCAACCTTTACATGCTTGGCTGCTGTCTGGCTTACAAAGTAAAGTGCAATGGCAGCAGGGTCAGCTAAAGGCTCGTCCATATGATACTGGATTTTAGGAATTGCAGCCCAGTATTCTTCACTTGAAACAAGCTTTGAATAATTGTCAATCTTAATCTTGTCAGATAAAGCTTTGGCATAGTCAATCTCGTTGTATTTTTCATAATCAAATCCAACAGTAAATGTTTTGTCACCGTTAAATGTAGCAGCAACATAGCTTGAATCAACACCGCTTGAGAGAAATGAACCAACCTCAACATCACTGATTTTATGGTGTTCAACTGAATCATGCATAACATCGTCGATTTCATCAACAAATTCATCTAAAGACTTGCTCTCATCAGCATCAAATGTTGGCTCCCAGTATCTTTCAATGTTAAGCTCGCCTTTGTGGAATGTAAAGCAGTGACCAGGCATCAACTTGAATATTCCTTTGAAAAATGTTTCATCAAGTACTGAGTACTGGAATGTGAGATAATTCTCAAGTGCAACAGGATTAACCTCTTTCTTATAAGCAGGATGCTCTAAGATACTTTTAATCTCTGAACCATATATCATGTTGCCGTCTGCAACTGTGTAGTAGAAAGGCTTGATTCCGAAGAAGTCTCTTGCTCCGAAAAGAGTTTCTTTTTCACTGTCCCAGATTACGAATGCAAACATTCCACGAAGTTTGTTAAGCATGTCCTTGCCATACTCCTCGTATGAGTGAATGAGAACTTCAGTATCTGAATTGTTAGCAAATACATGACCTTTCTCTATAAGGTCTTTTCTTAAATCCTGATAGTTATATATCTCACCGTTAAATGTTATTACTATCTTCTTATTTTCGTTAAACATAGGCTGGCTTCCGTTATCAAGGTCAATGATAGAAAGTCTTCTAAAGCCCATGTATGCTTTATCATCAATGTATTTACCAGCACTGTCAGGGCCTCTGTGAATAATTTTGTTCATCATGCGTTCAAGAACAGCATCACCATCAGCCAAGTATCCAGTAAAACCTGCGAATCCACACATGTATCTGTACCTCCATAATTATGACTGCACAATCTGTGCATTGTTAAATGTAGTGTGTAAAAATTACTTATGAATTATAACAAAGTAATCAGGCTAATACAAGTCAGTTTCTGTTTACAAAATATTTGAAATAAATTATAATAATTAATCAGGTAAGAAAAAGAAAGAGAGGTTCTTTATATTATGGACAAAATTAAGATGACAACTCCACTTGTAGAGATGGACGGAGATGAGATGACAAGAGTATTGTGGAAGCTTATCAAGGACGAGCTGCTCACTCCTTTTATTGATCTTAACACAGAATATTATGATTTAGGTCTTGTACATAGAAATGAGACTAATGATCAGGTGACTATAGATTCAGCAGAAGCTACTAAGAAGTATGGTGTTGCAGTAAAGTGTGCAACAATTACGCCTAATGCAGCAAGAATGACAGAATATAACCTTAAAGAGATGTATAAGAGCCCTAACGGAACAATAAGAGCCATGCTTGATGGTACAGTATTCAGAGCTCCTATTATCGTTAAGGGTATTGAGCCATATGTTAAGACATGGAAGAAGCCTATCACAATTGCAAGACATGCGTATGGTGATGTGTATAAGGCATCTGAGATGAAGGTTTCTGAGGCTGGTAAGGCAGAGCTTGTATTTACTAATGAGGCTGGTGAAGAGACAAGAGAGCTTATTCATAACTTTAAGGGCGCAGGAGTTCTTCAGGGAATGCATAATCTCAACGATTCTATCGAGAGCTTTGCAAGAAGCTGTTTTAATTTTGCACTTGAGACAAAGCAGGATCTTTGGTTTGCAACTAAGGATACAATCTCTAAAAAGTATGACCATACATTTAAGGACATATTCCAGGAGATATTTGATGCTGAGTATAAGACTAAGTTTGAAGAAGCAGGAATAACATATTTCTATACACTTATAGATGATGCAGTAGCAAGAGTTATCCGTTCAGAGGGTGGATATATCTGGGCTTGCAAGAACTATGATGGAGATGTTATGAGTGATATGGTAGCCACAGCATTTGGCTCACTTTCAATGATGACTTCTGTTCTTGTATCACCTCATGGATACTATGAGTATGAAGCTGCACACGGAACAGTACAGAGACACTATTATAAGCATCTTAAGGGTGAAGAAACATCTACTAACCCTATTGCTACTATATTTGCATGGACAGGCGCTTTAAGAAAAAGAGGAGAGCTGGATAATATTCCTGAGCTTGGAAAATTTGCTGATACTCTTGAGCGTGCATGCATTAAGACTATTGAAGATGGAAAGATGACAAAGGATCTTGCTCTTATTACAACAATGGAGAATCCTGTAACACTTAATACACAGGATTTCATCAGTGCAATAAGGCAGACTCTTGAGGGACTTCTTTAATTAGAAGTCCGTTGGTTTCCATTTAATGATGGAGGGGCGTTATGTCACATTTATTGGGTATAACATTTAGAAGCATGAATATAAGCCAGCTGGTTATATGGTTCTTCATATACAGCTTTCTTGGCTGGTGTATGGAATGTGTAGTTATCAGAAAGCAGCTTGGGTACTGGGAAAACAGAGGGTTTGCCAAGCTTCCTTTCTGTATAATATACGGATTTGGAACACTCATTGCTTTTAATATTTTTAAACCTATAGAGCATAATTATATTGCACTATATATTTTCGGATGTATATGTGCTACAGCATTTGAGTATCTTACAGCACAGGTTATGTTAAAGCTGTTTGGTGAAGTGTGGTGGAATTATGATCATCTTAAGTTTAATTACAAAGGCATCATATGCTTACAGTCAACACTTGCCTGGGGGTTTGTTGCCGTATTTATATTCGGATTTTTGAATAAATTTGTGGAGCGTTTTGTATTCTCAATCGATTACAGGATTGCCAGCGTTATGGCAATGATTCTTGTCTTTTCATATACTGCGGATTTTATGCAGAGTTTTTCGGAAAGTCTTAATATGCAGAATATGGATATCAGAGCGGAGATGAGAAAGTTTATTAAGATGTTTCACAGATAATCAGCATCTTATTGACAATTGATTCGGGGATAATTATATGATTTTTAAAAAGTTACGAAACAATTTTAGTCTTTTAATTGACAGCAGCAGGCATGTATGGACATTTGAACTGGCGTACAAGCTTGTTGCTTTTGCTGTTATATTCCCCATTGTTTTATTCGCAATTAATTTTCTTATGAAGATAGCAGGAGTGAATTATCTTACTAATGAATATATTCAGAGAGCAATGACACATCCTGTAGTCATATTTGCAATTTTTCTTGCTATTGGTATATTTGTATTCTATTGCACTTATGAGATGACATATCTTTCAGTCTGTTTTGAGACAAAGAGAACATCATGTAATGCATCTCTTGTTGATATATTTTATAATTCTTATAAGGTTTTTAAAAATGTTTTTAAGCCAAGGCATGTTGGACTGAGTATATTTTACTTCATATCAATTCTGGCTTCCAATGTAACTGTATGGTTTAATGTCTTATACAGTGAGACTAATACTAATTTAATTAAAATGTATATCATTAGGAATCACTGGTATATTAAGGTTGAAGTTATATTTGTGTTTATTATTATATACGCAATTGTTATTCCGGGAATATATGCAATGAATATATGCATGATGGAAGGACTGGGATTTAGGGAAGCATATAAGAAAAGTGCCCGTATGGTTAAGAAGCATCCAATGGGAACAATATCAGCACTTGTTGTGTATAATCTGGTTATGCTTGCAATTATTGGAATAACTTATGTGCTTATATCAGTATTTCTTGTTGCAGGTGTTAAGATTCTTAATATGGCATATCTTGGTAATGCTATATTTCTGTCTGCATTAAGAACAGAAAGACTAATTATAAAATGTATTCTTGTATGTGTTGCAATACCACTGTCTTTTTCGGCTATTTCTCATATGTATTACAAATATACTGATGTGGACGATATTACGTTTGAGTTCACAGATATACAGGAAGGTCCTGCAAAAAGAAGAAAGATAATATATAGTATTGTTTTAACAGTTGCTGTTGTTGCAGATGCATTTTATCTTATAATGACATTTAATGATAATCCATTTGAAAATGTAGCTATCTTTCATGAGACTAAGGTTATGGCTCACAGGGGGGCTTCAACAGAGACACCTGAGAATACAATGGCAGCATTTCAGAAAGCTATAGATGATATGGCGGATTATATTGAACTTGATGTACAGCTTACAAGTGATGGAGAAGTTATAGTGATGCATGATTCTAATGCATATCGTACAACAGGTGTGGATGAAAACATTGCAAATATGACATACAAAGAGGTTAGAAGGCTTGATGCAGGTTCATGGTATTCAGTTGAATATAAAGGTGAGAAAGTACCAGGACTTAGAGAAGTACTAGAACTTGCACAGGGAAAGATAAAGCTTAATATAGAATTAAAGCCTGCTGATAATAGTGAAGAACTTGCAAGGAAAACAGTCGCTCTCATTGAAAAATATAATATGGAGAATGATTGCGTAATAACATCATTTAGCAGTTCAGCTTTATCGGCAGCAAAATCATGTGATGAAAATATTAGAGTCGGATATATATTATCTGCGGCGTATGGCGATTATTATGATATGAAGAATATAGATTTCTTTAGTGTCAATGCAGCATTTTTATCAAAGAGGACTATAGATGCAATTCATAATTCAGGTAAACAGGTGTATGCGTGGACGGTTAATAATAAGGATTCTATCAAGAACCTGACTAATAAAGGAGTTGACGGTGTCATCACAGATAATCCGGTTCTTGCAAGGGAAACAATTTATTCAAGAGATACTTCTGAAACAATTATTAATATGATCAGATATGTGTTTAATCAGTAGAATGGGGGCATACGTATGGAAAGAGGAATAGGAACTTCCAGAGGAATAGGCATTGGGCATGTACTTGTAGTGTCTAATAATAATGCTGTTGTAAACAGAGGAACACATTATAACGCAAATGAAGAGAAAGCAAGGTTTTTTGAGGCAAGGAAAATATTTATGGAGCAGACAGAGAGCCTGCTAACTGACCTTGAAAAGAAGCTAGGAGAGTCAGATAAGGATGCACTTGTACTTAAGAACCAGATATATCTTGTGAAGGATATTACAACAGAAAGTGAGGTTGTCGCTGCAATTGAGAATAATAACATCTGTGCGGAGGCAGCATTTGAAGATGTATGCAATAAGCTTATTAAACTGTTTTCTTCAATGGATAATTCTGATATGCAGCAGCGTGTTACAGATATTCAGGATATGAAGGAGCGCATGATACAGATATTACAAGGAGAGAAAGCATTTGACTTAACTAATCTTCCTGATAATACTGTTATTGTGGCAGATGAGATTAAACCATCTATGACAGCTTCAATGGATATAGCACATGTTGCAGGTATTGTTGCGGAAAAAGGTGGCGACACAGCACATGCTTCTATTCTTGCCAGGGCACTTGAGATTCCGGCAGTACTTAGCGTAAAAGGTATTCTTGAAAAGGTGGGTAATGGTGATTCTATAATAATAGATGGAGCGTATGGAGAAGTATTTATTAACCCTACACAGAGAACTCTTTCTATCTATGAGAAGAAAAAAAAGAAATACGAAGAACATATTGAAGAATTAAAGACATTTATAAATAAAAGCACAGAGACAGCTGATGGCAAAAAAGTTATGCTTGCTGCCAATATTGGAGGAGCTGAAGAGGCTGCCAAGGCAGTTAAGGCGGGAGCTGAAGGTGTGGGACTTTTCAGAACAGAATTCCTGTTTCTTAACAAAAGTGCGCTGCCTACAGAAGAAGAGCAGTTTGAGGAATACAAGAAGGCAGCAGTGCTGACAAAAGGTATGCCACTTACAATAAGAACACTTGATATTGGTGGTGATAAGGATATTCCTTATATGGGCCTTACTAAAGAAACCAATCCATTTTTAGGATACCGTGCAATAAGATTTTGTCTTGACAGAGTTGATATATTCACGACACAGCTCCGTGCGATATTAAGAGCCAGTGCATATGGTTCTATAAGAATTATGATACCTATGATTACATCGGTTAATGAAATCAGACAGGTCAAGGAGCTTATTAAGAAGATATGCAGTGATCTTGAACGTAATGGAATTAGTTATGACAAGAATATCCATATAGGCGTTATGATTGAGACTCCTGCTGCTGCTGTCATGGCAGATGTTATAGCACAGGAGGTTGATTTCTTTTCAATAGGCACTAATGACCTCACACAGTATACTATTGCAGTAGACAGATGCAATGAAAATGTAGCATATCTGTATTCTGCATTCAATCCGGCAGTATTAAGACTTATAAGAAGGATAATAGAATGTGCCCATAATGCAGGTATTGAAGCCGGAATGTGTGGAGAGGCAGCTGCAAATGCTTTAATGGCTCCTATATTGTTATCATTTGGTCTGGATGAATTCTCAGTATCAACAGGAAAGGTATTAGAGACAAGAAAGACAATTGCAGACTGGTCACTTAAAGAAGCCGGACTTGTAACAGATAAGGTTATGTCAATGGCAACTGAGAAGGAAGTAACAGACTATCTTAGTGACTATTTATCAGAAAGAAATAAAAAATAAAAGGAAATATATATATGGCAGTTTATGAAACAGATGAGATTATCGAGAAAGTTATTCTGGTTGGAGTAGCATTTGATACAGATGATGATACAGAACGCTCCCTGGATGAGCTTAGAGAGCTTGCCAAGACAGCGGGCGCACAGACAGTTGGAAGGATGATTCAGACAAGAGATAATTTTCACCCTGCAACATATATTGGCAAGGGAAAGATTGAAGAATTAAGACTTATGATTGACGAGCTTGATGCTACGGGAATTATATGTGATGACGAATTAAGTCCTGCCCAGTTTAAGAATCTTGAGGATGAACTTGACGTTAAAGTCATGGACAGAACAATGGTTATTCTTGACATATTTGCGGCAAGAGCTACATCAAGTGAAGGTAAGATTCAGGTTGAGATGGCACAGTTAAAGTACCGTTCAATAAGACTTGCAGGCTTCGGAACATCAATGTCAAGACTTGGTGGCGGAATAGGAACAAGAGGTCCCGGTGAGAAAAAGATTGAGACAGACAGACGACTTATAAGGGACAGAATATCAAAGCTCTCAGCAGACCTTAAGGATATGAAGGAGCACAGAGATGTCCAGAGAAGCAAAAGAGCTAAGACCTCAACACCTGTTGCGGCTATAGTTGGATATACCAATGCTGGCAAATCAACGCTTCTTAACAAGCTTACTGATGCAGGTGTGTTGTCGGAGGACAAGCTTTTTGCAACACTTGACCCTACAACAAGAAGTATGGAACTTCCTAATGGAGAGAAAGTGTTGCTTACTGATACAGTCGGATTTATAAGAAAGCTTCCACATAATCTTATTGAAGCATTCAAAAGTACTCTTGAAGAGGCAAAGTATGCAGACATTATAGTGCATGTTGTTGATGTATCCAACCCGGACTATGAACAGCAGATGTCAACAGTATATGCAACACTAAAGCAGTTAGGTGTTGAAGGAAAGCCTGTTATTACATTATTTAATAAATGTGATGTTTTACCGGAGAAACCAGCAGCTAAAGATTTACACGCAGACTACACATACAATATATCTGCCATAAGAGGCAATGGCCTTGATGCATTTAAAGAGTGCATACAGGAAATTATTCTTAAGAGCAGAATAAGAATTGAAAGAGTATTTCCTTACAGTGAAGCAGGCAAGATACAGCTTATAAGACAGTTTGGACAGCTTGAAAGTGAAGAGTACACAGAAGATGGAATCAAGGTGCTTGCCTATGTTCCTAAGGAGATAGAAGGGAAGTTGTAATTATGAATCTGATAGCAACAGTAGATAAGAACTGGGCAATAGGGAAACAGGGACATCTTCTTGTTAATATTCCAGAAGATATTAAGCTTTTCCGAATGGAAACAGCAGGAAAAGCTGCAATAATGGGAAGAAAGACTTATGAACAGATTACAGACAGAACAGCACTTATAGACAGATATAATGTTATTCTTACTAATGATTTGTCATATAAGAAGGACGGAGTTGTTGTAGTACATTCAGTAGAAGAGGCACTTGAAAAGGTTGCATCATATAAGTCAGAGGATGTATATGTAATTGGCGGAGAATCTGTATTTGAACAGTTTCTTCCATATTGCGATGTGGCACATATAACGAGTGTTGATTATAAATATGATGCAGATGCACATTTTCCTAATCTGGATAAGATACCAGAATGGAAAGTTACACAGATGAGTGAGGAACATACATACTTTGATTTGTGTTACGAATTTAAAAAGTACTGTAAAATGTAAATTATGATTTGAATCGTGCAGAAACGGATATGATAGAAAAGTTTCTTGCATATTTTTTTCATTGAAAATATACATTTTATTTGATACTATAATAAAAAAACAAGAGAGGGGAGAAATGTTATGTTTTGCACAAAATGCGGATATAATGCAGGGACAGCTAAGTTTTGTCCAAAGTGTGGAAATCCTTTAAATCCACAGCCAGTACAGGAAACACCTGTACAGAACGAACCGGTTGTACAGACGGTACAGAGTGAGCCGGTTGTACAGCAGCAGTTTGGAACTCAGCCACAGTCAGGGGCAGTTCCTCCAGTGAATGCAGACGTACCAAGATATCAGGAAGCACCTCCTATGCAGCCACAGCCTAGGAAGAAAAAGAAGAAATGGCCAATTGTTGTTGCTATAATAGCAGTTATTGCGGCAGCGGCAGCAGTAATTGGATTTGTAGTACTTCCTAATGTGTTATCACCAGATAAGCATGCAAAAGCAGCTATCAAGAAGCTTGGAACAGGTCTTGAGAATACAGCAAGCAGTGCGTTTGATAATATGTCATTTACATCTGTATCAGATAAGAGTCAGATAACAGGTACATTAAAGATTGATACTGCCACAATTGATGGCGAGAAGTATTCAGATTATATAAAGGCTGATACAGTTACATATGATATTCAGATGGATGCTTCTACAGAGAAGATGGCAGGAGAGATTAAGTTACAGAATGGTTCAGCTACAGCACTTACAGCTACATTTTATTCAGATGGTAATAACATGTATTTCAAAGTTCCTGAGTTGTTCTCAGAGTCATTCGTGATTTCACTGGCACAGCTAGAGGATGAAATTGATTCAGGCTTTTCTTATGGAAGTATGGGCAGTATTTCAAAGTATTTCTCATCAATTGATACAAGCAATATTGAATTGTACAGAGAACCTGTTAATGCTGCAGTTAAATGTGTAGTTAAAGGTATTAACACATTTGCAGAAGAATGTGAATACAAGAAGGGCGATAAGCTTACATATAATTCTGATAACGGAGACATCAAGGTTTCTGAATATAGCATAACAATAACTAAGGATGCTGTTATTAAGGCATGCGAAACAGTCATTGATGAATTATATGCAAGTAAAGATCTTTCTTCTTATATGACACTTCTTACAATGGCAGGTGTTTCACAGACAACTATCAAGAGCAGTATTGAGAGTTCATTAAGTGATATGCAGCCAGTTACAATATCAATGTATGTTAATAAGAAGGATGAGATTGTAAGGCTTGCAATTGATGCGGCAGATTATAACACAAGCGAAAAAGGATTTATTGCAATGTCATTTCTTGGCAATGACAATCCATTTGAATATGTTGTTATCGAAGCAGATGTTGATGATATTAATATGAAGTATACAGTAAGGACACAGGATAATAAGGCTGCACTGGCATTAGAGATGACTCAGAATAAAGAGTATATCAAAGCAGGAGCAGAGCTCAGTGCATCAGGAACAACGGTAAAGATTGATAATCTTTATGTGAATAGTAATATTGATGGCAGCAATATAGATATGAAGCTTTCAGGTGAAGCTACACAGAAGGAATTCAGCAAGTTAAAATATTCTGCATCAGATTATTCGGGAGCTTATAATCTTGCTAATCTTACTGATACACAGAGCACAACACTGGCATATGAGCTTATGAAGAATTTAAATGTTTTATCTAATGTGTTCAGTGATAATCTATATAATGAATTGTTTAATGGAAAGAGTTCTTCTGGTAGTGCAAGACTTGGGTTTTAATGGCAGTTATTAACTAATGAGTAATTAGAAAGATGAGGGTATATAATATGGAATTGGCAATTATTATTGGGGTAGTTGTGATTTTATTTATCGTTTTTATTCTTGCAAGTTATATTAAAGCACCAACAGACAGGGCACTGATTGTTTCAGGTCTTAGAAAGAATCCTAAATTTGTTATTGGTAAGTCAGCATTAAGAATTCCATTCTTACAGAGAGTTGATAAACTTGAACTCAAGATGATTTCTGTTGATGTCAAGACAAAGGAATCAGTTCCAACCAATGAATATATTAATGTCAATATTGATTCTGCTGTAAAGATTAAGGTTGGTTCTTCTAAGGAAATGCTTGAGAAAGCAGCAAGCAACTTCCTTAACAAGAACGAAGATTATATCAGAAACTCAGTAGGAGATGTATTAGAGGGTAATGTTCGTGAGATTATAGGACAGATGAGGCTGGAAGATATTGTTCAGGACAGAAAGATGTTTGCTGAGAAGGTACAGGAAAATGCTGCTCCGGATATGGCAAGAATGGGTCTTGAAATAGTAAGCTTTAATGTCCAGAATGTTACTGATGAGGGAAATGTTATTGAGAACCTTGGTATTGACAGGGTTGTAAGTATCAGTAAATCAGCACAGATATCAAGAGCAGAATCAGAAAGGGATATTGCAGTTGCCAAGGCTAATGCAACAAAGCAGGCAAATGATGCAAGAATCGAAGCTGAGACTGCTATTGCAGAAAGAAATAACGAACTTGAGATTAAGAAACAGGAATTAAAGAGATCAGCAGATGTTAAGAAAGCTGAGGCTGATGCTGCATACGAAATCCAGCAGCAGGAACAGAGAAAAACAATCGAAATTACAACTGCGAATGCTAATATTGCAAAGCAGGAGAAAGAGATTGAGTTAAGAGAGAAAGAGATTGCTGTTAAGGAAAAAACACTTGATGCAGATATACGTAAGCAGGCAGAAGCAGAGAAATACGCAACACAGCAGAAGGCTGATGCACAGCTTTACCAGAGACAGAAGGAAGCAGAAGCAAAACAGTTCGAAATTCAGAAACAGGCAGAGGCTAAGAAGGCACAGGCAGAAGCAGACAGATTTGCAAAAGAGCAGGAAGCTGAGGCTGTTAAGGCACAGGGAATTGCTGAAGCAGAAAGCATTAAGGCAAAAGGTCTTGCAGATGCAGAAAGTATTAAGGCAAGAGGTCTTGCTGAGGCTGAGGCTATGGAAAAGAAAGCAGAGGCAATGGCTAAGTATGGTAAAGCTGCTATGACAGAGATGATTATTAAAGTCCTTCCACAGATGGCAGAAGCAATTGCAAAGCCTCTTGAAAGCATTGATAAGGTTACTATTATTGATGGAGGTTCAGGTGAGAACGGAGTAGGAACTTTCAGTGGTAATGTACTGTCAGTTCTTGCTAAGACAATTGAGAGTATCAAGGAAACTACAGGTTTTGACCTGACAGAAGTCATGAAGGCTAATACATATGATGCAAAGACTACTAAGAACGTTAATTTCACAGGTCTTCCAGAAGAGATGAGTGCAGCAGCTAAAGAGCCTGAAACTGATGGTAAAACAGAATAATACTGATTAATTAAGAATCTAAATGTAAAATGTATATGCTGGTATCAGCATTTTTACAGTAAGAGCCGGTTTTACAAGTTGACAATATAAATTGTAGTGAGTTATAATTTTATAATTCGAATTGAAGGAGAATAGCATTTGAATTATACAAGTGCATGTGAACAATGATTAAACAAAGATATTTTGCAGGAAGAGTTCTTGTATATGGATTGATAAGTGTTACAGTTATGTTATCTGCAGCAATGACAGGATGTAACAACAAGAATAATATTTCAGAAGGAAGTATTAAGACAGAAGGAAGTACTAAGACAGAAGGAAATAATCAGTCAGAAGAGTTCAGTGAGACAGATGTGAATGACCAGCCGTCAGATATTCATGTTGAGCCACCGGTAATTCATGGTATATCAGATAAGACATATTATATAGGCAGCAAAGTTTCATATATGACAGATGTATATGCAACAGATTTCTCAGGGCAGGAGATTGATGTTGAGGTTGATAAATCACAGGTTAATACTTCACAGCCGGGAAGTTATATTGTTTATTATAAAGCAGTAGATTCAGATGGTAATGAGACTATAGAAGAAGTGACATTTACTTTTATTGAAGAGGAGACCCAGGAAGTTAAAGTAAACAGCAGTTATTCAACTCTTGATGAAGTTGTAGCTGCAGTTCTTCAGGATATTACAGACAGTTCTATGTCTAAAGGTCAGAAAGCAAGGGCAATATATAAGTATGCACATGCTAAGATTGGATATACAGGCAACAGCTATACGAAAAGTTCAGAATGGCAGGATGAAGCATTTGAGGCATTAAAAGAGATTAAGAAGAATGGATATGTGGCTGGTGACTGTTTCACATATGCTTCTGTTGACAGAGCACTCCTGGATGGAATAGGGGCAGAGTGTATATGGGTTGATAATCAGGGTGCAAGGTCTGGAGATCATAGCTGGCTTTTATGTAATCTTGGAACAGGCTGGTATCATTTTGATTCAACTAGAATGTATGATGGATTTGAATGCTTTATGCTGACAGATTCACAGGTGCAGGATTATATTAACAGAGGAAATTCAATATATAGAAGAGATATGTCTGCGTATCCGGCAACTCCTTCAGAAGAGTTTTCATATTAGGGAGGAGTAAGATAAATGTTATTTACATCTTATCAGTTTATTTTATTTGTTCTGATTGCACTTATTTTATATTATGTTGCGCCTAAACGTATTCAGTGGATAGTACTGTTATGTATGAATATGTTATTCTATGTGTATGCCGGATTAAGCGGAATAATATTCATAGTAACAACTATCATAACGACGTATGCAGGTGCAAGGCTTATATGCAGGGAGAAAGATAGGTCTGTACGCTTCATAGAAGAACATAAAGGTGATATATCCAGAGATGAAAAGAAAAAGCTTAAGAACATTTCTTTAAGAAAACAGAAAATGTTTCT
This sequence comes from Lachnospira eligens, assembly GCF_009680455.1. Taxonomy (GTDB): domain Bacteria; phylum Bacillota; class Clostridia; order Lachnospirales; family Lachnospiraceae; genus Lachnospira; species Lachnospira eligens_A. The sequence goes on from NZ_WKRD01000007.1 coordinate 20,001, forward strand.
TACTATTGTTCTGTTTATTAATTTTGGAATACTTGCTGTACTTAAATACACCAATATGTTTATAGTCACATTTACAACATTTAATACGGTTGATTTTGTACTTCCGATGGGAATATCATTTTATACATTCCAGTCTACTGGATACATGATTGATGTGTATCGCGGTGTTGCAGATGCAGAGAAGAATCCATTCAGATATGCATTGTTTGTGTCCTTTTTCCCACAGCTGGTACAGGGACCTATAAGCAGGTGGAATGATCTGAAGAAAAGTCTGCTTGAAAGCCATGCTTTCTCATGGATTAATATACAATATGGTTTTGAGAGAATTCTGTGGGGATATTTTAAGAAGATGGTAATTGCAGACAGGGCAGCCATTGGACTTGCCACAATACAGTCGGATGTTTCGGTGTATTATGGTGCATATGCATTTGTAGGAATGCTGCTGTACGCAATTGATCTGTATGCAGATTTCACAGGTGGTATAGATATTACAATTGGTGTTGCACAGATGTTTGGTATTACTCTTCCGGAGAATTTCAGAAGACCATTCTTTTCAAAGAGTATAGCAGAATACTGGAGAAGATGGCATATTACGTTGTGTGCATGGTTTAAGGATTATCTTTTCTATCCGTTATCAATGTCTAAATGGATGAATAAGGTATCAAGGTGGCTTAAGAAGCACGTTGGAAAGCCAGTAGGTTCAAGATTTCCAGTGTATTTTTCAAGTCTTACTGTGTGGTTTGTGACAGGTATATGGCATGGTGCAAGCTGGAATTTCGTAGTTTGGGGACTTTTGAACAGCATAATTATGCTTGTTTCACAGGAACTTAAGCCACTATATGAGAAGGCAGATAACAGGTTAGGTTATAGAAAGTTAAAATATTACAAAGTATTTGAGATAATAAGAACTACTGCTATAGTATGCTGCCTGCAGATGCTTGATTATTACAGAGATATTGCAGAGGCATTCCGTATGTTTTTCTCGATGTTTACCAGTGTCAATTATGCGGCTGTGTTTACTAAGGGAATGTGGAGTATAGGATTATCAGCAGCTGATTATATAGTTATTTTTGCAGGCGTGGTTATAATGTTTGCGGTAAGCCTGCTTGAGAGAAAATGTCCGGTAAGAGACCGGTTAGCAAAGAAGAATTATATTATAAGATATACAGTTTTTCTTGTGATTTTTCTGCTTATAGCTGTATTTGGAATCTATGGAACCGGATACGAGTCAAGTCAGTTTATATATAATCAGTTTTAGAAAACATTTTCTAAGGAATGGAGATAGTTTTGAGAAAGAAGATATGTACAGGTATTGCAGTTGTCATAATACCGATAGTATGTCTGTATCTTTTACAGTGTCTGTTAGTTCCTAAATATGCATCAGATATTAAAGAAGGTGCAATGATTAAGGAATATTATAACAGTGAAAAGAATCATGATGTGCTTATTCTTGGTGACTGTGAAGTGTATGAGAATATATCCCCTGTTACAATGTGGGAGAATTACGGAATATCAAGTTATATCCGTGGAAGTGCGGAACAGCTTATATGGCAGTCGTATTATCTTTTAGAGGATACACTAAAGTATGAGAAACCGCAGGTTGTTATTGTAAATGTACTTGCAATGACAGAAAGTGATGCCAAAAACGAGGCTTATAACAGAATGACACTGGATGGCATGAAGCTTTCAAAGTATAAGATAGCTTCTATAAAGGAGTCAATGACAGAAGAAGAGAATATGGCCAGCTATATATTCCCACTGCTTAGATATCACTCAAGATGGAGTGAATTGTCATCAGAGGATTTCAGATATATGTGGAAAACACCATCTGTTACGACTAACGGTTATCTTATGCAGAAAGGTGTAAGACCAGTTAAGACCATACCAAAAGCTGCACCACTTGCTAATTATACATTCAGTGACAGGAATATGGAATATCTTGATAAGATATATTCACTTTGTAAAGATAATGGTATTAATCTTGTTCTTATGAAAGCACCGAGTGTATATCCTCACTGGTATGATGAGTGGGATAAGCAGGTTAGTGATTATGCGTATGAGCATGGAATACTATATCTTAATACAATTAATGAGGCTGGAAATATAGGTATAGACTATACTACTGATACATTTGACTATGGACAGCATCTTAATGTGGAAGGAGCTGAGAAGCTGTCGTTATATCTTGGGGAACAGCTTGTTAAGAATTTCAGGCTTACTGACCATAGACAGGATGAATCATATAAGAATGCATGGCAGACAATAGTTAATAAATATTACGAAGAGAAACAGGGAGATTGATTATGAGAAAGAAGAGTTTAATGTTAGCAGCAGTACTTGCAGCAGGAGTTATGATGGCAGCATGTGGAAGTGCATCAACACTGCCAGATAATAGTCAGGAAAAGCCAGTTGCATCACAGCAGACGGAAAGTAAGTATTCATTTGAATTAAAAGGCATAGAGTTAAAGACAGATGGCGATCTTACAGAATATACATCTAAGCTTGGAGAACCTTCTGGTGGTTACTATGAGGCTAAAAGCTGTGCATTTGAAGGAATGGACAAATTCTATTACTATGATAGCGTAACTCTACAGGGATATCAGAAGGACGGAAATGATAAGCTTTATTCTATAACACTTATGGATGATGCTGTTAAGACTAAAGAAGGTGTCCGTATTGGCGATAAGAAAGATAAGGTTTTATCAGCATATGGAAGTGATTATACAGAAGCTGACGGACAGCTTCTGTATGAATCAGGTAACACAAGACTTTCGTTCGTTATGAAGGATGATGAAGTACAGAGCATAATATACAGTGTTAAATAATTCAATGGAACATAGCAATTAATCCCGTCAGACTGGTTTACAGACAGTCTGGCGGGATTAATTGTTGTATGACTATCAGCGTATATTTATGAGTATACAATATATGTGTTGTATCGGAATTTACGCAGCTTCTGCTCCATTTTAATGGCGTTTGAAAGCTGTCTGAAAGCACCAACCTGAACTTTATAATAGTCATTCTCATATATGATAAAAGCTGGGAATCCTTCAATAAGCAGGGAATTAAGCATGCGGTCTGCATTATTTTTATTGCGGTAGGCACCAACCTGAACACGATAAAGTGGCTCAGGAGAGAGGTCATCATCACAGTTACATGCTGGTTTAGCAGGAGGTGCAGGCTTTTTTTCGCATGCTGCAGGCATAATTTCAGCGGATTTGGCAGAATCTGATTTCACTGATGGGACTTCACCTGAAGCAGCCTGTGCAGTAGTATTATTTGTCTTTGGTTTAATTCCAAGGGTCTTAAGAATACCATCTGCGATTCCATTTGCAATCTGGTTAAAGTTCTTATCAAATGTTTCATTATCTTTATCGTTGTTAATAAAGCCGGCTTCTACAAGTACGGCAGGCATTTTTGTCCGTTTGAGTACAACAAGGTTAGGACGTTCGGTAATTCCAAGATTTTTAAAGCCAGCCTTTTCCAGCTCAGAATTGATATTGGCAGCCATCTGTGATTTAATACCGGAATTATTGTAAACAAGAGTTTCCACGCCTGTGTACTGGTTAGGCGTAGGGGATGAATTTCTGTGGATTGAAACAAAATAATCAGCCTTAGCATCATTGGCATCAGTCGCTTTTTTAAAAGGTGTCTCATATTCATCAGTAGTACGGGTGTACACAACGTCAATACCATTTTTTTCTAATATATCACCTACGGCAAGAGCGAGCTTTAAGTTGTCATCTTTCTCAGCTCTGCCATTATATGTTGCACCATAGTCGCTACCGCCGTGTCCGGCATCTACAGCTATCTTATATTGAGCCATAATATCTCCGATAACATTAATCATATTATTGTATGCAAAAGACATAATAAGCGTACCTGTCACATATATTTATCTTAAGATGAGAAAGAGGACAGATTATGAACGTTGGATATGTACATACATTTGAAGTGCCAGAAAATAATATTGATAAAGGCCGGTTGAAGGTAAGTGTTGTCAATGAAGAAAATGTGCCAATTAAAGGAGCGGCTGTAAGACTGTCGTATACAGGAAATCCTGATAATATAATAGGAGAAAGTGGTACAGACGGAGACGGGATAAGTATATTTAACGACTTAAGAACGCCTCCAATTGAATATAGCATGGAACCAGGGAACAGGCAGCCATTTTCAGAGTATGACATAGCTGTAAGTGCGCCAGGATTTGATAATGTAAATATATCAGGCAGTGATATGTTTTCGGGGGAGCTAAGTATTCAGAATGTAAAGATGTCTGCAAGGGATAATTCGCAGAATAATATAGTCATACCTGTTAACACATTATATGGAGATTACCCACCTAAGATTGATGAAGAAGAGATTAAGCCTATGGGTCAGTCGGGTGAAATTGTGCTTGACAGAGTTGTTGTTCCTGAAATTGTAGTTGTACATGACGGACCGCCTAAAGATACTGAGGCAGATAATTATTATGTTACTTATAAGGATTATATTAAGAATGTAGCAAGCTCTGAGATATATTCAACATGGCCAAGGCAGACAATTGAGGCAAATGTGCTTGCTATTATGTCATTTACATTAAACCGGGTATATACAGAATGGTACAGAAACAAATTTTATGATTTTACAATAACTTCATCAACTGCATATGACCAGAAATGGGTTAATGGAAGAAATGTGTTCGAAAGTATATCACAGGTAGTAGATGATATATTTGACAATTACATATCAAGACCTAATGTAAAGCAGCCAATACTTACACAGTATTGTGATGGAAAGAGAGTGACATGTCCTAACAGGCTTTCACAGTGGGGAAGCAAGTATCTGGGAGATCAGAATTATTCATCGATTGATATATTAAGATATTATTATGGTCAGGATGTGTATATTAATGCGGCAGAACAGATAAGCGGAATTCCTTATTCATGGCCAGGAACTAATCTTGATATAGGTTCATCAGGACAGAAGGTAAGACAGCTTCAGGAACAGCTTAACCTTATAGGAGAGTATTATAGTTCTATTCCGGTCCTAAGTACTGATGGAATATATGGTGAGCAGACAGCAGCAGCGGTTAAGGAATTCCAGCGGATATTCAATCTGCCACAGTCAGGAATAACAGATTTCCCTACATGGTTTACAGTATCAGAAAAATATGTTGCACTTGCCGGACTGGCGGAATTATAAGAATGTTAATGAGGTATGTAAGGCTGTCACTTTGTGGCAGCCTTTTTAGGAGAAACATTTAAACAGCCTGTCCAAGACATGTCTTAATGTCATCTTCCGGATTGCTTATAAGTCTTAACTGGAAAGTGTCTACAAGGTACTGCAATACATTAGGGCTTAAGAATGCTGGAAGTGTCGGACCAAGATAAATATTCTTAATGCCAAGGCTTAACAGGGCGAGAAGGTCTGCAACAGCCTTCTGCTCATACCATGAAACAATAAGAGATAAAGGAAGTCCATTGACATCTGTATCAAATGCATCTGCAAGGGCATTGGCAATAAGAATAGCAGAATATACATCATTACACTGTCCGATATCAAGAAGCCTTGGAAGTCCGGCAATTGTGCCGAAATCAAGCTTATTGAAACGATATTTGCCGCATGCAAGAGTGAGAATCATGCAGTCATCAGGAACCATAGTGGCAAAATCAGTAAAATAACTTCTGCCAGGTCTTGCACCATCACAGCCACCAATCAGGAAAAAATGTCGTATCTGTTTTGATTTTACCGCTTCAACAAGTTCACCTGCATGAGACAGAGCAGCTTCATGTCCGAATCCTACTAGAATTTCTTTTACTTCCTGCTCTTCGGTAAAGCCTCCAAGTTCAAGAGACTGTTTTATGATTTCAGAAAAATCTTTTTCACCGTCAGGCTTCTTCTCTATATATTTTATGCCATCCCAGCCTACAACATTAGTAGAATATATACGGTCTTTATATGTGTCTCTTGGACGCATGAGACAATTGGTTGTCATAAGGATACAGCCGGGAAGATTATCAAACTGTTTTTGCTGGTCCTGCCATGCACCGCCAAAATTACCTGCAAGATGCTTATATTTTTTAAGACCTTCATAACCATGTGAAGGGAGCATTTCCCCGTGGGTATATATATTAATGCCAAGTCCTTCTGTCTGTTTTAAAAGCATTTCAAGGTCTTTAAGGTCATGTCCTGAAACAATTATAAATGGACCTTTCTTAATGTGTACATTAACTGTGTGAGGCGATGGATTACCGTAAATGGTAGTGTTTGCTTCATCAAGTTTTTTCATTATCTCAATAGCCATATCACCTGTTTTAAGAGTCAGACGGATAAGTTCTTCGACAGTCAGGGTGTTATCTGTTATTGCTTCGAGTGCAATGATATAGAAATTGTCAACATTATCACTATAGTATGAAAGTTCCCTTGCCTGATGACCGTAGGCGCTTATTCCTTTAAGACCATAAAGAATAGTCTGTCTTAATGAGCGGATATCAGGATCCAGAGTTTTGTCGTACATAATACCTGCCATTGGCGCGTCACGCAGCATATCAGCTTTAGTTTCTGGCAGTTCGTATGCAGCAGATGGGGTAATATAATCAGTTGTTCCTACTATATTTTTCAGATTATTCTTGATGTCCTGGGATTGTTTAAGAAGATGGACATGGTCATCTACATTGAAATTAACATTGGTAAGAGTGGTAAAAAGACAATTCTCAATAAAGCTGACAACAGATTTGTCAACATTAAGTCCTGAATCCAGAATATGTCTGGCATAGAAGCTGATACCTTTCAGCTGATATATAAGCAAATCCTGAAGATTGGCTATTTCTGGCGTCTTTCCGCATACGCCGAGTTTAGTGCAGCCTTTTCCTCCGGCTGTCTGTTCACATTGATAGCAGAACATATCGTATCCAAGATCCATATTATTACTCATATAATACTCCTTTTTCATTCATAATTATTAATTAATATTATGAATCCTGAATATCTGATTTATTCATAAATTTGTATGATATGACAATTTAATGATATAAAATGTATGGTACAATATTATATAGAAAGAATATGTGACGGAATCCGTCACATCCTTATCAAAAAGGAGATACGTGTTATGCATATATCAAAGAATTCTGCAACTCAGATTGTTGAAGAAATTTCAAAACTTGTTAAACAGAATATTAATCTTATGGATGAGACAGGACATATAATTGCAAGTCGTGATAAATCCAGAATAGGGGATTTTCATTATGGTGCATATAAGATTATATCTGAAAATCTTGAGGAATATTATATTGATGAAGATGATTTATCAAAAGGCATAAAAAAAGGAATTAATCTTCCACTTGAACTTGATGGCGGAATAGTAGGAGTGATAGGAATGACAGGTGGATATGAAGAGGTTATAACGTCTGGAAAACTGTTAAAAAAGATGACGGAAATTCTTTTGATGGAGAGTCGTGCAAACTATAGACAGCTTATGAATAAGCGTGTAAGGAATGCTTTCTATGAAGAATGGCTTATAAATGGAGGATATAAGAATGCTGATTTAGAAGACCGTGGAATGGCTTTGGGAATAGATATTAATAAGCCAAGAAGAGTGTTTATTGCCAGCATAGATGAGTTGGACAACCTTAAAGATTCACAGCAGGGACAGTCTCAGATTGCAAAATTTGAAAATGATGTTGATGCATTTTTAAAGAGAAATAATTATAAAATGCATTTCAGGAATGCTTCAAGACAGATAATAATCATAGATAATATGGATACGGAAAATGTGGTTAAATTTGCAGGAGAGCTGGCAGGATATGTGTGGGAAAAAGATAAGTTTGAGCTGAATATTGGTATAGATTCAGCCCAAAGCTATGATATGCATGAAGCTTATGTTGAAGCACATAGGGCATGGACGGCTGCAGCTGAAAAACATGAACAGATTATATGCTATGAGGATATTAGCCTTGAACTTTTAATAAGCAATGTACCAACAGAGATTAAGCTTGAATATTTAAAGAAGGTATTCAAAGATATGGATTATAATGATGTATGTGAGAATATTGCGTTGCTGAAAGCGTATTTTAATGCACAGGGATCAATACAGAAAGCAGCAGACAATCTGTATATTCATAAGAATACATTACAATACAGAATATCAAAACTGAAAGAAATAACAGGACTTGATGTCAGGAAACCAACAGAAAGTCCAGCGTTGTATCTAGCATACATAATTACTGATGAATTAATTAATGAAAAATATGATTTACCATTATTGTTACATAATACAAAATAAAAATGATATTATGTGCTGTGTAACATTTTGCTATTGAACTTTACATGCTATTATTGTGTCATACAAAGCACAAAGGTTTGTGCAAACCGTACAACAATAAAATAGAAATGAGGTGTTTTTATGACAGGAGTAGCATTGATAATTGCATTTGTCTTGGCTATCATTGTGATGATAGTTGCAATTTCTAAGTTTAAGGTTCATCCTTTCTTAGCAATTATGGCGGTATCACTTATTCTTGCAATGTTGGCAGGGATTCCATTTGTTGATACTGTAAAACCAGACGGAACGAAGGTGTCTGGAATTCCAACAGTTATAGGAGCTGGATTCTCAGGTACATTCAGCAGCATCGGTATTGTTATTATATTAGGTGCATTGATTGGATCGGTACTTGAAAAAACAGGAGCAGCATTGAAGCTGGCAGATATGGTAATTAAGGTAGTAGGAAAGAAAAGACCAGAACTTGCAATAGAGCTTATGGGCTGGGTTGTTTCAATTCCTGTGTTCTGTGACAGTGGTTTTGTAATTCTTAATCCAATAAGAAAAGCACTTGTAAAAAGAACAGCAGTTTCAAGTGTAGCAATGACAGTAGCACTTTCAGCAGGACTTTATATTTCTCATGTGTTTATTCCACCAACACCAGGTCCGATAGCAGCTGCTAATACACTTGGAGTTGGAGATAATCTTTTACTTGTAATGGGACTTGGTGTTGTATGTTCAATATTTCCTCTTATTGCAGGTCTTGTATATGCTAAGTTTATTGGAAAGAGAGTAAAGAGTGCTGATGAAGTAACAGACAATGGAGAGGTTACTAAGACATATGAAGAATTAGTTGCAGAGTATGGAAAGCTTCCTAATGGATTTAATGCATTAGCTCCAATTCTTGTACCAATCATTCTTATGGCACTTGGTTCAATTTCATCAATGGCTGGCTGGACCGGCGCACTTGACATAGCATGCCAGTTCCTTGGTAAACCAATAATTGCTCTTGCTGTTGGTACAATATTTGCAGTAATCCAGCTTGCAACGGCACATAAGATGTCCGATTTTTACAATATTACCAATGAGACATTAAAAACAGTTGGCCCTATACTTTTTGTAACAGCAGCCGGTGGTGTGTTAGGTAAGGTTATATCTTCAAGCTCAATGGTTGCATTTATTACACAGCATGCAGAAGTGCTTTCAGCAGTCGGAATATTCTTCCCATTCCTTCTTGCGGCAATATTAAAGACAGCACAGGGGTCTTCAACAGTTGCAATTACAACAACAGCAGGTATAATTGCTCCGTTGCTTGGTGCGCTTGGACTTGCTTCACCTGTTAAGACAGTGCTTTGTGTAATGGCTATAGGCGCTGGTGCCATGACAGTATCACATGCTAACGACTCATACTTCTGGGTAGTTACTAATTTTGGTGACATGGATCCTGAACAGGGATATAAGACACAGACAGTGTGCACATTAATAATGGGTATTGCAGCAATGGTTGAAATATTTATTCTTTCATTAATTTTATAATATAAATGTTACATAATGCGGCTATACTTATGAGAACTATATGGACTTATCAGTATGGCCGCATTATTATATAAAAGAAAGGTTATAATAACAATACATTTAGAACAATATCAGGAGGATTATATATGGTTATAGGCTTTGTTGGATTGGGAATAATGGGAAAACCGATGGCAAAGAATCTTTGCAGAGCTGGATACACATTGATTGTTAATGACCATCATAAGGAAAATGTCGATGAACTTGTACAGGCAGGTGCGAGAAGTGGTGATTTAAAACAGATTGGCATGGAAAGTGATGTAGTTATAACAATGCTTCCAAACAGTCCTCAGGTAAAGGATGTAATGCTTGGGGAAAATGGTATTGCGGGTTATATGAAAAAAGGAACATGTTTTATAGATATGAGTTCAATTAATCCTGTCGACAGCAGATATATTGGTGATGTATTAAAAGAAAAAGGAATTGATATGCTTGATGCACCTGTGTCAGGAGGAGAACCTAAAGCAATAGATGGAACAGTTGCATTTATGGTTGGTGGAGATGAGAAAACATTTGATAAGTATAAACAAATTCTTACACATATGGGTTCATCAGTTACAAGATGTGGTGAACTTGGAGCAGGAAATACAACAAAACTTGCCAATCAGATAATTGTTGCATGTAATATCCAGGCAGTTTCTGAAAGTTTCATTCTGGCAAAAAAAGCCGGAGTAGACCCTGAATGTGTATTTGAGGCAATAAAAGGCGGACTTGCAGGGTCTACTGTTATGAATGCCAAAGTTCCAATGATGATAGAGGACAATGTTGAACCAGGATTCAGAGTAGATTTACATATTAAAGATTTGAATAATGCACTTGAGTGTGCTCATAGTGTTGGAGCTCCAGTACCGATGACGGCACAGGTTCAGGAAATAATGCAGTATCTGCATAATAATGGAGATGGAAGCAGCGACCACAGTGCAATTATACATTATTATGAAAAACTGGCAGACACAAAATTATAAATGTTGTTGACAGGTTATTATAATGTCAGGAAGGAGAATCTTATGAATAAAGAATTAAGAGCGGTTGCAGACAATATAATTGATGCGGCAATTAAAGCAGTTCTTCCGGATGAAGCAGTTAAGAAAACACTTAAAGACAGGAAATTTGATGGAAAAGTTATTCTTGTAGCAGTAGGAAAAGCCGCATGGCAGATGGCAAAGGCGGCAAGTGACTGTCTGGGAGACAGAATAAATGAAGGAATTGTAATAACGAAGTATGGACATGTAAAAGAGCCGATTGAAAGAATAGAATGTTTTGAGGCAGGCCACCCTGTTCCAGATGAGAATTCATTTAAAGCAACACAGGCAGCTATTGAGATGGTAAGCGGACTCAATAAGAATGATACAGTGCTTTTTCTTCTTTCAGGTGGAGGAAGTGCTTTATTTGAGAAGCCGAAGATTACAGGAGAAGAATTGCAGGATATAACTAATCAGTTACTTGCATGCGGCGCAGATATTGTTGAGATTAATACGATAAGAAAACGCTTATCAGAAGTAAAGGGCGGACGGTTTGCAAAATTATGTGAACCGGCGCATGTATTATCAATAGTATTATCAGATATACTTGGTGACCCACTGGATATGATTGCTTCAGGTCCGGCATGTGCAGATACAACAACATGTGAAGAAGCATGGCACATTGTAGAAAAATATAATCTTAATATAAGTGAAGATGTAAAAAAGCTGATGGATATTGAGACACCGAAGAAACTGGATAATGTAACAACTTTTATTAATGGAAGTGTGCGTGAATTATGCAGTGCAGTATCAAGGGAATGTTCAAAGTATGGATATGAACCAGTAATGCTTACGGACCAGTTATGCTGTCAGGCAAAAGAAGCCGGAAGTTTTCTTGCATCTATAGCAAAGACACATTGTAAGTCAGGAAAGAAGCTGGCATACATAGCAGGCGGAGAAACTGTTGTTAATATTACCGGACATGGTAAAGGCGGAAGAAATCAGGAGATTGCATTATCAGCAGCAGAAGGTATTAAGGGAATGTCAAATGCGGCAGTATTCAGTATAGGCAGCGATGGAACAGACGGACCTACGGATGCGGCAGGTGGATATAGCGATGGTTATACAGCAGGAGAATTAAAGAATAAAGGAATAGATATATTTGAAGTACTTAAGAATAATGATGCTTATAATGCATTGAAACTAACAGAGGGGCTTATTATAACAGGTCCTACGGGAACAAATGTTAATGATGTTTCCGTGCTGCTTATATCAGATTGATAAGGTACATAAAGCGATAAAAATATATAATTTAATTATTTATTATAGTGTAAAGCCAGTATTTTGCTGGCTTTATATTTTTTTAATAAATTCATTAGCACTCACCTCTTGACAGTGCTAACAATGAGATGTATAACATCAATTGTAAGAGGAAAACAATAGATAAACAGTGAAGTTAAGCATTCATTGTAATAGAAGGAGGTAATCGTATGAACATTAATAAGTTTACACAGAAGTCTATTGAGGCTGTTAACCAGTGCGAGAAGATTGCCTACGATTATGGTAATCAGGAGATTGATCAGGAACATTTTCTGTACAGTCTCTTAACTATAGAAGATAGTCTTATCGCGAGCCTGATAGAGAAGATGGGAATTGATAAGGACACATTTATTAAGAATATTGAGACTCTGCTTAGCCAGAAGAATAAGGTTTCAGGAAATGTACAGCTTTATGTAAGCAATGATCTTAATAAGGTTTTAGTAAATGCTGAAGATGAAGCAAAGAGAATGGGGGATGCATATGTTTCTGTTGAGCATCTTATGCTTGCGATGATTGCAGCACCTAACAAGGGCATAAAGCAGCTTTTTAAGACATATGGAATTAACAGGGAATCATTCCTGTCAGCCCTTGCTACAGTAAGAGGCAACCAGAGTGTTACTTCGGATAATCCGGAGGCAACTTATGATACTCTTAGCAAATATGCTACAGACCTTGTAGAAAGAGCCAAGGATGGAAAGCTTGATCCGGTTATCGGCAGAGATAATGAAATAAGAAATGTAATAAGAATCCTTTCCCGTAAGACTAAGAACAATCCCGTTCTTATTGGTGAGCCAGGTGTTGGTAAAACAGCAGTTGTTGAAGGACTTGCACAGAGAATCGTGAGAGGTGATGTTCCAGAAGGCTTAAAGGATAAGAAGCTTTTTGCACTGGATATGGGTGCGCTTGTTGCAGGTGCAAAATATCGTGGTGAATTCGAGGAAAGACTTAAGGCTGTACTTGATGAGGTTAAGAAATCTGAAGGTCAGATAATCCTGTTTATTGATGAAATTCACACTATTGTCGGTGCAGGTAAAACAGAAGGTGCTATGGATGCAGGTAATATGCTAAAACCAATGCTTGCCCGTGGTGAACTTCATTGTATAGGTGCTACAACTCTTGATGAGCACAGAGAGTATATTGAGAAAGACCCGGCACTTGAAAGACGATTCCAGCCAGTTATGGTTGATGAACCTACAGTTGAGGATACTATCTCAATCCTTAGAGGTCTTAAGGACAGATATGAAGTGTTCCATGGAGTTAAGATTACAGATGGCGCACTTGTAAGTGCAGCTACCTTGTCAGACAGATACATTTCAGACAGATTCCTGCCAGATAAGGCTATTGACCTTGTAGATGAGGCATGTGCAATGATTAAGACTGAACTTGATTCAATGCCTGCAGAACTTGATGAGAAGAGAAGAAAGATTATGCAGCTTGAGATTGAGGAGGCTGCACTTAAGAAAGAGACAGATAACCTCAGTAAGGAAAGACTTGATGCATTACAGAAGGAATTGTCTGAATTAAGGTCTGATTTCAATATCCAGAAAGCTAAATGGGACAGCGAGAAATCTTCTGTTGACCAGGTAAGCAAGTTAAAGGAAGAGATTGACCAGATTAATACCCAGATAGCACAGGCTAAGAGAGAATATGATCTTAATAAGGCAGCAGAACTTCAGTATGGTAAACTTCCACAGGCACAGAAGGCTTTGGAAGAAGCAGAGAAGAAGTCAAGTAACAGAGATATGAGCCTTGTTCATGAAAGTGTTACTGAGGAAGAGATTGCTAAGATTATATCAAGATGGACTGGTATTCCGGTTAGCAAGTTAAGTGAGTCTGAAAGACAGAAAACTCTTAATCTTGATGAACAGCTCCACAAGAGAGTTATCGGTCAGGATGAAGGTGTTACTAAGGTAACAGAGGCAATCATAAGGTCTAAGGCTGGTATTAAAGACCCGACTAAGCCAATCGGTTCATTCCTGTTCTTAGGACCTACAGGTGTAGGTAAGACAGAGCTTGCAAAGGCACTGGCTGAGAGTCTGTTTGATGATGAATCTAATATAGTAAGACTTGATATGTCCGAGTATATGGAGAAGTATTCAGTATCCAGACTTATCGGAGCGCCTCCAGGATATGTAGGTTATGATGAAGGTGGACAGCTTACAGAAGCTGTAAGAAGAAAACCATATTCAGTTGTTCTTTTTGATGAAGTTGAGAAGGCACATCCAGATGTATTTAATGTCCTCTTACAGGTACTTGATGATGGCCGTATCACTGATTCACAGGGAAGAACTGTGGATTTTAAGAACACTATAATCATAATGACAAGTAACATTGGTTCTTCATATCTGCTTGAAGGCATCAATCCTGATGGCTCAATTAAGCCAGAGGCAGAGGAAGCTGTTATGGGTGATTTAAAGAATCATTTCAGACCTGAATTCCTTAACCGTCTTGATGAGATAATTATGTTCAAGCCTCTTACTAAGGATAATATCAGCAATATTATCAATCTTCTTGTTGCAGATGTTAACAAGAGACTTGCAGATAAAGAGCTTGAGATTGTTCTTACAGATGCAGCCAAGGATTTCATAGTTGAAAACGGATTTGACCCAATGTATGGTGCAAGACCGCTTAAGAGATATGTCCAGAAGACAGTTGAGACACTGGCAGCCAAGTTAATACTTGCAGGCAATATCAATACAGGGGATGATATTGTTATTGACCTTGTAGATGGAAAGCTGACAGCCAGAGCCGCTGCAAGGGCTGTTGAGGGATAAGGCCTGATATTGTAAGAACTTTATGGTCCTTTTGGGGGCATTGGAATTTTTGACTTTTGCTAAATGAATATAAATACAGATGATACTTTTGAAATAAAAGCCTACCAGATTATGGTATATATGCGAATTAGTAGGTTTTTGAAATTGAAAGTTGTCATTGATGAAATTAAAAAGCCTACTAAACTATTGTGTAATGCAAGTTTAGTAGGCTTTTTGAAAGCAAACCAACAATTTATTCTTTGAATTTCTGACAGCATACTTTATAGGCAAACCGCAATTACGGTATTGACAAAAAATTATATTAATTGTATATTAAAAATGATTTATGGTTAAAGATTCATGACAGACTGCTTGTATGTGAATGAAAGAGAAAGATATAACACAAAAGGTACTGGAAGATAATAATGATATATTTGCGGATATTGTTAATGTGTTGTTATTTGATGGAAAGTCGGAGGTTGAAGAGAATGAACTTGTTAATACGACAGTTCATTCACAGTATAAGGCTGAAGATGGAAAAGTTCATGAACAGGAACGCGATATTGCTAAGTATTGGAAAAGAGGAGGTACAGACATAGTCCTGTATGGCATAGAGAATCAGACAAAGGTTGAGAAAAGAATGCCGGCAAGAATATCAGGATATGAAGGTTCTTCATACAGAGGTCAATGTGATAAGAAAACAATAGTGCCGGTAATAACGATGGTTCTGTATTATGGTACAGACAGAAAATGGACAGCACCAAAGAATCTTAAGTCTCTGATTAAAGTCCCGGATAATCTGGATAAGTATGTTAATGACACTAAAGCTAATGTATTTGAGATAGCGTGGCTGACAGATGAACAGATAGCAAAGTTTACGAGTGATTATAAGATAGTTGCTAATTTCTTTGTGAACAAGAGAAAGAACAAAGATTACATACCAGATGATAAGACAACAATTAAGCATGTGGATGAGATACTAAAGTTCTTATCAGTTATGACAGGGGATAACAGATATGAAGAGATATTGTCAGATAAGGAAGGAGTGAGCAATATGTGTGATGTAGCGCAGAGACTTGAAGACAGGGGAATTGAGAAAGGACTTCAGAAAGGAAGAGAAGAAGGCAACCAGATGATATATTCACTGGTCGAAGATGAGAGCATAAGTATGGAAAAGGGTGCACAAAAGCTAGGGGTAAGTGTAGAAAAGCTGCGAGCTAATATGATTAATGCGGGATACAAGTGTCCGGATATGGAGTGATAGCTGACAATATAATATATAAAGATAAAGCAATGCTGGGAAGAGTGGATACTGGCATTGCTTTTATTTTATGGAAAAGTCTGTTTCTGTTCAGGAACTTACTTCTGCGTGTTCCTATAAGAACAATAAATAATCAATCTATATAGGCAAATTTCAGGCAGAAATACATGAAATTGCAGGAATATACCTATCAGGCAGGCACGAGGAAGTTTATCTATAGGCAGATTGGAAGAAAAAGTGAAGGTTGAATAAGGATTCTGCCTGGATATGTCCTATAAATCAAGTGATAATGCGACTACCTATAGGTATCATGAACAACGAATCAATAATCAGATTAAGACATATTTATACAGAACTAGATAAACTGGTTCTTTTCAGTATTATATTCATAATTAATTGATTTTAACTTATTGGTTATTTCTTCCTCAGAAATCATATAAGATTTGCACAGTTCCTCTAATGAATTGTAATTGTCTCGAAGTTGTGTATTGACAAAGCTTAAAAGCATAACAGGGTCTTTAGGCATAGAAAAATCCTCCTTATATTGTGTTTTCAGTGATTGCTCTATTGTTGTACTATTTAGTACAGCATGAATATTTTCCCATATTAAGCATATTCTGTAAATGTAAGGCTTGTATATAAAATTGTATTAAAATAAATACATTTATGGTTGCACGAAAACGATTACTATGTTATAATTTTAACAAGCTAAGAAATATACTACTTAAATAACTGAATATTAAATTATGGAGGTTTTGTTATGGGAAAGAAATGGGTGTATTTGTTTACAGAGGGTAACGCAGATATGCGTGAGCTTCTCGGTGGTAAAGGTGCGAATCTGGCAGAGATGACTAATATTGGTCTTCCGGTTCCACAGGGGTTTACTATTACTACGGAAGCTTGTACCCAGTATTACGAGGATGGTAGAGAAATCAATGATGAGATCATGGGACAGATTAACGAACATATTGAGAAGATGGAACAGATTACAGGCAAGAAGTTTGGAGATATGGAGAATCCACTTTTAGTTTCTGTTCGTTCTGGAGCAAGAGCTTCTATGCCGGGTATGATGGATACAATCCTTAATCTTGGACTTAACGAGGACGTTGTTAATGTAATTGCACAGAAATCCGGCAATCCAAGATGGGCATGGGATTGTTATAGAAGATTTATCCAGATGTATTCAGATGTAGTTATGGAAGTTGGCAAGAAATATTTCGAAGAGCTTATTGACAAGATGAAGGATGAGAGAGGGGTTAAGCTTGATGTAGAGCTTACAGCGGATGATCTTAAGGAGCTTGCAACACAGTTTAAGGCTGAATATAAGTCTAAGATTGGCAAGGATTTCCCAGATGATCCTAAGGAACAGTTATACGGAGCTATAAAAGCTGTATTCCGTTCATGGGACAACCCAAGAGCTAATGTATACAGAAGAGATAATGATATTCCTTATTCTTGGGGAACAGCAGTTAATGTACAGTCTATGGCATTTGGTAATATGGGGGATGACTGTGGAACTGGTGTTGCATTTACAAGAGATCCTGCAACTGGTGCTAAAGGACTTTTTGGAGAGTTCCTTACTAACGCACAGGGTGAAGATGTTGTTGCCGGAGTAAGAACTCCAATGCATATTCAGGAAATGAGTGAGAAGTTCCCGGAAGCATTTGAGCAGTTTAAGGATGTGTGTGCAACTCTGGAAGAACATTACAGAGATATGCAGGATATGGAATTTACAGTAGAGCATGGCAAGCTGTTCATGTTACAGACACGTAATGGTAAGAGAACAGCACAGGCAGCATTAAAGATTGCATGCGACCTTGTAGATGAGGGGATGAGAACAGAGAAGGAAGCAGTTGCAATGATTGATCCTCGTAATCTTGATACACTTCTTCATCCTCAGTTTGATGCAGCTGCACTTAAGGCTGCAACTCCAGCAGGAAGAGGTCTTGGAGCATCTCCTGGCGCTGCATGTGGTAAGATTGTTTTCTCAGCAGAAGACGCAGAAGAGTGGAATGCAAGAGGTGAGAAGGTTGTTCTTGTAAGACTTGAGACATCGCCAGAAGATATTACAGGTATGAAGGCTTCACAGGGTATTCTTACTGTAAGAGGAGGTATGACAAGCCATGCAGCGGTTGTTGCAAGAGGTATGGGAACCTGCTGTGTATCTGGCTGTGGTGATATTGCAATGGACGAAGCTAATAAGAAATTCACACTTGCAGGCAAGGAATATCATGAAGGAGATTATATATCTATTGATGGTACAACAGGTAATATATATGATGGACAGATTCCTACGGTTGATGCCAAGATTGCAGGTGAGTTTGGAAGAGTTATGGAGTGGGCAGACAAGTACAGAAAGTTAAAGGTTCGTACTAATGCAGATACTCCTAAGGATGCCAAGAAGGCAAGAGAACTTGGAGCAGAAGGTATCGGACTTTGCCGTACTGAGCATATGTTCTTTGAAGAGGACAGAATTGCAGCATTCAGAGAGATGATATGTTCTGATACTGTAGAAGAAAGAGAAGCAGCACTGGATAAGATTCTGCCATATCAGCAGGGAGATTTCGAAGCACTTTATGAGGCACTTGAAGGTAATCCTGTAACTATCAGATTCCTTGATCCACCTCTTCATGAATTTGTTCCTACAGAGGAAGAAGATATTAAGAAGTTAGCTGAATCACAGGGCAAGTCAGTAGAGACTATTAAGAATATTATTGCAAGTCTTCATGAGTTTAATCCAATGATGGGACACAGAGGATGCCGTCTTGCAGTAACATATCCAGAGATTGCCAAGATGCAGACAAGAGCTGTTATAAGAGCTGCAATCAATGTTAAGAAGGCACATCCTGACTGGAATGTTAAGCCGGAGATTATGATTCCGCTTATCTGTGAGGTTAAGGAATTAAAGTATGTAAAGAAGACTGTTGTTGAGACAGCAGATGAAGAGATTAAGGCAGCAGGAATCGACCTTGAATACGAGGTTGGTACTATGATTGAGATTCCAAGAGCTGCACTTACTGCTGATGAGATTGCCAAGGAAGCTGATTTCTTCTGCTTTGGTACTAACGATCTTACACAGATGACATTCGGATTCTCAAGAGATGACGCTGGTAAGTTCCTTAATGCATACTATGAATCTAAGATATTTGAGAATGACCCATTTGCAAAGCTTGACCAGAATGGTGTTGGTAAGCTTATGGAGATGACAATAAAGCTTGGAAGACCGGTTAATCCGGATCTTCACATAGGTATCTGTGGAGAGCATGGTGGAGATCCTTCATCAGTTGCATTCTGCCACAAGATTGGTCTTGATTATGTGAGCTGCTCACCATTCAGAGTACCTATTGCAAGACTTGCAGCAGCACAGGCTGCTATTGCAGAAGAGAAATAATCCAATTTCTGACCATAACACGAGTTTCGGGGCATGGAAGGCGAAAGCTTTTCATGCCCCGAAATGTTTAAAATGGAATATTTTTTCATTGCCCTAAATCACGATATGTTCTATAATAATGTAAAATATATATTGATTGGAGCGTATTATGGAACAAAAGAAAATCGAACCTATTCGTGATGCCAGAAAGCTTGGTAAAGCGAAGATGCTGATTCTTGGTATTCAGCATATGTTTGCCATGTTTGGCGCAACTATCCTTGTACCTATTCTGGTATCAGGATACTTTCAGGCTGCCTGCGGTGAGGAGCTTACCAGAGGTCTGTCTGTATCAGTAACACTTTTCTGTGCAGGCTTTGGTACATTGATATTCCACCTGTGTACTAAATTCAAAGTACCTGCATTCTTAGGATCTTCCTTTGCATTTCTTGGTGGATTCTACACAGTAGCTAATCTTGACAGCGGTATGTATGCTGGAATGTCAGCTAATGATAAGGCTGCTTATGCATGTGGTGGTATATTTGTTGCCGGAATGCTTTACTTTGTACTTGCACTTATAATTAAGCTTGTTGGAGTCAACAGAGTTATGAAATTCCTTCCACCTGTAGTTACAGGACCTATCATTATATGTATTGGTCTTTCACTTGCAGGTTCAGCTATTACAAATGCTTCAACTAACTGGTTACTTGCATTTGTTGCACTTGCTGTAATTATTATATTCAATATATGGGGCAAGGGACTTTTCAAGATTATTCCTATTCTTATGGGCGTAGTAATTTCATATGTATTTGCACTTATTCTTAATGCATGTGGCGTACATAATCCTGATGGTTCAGCAATACTTAATTTCTCATCAATTGCATCTGCTTCATGGGTAGGAATTCCAAAGTTCCAGTTTATGAAGTTTGATGTAACAGCAATCCTTGTAATGGCACCTATTGCTATTGCAACAATGATGGAGCATATCGGAGATATGTCAGCTATTTCGGCTACAGTTGAAGAAAACTACTTAGCAGATCCGGGACTTCACAGAACACTTATTGGTGATGGTGTTGCAACAGCATTTGCAGGTGCAATTGGAGGTCCGGCTAATACTACATATGGTGAGAACACAGGAGTTCTTGAACTTTCTAAGGTATATGACCCAAGAGTAATCAGAATTGCAGCAGTATTTGCAATTATACTTTCATTCATACCTAAGTTTTCATCAGTTATATCAACTATGCCAACAGCAATTATCGGTGGTATATCATTCATGCTTTATGGTATGATTTCAGCTATCGGTGTAAGAAATGTTGTTGAGAACAAGGTTGACCTTACTAAGTCAAGAAACCTTATTATTGCAGGTGTTATATTTGTATGTGGTTTAGGCTTCGGTGGTGGACTTACATTTACAATCGGTGGAACATCTATAACACTTACAGCACTTGCAATCGCTGCTATAGCAGGTATTCTTCTTAATGCTATATTACCTGGTAATGATTATGAATTCGGTAAGAATCCAGCAGGTGACAGCAGCCGTGGAGTTTATGTTATGAACACAGACTCTGAAAAAGAAGAATCAGAAGATAATAAGTAAATAACAATAAAATTTGGAGGTACTTAATAATGATGGATTTTGAGAATGAGAAGAATATAACTATATTTACACATCCACTTATCCAGCATAAGATTTCAATTCTTAGAGATAAGAAAACAGGAACTAATGAATTCAGAAAGCTCGTTGAAGAAATAGCTATGCTTGAAGGTTTTGAGGCATTATCAGATCTTCCAACAGAAGATGTTGAGATTGAGACACCTATTGAGACTTGTATGACACCTATGATTTCAGGACGTAAGCTTGCAATTGTTCCTATCTTAAGGGCAGGCCTTGGCATGGTTCCTGGTGTACTTTCACTTGTACCAACAGCTAAGGTTGGACATATTGGAATGTATCGTAATGAAGAGACACATGAGCCTGTACCATATTACTGCAAGCTTCCACATCCAATAGAGGAAAGAACTATTGTTGTAACAGATCCGATGCTTGCAACAGGTGGTTCGGCAGTTGATGCAATTGACCAGATAAAGAAGGTTGGCGGAAAGCAGATTAAGTTCATGTGTATCATAGCTGCCCCAGAGGGAGTTGAAAAGCTTCATAAGGCGCATCCGGATGTTCAGATATACATTGGACATCTTGACAGAGAGCTTAACGCAGATGCTTATATTTGCCCAGGACTTGGGGATGCCGGAGACCGAATCTTCGGAACTAAGTAAATAATTATGGGCATGTAATTGCTTTGTGTTAAGAGATATGATAGTGTGTAAAATGCGGCTCCCAACGGGAGCCGTTTTTGTAACTTATATTATTTAATTAAGGAGATTTCGATGAGCAAGGAGGAAAACAGAAAGAATTTTTCTAAATATGTATCGCAGAATATTCTCGGAATGATAGGGTTTTCATGCTACGTTCTTGCTGACTCGTATTTTATATCTATAGCAAAGGGAGCAGACGGACTTACAGCATTAAATCTTGTTATGCCATTATATAGTATAATATTCTCAATTGGTGAGATGATTGGTGTTGGTTCAGCTATAAGGTATGCAATTAGTAAGATTAAAAAAGATGCAGATGCAGATGATTATTTCTGGAATGCATTAATATGGTGTATATTGTCAAGCATGCTATTCGTTTTTGCCGGAATATTCTTTTCGGCAGATATCATGCGTGTTCTAGGAGCTGATGAACATATTGTAGCAGTTGGAAATAATTACACTAAGATATTCATGTGTTTTGCACCTATGTTTATGTGCAACTATGTGACTAATGCATTTGTAAGAAATGACGGAGCACCGGGAATTGCTATGAGTGCAACACTTTTTAGCAGTTTGTTTAATATAGTATTTGACTATATTCTCATGTTCCCGATGAATCTGGGAATGGAAGGTGCAGCACTGGCAACAGCTTTGTCGCCGATTATCGGAATGGGAATATGCAGCATACATTTCTTCTCTAAGAAAAGCAGTGTCAGGCTTGTTGTGTGTAAGCCTTCAGTCAGAAAACTTGTGGCAGGGTGCCAGCTTGGTGTATCGGCATTTGTAGGAGAGATGTCGTCAGCGGTCATTACACTTGCTTTTAATTTCGTAATACTTAAGCTGGCTGGTAATGTCGGAGTAGCTGCATACGGAGTTGTGGCTAATATTGCAATTGTCACAACTGCGGTATTTAATGGTGTTGCACAGGGAAGTCAGCCACTTATAAGCAGTTGTTTCGGCAGGGGAGACAAGGATGGATGTACACAGTTAAAACGAATGGGATATACAACAGCATTTGTACTTGCAGCGGTTATGTATAGTATATTGTTTATATTTGCAGGACAGTTTGTCGCAGTGTTTAACAGTGAAGGTTCAGAAATGTTAAGGCTTTACGCAACAGAAGGTGTTAAGTTATATTTTATTGGAATATTCTTTGCGGGAATTAACATTGTAGGTGGCGGTGCATTCAGTGCAACAGAGGATGCGTTTAAAGCGGCAGTTGTTTCTGTGGCAAGAGGATTTGTGCTGATTTTAGGTGCAGTTTTTGTAATGTCGGCATTTTTTGGAATGACAGGAGTATGGCTTGCGTATGCTGTTGCTGAGGGAATAACAACATTTATAATGCTTGTAATGGCGATGAGAGTGTGATAGAATATTTGCGGACAAAATTATCCCAGAGATTGGGGAAATATGAAAGGAGTCTATATAATTATGAGCAATATTGCAGACAAATTTGAAGAACTTGGAGTAATTCCAGTAGTAGTATTGAATGATGCTAAAGATGCACTTCCATTAGCTAAGGCTTTAGTTGATGGTGGTCTTCCTTGTGCAGAGGTTACATTCCGTACAGCAGCAGCTGAGGAATCTATCCGTCTTATGCATGAAGCATATCCAGATATGGTACTTGCAGCAGGTACAGTACTTACAACAGAGCAGGTTGACAGAGCTGTAGCAGCTGGTGCTTCAGTTATCGTAAGCCCAGGATTTGATCCAGAAATCGTTGATTACTGTATTTCTAAGAACATTCCTGTTATGCCAGGTATCGTTACACCTTCAGAGCTTGCACAGGCTGTTAAGAGAGGCCTTACAAGAGTTAAATTCTTCCCAGCTACAGCTGCAGGTGGAATTAAGATGATCAAGGCTATGTGCGCAGCTTACACTAATGTAAGAATCATGCCTACAGGTGGTATCAACACAGCTAACCTTGAGGAATTCTTATCATGCGATAAGATCTTCTGCTGTGGTGGTTCATGGATGGTTAAGGGTGATATGATTAAGGCAGGAGAATTTGACAAGATTAAGGATATGACAGCAGAGGCTGTTGCTCTTGTTAAGAAGATCCGTGGCTAATCACCAGTGATTGTTAATAGCAAAGATACATATAAACCCCGTATTCTGTTTTGCAGGATACGGGGTTTTGTACGTATATTATGTTTTTTAGTGAATTACAGATTAGAAAAAATATTCTCAATTTCTTCATGGGGAAGTACAAGGGCAAATCTTACATGACCTTCTCCAAGGCTTCCGAAGCTGCTTCCAGGTGTACATAAAACGCCAGTCTTATTAAGAAGTTCCATAACATAATCAGCTGAACTGGTATAGCCGTCAGGAATGGCAGCCCATACAAACATTGTGCCTTTAACATCAGCAGGTTTAAGTCCAAGCTTCTTAATTCCGGCAACGAGAGCATTTCTTCTTAACTCATATTCAGCACGGTTGTCAGCGACATATCCTTGCGGACCGTTAAGTGCAGCAACAGCAGCTTTCTGATATATAAAACTTGTTCCATAGTCAAATTGTGAGCGGACAGTTTTGAATTTGCTTACGATTTCACGGTTTCCGATAAGAAATGAAAGGCGCAGACCAGTAAGATTATAAGTCTTAGAAAGAGAGTTGAATTCAACTCCGACTTCCATAGCACCTTCGTGGCTTAAGAAAGAGCCACCAATCTGTCCGTCATATATAATCTCAGAATATGCGTTGTCGTGAATAATAATGATGTTATATTTCTTGGCAAATGCGATGAGTTTATCGTAGAATTCATCAGGTGCAGTAGCACATACAGGATTCAGTGGATAAGATACAACCATCATTTTGGCTTTTTTTGCAGTATCTTCATCGATAGAATCAAAATCTATAAGATAATCATTCTCTGGGAGAAGATTGTAATAAGCAATCTGTGCGTCACACAGGAATGGTCCAATCTCGAATATAGGATATCCTGGATTAGGAACTAAGCATAAATCACCAGGGTTGCACAAAGCAAGGGCAATATGAGCCATGCCTTCCTGGGTTCCGAATACAGAGGCGACTTCATCAGGTGTGATAACGGTGTTGTAACGGCGTTTGTACCATTTGCATACAGCGTCAAGCAATTCATCAGTATCACCAAGTGAGTACTTGTAATTCTCAGGGTCAAGTGCTGCCTCTGAAACAACCTTCATAACAGATTCATCAGGCTTGAAATCAGGAGTTCCTACAGTAAAGTTATATACCGGCTTTCCCTGTGCAAGTCTGTCATTCTTTTTCTGATTAAGTATATTAAAAATGTTGCTGCCAAAGCGGTCAGCTCTCTTAGAAAATTCAATATTCATATGTATACTCCATTTCTTTAAATGCGTATCTGCATGCATTTTATTCAGACCCGAAATATAGAAAAATTTCAAGCCTATCGAATAAGATACTAGCATAATTAACAAAAGTCAATTTTAAGGTGTATTTTTTGGTGAAAATGTGATAGTTTTATATATGTAAGTAGAAATAAATAAGATATGGCGGTCTGCAAATGTTACATACAGGAACATTAAACGGTAGAATGCAGACAGAAAGGAAAGGTAGAAGATATGTCAGTACAGGATTATCTTAGTGCAGTAAAGATTGGTAAAAAAGAATATCATGCGTGTGTAAATAAGGGTACGTACCCATATCTTCCGGTTTTGGAGGATATTATTGATGAAAACAGTATTGACAGAGAAGTTAGTCTTGGAAGTGACCAGATTCCGTTAAGACTTGTGGTTGGAACATGTACAGCAGGTAGAACTACTGCATTTGCAGACAACTTCATGCCTATACTTGACTGGGGAACAGAATTTTCAGCAAAGTGGGCTTCGCTTAGCGACAGTCAGGTGAATGAAGGAATAAGAGACGATATTAAAGTATATGAGTACATGAATAAGTTCTATGTGCTTGAAGGTAATAAAAGAGTCAGTGTACTTAAATATTTTAAGGCGGTGACAGTAAGTGCACAGGTTATAAGAAAGATACCTAAATACAGTGATGATCCTGATGTTAAGATATATTATGAATTCATGGATTTTTATAAATCTACCAAGTTAAACGATATATATTTCAGTAAAGAGGGCAGTTTTACAACTCTTATGGAGCTGGTTGGAATTACACCAGGAGAACCAATGGATGAGGATGATAAGAAAGACCTTGTTTCGTGCTATCTTAATTTCAGGCTTGCTTATGAATCAAGAGGAGGGGATAAGTTTGATTTTCCAACAGGAGATTCATTTTTACGCTTCATTCATATTCACGGATATGATGCTGTTAAGAAGATGACTAAGTCTGAGATGGCAAAGAATGTCGCCAAAACATGGGCTGAATTCGAGCTTCTTGATGATAACAGTGAAGTGGAACTTAAGATGACGCCGGCAGCAGCACCTAAGAAGAATATATTAAGCTATCTGCTTCCAATGGGTGGAGGAGTTAAGAAGCTTAAGGTTGGATTTGTATATGAAAAAACACCGCAGGATTCAGAGTGGTGTTATGCACATGAGCTTGGAAGACAGTATATTGATGATACATTTGGTGACCAGATAGAGACATACGTTGAGGAGAATGTGATACCGGAGCAGAATGATGAGGCGGCAATCAACAGACTTATAGATAAAGGATGTGATCTTATATTCGTGACATCTTCGGCGATGAATATGGCTGGACTTAAAGCTGCAATAGCACATCCGTCAGTAAAGATTCTTGATTGTTCTCTTAACATTTCACATAAATATATCAGGTCATATTATGCAAGAATGTTTGAAGCAAAGTTTATAACAGGGATTATTGCAGGTTCACTGGCTGATGACGATAATGTTGGTTATATAGCTGATAATCCGGTTTATGGGGCATGTGCGAATATAAATGCATTTGCATTGGGAGTAAAGTTTGTTAATCCAAGAGCCAAGGTTTACCTTGAATGGAACAGTATTAAGGATAATGATTCAGAGGAAAATCTTGCTAAGAAGAATATAAGCATTATTTCTAATCAGGATATGATTACTCCGGGCAAGAGTAAGAGAAAGTTCGGGTTGTATAAAGCGAGTGATTCGGATAAGCACCTGGCTATGCCTGTATGGCACTGGGGAGTTTTTTATGAAAAGCTTATACAGAGCATTATGAGTGGTTCATGGAGTAAGGATGAGGACGGCGATAATGTAAAAGCACTTAATTACTGGTGGGGAATGTCGGCAGGAGTTGTTGATCTTATATATTCAGAGAGTCTGCCATCAGCAACTAAGAGACTTGTAAAGCTCTTTGAGAAAGAACTTAAGGAAGCAAGGTTCAGAGTGTTTGAGGGTGAATTAAAAGATCAGCAGGGTAATATAAGGGTTGAAGAAGGGAAGCTTATTGATCCGGAACATATAATTACTATGGACTGGCTGCTTGATAATGTGGTTGGCAGACTGCCTCGGTATAATGAACTTACAGATAATGCTAAATTAAAAATGGCACTTCAGGGTGTTGTCAAAGAAGAAGAATAGAAAGCATGCTGCCTGCAGTGGTGGCTGGGGAATTATTAATGAAAATACTTGTGTTAGCGGATGTTGAATCAAAGTACTTATGGGATTATTTCGAAAAGGAAAAATTGGAAGGTATAGATCTTATACTTTCAGCAGGGGATTTAAAGCCCCAGTATCTGTCGTTTCTTGCATCATTTTCAAAAGTACCTATTCTTTATGTGCATGGCAATCATGATGACTGTTATGATATACAGCCACCGGATGGATGTATCAATATTGAGGATAAGATATATGTGTATAAAGGTGTCCGTATTATGGGACTTGGTGGTTCTATACGCTATAAGAAGGGAAAGAACCAGTATACACAGAAAGAGATGAACCACAGAATTAATAAAATGTGGCTTTCAATAAAGAAGAACAGGGGCTTTGATATACTGCTTACACATTCACCGGCAGCGGGAATAGGTGACGGACCTGACGAACCGCATAAGGGTTTTGAGGGCTTTAATTATCTGTTGGAAAAATATAAGCCTAAGTATTTCATCCATGGTCATATCCACAAGACCTACCAGATGAAGTTTAAGCAGGAATATGAATATAATGAGAATACTAAGATAATTAATGGTTATGAGAGATATATATTGGAATATCCGGATGCTTAATCTGCACCGTGGCATATTAGCTTAATAGCAAATGTGCCACGGTGTTTTACATATTTTTGTCATATTTTAATATGAAGTACTTAAAAGTTATGAAAATGGTACCTATTTCCTACTTAACATACATGTACTTTTTGAGTAAAAGTTGCTAATATAACGACATAAACCCTTGCTGGTTAAAGCAAAATGCACAAAAAAATGTATTGAGGAGGAAAAGCAAAACATGAAAGCTATTATTAGCAAAGCAGCTCGTAGAAAATGGGCATGGGTACTTGCATTGGTTATGATTGTGAGTATCGTGATTCCTACATCACTTCTTACAGCAAAGGCGGATGTTGGAACAGTTAAATTTATTGATGGTGCGGCAGGATGGTTAGAGTCAGCATATGCACAGTGGACCATTGATAATCAGGCAGAAGGATATACAGCATATATCAAGAAAGCCAGTCAGTCAGATTCTGCCTATGCAAGAATCGACAATGAACTTATCAGAAAGTATAAGAACTACTACAGGGTTGATGCAGTAGGACTTGCGGCAGGTGACTATGTTATTAAGGTAGTTCCTGTAAAGAACGGAAAGGAAGTTACTGACAAAGCACAGGTTACTAAGACACTCAATGTAAGTTCTTATGACAGATCCGGATTTGCATTTTCATCTGAATCAAAATATAAAACAGGTTCAGGTGCTTACAATGAGAATGGAACACTTAAGAAAGATGCAATTGTTCTTTATGTTACTAACGATAATGCAAAGACAATTAAGGCATCAGTAAAAGAGGCAAAGGGAGAGAAGGAATATACAGGTCTTCAGACAATAATTGATGCATATACAAAAAGTGCTAGCAAGGGGATAGAAACAAGAGCACTTGATGTTCGTGTAATCGGATGTGTTACAGATACTGCAATGGATAAGTTTTCAAGTTCATCTGAGGGAGTACAGATTAAAGGAGCTAGTGCTTATTCAAATCTTAATATGACAATAGAGGGTATCGGAGATGATGCAACAATCAATGGATTCGGTTTCCTCTTAAGAAATGCAGGAAATGTTGAGATGAGAAATTTCTCAATTATTAATTTCATGGATGATGGTATTTCTCTCGATACAGCAAACTGCAATGTATGGATTCACAATGTTGATCTGTACTATGGTAAAGCAGGTGGGGATGCTGACCAGGCAAAGGGTGACGGTTCAATTGACATTAAAGGTAATTCACAGTATATAACAGTTTCATATGTACATTTTTATGACTCAGGTAAGTGCTCATTATGTGGAATGAAGAGTGAGTCTGGTCCTAACTATATTACATATCATCATAACTGGTTTGATCATTCTGATTCAAGACATGCAAGAGTAAGAACAATGTCAGTGCATATGTATAACAACTACTATGATGGCAATGCAAAGTACGGTGCTGGTTCAACAATGGGTTCTTCATTATTCATACAGAATAACTATTTTAGAAACTGTAAGAATCCAATGCTTTCATCTAATCAGGGAACAGATGCACTTGGTGAGGGTACATTCTCAGGTGAGAACGGTGGTATCATTAAAGCATATGGAAATGTTATCGTAGGTGCACAGAAGATTATCTATGCAAATGCTGTTTCAGAAACAGGTGATTCTGCAAATGCGGCATCATTTGATGCATACCTTGCAAAGTCAGCAGATGAGAAAGTTCCATCTTCATATAAGACTGTAGCAGGTGCAACATCTTATGATAACTTTGATACAACTAAGGATCTCGGAGTTAAATCAGGAAGTCTTAATAATGCAGAAGATGTACCTTCAGTAGTAACATCTGCAAAGGGAGCAGGAAGCCTTGGTGGTGGAGTGATTTCATGGACATTCTCTGATAAAGATGATTCTGTATATGCCATTGATAAGGAATTAAAGGCAACAGTTACTAATTACAAGAATACAGACCTTGTTTCTGTAGGTGGTACTAATGCGAAGATTGTATCACCAGA
This sequence comes from Lachnospira eligens, assembly GCF_009680455.1. Classification (GTDB taxonomy): domain Bacteria; phylum Bacillota; class Clostridia; order Lachnospirales; family Lachnospiraceae; genus Lachnospira; species Lachnospira eligens_A. The sequence goes on from NZ_WKRD01000007.1 coordinate 49,883, forward strand.
TCCAACAACAGAAGAAACTAAGGCAACAGAGAGTACAACAAAAGCAACACAGGCAACAACAAAGGAAACACAGACAACAACAAAAGCAACACAGGCAACAACTAAATCAACAGAAAGCGCAACAAAGGCAACTGAAAAGGAAACAACGGGTTCAGATGCAACAACATCATATGATAAGACAAGCCTTTCTTATTCAGGTGCGTATACAGATATCAGTAAGAAGAAAGATGCAGATTTCAAGAATGCAAAATATGTATCATCTTCAAATGAAATTCTTAATGCAATCAGTTCAGCTAAGGCTGGCGATGTAATTATTGTAAAAGAGGGAACATATAAGTTCTCTGATACAATTGTAATTAATAATGCCATGAATGGAAAATCAGGCTCTTATATTATTGTAAAGGCTGAAAGTGGCAAGGAAGTTAAGTTTGATTTTTCAGCACAGAAGCTTGACGGAGCTAACAGAGGTGTAGTTGTAGATGGAGATTACTGGTATTTCCAGGGAATTAATTTCTATGGTGCTGGAGATAACGGAGTATTACTTGCTGGTAATAACAACATTTTTGAAAAATGTGTATTTGAAGCAAACAGAGATTCAGGACTCCAGATTTCAAGATATGACACAACGGCTGCTACTAAAGATTTATGGCCATCAAATAACCTGATTATCAACTGTACATCACATGATAACTGTGATTTCCCTGACCAGGGCGGTACAGGTGAGAATGCAGATGGATTTGCTGCAAAGCTTACATGTGGTGAAGGCAATGTATTTGACGGATGTATATCATACAGCAACTCAGATGATGGATGGGATTTATTTGCAAAGAGTGCAACAGGTCCTATAGGTGTAATTACAATAAGAAATTGCGTTGCATTTAACAACGGAACATTATCTAATGGTGTTCATTATGCTAATGGAGATATGAATGGATTTAAGCTTGGTGGTTCAGGTGTTGGAACTCCACATAATGTAATGAATTGTCTGTCATTTGACAATGGTGCAACAGGATTTACAGATAATAATAACCCAACAGGTCTTACAATTGTAAATGTTACAGCATGGGGCAATGGAAAGTATGCTAAGAAGGGTAACTTCTTATGTTACAGAACATCAAGTGCAGCAATATTTAAGGGACTTGTATCAGCTGGTGCAATTGATTCAGATAAGTTTACTGGTAAAATGGCTGATTCAATATATTACAATTCAGGTAAGTATTATAATCTTTCAGGTTCTTTGTTTACTTCTTTAGTAAGTGGAGATAAGAAGGGAACTGTTGTAACTGACCCTGCTAAGACAGCTGGAATGTTTAAGAACACTGTTAATGCAATTGATATGAGCAAAAATATAGATAAACAGCTTAGAAATGCTGATGGAACAATTAACATGAACAGCCTTTATGAGACAACAGGAAGCTATGCTTCAATGGGAGCAAGATTCAATGTTGCTAATCAGATGATTAGTGTATCTTCAAAGAATTCATCATCTGAGGTAACTAAGCCAGAAGAGACAACAAAGGCTCAGGAAACAACTAAAGCTACTGAAGGCACAACAAAGGAGACACAGGCTCCAACTAAGGCGACAGAGGCAACAACAAAGGAGACACAGACTCCAACAAAGGCTACACAGGCTCCAACAAAAGCAACAGAAGCTTCTTCAGTATCAACAAAGGGTGAAAAATTAATTCTTAATGCTAATGATGTTTCAACAGGAAAGATTAAGAGTTCAACTGTAGTTGATGGTCTTAAGATTGTTGCAACAAGCAAAAAGACTGTAACGGTTGATAAGAGCAATAAGGATTACAAGAATATCAGCTTTACAAAGAGAATCAAGCTTGGCGGTGCAGGAAGCGAATCTGCAAGAGCTATTGCATTTAAGACAGCAGGTGAATCTAAGGTAAAGATATATGCAACAAGCTCAGATACAGATACAAGCAGACTTATTAAGATTATTGATAAGAATGGTAATGATGTAACAAGTACAGCTAAGATACCTGGTTCTTCACTTAAGTCAGTATCATTCAGATTAGATGAGGCAGGTGAATATTATATTGTATCAGAATCTGGTGGAGTTAATATTTATTATGTAGAAGTATCTAATGGTATAGCGTATTAATATTTTGAGAATTTCCCCGCACATAGTGCGGGGATTTTTTTGCAAAAACATTTTATGGTAAAATATACACAAAGACTTGACCTTGACATAGGTTCATAGTTTACAATTTGAACAAATAAAAGAAAGGAATGGTCTTTGTTATGAAAAACAAAAATAGAAGGCTGATCAGTTGTCTGCTTAGTGCAATCCTTTTGCTTGTTATGAGCTTTGGATTTGGAACATTTGCAGGAGCTGAGGAATCAGATTCATCAAAGCCTGTTGTCTGGATTGTGGGAGATTCGACAGTCAGTGCTTTCACAGACAATTATTATTATCCTAGATATGGATGGGGAACACAGATTGATAAGTATCTGGATGGAACTTTTGAGGTAAAGAATATTGCTTTATCAGGAAGAAGTTCAACAAGCTATACAGCGGATAAGGAGTATGGTGAGCTTATAGCTGGAATGAAAAAGGGAGATTTTCTTCTTGTTGGTTTCGGCCACAATGATGAAAAAGCGGAGAGCGGAAGATATACTAACCCTAATGGAGATTATAAAACAGCAGGTTCATTTGCTTATTCTTTATATGAGAATTATATAAAGCCAGCACAGGCAGCAGGAACAACAGTTGTTTTATGTACACCGATTGTAAGAAGAACTGCTGATGGCAACTGGTCTGACAGTCAGCTTCATGTTACAGCTGCTTCAGGAGAGTTTGAAGGAGGAAGTTATCCACAGGCAATCATTAATCTTGGAAAAGATCTTAATGTTCCAGTGGTTGATATGACTTCTCTTACTAAGAAATTATATGATTCATTAGGAGCAGCCGAGACAGTTAATTTACATGCATGGACATCATCAAAGCCAGAAAGTGTAGACAATACGCATACTAATATCTGGGGCGGAACATATAATGCATATCTTGTTACTAAGACAATTAAGGAACTTAATGTAGCAGGACTTGCAGAGCATATTATTGATGCTAAAGCACCAACTAAGAGTGATGTTTTAAAGTCTAATCCTGATTATAAAGAGTCAGAATATTCAAATGATTTAAAAGACAGCGAATTATGGGCTAATGCAGGAATCTTTAAGGGAACTGTATTTGGAAATGTTGGCGGCAATGATAAGATAGCATCTAAATTTAAGCTTGAGAGTCTTGACAATGGTAATATTAATATTGCTGTTAATGGAGCAGGAAAGATAGCAAGTACTGCTGATGGAATTGCTATGTATTATTACAGAGTTCCAGCAAACAGTAATTTTACAATTACAGCAAAGGCGACTGTAAACAGTTTTACATCTAATGATCAGGTATCATTCGGTCTTATGGCAAGAGATGATATGTATGTAGATCAGTATATTAACAGTACAATGGGTGACTATGTTGCAGCTGGTCCACTTAAGCTTACTAAGAAAGATTCTGTATGGAACTGTTTTGCAAGAAAGAGTGGCGCTCTTACACAGGGCGGAACATGTGCTAATGAAATTAAGGCTGGTGAGACATATAACCTTAAAATCGAAAGTAATACAGATGGTTATGCATGTACATTTGGTAATGAAGAAACTATTACAGGTGGTTTTGATTTTAAATTAACTTCTGTAGATTCAGAATATGTATATGTTGGAATGTATGTTGCAAGAAGTGCTGATGTGACATTTTCAGATGTTAAGCTTGTTGTTGATGGTAAGGAGATTACATCTGCAGGCGAACCAGAGAATCCAACACCGGGCGAACCAGAGAATCCAGCACCAGGTGAACCAGAGAATCCAACACCGGGTGAACCAGAGAATCCAACACCGGGTGAACCAGAGAATCCAGCACCAGAGCAGCCTGCTAAACCAGAGACACCGGCAGAGCAGCCAGCTACAGATCCAGTGGTATCAGACAATAATGGTGTTGAGACAGGTGATTCATACCATATGGTATGGTATATTGCTGCAATGACATTAACAGCAGGAATTGCATGTGTTGAATTAAAGAGAAAGAAGACATTCGATAAATAAGTTTATAAGAATTTACTTCTCCTAATATTTCCAGAAAAAGCTTCCGGTTAACTGCCGGGGCTTTTTCATTTTTACATAAAAAAATATATTTTTATTAAGAAAAATCTTAAAATATTTAAAAATGGCTTGCATTATCCTATAGGCTGTGATATATTTTCTTAGACACAAAAACAAATGTCCGTCACAGAAAGACAGAACAGAGGGAAGTGTCTTTTAGATTTTACATATTGAAGGAGTTAAAAATGAGCGATAAGTTAAGAGTTGGTATCCTTGGCGGTACAGGTATGGTAGGACAGAGATTTATAACATTACTTGAGAATCATCCTTGGTTTGAGGTTGTTTTAGTAGCAGCTTCAGGACGTTCAGCAGGAAAGCTTTATGAAGATGCTGTTGAAGGACGCTGGAAGATGCAGACACCAATGCCAGAGTTCGTTAAGAAGATGACTGTATATGATATGGATAAGGATTTTGATGAAATTGTTTCTAAGGTAGATTTCGTATTCTGTGCAGTTAATATGCCTAAGGACCAGATTAAGGCTATAGAGGAAAGATATGCTAAGGCAGAAGTTCCAGTTGTTTCTAATAACAGTGCTAATCGTTGGACACCAGATGTTCCTATGGTTGTTCCAGAAATCAACCCAGAGCATCTTGAAGTTATTAAATATCAGAGAGAAAGACTTGGTACTAAGAGAGGATTTATCTGTGTTAAGCCTAACTGTTCAATCCAGAGCTACACACCTGCTCTTAATGCATTAAAGGAATTCGGACCAAAGCTTGTTGTTGCAACAACATATCAGGCAATCTCAGGTGCTGGTAAAACATTTGAACAGTGGCCAGAGATGGTTGAGAATATCATCCCTTATATTGGTGGCGAGGAAGAAAAGTCTGAGAAAGAGCCTTTAAGATTATGGGGTAAGATTGAGGATGGAAAGATTGTTCCTGCAAGTGATCCGGTTATCACATGTCAGTGTATCAGAGTTCCAGTTCTTGATGGACATACAGCAGCTGTATTTGTTAACTTTGAGAAGAAGCCAACTAAGGAACAGATTATTGAAAAGTGGAGAAGCTTCAAGGGAGTTCCACAGGAACTTAATCTTCCAAGTGCTCCAAAGCAGTTCATCCAGTATCTTGAAGAAGATGACCGTCCACAGGTTAAGCTTGATGTAAATTATGAGAACGGAATGGGTGTTTCACTTGGCCGTTTAAGAGAAGACAGTGTGTTTGATTATAAGTTTGTTGGTCTTTCACACAACACATTAAGAGGTGCAGCAGGTGGAGCTGTTCTTATTGCAGAGCTTCTTAAGGCACAGGGTTATATCACTCCTAAGGATGCAGAATAATTAAATTCTAATACACATACCAGAAAAGAGATGTCAGAGATGGCATCTCTTTTTACTTGCTTAAAAACCTATTATGATATAAAATTATGAAACGACTTAAAGAGTTAAGAGGGGACATTTACATTGAAGGAAAATTATTTTTATGCAATGCTGTCGAGAATGAAATATATTAACAGATGGGGACTTATGCAGAATACACGCCATGAGAATCTGTGCGAGCATAGTCTTGAAGTGGCATTCATAGCACATGCATTGGGAATTATCAACAATGAGATATATGGTGGGAATATTAATGCTGAAAGGCTTGCAATTCTTGGAATGTATCATGATGTTACAGAGATAATTACGGGTGATCTTCCGACTCCTGTAAAGTATTACAATCCGGTTATAAGAAATGCTTATAAGGAAGTAGAGCATGTTGCAGAGGAGCAGATGCTCTCAGGTCTGTCATCTGATATAAGAGCACATTATAAGGGTGTGTTATCAGAGACAGAAGAGGAAGAAGAACTCTGGAAATATGTAAAGGCGGCTGATAAGATGTCAGCTTATATCAAATGTCTTGAGGAAAAGAAGTCTGGTAATATGGATTTTGCTGATGCGGAAAAGACAATATATCAGGCTATTGTTGATATGAATATTCCGGAAGCAGATTATTTTATAAAAGAATATATACCAGCTTATATGGGAACTCTTGATGCTTCAGGAGAATAATAATTGTGTAATAGACACAGAAATGAGGGATATAATGGGAAAATCCGTATATATCGCGGAAAAACCAAGCGTAGCGCAGGAGTTTGCCAAGGCACTGCATGTGAACTTCACAAGAAAAGACGGATATCTTGAGGGTGGAGACCATATTGTGACATGGTGTGTAGGACATCTGGTAACTATGAGCTACCCGGATGCATATGATCCTAATCTGAAAAGATGGAGCTTTGACACATTGCCATTCATACCAAAGGAATTTAAGTATGAGGTTATACCTGCAGTTGCGAAACAGTTTAATATAGTTAAAGACATTCTTACAAGGGATGATGTTGAATATATATATGTGTGTACCGATTCAGGACGAGAGGGAGAATATATATACAGGCTTGTGAGGCAGGAGGCAGGCGTTAAGGGAAAGAAAGAGCGCCGTGTGTGGATTGATTCGCAGACCGAGGAAGAGATTCTTAAAGGAATTAATACGGCTAAAGATATATCTGAATATGATAATCTGAGTGATTCAGCGTATCTTCGTGCGAAGGAAGATTATCTTATGGGAATTAATTTCTCAAGAGTTCTTACATTGAAATATGGACGCAATATTGCTAATTACCTGCACCTTGACAGGGCAGTTGTATCTGTCGGAAGGGTTATGACATGTGTTCTTGGAATGGTAGTAAGAAGAGAACGGGAGATAAGAAGCTTTGTAAAGACACCGTTCTACAGAGTTATTGGACAGGCACAGGCTGAAAATTCAACATTTGATGCAGAATGGCGTGTAAGTGATAAGAGTATGTATGCCGGTACGCCATATTTATATAAGGATAATGGTTTTAAGGAAAGGAAAAAGGCTGAGGAACTTGTTAAGTTCTTATCTGATCCACTGCCGGCACAGGGGGTAGTTGATTCTATTGAGAGAAAGAAAGAAACCAAGAATCCACCGCTTCTGTATAATCTTGCTGAAATTCAGAATGAATGCAGCAAGCTGTTTAAGATAAGCCCTGATGAGACCCTTAATATTATTCAGGAACTGTATGAAAAGAAACTGGTTACTTATCCAAGAACTGATGCGAGAGTGTTATCGACTGCGGTAAGTAAGGAAATACATAAGAATATAGGAGGACTCAGGAATTTTCCGCCTGTGAAGGAGATAGCTGAGCATATATTACAGAATAATATGCAGAAGGGGATTGAAAAGACAAGATATTGCAACGATAAAGCAATCACAGACCATTATGCGATTATTCCGACAGGACAGGGGTTTAATAATTTAAAGAACTTGTCAGTTACAGCTGCGAGAACTTATGAGATAATTGTAAGAAGATTCTTAAGTATATTCTATCCACCGGCTATTTATCAGAAGGTAAGTATTACCAGTGATGTAAAGAATGAAAAACTGTATGCTTCATTTAAAGTGCTTGTAGATGAAGGGTATCTTAGCGTAGCTAAGAACTCATTTGCAAAGGCGAGAAATGATGCAAAAGTAAAGGATGATGATAGCGTCGATAATAAGGAAGATAATAAATGTGATGCAGCTTTATTTGAGGTATTGAAAAAATACAGAAAAGGTTCTACAATCACATTTAATGGGTTTAATATCAAAGAAGGTGAAACATCACCTCCTAAGAGATATAATTCAGGTTCTATTATTCTTGCAATGGAGAATGCAGGACAGCTTATTGAAGATGAGGAGCTGCGTGCCCAGATTAAGGGTAGTGGAATAGGAACAAGTGCTACCAGAGCTGAAATCCTTAAAAAACTTAATACTATTAAGTATATTTCTATTAATTCTAAGACACAGATTATTACGCCTACATTTTTAGGTGAGATAATATATGATGTTGTAGATAATTCTATCAGGCATCTGCTTAATCCGGAGCTTACGGCAAGCTGGGAAAAAGGACTTACAGGTGTAGCAGAGGGGAATATTACAGCAGATGAGTATATGGAAAAGCTTGATGGTTTTGTTTCGAGAAGAACAAGGGCTGTTATGGCATTAAGGAATCAGGCGGGGCTTATAGGACTTTTTAACGAGACCGCTAAGAATTATAAGTAAATGAGTGAAAGGAATTAAATATATGTGCGGAATTGCAGGATATGTAGGGGACAGAGAAAGCGCAGATGTACTTGTAGATGCATTATCTAAGCTTGAATACAGAGGATATGATTCAGCAGGTATTGCGGTATTTGATCATGGTAATATAAAGGTCAAGAAGTGCAAGGGAAGACTTGCCAACCTTGTTGAGAAGATGGATGAAGAAGGAAAACCACAAGGACATGTTGGAATTGGTCATACAAGATGGGCTACGCATGGAGAACCATCAGACATTAATTCACATCCACATGGCAATAAGAGAGTTACTATTGTACATAACGGTATAATTGAGAACTATAAGAAGCTTAAGGATTTTCTTGTCGGAGAGGGATATAGCTTTGCAAGTGAAACAGATACTGAGGTTGCTGCAAAGCTGCTTGATTACTATTATGATGGTGACCCGATGAAGACTATTGCAAAGGTACTGTCAGAGATTAAGGGTTCATACGCACTTGGAATTATGTTCAGGGATTTCCCTGATGAGATATTTGCAGTAAGAAAGGACAGCCCTCTTATTGTTGGCGTTGGAGAACATGAGAATTTCATAGCATCTGATGTTCCGGCTATTATTCACTACACAAGAGATTATTACCTTCTTGACCAGAATGAGATTGCAGTTATTAAGAAGGATTCAGTTAAGATATACGATGTTCATGGTAATGAGATACATAAGGAATTAAATACTGCTGACTGGGATGTTGATGCTGCAGAAAAGGGCGGTTATGCGCACTTTATGCTTAAGGAAATTCATGAGCAGCCAGATTCTGTAAAGAGAACAATTGTGCCAAGAATCATGGACGATATGCCTGATTTCAGTGCAGAAGGATTCAATCCTGATAAGTTAAAGAATTATAAGAATATATATATTGTTGCCTGTGGTACTGCAATGCATGCCGGAATGGTCGGTAAATATATAATAGAAAAGATAGCAAGAGTATCTGTAACTGTTGATATTGCATCAGAATTCAGATACAGAGATCCTCTTATTAGTGAAGATGACCTTATGATTGTTATATCACAGTCAGGTGAGACTGCTGATACTAAGGCTGCACTTGAACTTGCAAAACAGGCAGGTGCTGATACTATGGCAATTGTTAATGTCAAGGGTTCATCAATTGCAAGAGAAGCAGATATGGTTGTATATACACATGCAGGTCCTGAGATTTCAGTTGCTTCAACGAAGGCATATATGGTTCAGGTATCAATTATGTATTTAATTGCATTTGAATTAGCTTATGCTAATGGTAAGATGGATGAGGCAGAATGCAGCAGATATACTAAGATGCTTGAAGAAATACCTGAGGTTATTGAAGAAGCCATTGCACTTGAGAGTAAGTGTCAGTTTGCAGCATCCAAGCTTATTAATGCAGACAGTCTTCTTTATATAGGACGAGGTCTTGATTATGCACTCAGTATGGAAGGTTCTCTTAAGTTAAAGGAGATATCTTATATTCATTCTGAATCATATGCAGCAGGAGAGCTTAAGCATGGAACTATCTCGCTTATTACAGAACAGATGCCTGTAATTGCAATAGCAACACAGAAGAATCTTGAGGAAAAGACTATAAGTAATATTAAGGAAGTTAAGTCAAGAGGAGCATTTGTAGTGCTTATTGCAGAACCAGAGCTTGATATTGAGGATGGAGTGGCAGATATTGTTATTAAGCTTCCACAGGCAGACCAGCTTCTTATGCCTATGGTTGCGGCAGTCCCATTACAGCTTATTGCCTACTATACAGCAGTTCTTAAGGGTAACGATGTAGATAAGCCAAGAAACCTTGCAAAATCTGTTACTGTTGAATAATTGATATAAAGAGGATATTTGATATGAATAATGATGCATTAAAGATAAGTAATCTGTATGACCTTAATGAGACTATTGCAGCAAAGGTATTTGAAGACTGTACATATCCATGGGAAGTACTTGCAAAGATTGGTGATTTTATTGTAGAACTTGGCAATTCACTGCCAGAAGATGAATATGAGAAGCGTGGGGAGAATATATGGGTTCACAGAACTGCAAATGTATTTCCATCAGCTTATATTGCAGGACCTGCAATTATCGGTAAAGATGCAGAGGTAAGACACTGTGCATTTATCCGTGGAAAAGCTATTGTAGGTGAAGGCGCTGTTGTTGGTAATTCAACTGAGCTTAAGAATGTAATTCTTTTTAATAAGGTACAGGTTCCACATTATAATTATGTTGGAGATTCAATTCTTGGATTCAAGGCTCATATGGGAGCGGGCTCAATAACATCTAATGTTAAGTCTGACAAGAAGCTTATTACTATTAAAGGACCTGACTGCAATATTGATACAGGTATCAAAAAGATTGGTGCATTTCTTGGAGATAATGTTGAGGTTGGCTGTGGCAGCGTACTTAATCCTGGAACAATTGTTGGAAGAGAGAGTAATATTTATCCGCTTTCAAGCGTAAGAGGCTTTATTCCGGCAGGTTCCATATATAAGAAGCAGGGCGAAGTAGTAACTAAGAGATAATTATGTGAAATTTTTGTTTTATTAATGTAAAAATGTTGTGTCTCACATTGACTAATGCAAAAGTTTGTGAGAAAATAGTCAAGGCTTGGACGACGGCTTCTGGCCGTCGTTTCATTTATAGTAAACACTATGAATTACGAAAGGAGTAATAAGATGATTTACACACAGGAAGTAGAGAATATGTGTCCAGTAGCACAGGGCGTTCATCACGGAGCAGCTCCAGTGCCAACAGAAGGTAAATGGGTACAGAATAAGAAGGTTGAAGATATTTCAGGTTTTACACATGGTGTAGGCTGGTGTGCTCCTCAGCAGGGTGCATGTAAGCTTACTCTTAATGTTAAGGAAGGTATCATTCAGGAAGCTTTAGTTGAGACTATCGGATGTTCAGGTATGACACATTCAGCAGCTATGGCAGCAGAGATTTTACCAGGACTTACAGTTATGGAAGCTCTTAACACTGACCTTGTCTGTGATGCAATTAACACAGCTATGAGAGAGTTATTCTTACAGATCGTTTACGGAAGAACTCAGAGTGCATTCTCTGAGGGTGGACTTGCAGTTGGTGCTGGTCTTGAAGATCTTGGTAAGGGACTTCGTTCTCAGGTTGGTACTATGTATGGTACATTAAAGAAAGGCCCTCGTTACCTTGAGATGGCTGAAGGTTATGTAACAGGTATTGCCCTTGATAAGGACAACCAGATTATCGGTTACAAGTTTGTCAGCCTTGGTAAGATGACAGACTTCATTAAGAAGGGTGATGACCCTACAACAGCATATGAGAAGGCTTGCGGACAGTACGGAAGAGTTGCAGATGCTGTTAAGATTATTGACCCAAGAACAGATGAAGAAGTTAAGTAAGGAGGACAATTAGAATGGCTTTATTTGAATCATATGAGAGAAGAATAGATAAGATTACTTCAGTTCTTAACAGCTATGGTATAGCTAGTATTGAAGAAGCTGAAAAGATTACTAAGGATGCCGGATTAGATGTATATGCTATGGTTAAGGGTATCCAGCCAATTTGTTTTGAAAATGCATGCTGGGCTTACACAGTAGGTGCAGCAATCGCTATCAAGAAGGGTGCAAGAAAGGCTTCAGAAGCTGCTGCAGCTATCGGTGAAGGTCTTCAGGCATTCTGTATTCCAGGTTCAGTTGCTGACCAGAGAAAGGTTGGTCTTGGACATGGTAACTTAGGAAAGATGTTACTTGAAGAAGAGACAGAATGTTTTGCATTCCTTGCAGGTCATGAATCATTCGCTGCTGCTGAAGGCGCTATCGGTATTGCAGAGAAGGCTAACAAGGTTAGACAGAAACCTCTTAGAGTTATCCTTAACGGTCTTGGTAAGGATGCTGCTAAGATTATCTCAAGAATTAACGGATTCACATTCGTTGAGACAGAGATGGATTATTCAACAGGCGAAGTAAAGGAAATCTCTAGAACAGCATATTCAGATGGTCTTCGTTCTAAGGTTAACTGCTACGGCGCTAACGATGTAACAGAAGGTGTTGCAATCATGTGGAAGGAGAATGTTGATATATCTATCACAGGTAACTCAACAAACCCTACAAGATTCCAGCATCCAGTTGCAGGTACATATAAGAAGGAAAGACTTGAAGCTGGAAAGAAGTACTTTTCAGTAGCTTCAGGTGGTGGTACAGGACGTACACTTCACCCAGATAACATGGCAGCAGGTCCTGCTTCTTATGGTATGACAGATACTATGGGACGTATGCACTCAGATGCTCAGTTCGCAGGTTCTTCATCAGTTCCAGCTCACGTTGAAATGATGGGATTAATCGGAATGGGTAATAACCCTATGGTTGGTGCTACTGTAGCTGTTGCTGTTTCCATTGAGGAAGCTGCTAAGAACGGTAAATTCTAGGAAATCCAGTATTTACGCGGATATGCGGAAGTATGGAAACCTACGGAAAAGTATAGGTAACTTACACGTAACTAGCGCGTAACTTACACATGTAACTTGCAAAATATAAGAGGGCAGCAGGCGTATAAAAACACCTGTAGCCCTCTTTTTAATTGCCGCAAATATGCAGCAATTTAGTATATTATCTTTTCTATCTCGTCGGTGAGCTCTTGCATACTTCTATGTGTGTATACCTTTTCTGTAACGTCCTCTATCTCGTGTCCTACAATCAGCTTAAGAATATACTCATTCATATTTGCAGACTTGGCAGCACTTATAAAAGTATGTCGTGTGTCGTGCGGCTTATGCGACATATTAAAGCGTTTGTTTATTTTCTCGAAGCGTCCGCGGTATTTATCGTATGTTAAGTGCGTGCCCTGCTGCCCGTTCTCATCATTAAACAGATAGTCGCTACCCATAGCAACAGCTTTGTTATAATTAGCTGCGACTAGATCATATATAGCAGAGTGTATAGGCACAACCCTATTACGTCCTGCGTCAGTCTTAAGACCGCCGAACATTGTACGCGCCTCTAAGTCTATGTCGGCAACCTTTAGTATTGCCAACTCTTGCGGACGCCAGCCGCTATATATGCCTATAAGCACCATATCGACAAAAGGAAAGCTCACGTTATCCCAAAGTGTTTGTATCTCCTCGGAACTAAACGGAATACGTACAATTTTAGGTTTGCCACGCTTTACACCCTCACACAATGCCGCATAGTCCTTTTCTACAATGTCGTATTTAAGGCAGTACTTATACATTAAGTTATACATACTTTTCATACGCTGCTTAGTGCTGTCGCCTACTTTAGCGTCGTGTATGGTACCCTCTAAGTGGTTCGGGCGTATGTCACGCATACGCATATTGTGTAGTGGTTTAGAGTGATTAAAGGCAGCAACCCAAGAACGGCACGAGCTGGGAGTAACCTTTACAAAATGCTCTTTACTCCAACGCTCGTATACTTCAGCAAAAGTAATAGAGCTTGTCTCTATGTCGTACGGATTCTGGTTATAATTCATAAGAGCAGTTAAAGCCTCTTGCCTCGTCGGATAATATCCGATAGTTAAATAACGCTGCTTAGTCCTGCCTGTCGCCTCGTCAATATCCCAGCCTTTAGTTTTTCGAGCTATCCAAGGGTTACGGCGTTTACCACCCTGTTTATATACGCTACCCATTCCATTAGCAAGTTTCATATAGCATAACCTCACTTTCTTATTATGGCGGCTTATTTTCCTAAAAGGGTATAAAAAATAAGCCTATCGGAAACCTTAGGCTTATGCTATAATAGTACTTGCGGGGTACATAACAAGCGGAGCCTTTTAAGTTTCGTTAGTTGTGTGTCTATGTAGCCGTTCCTGCGCCAACAGGGGCGGCTATTTTTATATTGAATTTTACAAATATTACCATAAGACATATGCGCAGCCGTCAAGTATAATAAATACTAAAAGAGAGGCTTACATACATAATGACATACAACTTATGGCAGATACGAACAGCCAAGGGCTACAGCCTGCGAGAGCTGGAAGAGTTAAGCGGGGTAAGCAAGACCACAATAAACAATATTGAAAATGGAAAAGCAAACCCGACCATAGAAACCCTGCGCTTACTTGCAGCAGCCCTAGAAGTAGAGCTATTCGATCTATTAAAATTATAATATTGCAAGTTACCGCTGCCAAGAGCTACGGGGCATACGTCCGACATAATGGACAAAACAACCGAAAGCCTTACATATCTTACCGACTAGCGTTATAATTGCCACATCACACAAGAAAGAGGGCGAGCTAGTGGATAAGCTACGGCGGCAGATACGCGAACTACTCGACAGCATAAGCGACGAGCACGTACTTAGAATAATATTACAATTCATACGAGGAATTAAGGGCAGCTAGGCGACTAGCTGCTTATTTAAAATATGACGCCACAATAAAATCTTTTATTTTTTCCAATTCATCAACAGAAGCAATAGAGCTTTTCCAATGAAATTGATTTTTATTTATCTGAGCAGCAAATAAAGGGTTATCCCTGTTTTTATCTGCAAGAGCAAAAGGCAGTCGCAAAGATACCCAAAAGGCACGCGGCGAAGCCTTAAAACGCATAAAATCATTTTCGCCACACAACAAAGATATATAATTGTCGCTACGGCGCGCTATTCCAAAATCGGAATATAGTTCACTCGAAGAAATAAAGGATTTTACAATCTCTATAACTTCTACCTCTCTGTCACTTAAAGAAAAATCTTTATACAATTGACTGATTGGGGCTTGCGGAGCAGGTGCATAAGAGATATTTACAATATCATAAAATACACTTTCTGGGATAACCTCTATATCATAACCTTTTAACTTATATTCCTCGGCTTTCTTTTGCTTGCCGCTCTTGCCATTCTTTATAGTGGTGCAATAGTCGTTATTGCCTAGAACAAGATAATTAGTTTTCTTTGTAACATTATCGCCATTTATACCGCCCATATTTGCCACGAGCTGCATAGCATCTTTGCGTAGCATTTTTTCAAGTGTGCCAGTAAATACAACTACCTTATCAAGTAGCGGGCTATCTGCTGGAATTTCTGAAACTGCAGCACTGATGTCAGCAGCTTTTACTTGCGAATGTTTAGCAAGCGTATTTAATTCTATTGCGCCGTCCGCACACTCTCTCTTAAATATTTCATATATAGAATTAGTCAAAGCACAGTCAAAGCCAGCTCTATGCGCCCCCTCATAAGATAAATTATACTGCGTTGCTAAATCAGATAAGCGATTATGTTTATTTTCTTTATGCAAAAGTCTAGCAATGCGCATAGTGTCTACAAAGTCGTTAGAGAGTGGTTTAGATAAAATACTGGTGCAATAGTCATATAAAAAGTTAATATCAAAATTAACATTGTGACCGACTATAACATCAGAGCCGATAAAGTCATATAACGGCTGCATAACATCTGCAGCACTTGGAGCACTAGCAAGCATATTATTTGTTATGCCTGTAAGCTGCGTAATAAAGTCGTTTACCTCACGCTCTGGCTTAACAAGTGTACTATACTTGTTTACAAGTTCACTACCGCGATACTTAAATGCACATATTTCTATTATCTCGTCGTACTCTGGCGACAAGCCCGTAGTTTCAATATCAACTACGGTATAATCATTTGGAAAAGTTAATAAACTATGCCCTTTACTATCTCTCATATGTAACATCTCCTTTGTAACATTATTTAATTATCAGACTTAATCTTATCAACAAATTTCTTAATAAGTTCCCACTCTGCAGGGGATAACTGCCCTAGGGCAATAAATGTATTAAGTATAAACTCGTCGTTTGTGTTAAGTGCGCTGCCTACAATGTTAGCGGCTAACTCGGCGCGGCTCATTTCTACATACATACTACCTTTACCAGTACGTAGCCATTCCTCATTAACATTAAACTCACGACAAATAGCAGCAATAATAGCGTTAGAGGGTTCGCGCATACCATTTTCGTAATTAGTAACAGTATTACCAGCTACGCCCAAGCGTTTGCCGTACTCCACTTGCGTAAGCCCTGCGTCTTTTCGCACCTGCTTTATTCTGCTTTTCATAGCATTACCTCACTTTCTTTTATATTTCAATTATAAAATACCTCAAAAAACTCTCATAGTCAATATAAATTAAAAATAACGATTGACAAAACTCTCATAGAGAGGTAATATAATCTCGATGAGAGATATGAAACTCTCAAACAACAGTACAAGCGGGGTACACGAAAGCGAGGAAACAATACAAAATGACAAAGCTATTAATAGGCGGGAGCCCGTGCACATATTGGAGCATAGCGAGAACCGGGCAAAAGAATAATAAAGTTGATAGAGAAACAGAGCCAGAGGGCTTAGGCTGGGAATTGTTTAGAAACTATCTAATAGCAAAAGAAAAGTTTCAACCAGACTTTTTCTTATATGAAAACAATAACTCAATTTCTAAAACCATTAAAGAGTGCATAACGGAAAATTTAGGAGTTGCAAACATTTGTATAAATAGCAATTTGCTGTCAGCGCAAACGAGAAAGCGAGAATACTGGTTTAACTGGGAGGCTGAACAGCCAGAAGATAAAAATATATCATTCCAGGATATAAAAGATACAGATTACGAATATTGCAAAAAATTTAAAGTAAAAAGAACGCCGTCAAGAGAAAGAATGTGGAACGACGGAAAGGGAAGAAACGGAAACCATAGCTGCACAAACATTACAAACGCAACAAAAACAAACGCAGTAACAACAAAACAAGACAGAAGTAATAACGCAGGACTTATAGAATTTGAAGATTTTTGCAGATATTTAACAACGCACGAGCTAGAACAATTACAGACACTGCCAAAAGGATATACAGACGGAATTACGAGAAGCCAACAAGAGAAATGTATAGGCAACGGCTGGACTGCGGAAGTTATAAGATATTTGTTACAAAAAGGGCTTAAAGGCATAAACAGAGACGACGAGCTGATAGTATTAAGTATGTACGACGGAATAGCAACAGGAAGATACTGCTTAGAGCGGTTAGGGTTTAAAAATATAAAATACTATGCGTATGAGATTGAAAAATCTGCAATAAAAGTAGCAAAAAATAATTTTCCAGACATTATAGAACGCGGAGACGCTTTTAATGTAAGAGAAAATGATTGGAAATTATAACGAAATACAACAACGAAAGAGAGGCAACGAAAGAATGACAGAACAAAAATATTATGACGCCTTAACACAGCAGGAAGTAACAGAGGACTTTATAAAAGCCCAGTATGAGGAATTAACCAGCAAGGGCGATTATTTCCACGACACGTACGAGAATTTTAAGAACAACAATTTTAAAAAGATAGATACAGAGGCTATAAGCTGGGAACAGCAGCCAAAAACAGTAACACTTACTAACGAGCTATGCAGCACGCTACAGTGCTATATCTTAATGACAACGAAACATAGAGAGGGCGAGCTTAAGGCGTGGGAAGAGCTGGCACAGGAAACGGACGAGAACGGCGCGCCTAAGTTTAAGAACGCAGCCAGCAACGCCCAATTCTGGCGAGATATGGAGCCGCAGCTACAGCAGATACTAGAGGTATTGGACTAACGAAAGAGAGGTAGCATATGGAAAATATAGACTTTAAGGCTCTTTTTAATAGCCCAGAGACAGATACAATAGAGCAACAAAAATCGCAGCCGCCGTATGTATACCATTGTGGTATACAGCAGTTAGAACCATACAGACAGCAGGAGAGGAAACCATACACACGCGAAGAGCTGCAAGAGCTGTATAACACAAAGATAGAAGCACAGACGATACAATGGGGTGCAGATCACTACTACACAAGACTTTGCGGGCTTGTAACAGAGATTAACTTAAAGAGCTTTGACGAGGGCAAAGTAGTAGAGATATACAGGGAGCAGTACGCAGAGGACGGCGAGCAATACGAAAAGTACTACTACAGCGACGGCACAAGCGTAAAGTGCTGGTTGGGGCTTAACGACTAGGGGGCAAGTATGGCAAATATGGTAAAAGACAAAGACGGCGTAGTTAAATACTGGGTACGTGCGCACGAGGTTACTTGCAACTACACAGAATACGAGCACGACGTAGAGTACGATAGATATTACATGCTGCGCGGAAGCAGAGAGTATAAAAAGCACGGCAAGGCAGTACGCGAGCGTATTACTAAAAAAGAATACTTAGCGATAAAGAAGATAACAGAGAAATACATAGCACTACATAGCAAAGGGGGCGCGGCAAATGATTAAGCAGAAAATAGCAGGAATGATATTTATAGCGTGCGGCATAATAAGCGCGCTGCTAGAGCGTGACATAACAGCGGCTATATTAATAGTGCCACTCGGCATATATGCAATATTCACGAAAAAGGATCTAAGCAATTACGAGGAATAACAGCGTATAAAGGAGCATACGCAGGAACACAAAACAAAAGACCATAAGCAGGAAGTATTAGAGCTGGAATACACAGCAGTAGTAGAACTTATGCGGCAGTTATCAGACGAAAGAAAGGCAGGCGGCAGGAAATGAACAAAATACACACAATACAGGACGTTAAGCAGCGCATACACGAGCTTATACAAAAAGAAATAGCAAAGTGCAACAAAGAAATAGAAGAGTTCGAGCAAAAAATAAGAGACAACGCAATAGTATACGGCGGGGGTGGCTGGTGCACACAGTTTGAGAAAGCAAAGAAACGCCGAGAGGACTTTATAGAAGAGCTGCAGGGCTTGGAACGCGCGCAAGGCACAGCGGTAATACTCGACGAGATAAGCATATACTCGTATTCCTGCCCGACTTGCCAGATTAAAGTAATGCTTAATAGCGGCTATGGCGAGACTGTAACGTGTCCGGTATGCGAGAGAAAGATATACAGAGCGAACGATCTAGAAGTGATGAAAGTAGCACGCGGCAGCAGACAGGCTAAAGTAAATAACCACTATATACAGCTTGACAGCTACGGACGTTTTAAAGACTAAGAAGAAAGAGAGGTAAAACAGTATGCAGCAGACATTAGAGAGAACGAAAGAGCAGCAGAGTTTAGAAAATTTTAGCGAGCTTATGCAGGAAGTAGCAAAGCTGCCAGAGGACAAGCGTAATATTGTTGCGATTTACTCGCAGGGTGTACTTGCTATGGCACAGGCGCAGCAGAACACAGCGAGGTAACAGGATATGCAGGCAGTAAAGATTAAACCAGCAGAGGCAGCCGCTATTATGGGCTGTAGTCCGCAGTTTGTCCGCATAGGGCTACAGCAGGGCAAGTTAGACATAGGCGACGCTATTAAGATGTCGTCAATATGGACATACAACATAAGCGCGGCTGCGCTTGCCAGACGGCAGGGCGTAACAGTAGAAGAGTTAGAGAAAAAAATAAGGGAGCTGCGGAAATGAACAGGCGACAAAGAAAGAAGAAAGACGCAAAAGGCTTAACACTTATATTTAGCTGCGAAATGGTATGTAAACAAGAAACATACGCGAATCTAGAGCAAACGATACAGGCGCAGCTAAACAAGGGTAACGTAATAGTATTGCCGCCATATCTGCGACTAGAGGGAATAGCAGGCGGCAGCAGGGTTAAAAAAATAAAAATAATGAAAGAGAGACAAGCACAATGCAGCAAGTAACACTAAGTGCACTTACAGCGCTTATAAGCTCGTCGGAACGTGCAAGGGTAATAAAAAACGGCGCCGTAGTGTTTGCGGATTGGGGGTATTACTTAAAAGAGTGCTACCAAGAAAAAGGATTTACAGGCGACGAGATAGTAACAGACTTTAGGGCACACTTGGACGTAGCACATAAAGACTGGCGTAAGCTGGGACTTATGCCGCCGCTCGATCAAGAGAGCACGCCGCAGTACATAGCGGGAGATATGCACATAAATATGTATTACGACATTTACATATAAACGCCTCTAGCTTAAAGGCAAAGCAGCAGCCGCAGCGCTGTATATGCAACTTTCGAGGGTTGCGGGGCGTATCTGTCCAATAGGACACTAAAAACAGAAGAAAGGAGAGCGAAAACGTGGAGACAGACAACGCAGTAGCATTACAGGGCATATTAAAGGAGCTGCGCAAGGTAGATAACATTAACACGCTGCCATTTAACGGCTACGAGCTTACAGTTATTACCGAACGACGCAGCGGAGCGCATGACGAGGCTATAGTATACGTGCAGGGCGATAATGTAGACAGTATTGGAGTAAATATGCCAGTTATGATACTTGGCAGCTTACAGGCTTACAAGAATTTTATAACAGGCAAGGTACTTGTATACGTACTGGCAGAGACAGCGCAGCAGATTATGGGCGAGCACTGGGACTACGAAAACGAGATACAGTTAAGCGGAGCACTCGGCAGCGGCATTACATACCGCGAGACACCACTAGGCAAGCGCATAAGCGATATAAGCGTACTAGTAGAGAACAGACTAAAAGACCTACACGGCTGCTATATACCCTGCATCGCTTGGAACGATACCGCGGCTATGGTTAAGGAATGGCACGAGGGCGAACGCGTAACCTTAAAGGGCAAGCTACAGAGCAGAGCTTACACTAAACGCATAAGCGAGCAGCAGGAAGAGCAGCGGACAGCGTACGAGGTATCTATATACGCGATAGGGAAAGAGTAAAAGAAAGGAAAGCGGAAAAATGCAGATAAAAAAGACAATATTAACAGAGAGCGTTACGCTCGAAGAGCTTAGAAAGATTATAAGAGAGGGACGCGCTGCGGAAGTACTGGCAGTAGGCGACCAGATCTATATTGATTTTGACGACGCAGCAGTACCATACGACGTAATAGGCATTGACGCAGACACACCAGCAGCCGAAGAACTTAAACACACAGTTACTATACAGGCACACGAGCTTATAGAAGAACACCCATTTGATACAAAGGGACGTTACGGCTCTAACGACTGGGAAACAAGCGAGCTTAGAGAGTACCTTAACAGCGAGACATACGCGGCACGCTACGCAGAGCTGGCTGAGTATGCAATACCAGTTACTAAAATGAACACAAACGGCAGAAAGACAGTAGATACGTTTTTCTTGTTATCTGTAGGCGAGTACGACGCTAAAGACACACCATACGAGTATTACAAAGACAAGCCATACAGAGCAGCCAAGCACGCAAAGGACGACTTTAACGACTGGCATAGAATGCGTAGCGCTTATCGTGGCAACTCGTGCAATACGTGGTGCGTGTACTCGGGCGGCGGCGTCAGCGGCGGCTTCGGTGCGTACTACTTTATGCGCTGCGCGCCCGCTTGTGCAATAGGATAAATATAAATAATACGCCCTGTACGCTTACAGGGCACTATATAAAAAGACATAAGAAAAGCGCCTACGATACTGCAATATCATAGGCGCTAAGCTATAGCCGAAGCGTATAGCACTACTACGTTTATATTATACGCTGCATACGGCAAAAAGGCAAGGAAAATAACGGGGCGCTGTCCCGTAAAAACACTTGATAAAAGTATTAGCTTACCGACAGAGATACACAAAAATATATATACGTGAGGTAAAGATATATGCCGTATGTTAAGAGGACTACCAAGGCAGGCAAGACGATAGAGGTAGAATATTTCTATACGTCCAGGCTGAATAAAAAGGGTGCAAAAAGAAGAGACAAAGTAAAGCCTACACCAGAGGCGCAGAAAAAAGTAAACACTAAGCAGGCAGAGAGAAAGTTAAGGCTCTTAATGAACGCTAACTT
The DNA here is from genome assembly GCF_009680455.1 of Lachnospira eligens. Classification (GTDB taxonomy): domain Bacteria; phylum Bacillota; class Clostridia; order Lachnospirales; family Lachnospiraceae; genus Lachnospira; species Lachnospira eligens_A. Next base: position 71,770 of record NZ_WKRD01000007.1, read on the forward strand.
TGCTTATGGAGATTACCACTTAGTGCTAGACTACATAAGGCACAAGGGAGAGTCAGACAGAACACGCGAGGAAATGAAAAAAGATATACAAGTATTCTTACGCGAGTGTAGAAAGCTATATAAAAAAGCTGGGTTAGAGTTTAAATACATACACGTTATGGAGATAGGCAAGAAAGGCGCAAGACACCACCACCTAGTAGTAAATCGCATAGATACAAACTTGTTGCAGCAGGCTTGGTATAAAGCGTACGAGGGGCATAATCGCGTTAAAGTGTTCCCGCTAGACGATAGCGGACAATACGGAGACTTGGCAGCGTATTTTATTAAATATACAGATAGACACATACAGGACGCACCAGAGCAGAGGCTACAGGGCAAGCGCTGGGCTGCAAGTAAAAATCTAATGCACCCAGAGCCAGAGTATGAGTATGTAACTGCCCGCTCGTGGTATCGCTGCGAGGCAAAAGCGCCAGCAGGCTACTACGTGGAAAAAGGCAGCGAAGAAAAGGGCATAGTAAGCCCAGAGTATTACGGCTACGGCTATTATCGCTATAGGCTGGTGCAGCTAGAGTAAAGCAAGAAAGGCGAATATATGCGAAATGTGAGAATTGACAACGAGGCAGGAGCACAAGAAACACTATTTAACTGGGCGCAGTACCGGTACGCGAGATACCCAGAACTAGAGCTATTATACCACATACCAAACGGCGGCAAGCGAGATGCATGTACAGCAGTCAACTTAAAGAGGCAGGGCGTAAAGGCTGGCGTACCAGATTTGCATCTGCCAGTAGCGCGCGGCGGCTACCATGGGCTATATATAGAGCTAAAAGTAGGCAGCAATAAACCGACGCAGCTACAAAAGAAATGGCTAAGCAGCTTAAACGAGCAGGGCTATTTAGCGATAGTGTGTTACGGCTGGCAAGAGGCAGCGGACCAGTTAATAAACTACCTAGAGCTGGAAACGGCAGCAGGCGGCATAAAGAACATAGACAACGGGGCAGCGCAAGGCGGGTTAATGCCTGCGACATAAGAAAGGCGGCAACATGGAAAGGCGCATACTAGACACGGGAAAAATAAAAACGTTACTGAAAAGGCAAGGAATGACGCAAAGAGAGCTTGCAGAAAAAGCAGGGACAACAGAAGTAAGCATTAGTAGATACATGAAAAGGCAACGCATACCGAGGCTGCCTGCGTTAGAGGGCATGGCGCAAGCACTGGGAACAAACATAGAAGACCTACTAACAGAGAGGCAGACTAGCAGATACAAGCCGCAAATGACAGAGGCAGAGGCGCTACAAGTACTTACAGGAACACGAGACGACTATAACGACTATGCAAGAGCTTTAAATATCGCAATACGGGTATTAAGGGAGCATGTAGCCGAGATAGATAAAAAGAGCCAGAACCAACGGAGAGAAAGAGAGGCAGACTATGAAAGTAATAAGCATTATTAACCTTAAGGGCGGCGTAGGGAAAACGTACACAGCGTATAACATAGCCTACGAGCTGCAAAAGAGAGGCAAGACAGTATTACTACTGGACAACGACAAGCAGGGCAATTTAAGCAAGGCAGCAGGGGCATACAAGGCAGCGGGAGAGTGCGCAGCGGCTAAAGCATTGTTAGGCGAATACAAGAACCCATTAAGAGAGCTAATAACAGAGCACCCACAACACAACAACGTAGATATAATAACGGCTAATATGTCGCTTATGTCGGCAGTATGGACAATGGCAGGCAGCAGCGGCAGCCAGATAGACAGCTACGACAAATTAATACATACGCCTATTGCCAACCTAGATCTGCCATTCCCAGATACAATAAACGACTACTACGACTATATGATTATTGACAACCCGCCAGACATAGCCTTTAACGTAATAGCAGCGCTAAAGATTACAGACGAGGTTATAGTACCCGTGAAAATAGACGAGTGGGCGTTAGAGGGCTTGGACATTATAGCGGAGCAGATACAGGACGCTAAGCAGCTTAACCCAGACATAGAACTACTCGGCGCGCTTGTGACAATGTATAAAAACAATGACACGAACATAGCGGGGCTGGAATGGTTACAGCAGAAAAGCAAGGTTAAAATACTGGGGCAGATACGCTACACCGATAAGGCAGCAGAAAGCACGTTTTTTAATAAAGCGGCATACGAGTATAGCCCACGCTGCGGAGCTGCGCAGGACTACAAAAAACTGATAACAAAGTATCTGGAAGAAAGCGAGGCGTAAAACTATGGCAGCAGCAAATAAGTTTAGCTTTATGGATATATTAAACGCACAAAGTAAAGCGGACGCAAAGACGGCAGCGGTAACAGAGTACACAGAGATATACTTAAACCCGTACGACGTAGAGGAAACAGAAAGCAACTTTTACAGTCAAGAGAGCATAGAAGAGCTTGCAGACGCTATACTTGCCGTAGGACAGCAGCAGCCGACAGTATTAGGCAGGATAGACGGCAAATATAAAATTATAAGCGGGCACAGGCGTAACAAGGCTAACAGGCTGCTTATAGACAGAGGCTACGAAAAATATAAAAGCGTGCGTTATCTCTACAAAGACATAACACCCGCAGGGCTAGAGCTTAGCTTATTAGTCGGCAACGCATTTAACCGAGAGCTTACGCCGTACGAAAAGACAGAGCAGGCGGCAAGGTTAAAAAAAGCACTTATAAGAGCCAGAGACGAGGACGGGCTAGAAATACAAGGGCGCCTGCGCAGCTTAATAGCCGACGCACTGGGCGAGAGCGCAACAAACATAGGACGCATGGAGCAGATCAACAACAATCTTACGCCAGAGGCTAAAGAACAGTTTAAGGCGGGCAACTTAGGCATAACGGCAGCCTATGAGACAAGCAAGCTAGACGAGGACGAACAAAACGAGATAGCGCAGCAGGCAGCAGCAGGCGAGGATATAAGAGCAAAAGAGATAGCCGCAAAGGTAGCAGAAAAGAAAGCGGGCGACGATTACAGGACACCGCACCCAGAAAGTATTACGAGCTTATGTTATAGCTGCTTAAATTACAGCACTTGCAACGTAAAAACGGGAACGTGCGAAAAGTGCGACGAGTATATTAACAAGGCAGAGGCAGAAAAAACAGACGAGCAGCGCTACGACGAGCAGCAGGCGGCGATAGATAAGCAGACACAGAAAACGCTACAGGCTAGAGAACGCGAGGCGGCATTAGACAGAGCACTACAGCCAAAAGTACACGAGCTTAAGTTAGCTGCTATGTATTTTAAGGACGTGGCGACAGGAAAAAAGAGCTTTGAACTACGAAAGAACGACAGAGGCTTTAAGACTGGCGACGCACTACGCCTTAACGAGTATGTCGACGGCAAAGAGACAGGCAGGCACATAGAGGCAGATATAGTATATATGCTGAAAGATTACAGCGGCTTACAAGAGGGTTATTGTATACTCGGCATAAAGGTTACTAAGGTGCCCGAAACGGACACACAAATAGACGGGTAGATAGATATAAAAGACTTCTTAAGCGAAAGCGAGGCGTAATATGAATTACAGACAATGGAAAAAGAACTATAAAAAGCGGCACGGGTATAACCCGCCGCTTGAGGCTGATAAGCGGCAGCGGGCAAAGGTACTTAAAAAGACTATGAGAAATACAAGCGTAACTATAAACGACATAACGGCAGCAGTACAAAATATAGGCGACGCAATAACAAGGGCTATTGCAGGGATATACAGAGGCTTAAGCAACGGATTCAGAGTGGCAGCAGACGCAGCACAAAGCGTAGCGGAACGAATAGAAAGGGGCAGCGAATGACAGCAATAGAGATATTTAAAACAATAGCGCTTGTAGCGGGGATATTAATAGCGCCGTTCATAATCGCAGCGGCGATATGTGTATTAGTGGTTGTGGCGGGGCTTATTATAGCCCTGCTGCGCTTCCTGTTTACAGTCGAGGTAGACGACGACGGCGGTATACGCGAGCGCATAGGCTGCCATTCTTACGACGAAATACCGCTATCACTACGAGAGGGGATAACACAAGCGGACTACTGCGAAAATTGTAAGATTCACAAGAAAGCACAAAAGATTATAGCAAAGCGGAAACGACGAGAAGAAAAGGAACTAGCGGACAGACAAAAGAGACAGGCAGAGGACGAGGAACAAATAAAATACTTGCAGGAATACAACAGGAAGAAAAGAGAGGGTAAAAAGTGAACAACGTAACATTAAGCGGAAGATTGACAAAAGAGCCAGACGTACGCTACGGCGGCGAAAATAACAGCGTAGCAATAGCACGCTTTACGCTGGCGGTGGACGATTACAAAAGCACAGATTTTATTAATATACGCGCACTTGGCAAAACGGCAGAATGGGTAGAGAAATGGCTACAGAAAGGCAACAAGGTAGAGTTGGTCGGAAAGATTAAAACAGGGCATTATACAGGCAGGGACGGCAAAGAAATTTACTACACCGAAGTACTGGCAAGTGGCGTAAGTTTTGGAGAAACAAAAGCAGAGGCGCAGCAGAGACAGCAGGCAGCAGGCGACAGACCACAACCAACACCCAGCGGCGACGGCTTTATGGACATACCAGACGGCTACGACGACGGGCTACCATTCGACTAAAAAGCAGCGCGGCAGCAGAAAGCGAGGAATAATTAAGAGTGAGCAAAATAAGGCTAAACGAGGACGAGTTAGAGCAGATAATAACAACAGCCGCAAAAAGAGGCGTAGAGATTTACAAGCGAGAGGAACAGAAGAAACACAAAGCGGATAAATACCACGACACATTTAGCCTTATGAGGTGCTACAGAGACGCAGTTTTTCACAGAGATAATGCAGTAAGCGAAGCTGCACAGCTACAACAGCAGGGAGAATTAACAGAGGAGCAGCAGGCTACATACTTGCGCAGCATACGACGCACTCGTTTTAAAACTATACTGATGTTAGATCACATAGACAAGGCAGTAGAAGAGATAGAAAGACGCAGGCAGCAGCAGGGGCGCGAGGTAGAATATAAAGCGTTTGAGCTATACTTCATGCAGGGCTTAGACTATGCGGACATAGCCGAAGAACTGAACACAGGCAAGAACACACCGCGCCGCTGGATCAGCGGAATAATAAACGAGTTAAGCGTACTACTCTGGGGAATAGACGAGGACGCTATAACGCAGAGGTAAAAGCGTGGTAAAAAGCTGGGGTTTACGTGGGGTATTGCCTGCGGTAAAATGATAGCGTGAGAAAGAGCGGAAAGCTAAGCTACTTAAGCAGCATTAGCTAGCCGCTCTTTTTTATTGCATTTTTCTAGCCTCCTAGCCTAGCGTATGAAACCTAGGACGCTAGGCAAATAAAAAGAGGCAGGCTATGAAAGAATGGGCTAAAGAGTTCTACCACAGCAAGAACTGGAAAGATACAAGGCTGGCTTATCTAAAAGCGCAGCATTACTTATGCGAACGCTGCGGCGAGCCTGCTAAAGTAGTACATCACAAGCACTACTTGACAAAGAGAAATATTAACAACACAGACATAACGCTTAACTGGGACAACCTCGAGGCGTTATGTCAAGACTGCCACAACAAGGAACACCACGCGGCAGCAGATACACGCCGCTACAGATTCGACGCAGACGGCAACGTTATAGCGACAACGCCGTGAACATATCCCCCCCTATTCAAAATTTTTGAATAGTCCAGCGGAGACCGAGGGGTGGAGCTTAAAAAAACTCTACAGGGGCGCGCGTACGTGGTGTAGGGGGTGTGGTGTGCGAGAAGTGAGGCAAAGATATGGCAGGAAAGAAAGAGTACACGAAAGAAGAGAAAATTAAGAAAGAAAAAACCAGACTTAAAGGCATTTTTAAGAACCTCGACGAAAACAAAAAGAAACTTGTTACGCCGCTTATCGAAAAGGCTGCTTTTATGTCTGTCGAGCTCGATATATTGCAGGATAGCATACAAGAAAACGGCTGGACGTCGGAGTATCAGAACGGCGCGAACCAGTGGGGCGAAAAGCGCAGCGCAGAGGCAGACACCTATATAGCGCTAAGCAAGAACTATACGGCAGTTATAAAGCAATTAACCGAGCTTGTACCAGCAGCAGAGCGCAAGAAAAGCAAGCTAGCCCTGCTGCGCGAGGAATAGCCCCAGAGTGCCGTATAAAAATTACATTTACGAGTATTACGCAAAGATTACAAGCGGCGAAATTGTAGCGGGTAAATGGATATTAGCAATTTACAAAATACTTGTAGACGGACTGGAGAAACAAGAGTTTTTTTACAATGCAAAAAAGGCAAATAAGGCAATAAAGTTTATTGAAAATTTCTGCCACCACAGCAAAGGGCGCAGCGATTTGTTAAAGCTGGAATTATGGCAAAAAGCTATAGTATGCGCCATGTTTGGCATTGTAGACGACCAAAACATAAGAATTTTTCGCGAAATTTTTATAGTTATTGGACGAAAAAACGGCAAAAGTTTATTTGCAAGCGCCATTATTGCATATATGGCGTATCTCGAGCCAGAGTACGGGCAAGAGATCTATTGTTTAGCACCAAAGTTAGACCAAGCGGCGCTCGTTTACGACGCTTTTTACAAAATGGTAGAAGCAGAGGACGAGTTAAAAGAGCTTGCTAAAAAGAGGCGCAGCGATATTTACCTAGAAGAGACGAACACGACTATTAAGCCTATTGCATTTAACGCAAAGAAAAGCGACGGCTTTAACCCGCAGCTAGTTATATGCGACGAAATGGCAGCGTGGAGCGGCGACGGCGGCTTAAAACAATATGAGGTTATGAAGTCGGCACTGGGTGCAAGGCGGCAGCCTATGATACTTAGTATATCTACAGCAGGCTATATTAACGACAGTATCTACGACGAGTTAATGAAACGTGCTACCAGCTTTTTAAAGGGCAACAGTAAAGAGCGCAGGCTATTGCCATTTTTATACATCATAGACGACGTAGAGAAATGGAACGATATAACAGAACTAAAGAAAGCCAACCCAAATATGGGCGTAAGCGTACAAGAGGGCTTCTTTAAAGACGAGATAGCAGTAGCAGAGGGCAGCTTAAGCAAAAAAGCAGAGTTTCTTACGAAATACTGCAACATTAAGCAAAACAGTAGTGTAGCGTGGTTAGAATACACACTTGTAGACAAAGCAAGCGAAGAAAGCACGCTAGAGGACTTTAGAGACTGCTACGCCGTGGGCGGTATTGATCTAAGCCAGACAACAGACTTAACAGCCGCAAGTATCGTAGTCGAAAAAGACGGAATACTACACGCGTTCACACAATTCTTTATGCCACGTAACAGACTGGAAAGCCTGCAAGCAACGGACGGAGTACCATATGACGTATTTGTAAAAAAGGGCGTACTTAAGCTATCTGGCGACAACTACGTAGACTACAAGGACGTATTTAACTGGTATGTAGAGCTGCTTAACACATACGGCATACGAGTATTACAGATAGGCTACGACAGATACAGCGCCCAGTACTTAATAGACGACCTCAAGGCGTACGGATTCCACACCGACGACGTATACCAGGGCGAGAATCTAACGCCAGTTATACGAGAATTTGAGGGAATTATTAAAGACGGCAACTTTAAGATTGCAAGCAATAACTTGCTTAAGTCCCACTTCTTAAACGTGGCGCTTAAGCAGAATTTAGAAACAAGAAAATTTAGACCTATAAAAATAGAACAGCGCGCACATATAGACGGCTTTGTAAGCGTAATAGACGCTATGACAGTACGCCAGAAGTACAACGCGGAGCTGGGCGAGCTGCTTAAAAACGCAGCATAAGTAGAAAGGAGTGAGGAAAACGGGGCTTTTTGATTACCTTTTCAAAGGACGAAAAAACAAAGAAATAATAGGCGAATACTTTAAGCTGCTTAACGGCTATAGCCCTGTATTCTCTACCTACGACGGCGGCGTATATGAAATGGATTTAACCCGCACGGCAATTAATAGCTTTGCTACGCATTGTAGCAAACTAAAGCCAGAGGTAGAGGGCAGCGCGCTAAAAAACTTAGAGCGTACATTACAGTTTAAGCCCAACGCGTTTATGGACACAACAAAGTTTATAGCGAGAGTGGCAACTATATTAGAGTGTGAGCACACAGCCTTTATTATACCGATAGAGGACCAATACGGACAGCTTGCAGGCTGGTACCCACTACTGCCGCAGAATTGCGAAATAATAGAATATCAAAAGCAAGTTTTTTTGCGCTATACGTTTGGAAACGGGGAGCGTGCGGCTATTGAGTTTGAGCGCGTCGGAATATTGACGACACACCAATATAAAGACGACATTTTCGGCGAAGATAACAAGACAATGAAACCAACTATGCAGCTCATACATACGAGCAACGAGGGTATTATTAACGCCGTAAAGAACTCGGCAAATATACGTTTTCTGGCAAAAGTGGCAAATATGCTTAAGCCAGAGGATATTAAAAAAGAGCGCGACAGATTTACGCAGGACAATTTAAGCAGCGACAACAAAAGCGGAATGATCATATATGACAACAAGTTTAGCGACGTTAAGCCAGTAGAAAGTAAACCGTATACACCGAACGCGCTACAAATGCAGCAGATACAAGAAAATGTATGTACGCATTTTGGTACCAATATGGACATATTGCAAAACAAATTCAACGAGGACACTTGGAACGCTTACTATGAGGGGAAAATAGAACCATTCGCCATACAGTTATCGCTTGTAATGTCAAATATGACCTTTACGCCGCGAGAACTTGCACGCGGCAACGCCATTACATTTAGCGCAAACAGACTACAGTATGCCAGCAATAACACAAAGCTACAGGTAAGTACGCAGCTATTCGATAGAGGCTTACTTAATCGTAATGGGGTTATGGATATATGGAATATGGCGCACGTTGAGGACGGCGACAAATATTACATACGAAAAGAATATACAGAGGTTAGCGAGCTGGATAAACACAACAAAGAGCCGCAGCCAGTAATTATAACGCAGCAGCCGCAGCAAACAGAACCGACAGCAGGACAAGAACCAGAGCCACAGCAGACAGGCGAGAAAGGAGAAGAGTAGGTATATGCCAGTAGTAAAAGAAAGAGAGTACAGAAATGTAGCGGCGCCTTTATCGGCAGCAGCCGCCGTAAAACAGTTTAACAGCGATTATTACGTAGAGGGCTACGCTACAACATTCGATACGCCGTACGTGCTCTATGAGTTCGAGGACGGCGACAAATACTACGAAAAAATAGACAGGCACGCACTAGACGGCGCGGACTTAAGCGACGTTATTATGCAGTACGACCATACGGGCAGGGTGTACGCCCGCAACAGCAACAACACGCTTAAATTAACAGCAGATACAAAAGGGCTTCTTATTGCAGCCGACCTTAGTAAAACAGAATTAGCAAGGGGACTGTATGAAGATATTAGCGCGGGAATGATTACAAAAATGTCTTGGGCGTTCACAGTCGCAGAGGATAGCTACGACAGAGCGACGCATACCCGCACTATTTTAAAAATCAAAAAGGTGTACGACGTTAGCGCGGTAAGCACACCAGCAAACGACGGCACCAGTATAGCAGCACGCAGCTACGCAAGCGGGAGACGCGAAGCAGAGCAGCGGGAGACGTTAGAAAAGCGAGCAGCTATGTTAAGGATTTTAACAACAATTTAAAGCAAAGAAAGGAACAAAACAATGAGATTAAAAGAGATCGAATTAAGACTTGCGGCTATTAAGAAAGACGTAGAGGAAAGAGGCGCACAGCTTACAGCCGAAGAGCTGGCAAAGTACGAGAAAGAAGTAAAAGACTTACAGGAAGAGAGAACGGCAATTATCCAGCAGCAGGAGCAGCGCACAAGTTTACTTGCAGCTATCGCAGCAGGAGAAGTAACGGACGCAAACGGAAACCCAACAGCGCCTACAGTGCTTAGAAGTATCAAGCCAGCAGACGGCAGTGGAGCAGAGCAGCGTACAGCAGTAAACAAGTACGAAACAATGGAGTACCGCAAAGCGTTTATGGAGTACGTCACAAGGGGCGTAACAATTCCTAAAGAGTACAGACAGGACGCAGTAAGCCAGACAACAGACGTAGGCGCAGTTATTCCAACAAACGTATTAAACCAGATCATTACAAAGCTCGAAAGCGTGGGTAACATTCTGGCAAAGGTAACGCGTACAGCATACAAGGGCGGCGTAACTATTCCTAAGTCAACAGTTAAGCCAGTTGCAACTTGGACAACACAGGGAAAGGGTAGCGACAAGCAGAAACAGGACACAAGCGGTACTGTAACATTTGCATATCACAAGTTACGCTGCACTGTAGCTGTATCGCTCGAAGTAGATACAATGGCTATTACAGCATTTGAGAACCTGTTAATTAACAACATTGTTGAGGCTATGACAAAAGCACTCGAGCAGGCAATTATTAGCGGTACTGGCGTAGGACAGCCAAAAGGAATTACAGCAGAAACAGCCGACGCAGGGCAGACAGTAGAAACAGCAAAGCCAGCGTATGCAGATCTTATTGCAGCAGAGGGTAACTTACCGGTAGCATACGAAAAGGGCGCCGAGTGGTGCATGTCTAAAAAAACATATATGAACTATTACGGCTTAACTGACAGTAACGGGCAGCCTATCGGACGTATTAACTATGGGCTTGCAGGAAAGCCAGAGTATACACTCTTAGGCAGACCAGTAAACGTATGCGACTACTTACCAAGCTTTGCCAACGCAGAGAACAACTCTATTGTAGGCTTTTTGTTTAATTTCAAAGACTATGTGCTTAATACTAATTACGCTATGGGCGTTAAGAAGTATGAGGACAACGACACCGACGATATGGTAACAAAGGGCATTATGTTAGCAGACGGCAAGGTAGTAGATACAGGCAGCTACGTACCACTTAAGAAAGTACAGGCAGTCTAGCAATTTATAGGCAGGCGGCGTAAAGCTGCCTGCTAAAGAAAGGCGAAACAATGAAAGGGCATTTAGATAAAAAGCAGCTCGAGGAAGAGTACAAGGTAGACGACCTTAGAGAGCTTGCTAAAAGTCTGGGATTAAGCCCAGACGGGAGAAAGACAGAGCTTGTAGAACGTATCGCGGCAGCAGAGGTAGACGTATCGGACGACGACGAGCAGCAGGCAGCAGACGCTAATGTGTCCGAAACGGACACAACAGTAGAGGTTATAGTAACACAGACATACAAAGACTTGCAGCGCGATATTACACAGCACGCGGGCGACACGTTCGAGGTAACAAAAGAGCGCGCAGCGCAGCTTATAGAGGCTGGCGTAGCAAAAGCAGCAGAGTAGGGGGCAGCCATGAGGACAGCACTAATAAAAGCAATTAAAGACAGTATGCGTATGTCTACCGCCTCGGCTATTATCGAGGACGATATAAGCGGTTGTATAGAGGCTTGCTTTAAAGACTTGCAGCTTGCAGGCGTGGAAAAGATAGACGAAACCGACGCGCTTATTATTAGAGCTGCACAGCTTTTTACAAAAGCAGACTTTAACTATAACAACCTTGCAGACAAATACAGACAGAGCTACGACGCTCTTAAGATGTCTTTAGCGCTATCTGGCGAGTATAACGAGAAAGAAAGCGAGGGTAAATAATGTATGGAGAAATAACATTAAAAACGCAGCTAAACGCAACGGAAACAGAGAGTGTAACTATATGCTGCGAGGTAGACAGCATAACCCAGAGCGAATACGCAACAGCAGGCGTTAAGGACATTAAGCCAAGCTATAAATTTACTGTATGGGCGCACGAATACAACGACCAGACAGAGTTAGAGTACAACGGGCAGCGATTAACTATTTATAGGACTTATAAAAAGCCAAACGAGGAAAAGTTAGAACTGTACGCAGAAAAGAGGGCGGGCAAGCGTTGAGCAACGAGAACATAAACACAGCAGGCGCAGCTATAGCCGAAGCGTTGGCAGAATATGACCAAGAAATAGCAGACGCAACAAAGCGAATAACCGACGAAGTAGCAAAAGAGGCTGTAGACGATCTTAAGAAGAGCAGCCCGAAACTTACAGGCAGCTACCGCAAGGGCTGGCGTAAAAAACAATCATATGCAGACAAGAGAACAAAGCGGAATACTGTATATAACGAGACAGACTACCAGCTAACCCACTTGCTGGAATATGGACACGCCAGCAGGAACGGCGGCAGAGTTAGAGCTATACAACATATAGCGCCTGTAGAGCAGGCGGCTATAGAGGCACTACAGGAAAGGATAGAGGCAGCAGCGAGCAAATGAGATTAGAGACAATTATAGAACGCACCCGCGCGCTGGGGCTACCCTTGGCAAAGGACGAGTTCAGAGAGACAAAAGAGACACCACTACCCGAGCTGCCGTATCTGGTATACATAACACCGCAGGACAACGTAAGCAAAAGCGACGACGGCACAGTAGGAGTTAGGGCGATACAGGCGGCTATAGAGCTTTACACAGACAAAATAGCCGACAGCAGCTTAGAAAAAGATATAGAGCAAAAAGTATTATACGACGTAGGCTTTAACAAATTTCAAGAGACAATACAAAGCGAAGATATGGTGCAGACGGCATACGAATTTACCATATACGAAAAAATAAGAAAGAGAGGACAGTAACAATATGGATAGCGAGAGAATCACACTCGGCAGCGGTAAACTTTACTGCATTAAATTTACGGGAGAAATCCCAGACGACGCAACCATAGAAACAGAGGACAACCAGCTTGCACACATTAAAGGCGGCGCGTCACTCGAGTATACAGCAGAGAGCTACACAGCTAAAGACGACTTAGGCGTAGTACAGAAAACTAAAGTAACAAAAGAAGAGGCGACACTTAAGGCGGGGTTACTTACTTGGTGTGCCACAACATTAGAAAAGTTATGCGCAACAGCAAGAGTTACAACGTCAGCAAAAAAGCGTACTGTAAAAATTGGCGGCTTAAAGAACCAGAAAAGCGACAAGTATCTAATTAGATTTTTGCATGAGGACGACGAGGACGGCGATATTAGAGTAACAATCGTCGGAAAGAATGAGGCGGGCTTTAGCTTTACGTTTGCAACAGACGCAGAGACAACACTAGAGCCGACATTTACGGCTTATCCAATGGACAAAGAGGGCACACTTATAATTTTCGACGAGGAAATAGTACAGAACGTATAAGAGATTAAAGCGGCTGCGCAAAAGCAGCCGCGATAGAAAAGAGGTTAGAATATGGCAAATAAAAGTTTTGATTTTGGAAAATTAAAGCGCAGCTTTTATCCTACTAAGTTAAAGGACGGCAAAACTTTAGTGGTTGAAATGCCAAAAAAGCGCACTTTTGAAAAAATGCAGATTATAAACGACATTGACACAGACGAGGCTAAGAGCGGCGAGGTATACGACGAAATGCTAGAGCTTTTAGCAGAAATCTTAAGCAATAACAGAGGCAAAGAGGTTATTACAGCGGAGTACTTAGAGCAGGAAGAGTACGATATAGAGGAGATCATAACGTACATTAACGACTATGCAGACTTTGTAAACAGTATTAAGAATAACCCAAACTAAAGCTGCCGCACTACCCGAACGGGCAGACAGAGGCGGCAGAGTATACGTACACCGCAGACACACGAGCAGAAAAGCTAGTTATAGACTACTTAAATATAAGCATATTTGACGTGCAGGAAATGCCGATAGACCTATACTTATACTTTATGCGAGAAAGCTATATATATACGCTTAGCCAGACGGAAAAGGGCAGAAAGTATTTAGAGGACTGCTACAGAATGACGCAGACCAAGCCAGACCGCAAAAAGATACGAGAAAAGATTAAGAACCAGAAAGGAGCGTAATAAGTGGCAGGCAGTATTAAAGGTATTACAATCGAAATAGGCGGCGATACTACTAAGCTATCTAAGGCGCTCTCTGGCGTTAATAGCTCGTGCAGCTCTTTGCAGAAAGAGTTACGCGAAGTAGACAAGCTGCTTAAGCTCGACCCGACAAACACGGAACTATTAGCCCAGAAACAGAAGATATTAAAAGAGGCTATAGGAAGTACAAAAGAGAAGTTAGAAACCTTAAAAGAGGCAGAAAAACAGGTACAAGAACAATTTGAAAATGGCGAAGTATCAGAGGAACAGTACAGAGCACTACAAAGAGAGATAGCCTCTACAGAAATCAAACTCGGCGACTTGGAAAAACAGGCAGAGGAAAGTAATAAAGAGTTTGAAAACACAGGAAAGGCAGCCGAAGAGACAGCAAAGAGCGTAAGCAAAATTGACACGGCAGCGAAAGCGTTCGATACAGTAGAGGATAAAGCGGGCAAAGCAGCTAAAGCTATGGCGCCTTTATCGGCAACAGCGGCAGCGGTAGGCACAGGAGCCGTAGCTGCTGCTATGAACTTAGACGACGGCTACGACATAATTATAACCAAAACAGGCGCTACGGGCGAGGCGTTAGACGACCTCAACAAGCGTATGAACAACATTTTTAAGGATATACCGACAGACGCAGAGACGGCAGGCACAGCAATAGGAGAGGTTAATACACGTTTCCAGCTTACAGGCGACGAGTTAGAGAGCTTATCAAAGCAGTTTATCGAATTTGCGGAAATAAACGGGACAGACTTAAATAGCAGCATTGACAATGTAGATACAATCTTAAATAAATTCAATGTAGACGCAGGACAGGCGGGCAACGTATTAGGACTGCTAACAAAAGTAGGACAAGATACGGGGCTATCTATGGACACATTAGAGAGCTCGTTAATGCAGAATGGCAGCACCTTAAAAGAAATGGGGCTAGGCATTACAGAAAGCGTAAACTTGCTTGCTATGTTTGAAAATAACGGCGTAGACGCTACTACAGCTATGGCAGGCTTAAAGAAAGCTGTAAAGAATTATACAGCAGAGGGCTTAAGCACAGACCAAGCACTACAAAAGACAATAGACAGCATTAAAAACGCAAGCACAGAGACGGAGGCGTTAAGTATCGCACAAGAGACTTTTGGCTCTAAGGGCTTTGCAGAAATGGCACAGGCTATAAGAGAGGGCAAGCTAAGCGTAGACGACTTAGGCGGCTCACTCGAGGACTACAGCACTACAGTACAAGATACATACGAGAGCACATTAGACCCGTGGGACAACGCTAAAGTAATGCTTAACAACTTAAAACTTGCAGGCAGCGACTTAGCGGGTACTGCGTTATCGGCATTACAGCCAGCGATAGAAAAAGTAACAAGCACAGTACAGAGCGCTACAGAATGGTTTAGAGGGCTAAGCGACAATCAAAAAGAAATGATAGCGACAATAGTAATGATAGTTGCAGCAATAGCCCCCGCGCTGCTAATTATAAGAAAAGTAGCGGGCGTTATATCAACTATGATAAACGTAATTAAGACGCTACAGACTGCAATAACAGCAGTAAATGCCGTGCTTGCAGCAAACCCCATTATATTAGTCATAGCGGCAATAGCGGCGCTAATAGCAATATTTATAACGCTATATAATAAATGCGAATGGTTTAGAGACGCAGTAAACGAAATTTTTGAGAATGTAAAAGAGTTTATAGGTGGAGCTATTGAGGTAATAAAGGGCGTTATAGGCACTATCTGGGATAAGATACAAGAGATATGGAGCTTTATAGAGCCATACCTACAGGCTGCCTTTGCTTTTTTGCAACAGCTAGGCGCAGATATAGCCCAGATATTTAGCGACTGCTGGGAGATTATTAAAGTAGTCTGGGACTTAGTAGAGCCGTACTTTTCTATGTTATGGGAAAATATAAAAGTTATATTCTCGGTAGTTGGCGAAGTACTGGGCGGCTTTTTCTCGGTAGCATGGGAATATATTAAGGGCGTATGGGACGTAGCAGTACTTTACTTTACGCTTATCTGGGAAAACATAAAAGTAGTGTTCTCGGCTGTCGGTGAAGTACTGGGCTCATTCTTTCGTAACGCGTGGGAGATTATTAAAGCAGTCTGGGACGTTGTAGCGGCTTACTTTGCTGCGGTATGGAACGCTATAAAAACAGTATTTAGCGTAGTAAAAGACGTACTTACAGGGGATTTTAAAGGCGCGTGGGACGGGATTGAAAGCATATTTGCGGGTTTTGCAAACTTCTTTAGTACATTATGGGATAGCGTAAAGCGTATCTTTTCGGCTGTCGGCTCATTTTTTAGAGACACATTCGGGGCAGCTTGGGACGCAGTAAAGGGCGTATTCTCTAATTTTGGCTCTTTTTTTAGCGGCTTGTGGGACACTATAAGAAATACGTTTTCGGATTTAGGCGCAAGCATAGCAGACGCAATAGGCGGCGCGGTAAAAGCAGGAATTAACGGCGTAATTAGCATTATAGAAAACACCATAAACGGAGCTATAGGACTTATAAACGGAGCTATTAACCTTATAAACAAAATACCAGGGGTAAGCATTGGCAAAATGAGTGATTTAAGCCTGCCGAGGCTTGCACACGGCGGTATTATCGGAAACGGCGGCGCTATGGTAGCAGAAGCGGGACCAGAGCTCGTACAAATGGTAAACGGCAAAGCTGTAGTAACACCGCTTACAAATACGGCGAGAAACACAGCTATAGACACCGCAAAAGGCGGCAGGGCGCAGCAAATTACAAATGAGATTAACGTAAATATAGAACACTTTGAAAACAACAGAGATGCAGACATAAGAGAACTTACAGAGGAAATGTTAGAGACTGCGGAAGAAATGAAAGAGAGGGACGACAGAGTATATGCTTAGTAATTATTGCAATGCAGCTAATAGCTTTACATATAACGGCGTTAATTCTCTCGATATGGGGCTTTTTATTATGAAACAGAGCGGCGCAGATAACGCCGCCAAGCCCGTAATAGAGACTATAAACGTACCAGCGCGCGGTAATTTTATAATAGACAATCGCATAGACGAGCTGGACAATCAACAATTTAACGACTATGCACGTAAATATGTATGCTGCGTAGACGCAGACGCCTTTAAGCTGGACTTAGAAGAACACGCCCGCAGGCTTTACGCTTGGCTTTATGGCAGCGGTATAGAGTATAAAAAGCTATATGATACTTACGATAGAGACTATTACACGCTTGCATATGTAAGCAGCGGCGCGAGCGTGTCAGAGCTTGCTAAGCGCCTACTGGGACAAATAGAGATACAGTTTACGTGCAAGGCATATAAAAGAGCACTAAAGGGAGACGAAACAATAACGATAACAAAAGCAGCCACGATCACAAACCCAGAGGGCTTTACAGCAACGCCATATATGAAAATATATGGTAGCGGTAACGTAACACTCTATATAAACAATCGCGCGCATGGCTTTAAAAATATAGACGGATATATAGAGGTAGACAGCGAAAATATGAACGCGTACAAGGGCGATACATTGCAGAATAATAAAATGCTTGTGGGGGCGTTTCCTAAGCTGGCAGCAGGAGACAATAACATAAGCTGGGCGGGTAATGTAACAAAAATCGAAATAGTACCGCGCTGGTGCAAATTATGATACCGATATTATACGCTGCCAGCGAGACGGACTTTACAACAAACGGCATAGGCTTACTTACAGACGCGGCAAGCTGCACAGTAACAGAAGAGAGAAACGGAGCATATGAGGCGACGCTTGTATACCCAGTAGGAGGACACTTAGCGGAATATATAGCAGAGGACGCTATCATTAAAGCAAAAGCAAACGACACAGACGAGCCACAGCTTTTTAGAATATACAAAAGCGGTAAACAGATAGGAAGTAATACAACGTGGAATGCAGAGCACATAAGCTACGAACTCACGGGAAACCCTGTAGAGCGTTTTAGTGTAAGCGGGGTAAACGCAGAGCAGGCGCTTAACAGACTGCTAGCAGCAGCAGTATTTAAACACAAATATACGGGCACAAGCGACATTACAACAGTAAAAAGCACGAGCATAGCGGACGTGGTAAGCGTGCGTAAGGCACTCGGCGGTGTAAAGGGCAGCATATTAGATACGTGGGGCGGCGAATATCACTTTAATAACTACAGAATAGAGCTATTAAAAGCAAGAGGCGCAGACAACGGCGTAACAATCGAATACGGCAAGAACTTAACCGACGCAAAGCAAGAGCGCAACATAGCAAATATAGTAACGGCTATATTCCCATATGCAAAGTACACGCCAGAGGGCGAAGAAAACGAGGTATACATAAGCCTAAAAGAAAAGACGCTAGTACACGCAGGCGCAGCAGATTACGCATATAAGCGTTGCGAGATAGTGGACTTTAGCAGCGAGTGGGAAAGCGGCACGATTATAACCGAGGATATGTTAAGAGCGAAAGCAGAGGCATACTTAGAAAAAATAAGCACCGAGCCAGATATTAATATTACACTATCGTACGCGCAGCTTAAAAAGACTAAGGACTATAAAAATATACAGGTTATGGAAAATGTCGCGCTATGCGATACAGTAACAGTACGCATAGACAAGCTACAAATAGAAGCGACAGCGAAAATAGTAAAAGTGAAGTAT
Organism: Lachnospira eligens; assembly: GCF_009680455.1. Lineage (GTDB taxonomy): Bacteria > Bacillota > Clostridia > Lachnospirales > Lachnospiraceae > Lachnospira > Lachnospira eligens_A. Next base: position 90,233 of record NZ_WKRD01000007.1, read on the forward strand.
GACAGCTTAAAAGAGCACTACGACACTATGGAAATAGGCAGCGTACGTACAAACTTAACTAAGCAGCTTACAGCGACGCAGCAAGAGGTAACAGAGAGCATAAAAAAGAACCAGACGCGAGCCGAGCAGATTAAAAAGCAGATAGAGCAGACAATAGCAGACACTACAGCAGCTATCACAGGAAACAGTGGCGGCTATGTAGTGCTCTACCCAGAAAAAAACCCGCAGGAGATCTACATACTAGACCAGCCAGAGCTTAGCAAAGCTAAAAACGTCTGGCGCTGGAACCTTGCAGGGCTGGGGCACAGCAGCACAGGAGTAAATGGCAAATTTACCACAGCAATAACGGCAGACGGTCAAATCGTAGCAGACTTTATTACAGCGGGCGAGCTCACGGGCGCAATACTTAAAGCGGGCACAGTATACGCAGAGGCGCTAGACGTGGAATACAGGAACGCAGTAACAAAGTACGCAGACGACGCCGCAAATAAGGCATACGAGGACAGCTTAAGTAAGATACAAACGACAGCCGAAGAGATTACGCTATTATGTAAGAAAATAAGCGAGACGGCTATGCACAATTATGCAACAGACTTTACGGACGATTTAAGCACACCTTGGTATGCAAGCTCGGCAAACAATGTAGTAGAAAGCAGCACAACGCTTGGAAGATACGCGAAAATAGTAAAAGCAAGCGCAAATTATAACAGTTACATACGCTGCAACACAAAGAAAACGCCCGCAGGCACTTACAGAGTACGTTATAAAGCGGCGACCATAGCAGGGCAGGAAAACACAGCACGCGTACAATGTAGTTTTAAGACAACAGCGACAACGGCAGCAGGGGCGCTTAAATCGGACGAGTGGACAACATTTGAACGCGATATAGAGCTAAGCAGCGACTATGACGGCTATATATACTTTTACGCGACAGTATTGGGTACAACAGTATTAATTAAAGACGTGGAAGTACTGGGGCTGCTACGAGATTACGCAGAGGCGCAGCTTACAGTAAACGCAGACAACATTACGGCAGAGGTTAAAAGGGCACAGGACGCAGAAAAAGAGTTAAAAGCGTCCATAAAGGTAAACACAGACAATATTACGAGCTGCGTAACAAAAGATAACGTAGGCAGCTACATAACGCAGTACTACAACAACGTAATAGTGGCGTTTAACAACAGTAGTAAATATGTGCAGCTTAAAGCAGGCGAAATAAATATTTACAACGGCAAAGTGGACGCGGAGCACTTGCGCAGCCAATTTGATGAAGTTGGTAACAGATTTTGGAGAGATAACTATTACGTCGGCTGCATAGGTACGAACCAGTGGAGCGGTAACAATGCACACAAGGGCTTAGTGTTTGATTTGGAATATCAAGGTAAGTATATGGCGTGGGCTAGACAAGCAGAGGCACAAAGCGGCAGCTATACTACTGTATTATGCTATTCAAGGGCAAACAGCATATACACAGACGAGGGCTTACACTTAGGAGCTAAGTTGTACGCGCACGGGTTCGAGATAAACGGCGCAAATCACAAAAATAGTAGCGCAAACGGCTATACAGTAGCAGACAACAAAAGAGTAAGCATAGTAACGGAAATACACAACAACGGCGACGGTACTATAGGCTGGACAACTTCGAGTATAACAGTGCGAGACGGATCAATAACAGGGGTGCCAGACAGCAGCACCGAAATTTAGAAAGAGAGGCGTAATATGGCAACAGCAAAAGAAGAGAGCAGGCGAAACAGACTAATCATACCAACGGGCGACGAACCTAAGACAGAAAAACAACCAACAAGCACAACAGAGAGCATACAACTACTAACAGCAGAGGCACTAGCAACTATGCAGGCGGCTATAAAGGGGTAAAAGTAAATGCAACAGGAAGAAAAGCAGGAAACAAAAGAAACGCTACAGGAAGAGCAGCAGGCAGAGCCAAAAGCGCCGACAATTAGCGCAGAGCTGCTAACAGCCGCCCGCGGAGATATGACGCTTGCAATACTGGAAGTACAGAGAGCCTACGGGCTGCCAGCGTACATTACAGACGTAATAGTAAGCGCCTGTCTTTCAGACATAAGGGACTGCGCAAACAAGGAGCTTATAAGCAAATAAGCGAAAGGAGTAATTAACAATGGTTATTATGAACGTACAGAGCATAAAAGTACCAATAGACGGCGCGCCGCCGTTTGAGTACATTATAGCCAAGCAGGGCGAAATATCCAGCCGACAAGTAGAGGTAACGTTACTACAGAATAACGCCGTATACACAATACCGAGCGGAGCAACAGCGCGAGTTAATTATTATAAGCCAGACGGCAATAAAGTAATTAACGACTGCACAATAAGCGACAATAAAGTAATAGTAACATACACGCAGCAAATGTTAGCCGCCGCTGGTACCGGCTTTGCAGAGGTGCAGCTATACAAAGACGGCAGCGTATTAATAAGTGCGAGCTTTTACACTAAGATTACAGAGAGCGTAAACGGCGCAGGAACTATTACAAGCGACAGCGAAAGCACGAGTTTTACTAAGTTGCTCGTAGAGACCACGCAGGCAAGAGACGGCGCGCAGAGCGCGAAAAGCGCAGCAGAAAAAGCAACGGCAGCAGCGAATAGCGCAGCAACGGCAGCGAACAACGCAGCCGTAACAGCAAACGGGGCAGCAGGGAACGCGAACACGGCAACAACTAACGCGAACAACGCAGCCAACACAGCTACAGCAGCAGCAAAGACAGCACAGGACGCAGCGAAAGCAGTCTACACAGACAGAAATTACAATTTACTTGTAGACGACGACGGCGCAGTAACATTTATGTATAACAACGAGCAGTAAGAAAGAGAGGGCAATAATGGCAGTACAAAGCATTGATTTACCACGCGATACAACTATGAAAGATATAGCGGCGAGCCTGCGAGTAATAGCAGGCTTTACAGCCGCAGATCTCGTTACAATGAAACAGGTAAAAGCTATCGTAGAGGGCAAAAAAGAAAAAGAAGTATTTACAATAGGCGACCAGATCACAGTACCTTGGACGGATAAGGCAACAAATGTAACATACGCGGCAGTTATGGACGTCGTGCACTTTGGAGACGTAGAGCTTAAAGACGGCGAAACCACGAACGCTATGTTTTTACAATGGCATTATTGTACGCCATTCGGGGTACAGTATGACGCAGCAGAGGAGGAAGTGGCAACAGAGGCGACATTTAGCGCAGACTATAATTATTACACAAAAAACAGCGACGGCAGCTTTAGCCTTGCGACTGTAACAACAGGCGGCGCTATTCCTGCGGGCACAACATATTACCACAGCGCAATTAAAGACACGAGCGGCAATATTTGTAGATATGGTTACAACCGCTGGAGTCATAGCGCTATAAGGCAGTGGCTTAACAGCAAGGCGGGCGTAAATGCTTGGTGGACTGCGCAACACAAAGGCGACGTTAAGCCCGCGGAGCTTGCAACAAAGGCAGGCTTTTTAACGGGTTTTGACGACGATTTTTTGAGCTGCTTAACGCCTATTAAAATCGTAACAGTACCGAACACCATAAGCGAGCCAGATAAGAACACACCGACAGAAGTTACATACGACAAAATCTTTTTACCAAGTATGGAGCAGATGTACTGCACACCACAGGAAAGCGGCGAGGGTGACTACTGGGAGTACTGGAAGAGAGCCAGCGGGCGTACAACACCTTGCGCACAAGGGCAGACATACCCAGAAATGATTACATACGCCATAGAGAACCATAATTCAGCACAGTACGTCCGCTTGCGTGGCGCTTATCGTGGCACCTCGTACGGTACGTGGTGCGTGTACTCGAGCGGCGGCGTCGGCTACTACCACGCGAACAACTCTGCGCGCTGCGCGCCCGCTTGTGCAATTACGGGGGCACCCATAGCAAAATAACACTAATGCCCTGCAGACACCCTCTAAAGTTCAATGGAGAAGTGCAGAAAAGGCGCTATCTGGAAAGATAGCGTAGGCAAGTGTATACCATTTAAGTTTTAACTTTAAAGCTGCGCAGGCTTATTAATAAATGCAAGCGCGGCGAGATAACAAAAGAAAAAGTAAATGTATGTTATAAGAGTTATGGAAAGGGGCGAAATCATGATTTTTGAGAAGTTAAAAACCAGCGTTAAAGAGCAGCGAGAAAACGAACGCTTAAAAGCTACAGTACAGGAGCAGGCGGCGCTACTCGAGTATGTAGCAACTATGGCAGACATTGACTTGCCAACGCTGGCAGAGGACACAGAGCATACGGAAAGCGAGGCGGCAGAGAATGAGTAAAGCGGCAAAGAGATACAAGAGCTATTACGTAGCAGGCTGGTATAACGAGGAAATGCTTAAAAACCTCGTAGGCAAGGGAAAATTAACACCAGAAGAGTACAAGGAAATTACAGGCGACGACTACACAGAAAAAGAGGACGACGCCGAAGCATAAGAGATTAACAAAAGAGTTGCGCAAAAGAAAAAATAAAAGGCGCGGCAGCGCGGAAAGGCGAAAAGATGAAAGTAAAAATTTGTGCAACTATTGGAGCACTCGGCGGGGCTGTTGCTGCCTTGCTGGGCGGCTGGACTACATCACTTGCAACGCTTGTAGCTTTTATGATTATTGATTATATTAGCGGGGTAATTGTAGCGGGAGTATTCCACAAGAGCAAAAAAACCGAAAGCGGCAGCTTAAAGAGCGTAGCAGGAGCAAAGGGGCTTTGTAAAAAAGGTATGATTTTATTATGCGTATTAATTGCATACCGCTTAGATCTTGCGACAGGAGTAGACTACATACGCGAGGCTGTAATTATCGGCTTTATGTCCAATGAGCTTATAAGCATTGTAGAAAATGCGGGACTTATGGGCGTGCCTATGCCAGCAGCTATTACTAAGGCTATCGACGTATTACAGAACAAAGGCAAGAAAGAGTAAAAGCGATAAACTAAAGAGATATACAAAAGAGTTTTACCCAAGAAAGCTATTAACACGGGCTTATAAAGAAAGGTAAAACCATTATGAACAAACAGGAATTTTTACAGTTAATCGTACCACTTGCACAGGCAGAGGCAAAAAGAAGAAAGGACGCAGGCACAGGCTTTGTACTTCCTAGTGTGTGCATCGGACAGGCGGCATTAGAGACAGGCTGGGGCAAATCTGCAATAATGACAAAAGCTAATGCTTTTTTTGGAATAAAGGCGACCGAGAGCTGGAAAGGGAAAATATATAACTCTGCAACGCAGGAATGTTATAATGGAATTGACTACGAAGATATTACAGACGCATTTAGAGCATATGATACGCCAGATGATAGCATAAAAGATTACTACAACCTTATTACGCGTAGTGCACGCTACGCAGCAGCGGTAAATGTAACAGACGTACGCACAGCCATAACAGCAATAAAAAACGGTGGTTATGCTACAAGTCCTACATATATAGAAAATGTTATAGATGTAATTAACGGCGATAATTTAACACAGTACGACTATGTGGTAACAGGAAACGCAGAGCCACAGCCAGCGGAAAGCAAGAGCGCCGAAGAACTGGCAGACGAGATTATTAACGGCGTATGGGGAAATAACCCAGAACGCCGCGAGAATATCACAGCCAAGTACGGCGCAGAGGCATACGAAGCAGCGCAGGCTATCGTAAATCAGAGAGCAGGAGCGACAGAACCAGCACAGCCAAGTAAGAGCACCGAAGAGCTGGCACAGGAAATTATTAACGGAGTATGGGGCAGCAACCCAGAACGCCGCGAGAATATCACAGCGCAGTACGGAGCGGCAGCGTATGAGGCGGCACAGGCGCGCGTAAATGAGATTATGGGCGCAGGCTCTACCATTAAGAGTAAAACAGCCGAAGAACTGGCAGACGAGATTATTAACGGCGTATGGGGAAATAACCCAGAACGCCGCGAGAATATCACAGCGCAGTACGGAGCGGCAGCGTATGAGGCGGCACAGGCTATCGTAAACGAGCGTATGGGGTAATCATATGCCAAGAGGCTATTAACGCAGAGAGTGTTAGAGAGGCACTTATAACGCTGCGAGGACAGCTTAGCGAGTAAGTACAGAATAGCACCGCTGCGGCTGGGTAATAGTCACGTAACACGCAAAAGGGCTTGTAAACCTAGTAAATAGCGGGGCTACAGTTTACATTGAGGAAGCTGCTAAGAACGGTAAGTTCTAATAAAAAGTAATTGACAAAATATTGGAGAGCAACAGGTGATAAAAACCTGTTGCTCTCTTTTTTAATGCTTGACTTTTAGTGGAAATGTGGATATTCTTTACGGAATAAAAATATTGAGAGATAATGAAAGGAAGATTATGAATTTTTTAGTTAATAAAATACTTGATGATGGCAGCGTTTCATATGGTCTTACAGGCTCAGGATATGTGGTATTAATAATTGTCTGTGTCTTATTAATGACTATAGGATGTTTTGCAAGAGATAATAATAGTAAACTGAATGTAAAACATATTGCATTTGCAGCAATGGCTATAGCTCTTGCGGTTGCGACTTCCATGATTAAAGTTATTAAACTGCCAATGGGAGGTTCTGTAACACTGTTCAGTATGTTATTCATAGTGCTTATAGGATACTGGTATGGAATAAAGACTGGTCTGACAGCAGCTATTGCATATGGAGTTTTGCAGTTATTACTTGATCCATATATCCTGAATATTCCTCAGGTGCTTCTTGATTATATATTAGGCTTTGGAGCACTTGGGTTGTCAGGAATATTTTCTAAATCAAAACACGGTCTTGTGAAGGGATATATTATAGGAGTTATAGGCAGATTTATATGTTCATTCTTGTCTGGCTGGATATTCTTTGCCGTGTATACACCGGATTTTTTTAATAGTGCGATACTTTATTCAGTTGTTTACAATGGCTCGTATATTGGACTTGAAGCAGTGGTAACTCTTGTAGTTATATCCCTACCTCCTGTTAATAAAGCACTGGCATATGTTAAAAATAATCTTGTATAGAATAATTGGATAAATAATATAAAAAACTCATGCAGATTGTGGTAAATGTGATTACTTCAATCTGCATGAGCTTTTTATAAGTCGGCGTGACAGGATTTGAACCTGCGGCCTCGTAGTCCCGAACCACGCGCTCTACCAAACTGAGCCACACGCCGATATTTAAATGTGACTTATATATTATAGCGTATTTATGAGGAAGTGCAAGAGAAAGAATAAAATATATTTATATATATTTATACGATAAAAATAACTGCTGTATTGACTTTAGAAATGATATATGATATATACTATATAAATAACATTACGCAATGCGATAATAAGGTGGGAATGCTATTGCAAATAGGTTTAAGAGTAGTATATAATAAATATATAAGACAAATGAAATCACTCTATCCTTATATGTGGTATTACCTGCCGTAAGTAAAAAGGGGAAGAGTATGGGGAATTTAAAAGAATATTCAAAAGAAATAAAAGAAACAGCAGCTAATCTTAGAATTATAGATGACGCACTGTTTAGATTGATGGGAGAAAAGCCGGGTGTATGTGAAGAAATATTAAGAACGCTTCTTGATATGCCACATTTACAGGTTGTGAAGGTTTCTGTACAGAGTGTGGTCCAGAGCTTTCAAAGAGAAATAACATTAGACGCGTTATGCATGACACAAGATGGAAGATATTGCAATGTTGAGGTGCAGAAGGGAAATTCCAATGATGATATCAGAAGGACAAGATTTCATGCGGCAGCGTTGACAGCAAAATATACACCTAAAGGTGCTGATTTTAAGAATGTTCCAGATGTTACAATTGTATATATATCTGAGTATGATGTCTTAAAGAATAATCAGACAGTGACGCATGTAACAAGGTGTATGAAGAATGATGAAAGTTACGTTCCAGTGAAAGATGGAGAAGATATAATATTTGCAAACACTTGTGTTAATGATGGCTCGGACAAATCAGAACTATTGCAGTTAATGCTTAATAAAGAAGCATTTTATAATGATAAGTTTCCACAGATTAGCAATGCGATAAGCTATTTCAAGGAGACAGAAGGAGGTCAGAGTGAAATGTGCAAGATAGTAGAAGATTATGCTAAAGAATATGCAAAGAATTCAATACAGGAAGCAATAGAAGCGAAGAAACTGGCAGATGAAGCAAAGAAACTGGCAGATGAAGCAAAGAAACTTGCTGAAGAAGAAAAACAAAAAGCTGAAGAAGAAAAACAAAAAGCTGAAGAAGAAAAACAAAAAGCTGAAGAAGAAAAACGAAAAGCTGAAGAAGCGGAGAGCAGAGCTGGCAAAGCAATTGAAAGAAATTATAGATTAATAGTGAATATCCTATCAGGAAGAACATATGAGGAAGCGGCAGACATGTTAGGGATATCGATAGAAGATGTGAAAGAAGCTGAAGCAGCGATAAAGGCTATTGATAAATAATTAGTGTCTGTAGTTGCAATGATGAGTTCTTTCGGACCGGTTGTTGCACTTGATAATCTTGGAAGTACATTGCAGAACACATTTGCAGCAGGAAACAGAGTGTTGGATATTCTTGATGAACAGCCGGTAACTAAGGATATCACAGGTTGTGAGGAAGTTGAATTTAATGGTGCAGCTACTGAAAATGTTACATTCTCATATGGTGAGGAAACTATAATTTCTGATGTATCAATTCCGGTTTTAAAAGCAAGCATTATTGGAATTTCAGGAAGAAGCGGAAGCGGTAAATCAACAATTGCAAAGCTTGACGCAACAGATGAGGAAATAATTGAGGCGTGCAAAAAGGCTTCAGTACACGATTTCATATCAAAGCTTCCTGATGGATACGACACTAATGTCGGTGAACTGGGAGATATGTTATCAGGCGGAGAGAAGCAGAGAATCGGGCTTGCTAAAGCATTTTACATGACGCGCCATTCGTGCTTCTTGATGAGCCGACAAGTAATAAAGTCGAGACAGAATAAACTTGCAAAATGTATCTTAAAAGGGCAAAATATACTCGTATTATTTCATTGATTAAATGTAAGAAAGAAGGATAGATATGGGACACGAACTTACTAAGAATGATATCAAAAAGATGGAAGAAGAGATTGAGTACAGGATACATGAGGTAAGAAAGGCTGCACTTGATGATGTCAAGGAGACAAGGGCTCAGGGGGATTTAAGTGAGAATTTTGAGTATCATGCAGCGAAAAGATTTAAGAATAAGAATGAAAGCAGAATAAGATATCTGCAGAGAACGATTAAGAATGCGACTGTTATTGATGATTCATCAGCAGATGATGAGGTTGGCGTTAATAATACGGTTGAGGTATTGTATGAGGATGATGAAAGTACTGAGACTATTAAGATTGTTACTACAATCAGAGCTGATTCATTAAGCGGTATGATCAGCATAGAGTCGCCTCTTGGCAAGGCTCTTCTTGGGCATAAGAAGGGTGACAGGGTGCTTGTACAGGTAAATCCACAGGTTGAATATTATGTTGTTATCAAGAGTATATCTAATACTGATGATTCTGATGATAATATAACAAGTTATTAATAAATAAAAAATATATTATTAAGTTGACATAATGGCGGCATGCTTATATAATCTTAGTATACATTTGTTTGTGTAAGATTATTATAAGGGGTGCCGCTTTTGCAGTTTAATGAAGCACAGATTCAGGCTATACAACATAATACAGGACCGTGCATGGTAATTGCAGGACCGGGTTCAGGAAAGACAACGGTTCTTACACACAGGGTGAGATATCTGATTGAGAGGTACGGCGTTAATCCATCAGATATTCTTGTTATTACATTTACTAAGGCTGCTGCTGAACAGATGAAGCTTAAGTTTAAGGGGTTGTCAGAGGGCAGAAACTCTGCAGTGACGTTTGGCACATTTCATGCAGTATTTTTTACAATACTTAAGGCAGCATATAATTATTCTGCACACTGTATTATTAAGCCGCAGATACAGCATGAATTCGTGAAAGACCAGATGTGCAGGCTTGAACTGGAGTATGATGATGAGAACGAAGCTGTAGCTGGTGTTTTATCTGAGATAAGCTGTGTTAAGGGTGAAGATGTTAATATAGATGAATATGAGAGCAGATGTATTCCACCACAGAGTTTTAGAATAATGTATAGGGCATATGATGATATGCTTGTAAGAAAACATCTGATTGATTTTGATGATATGATTGTACAGTGCCGCGAGCTTCTGATGCAGAGAGAAGATTACAGGAGGGCGTGGCAGAATAAGTATAAGTACATTCTGATAGATGAATTTCAGGATATTAATAAGGCACAGTTTGATGTCGTGAGGATTCTTGCTGATGAATACAGAAATCTTTTTGTGGTGGGGGATGATGACCAGAGTATATATGGATTCAGGGGTTCTGCTCCACAGATAATGTTAGATTTCAATAAGTATTATAGTGATGCAGTGAGAATTGACATGTGTATTAATTACAGGTCAACGGGCAATATTGTGTTTGCTTCAAGGGCTGTAGCAGAGGAGAATGAGCATCGTTATTATAAAGATATAACGACGTACAATTCACAAGGAGATACTGTGTCTGTATATGAATTTAACAGTCTGAATGATGAGAAAGCATTTCTTGTATCAGAGATAAGAAGACTGATTGATACTGGAATAGCTGCTGATGACATTGCTGTGTTATCAAGAACTAATGTAATTGGGAATATGTATATGTCAAGGCTTGAAAGTGATGGAATTCCATGCTGCGATTATTCAGTAGTACAGGATATATATGAGCACTGGATAAGTAAGGATATTCTTACATATATAAGGATAGCACTTGGCAGCAGGGAAAGAATAGACTTTCTGCGGATTATTAATAAGCCGCTCCGATATATAAGCCGTTCATATATTACACAGCCGGCAGATATTAATGCATTGAAGAGAGGCTATGAGGGGAATGAACAGATGAGTGAACAGGTGGAAAAGCTGGCATCTGATATTAACATGATAAGAAATATGTCTCCATTTGCAGCTGTTAATTATATAAGAAAGGGTATTGGCTACGATGAATATATAAGAAATTATATATATGAACATAAGGCTGATAAGGAAGAATTATATAATGTGCTTGATGAACTGGCACACAGGGCGTCGCGGTATATGAGCCTCTCACAATGGCTTGATGGTATTACAGAATACCTTAAGCAGTGTGATACTCAGCGTAGGAACAACACGGTGGAAGGTGTGCATATGCTTACAATGCATGGCTCTAAAGGGCTTGAATATAAGATTGTGATGGTGATGGATGTATGTGAGGGGATAATACCGTATAATAAGGCAGTTCTTGATGAGCAGATAGAAGAGGAAAGAAGACTTTTTTATGTTGCAATGACAAGGGCAAAAGAAAAGTTGTATCTTCTGTACCCCAAGCAGAGGTACAACAAAGATACAACCCGTTCACGCTTTATAGAAGAACTTCTTACTGCTCGTTATCCTCTTCTTCGTACAGATCTTCATACTCCATAGCATCTAATTCTTCGTCAAATGCTTCAGATACAAGCTCATATTCTTCATCAGATTCAATATTCTCAAGTATAGGTTCGTTGTCGCCTTCAACCTTGTATCTGTAAAGATATACCTCATCGTTGTCTGCAGCTTCACCCTCAAGTGGAAGAAGTGCGATATAGTCGTTATCTCCAGCAGGGAATATGCGTATTATTGCACATTCACATTCTGTGTTATCGTCAAGCATAAGAGTTACTGTGTTATATTCCTGATTATTATTCTCCATAATGTCTCCGTTCTGCCAGTAATGGCTTTAGTATTTTCTCTACTCTAACAAATATTATGTATAAAAGCAATGAAAATAAAGAAAAAACACTTGTCATTTTATTATGTAAGGTGTATATTATGTATAAGTTAATAATTTAAGTCAAAGGGGACGATTTTAGCAACAACGCTAGGATTGTCCCCTTTTTGGTTAAATTAATAGCATTTACAACGAATATTATAATCTGGAGGTTCACGCCATGGATAAAATCGATAAGAAGATAATTACATTATTACAGCAGAATGCAAGAATGCCATTAAAGGCACTCGCCGAGAATGTTTTCCTTTCATCACCGGCTGTTTCAGCAAGAATTGAGAGACTTGAGAAGGAAGAGATTATTGAAGGATATGAAGTTAAGATTAATCAGTTAAAGCTGGGATATCATATAACAGCATTTATTAATCTTGAAGTTGCTCCTGTGCAGAAACCGGATTTCTATCCATTTATCAAGTCATGCCCTAATGTTGTTGAATGTAACTGTGTAACAGGCAATTATTCAATGCTATTAAAAGTTATGTTCCCAAGTACCATGGAACTTGATACATTTATCGGCCAGCTTCAGAAGTTCGGAAGAACAAGTACACAGATTGTGTTCTCAACACCTGTTGCTCCAAGAGGTATTGATGTTAATCAGGAGATGCCTACAGATAATTAAATTCATCAAAAGTTCATAATTATTTAACCTATTAACACTGTCAGACACTTGCTGTTCTGGCAGTGTTTTTGTTATAATTATCTGAGTTTAAATTTCGTGTTACGAGGAGGTATTATGAGTAAGGCTTCAGATATATTAGATAATGTAAGTAAGGTGATTGTGGGTAAGAGAAATGTTTCAGAACTGGTTCTGACAAGTATTATTGCCGGTGGACATGTTCTTCTAGAAGATGTTCCAGGAACCGGTAAGACTATGATGGCGAAAGCATTTGCAAAGAGCATTGATGGACAATTTTCAAGAATTCAGTTTACACCAGATCTGCTTCCTTCAGATATTACAGGTGTGCATGTGTTTAACCAGAAAGAGGGTGAATTCGTATTCAGAAGAGGTCCGGTATTCGCTAATGTTATTCTTGCAGATGAGATTAACAGGGCAACACCTAGAACACAGTCAGCATTGCTTGAATGTATGGAGGAACATCAGGTTACTGTGGATGGTGAATATTCTAAGTTAGAAGAACCATTTGTTGTAATTGCAACACAGAATCCTATTGAGACAGCAGGAACTTATCAGCTTCCTGAGGCACAGCTTGACAGATTCCTTATGAAGATTAACATGGGTTATCCAAAGAAAGATGATGAGGTACTTATTCTTAACAGATTCTTAAAAGAAGATCCTTCTAAAGGACTTTCAACAGTTGCAACATGTGAGGATATTGCTGTAATGAAGGAAGAAGCGAAAAATGTATATGTTCACCCGGTGCTTATTGATTATATTGTTGAATTGGCAAGGATGACAAGACAGCAGGATAATGTATCAATCGGTGTAAGCCCGAGAGGAACTCTTGGTATGCTCAATGCGGCGAGAGCATATGCGTATGTTGCAGGCAGAGATTATGTTGTACCAGAGGACATCAAGATACTTGCACCTGTAGTATGGGCACACAGAATTGTGTTACAGACAGGTTACATGAATATGGATAATAAAGAACAGATTATAGAACATGTTGTTAATAACACAGCAGTTCCTACTGAAGATTGGAAGAGATAATGAATGTATTATTGATGCTTATTGGTGTACTTATAGTATATCTGGCAATTAAGCTTGTATTTCGTTATAACTGGAATAAGGGGCTGGGTGTCGCTCTTGAATTTGAGAAAAAACATGTTGTAAATGGCGAAACAGTTAATGTTGTTGAGGTTATATCCAACGAAAAACGTCTGCCGCTGCCATGTGTGAATCTTAAGTTTCAGGTGGACAGGGAACTTGAATTTCCTGGAACAGATACTAATTCAAGTGTGTCGGACCTTGCATACCGCAATGATGTGTTCTCATTTCTGGCTAATCAGAGAATTACAAGAAGAATTCCTGTTAAATGCAATCACAGAGGTGTGTTCAAAATATCAGGCGTACAGCTTACATTTGCCGGACCATTTATGAATGAGATTAATGTTCTCAAAGTGGGTAGTACCTGTGAGATAACAGTTTATCCTAAGACTGTGGATAGTAAGAGATTCAGCTTTATAAGAAGCAGAATATCAGGAGAAGCAGAATGTAAGAAATATATGCTTGAAGATCCATTTGTGTTCAGAGGAATAAGAGATTATACAAGCAACGACAGCCTAAAGAATGTGAACTGGAAGGCAACAGCGAGAACAGGTAATCTGTGTGTTAATGAATATAATGAGTCAGTCAGCCGTAATGTATGTATTCTTCTTAATCTTGAGGATGATGGAATGCTTACATATGATTCGGTTAATGAAGAAGCAATAAGTCTTGCAGCTTCTGTGGCAGAAGAGTTCATCAGACAGGGAATTAATGTCTCTCTAATTAGTAATGCATGTGATGTTGACACAAAGGAAGCAGTTGGTATAAGAGAAGGAGCAGGAGTTGGACATCTTGGAAGTATTAATACTGTACTTGCAAGAATGGATTTAAAGCTTGAAAAAGAAGAGTTTGCAGCGCTTATTAACAGAACATTTATAGAAAATGTTTCTGTCCAGAGTAGTGACAACAGTGTATATGTTGTTATATCAGCGAGCAGAAGAAAGAAGCTGCAGCAGACTATGCAGAAGTTTGAGAAAAAGTATGGACAGGTTATATGGATTGTTCCATATATGACTGGTGGAGAATACAGCCTTGATTATTGTGGTATCAGACCAGAGGGCTGGGAAGTGAAATAAGTTTATCAGGAGATAACATATGAATGAGTCGGGACAAGTTTATAAGTATAATAAACTGAGAACAATAAGAACATTGACAGATATAATAAGCCAGTGTATTGTAGCGTTCGCATTTTCTGCATTTGTTATATTGGGACTTACGAATAAATCTGACAGTTATATTATTGCAACACTGCTTATGGCAGTTCCGGTTATTATAACTTATGTGGCAAGAAAGAATATACATAAGAATTTTCTATTTATGCTGATTCATGCTGCTTTGCTTATAACAGCCATTATAATTGGTAATGGAGATGCAGAGTCTACAGCATATTTTGTAAGTGTACTTGCTGTGTGTATAAGGTCTGTAAGCATAAGAGTGGCTAATGCAAGAAAAACTGAATATATGAATGAACCGCTTTATGGGAATCAGTTTGCTGATGTGACTCAGGAAGATAAGAAAGCTGCCTTGCAGGCAGGAGAGAGAATGTCACCTCTGTATTGTGTGGTTATGGTCGCAGGAAGTCTTTATGGCGGTTCAGCAGGCAACAGACTGCTTGTTAACTATGAAACAGTATTATTTGTGCTGTTTGTTCTGCTTGCTTTTCTTGCAAACCAGTTAAAAGAGCTTAATTCTCTGTTTATAAGTAATGCTGGCAAATCAGAATTTCCTGCTGAGAGAATTACAGGAATTAACATGATAATGGTCATGGTTGTGTCAGGACTTATGATTCTTGGCATGATTCTGTTCTATAGTGGGGATTATGGCAATATATTTACACTGATTGGTTCAGGTTTTGTAGCAGTTGTAAGGATAGTGCTGAAGCTGTTCTTAAGACTTATAAGAGAGAAAGAAGAAGTCTCTACGATGCCCGAAGATTCCGTGAATCCAGTCACTGATGATGATGTGGTAAAGGGAGATAACGACCTTGCATTTACTGATAATCCTGTTATGAGTGCATTATTTACAGCATTTGCAATAGTTCTTGTAATTGCACTTGTTGTATTTATTGTCTATATGATTATCAGATATGCCAAGAATTTCAAAAAGTCACAGGATAATAATGGTGATGAGATTGAATTCATTGGCAATGACAGAAGAACAGAAGCAAGGATAAAGAGACGTCAGAGAGCAGAAGAAGCTAAGAATATGCCTGTTAATATGCAGTACAGGAAGGCATTCAGAAAAGCAGCAATAAAATCATCAAAGGCAGCCAGGGATTCGGATGGTAAATCACTTGAAAATATGCAGCCACAGGACATAACAATAAACAGAATAACTAACGATGCTGATGCTGCAGACAGAATTACAGCAAGTTATGAGAAAGCAAGATATTCTGATAAGAATATTTCCAAAGAAGAACTTGAATTTATGCTTGACTTTATAAAAAATGACAAGTATAATAAGCGTACATAATAAGTAAATGCTGTGAAGAGGACTATTAGATAGGAACCAGAGTCAGAGAACTGCCGGGTGGTGCGAGGCAGTCGAAGGAACTTATTGAACTCGCCTTGGAGCTGCTACCTGAAATCATTATGAGAAGTAGGAGTAGCCGGAAGCCAACCGTTATAGTGGACAGAATATAATGCAGCACATTTGTTGTACGTATTCAGTGAGTGCATAGCATAGCTATGAAGAAGAGTGGTAACGCGTGAGATTTATCTTTCGTCTCTTTGGGTGGAATTGCCCATGGACGAAAGATTTTTTTATGCTTATCTTTAAGGAAGCCTTTACTTATTAACAATACATATTTATATTTTCAGGAGGTTTTAGGAATGTTTGATTACAGACAGTATGAAAGAGGCTATTTTATGCCACCAGTTAAGTGCAATGACTGGGTTAACAAGGAGTATGTTGATAAGGCACCAATCTGGTGTTCGGTTGATTTAAGAGATGGTAACCAGGCTCTTGTTGAACCTATGAGTCTTGATGAAAAGCTTGAATTCTTCCAGATGTTAGTTGAAGTTGGATTTAAAGAAATTGAAATTGGTTTCCCTGCAGCTTCTGAGACAGAATATGAGTTCTGCCGTACACTTATTGAGAAGAATATGATTCCTGATGATGTTACAATTCAGGTTCTTACCCAGGCAAGACCACATATTATTAAGAAGACATTTGAAGCCGTAAAGGGTGCTCCGAGAGCAATAGTTCATGTATACAATTCTACTTCATTAGCACAGAGAGAACAGGTATTCAAGAAATCTAAGGAAGAAGTTAAGCAGATTGCTATTGAAGGTGCTAAGTTATTAAAGGAACTTGCTGAAGCTGATGGAGGAAACTTCCTTTTTGAATACAGTCCAGAGAGCTTTACAGGAACAGAACCAGAGTATGCACTTGAGGTATGCAACGCTGTTGTTGATATCTGGCAGCCAACACCTGATAAGAAATGTATCATCAATCTTCCTGCTACAGTTGAGATGTCACTTCCACATGTATTTGCAAGCCAGATTGAATATATGTCTAAGTACATGCACAACAGAGAAAATGTTATTATTTCTCTTCATCCACATAATGACCGTTCGACAGGTGTTGCTGATGCAGAGTTAGGACTTCTTGCAGGAGCAGACAGAATTGAGGGAACACTTTTTGGTAATGGTGAGAGAACAGGTAATGTAGATATTATTACACTTGCGATGAATATGTATATGCAGGGTGTTAATCCTGAACTCAATCTTTCTGATATGCCACATCTTGCAGAAGTATTTGAAAGACTTACACAGATGAAGATTGATGACCGTCATCCATGGTGTGGTAAGCTTGTTTTTGCAGCTTTCTCAGGTTCACATCAGGATGCTATATCTAAGGGAATGCATTACAGAATTGAAAATGATCCTAATAAATGGACAGTTCCATATCTTCCAATTAATCCAGAAGATGTAGGACGTACATATGATTCAGATGTTATAAGAATTAATAGCCAGTCTGGTAAGGGTGGTGTTGCTTATGTTCTTGAACATAACTATGGAATGGTTGTACCTAAGGCTATGAGAGAAGATCTGGGTTATGCTGTTAAGGATGTATCGGATGTTAATCATAAGGAGCTTTCAGCAGATGAAGTTCTTGAAATATTTGAGAAGAGATATAAGAAATACACACCAGTATTCAAGATTTCTGAAGTACATTTCAAGCAGATTAATGGAATACAGACAGTCGTAACTATTAATGAGAATGGTGAGAAGTACAATGTTGAAGATGGTGGTAATGGTCGTCTTGATGCTGTAAGTAATGCTCTTGCCAGTCATTTTGGAAAGCCTTGTGATATCTTCTGTTATGAAGAACATTCATTAAAGAAGGGTTCTGATTCTAGTGCCATTGCATATGTTGGTATTACAGGAGAGGATGGAAAGAATTACTTTGGTATTGGTATTGACCATGATATCATCAGAGCTTCTATTGATGCGTTAGAGTCAGCTATGAACAGAAGCCTTGAAGCATAATATTTAAATTGAATAATGTGTAATATAACCCATGTCCGGAACGTATACTAGAATGATACTGATTCAGGATATGGGTTGTTTTATTAATGTAGAATTAAACCCCCCCAAAAAAGGGGGAAGCAGTACTTTGGTACTAATGCTATTATACGCTGAGAGAGGGAAATATAGTTAAGGGGAAACTATTGGTTCAGACATTTTTGGAGGGATAGTAATGTTTTTTAGAAAACGATTAAGTGGTTTGGATGTAAAGATTAAGAAAACTGCAGTTGGCGTTCTTTTGGTTGCAATAGTTGCAGGTTCTGTGTTTGCTGGTACGTCTTTAAGAGCTGGAGCATATTCAAAAACACAGGATGTCCTTAATGAATTATTAGGAGCAGCAAAACCTTACGGTGTAGTTGCTGAAGAATTTAAGAATGGTAATCACAATCAGACATGTTTCGCGACTAACAAGCTTGTAATAACAGATCAGTGGATGAGTGCATGGCTTGATATGAGCGTTGGAACAACATATATCAAGAGTTTTGATAATTCTGGTTCATCAGAGGTTAATGTGGATAGGAATGCATTTAATAATCTTGTGCTTGGAACTGATTATGATTATGAACCCAGAGAGAATAAATATTATATTAAGGATGCTAACGGAAAAAGAACAGGTGCTGTTATTAATGTTGCTAACTGCAAGGATACAATCAATGTTTATTATGCAGAGGATTATATGGATGTAACTGCAGCACTTGATAATGTATACGATAATTTCAAGGCGTATTCAGATACACCAGATTCGGAGGCTGATATAGTTATTGGTGCTTATGATGATAGAAAGATTGATCTTGCTTCATTTAAGAATAAGCAGATTGTAGTGGTAAATATGTATGCTAATAATTATATTGACTGGCAGGGAAAAGAAGTTTCATCTTATTATGGAGAAGGACAGCTCAACATAACAAATAAAGCACAGGGACAGTTTGTTATCATTAATCTGCTTGGCGGTGATGGTGATGCAGACATTAAAAGATTCAGCATTAATGGAAAGAATACAGGCGGATTAACAGATGTTGATGTATCAGACACGGTTATTTTCAATGCTGTTAATGTAACTGGTAATATTAATATAGGTGAGGTATGTGGTATAGTTGTTGCACCAAAAGCAGATATTACCTTAACATCTACATGTAATGGAAGAGCAATTTCTAAGTCATTTGTTAATGTCAATGGACAAATGCATTTTATATCAGATAATCAACAGCAGGAGACGACACAAAAGGAAACAACATCTGTAGCACAGTCTTCAGCAGAAACAACAAAGTCAGAAGAGACAACAACTGCACAGGGAACAACAAAGTCAAACGAGACAACAACTGCACAGGAAACAACAAAGTCAAACGAGACAACAACTGCACAGGAAACAACAAAGTCAAACGAGACAACAACTGCACAGGAGACAACAAAGTCGAATGAGACAACAACTGCGCAGGCGACAACAAAGTCGAACGAGACAACAGTTGCGCAGGAGACAACAAAGTCGAATGAGACAACAGTTGATGCTGGTAAGGAAACTAAGCCGACAAAACCAGAATCAAACGAAACAACAGCTGTTAATGAGACAACAAAGTCAAATGAAACAACAGTAGATTCTAATAAACAGACAAAAGAACATACAACTTCATCAACTCAGGTCACAAAGAAGACTGGTGAAGTTGCAGGAGATGAAGAATTAGTTACAGGAAAAGAAGATGAGACTGTTGATGGCTCAAGAGTCAGAAAAGCTGGTGAAGTTGCGGCTGATGAAGAGGTTGTAAAGACTGGTGACAATAATCATGTATGGGTATATATTGTGATTCTTGTAGCAGCAGCTGTTATTTCTGGAACTGTTATTGTGATAAGCAAAAAGAGCAATAAAAGATAATAAATGTTAATGATATCAGAGAGGCACAGCAGTAATGTTGTGCCTTTTTTATTGGGGTGGTATTGAAGCACTCTGCTTTTTTATGCTATAATGCAATATGTATGAGTCGAAGTAGGCTTTGAACACAAAATACAGTGAAGAACAAGGAGATGGAAGTTTTATGAAACATTTGATACTTGCATCGGGTTCACCAAGACGAAGAGAATTAATGAGTCAGGTAGGACTTGATTTTACTGTTGTTACAAGTGATGCAGATGAGAATATTAAAGAGATGGAGCCTGAAGATTATGTAAGAGAATTATCTTCTATTAAGGCACAGTCTGTATTAGAGCAATATGCAGATAAAGATGATTCTGTAATCGTTATAGGTGCAGATACTATTGTTTATCATAAAGGAGAGATTCTTACCAAGCCTAAGGATGAAGAGGATGCATTCAGAATTCTTAAGTCTTTAGAAGGTCAGATACATCAGGTGTATACAGGTGTAACTATATGCAGCACACATAAGAATGTAAGTTTTTATGAAAAGACTGATGTGTGGGTATATGATATGACTGATGAGGAAATCAGGGATTACATAAGCACAGGAGAGCCTATGGATAAGGCTGGTGCATATGGTATTCAGGGAAAATTCGCAGCATACATTAAGGGTATTGAAGGCGACTATAATAATGTTGTCGGTCTGCCTGTTGCAAGACTTGTACATGAGCTTAAAACATTTTAAGGAGAAAATATATGGTTAAATTCGTAGCAAGTGACCTTGATGGGACATTGCTTCTTAACGGAGCACAGAGCGTCGATGAATCTACGATACAGTATATCAATAAACTTGTTGATAAAGGCGTTATATTTGCACCGGCTAGTGGCAGGCAGATAACGAGTCTTAAGAGACTTTTTGGGGCTGTCAGTGATAAGCTTGCATATATTGCAGAGAATGGTGCACTTGTGGAATACAAGGGTGAAACTATTGGAAAGACTGCGATGGATAGGAAGCTTGCGTTAGAGATAATTGAGGATGTAATTGAACAGCCTAATTGTGAGGTGCTTGTATCAGGAGAACATACGTCATATATTAAGCCTAAGTCTCAAGAATATTATTACAGGATGACCAAGGTGGTCAATTATCATACTACATTAGTTGATAAGTTCACAGACATTGACGAGGATATATTAAAGATAGCTGTGTGTGATATGACAGGAATTAAGAACTCTAAAGAACATTTTATTAACAAATGGAGTGATAAGGCTTCAGTACTTGTATCGGGAGAACTTTACTTAGACCTTATGGACACTAATGTTAATAAAGGAAGAGGAATTGAGCAGGTTCAGCAGTATTTTGGACTAAAACCTGAACAATGCATGGCATTTGGTGATAATTATAATGATATCGCTATGTTGGATAAGGTATATTATTCATATGTTATGGAGAAAGCTGTAGAAGATGTTAAGAAACACGGGCGTTTCGTAACAGGATGGGTAGAAGGAACATTAAGAGAGCAATTTAAAGAGATAAGATAAGGAGATTTAAGTTATGGATAAACATATTGATGAGTGTGCGAAGGTGTTTTTAAGAGATCAGAAACAGCTTTTCGATGAGCCTGTTGCATATGATTTAGAGGAAGCTAAGGAATTCTTAGAGGACTGTATGGCGGTATACTGCAAGGATATTAAAGAATTAAGAGAAGTGATGGATGATGAGGGAATGGATGTATCTGACTTAAGCAATGATGAGCTTCTTGAGCAGTTAGAAGTATTCAGGCTTGATAATGGCGGATATTTCTTCGTGGAAGGATAGTACAGATGCGTATAAATGTTGTATGTGTAGGCAAGATTAAGGAAAAGTTTTATACCCAGGCAGTTGAAGAGTATTCTAAGAGACTTTCAAGATACTGTAAGCTTGATATTGTTGAACTACCTGATGAGAAAACACCGGATAATGCAAGTGATATAGTCAATGAACAGATTAAGAATAAGGAAGGGGAGAGAATCCTTTCTGCCATTAAAGATGATGCTTATGTATGTGCACTTGCAATAGAAGGGAAAATGCTTGATTCTGTTGAACTATCAGAAAAGATTGAAAGACTTGGAATAGAAGGAACAAGTAACATAACATTTGTAATAGGAGGCTCTTTGGGACTTGCAGATGCAGTACTTAAGAGAGCTGATTATAAGCTGAGTTTTTCAAGGATGACATTTCCGCACCAGCTTATGAGAGTTATTCTTTTGGAACAGATATATAGGGCTTACAGGATTATGAAGAATGAGCCATATCACAAATAATTAAAGAGGATAGAATATGAAAAGAAGAAAAAAAACATTTATTATATTAGCAGTTATTCTTGTTGTAGTTCTGTTAGTTGCAGGATATATTAAGTTCTTTAATGGACGTCTGATATATTTCACAACAGGAATGAAGAGCGGTGAGCTTATTAAGACAGCAGGACAGAAGACAACTAATACATGCGAGGCAGATATTCTCATGTCTGATGTGAAGAAGGAATATGAGGAAATGTTTGGCAGTAATATATGGAGAGAGAAAATTGGTGATGCTGATTTTGAAAGCTATATTAAGGACCAGATTAAGAGTAAGTTAATGCGCGTCAAGGCTATGAATGTTAAGGCTAAGGAACGCGGTGTTGTGCTTGGAAGAGAAGAAAAAGATTCTGTGGGTAAGGCTGTTGATGCATTTTACAATGAATTAACTGAATCGCAGATAAGCAGTACAGGAATAACTAAGGATAAACTGAATACAATGTTTACTGAATTTGCAATAGCACAGAAACTCTACGATGACCTTACTTCCAGCATGGATATTGAAGTAAGCGCAGATGAGGCAAGAGTTATTGATATCCAGTATATTGTATCAGATTCAGAGGAAGATATTAATAAAGCATATAATCTTGTGAATTCAGGAAGTTCATTCTTTGCTGTTGCCAAGGAGTACAATGCGGATGGCGAATATGAGTACGAACTGAAACGTGGCGAGATGGATGCAGCATTTGAAAAAGCAGCATTCAATCTGTCTACTGGTGAGATGAGCAGTATAGTTGAGTCAGCAGGCAGATATTACATTATAAGATGTACATCGGATAATGATAAGGCTAAGACTGAGGTTAATAAGTCTGCAATTCTTGAAAAGAGAAAGTTAGAGCAGTTTAATACTGATTTTGAGAAATATGAAGCTGGTATATATATGGAATTTAATAATAGCGAATGGAAGAAATTAAGTATTCAGGATGCGTATACGTTGGGAAGCAGCTTTGAGGATACTTTCAATGCGTATTTTGGAAAGTAAAGAGGAGAGTAATTAATAATGGCAGCTAATAAATATGATGCTAACAGTATATCTATACTGGAGGGCCTTGAAGCGGTAAGAATGAGACCTGGTATGTATATTGGAAGTGTCGGAACAAAAGGTCTTAATCATCTTATATATGAGATTGCGGATAATTCAGTGGATGAACATCTTGCGGGTTTTTGTACACAGATAAATGTAACTCTTAATGATGATGGAACAGCAACTATCAAGGATAATGGACGAGGTATTCCTATCGGAATCCATCCTAAAGCCGGAATACCTGCGGTTGAGGTTGTATTTACAGTACTTCATGCAGGCGGCAAGTTCGGAGATGGCGGATATAAGATATCAGGAGGACTTCACGGCGTTGGTGCATCTGTAGTTAATGCACTTTCTGTATGGCTTGAGGTTGAGATAAGAGTTGATGGTGGTGTGTACAAGCAAAGATACGAGCGTGGAAAAGCAACAGCGCCACTTGAAAAGATTGGTACATGCAGAAAAAATGATACTGGTACAACTGTTACATTTCTTCCTGATGGAGAAATATTTGAAAAGACAAGATTCAAAGCAGACGCGATAAAGAGCAGGCTTCATGAGACTGCATATCTTAATCCGGGGCTTACAATTGAGTTTGAAGATAAGAGAAAGGGCAGCGAGGATAAGGAAACTTTTCATGAGCCTGACGGACTTAAGGCATATATCAAAGACCTTAACAATGGCAAAGAGACAGTATGCGATATCGTCTACTTTAAGAAGAAGCAGGAAGATATTGAGGTTGAAGTAGCATTTCAGTTTGTTAATGAATTTGAGGAAAATATTCTTGGCTTCTGTAATAACATATACACTCAGGAGGGTGGAACGCATATTACAGGCTTTAAGACCAAGTTTACAATGATTATCAACCAGTATGCGAGAGAACTTGGCATCTTAAAGGATAAGGATGCGAATTTTACAGGTCTTGATGTAAGAAATGGTATGACTGCAGTTGTTGCAGTTAAGCACCCTGCACCAAGATTTGAGGGACAGACCAAGACCAAGCTTGATAATCCGGATGCTGGTACAGTTGTTGCAAATGTAACAGGAGACGAGGTACAGCTTTATTTCGACAGACATTTGGACGACCTTAACGCTGTAATTGCATGTGCTGAAAAATCTGCGAAGATACGAAAAGCAGAAGAAAAGGCTAAGACAAATATGCTTACAAAGCAGAAGTTCTCTATAGACAGCAACGGAAAGCTTGCCAACTGTGAGAGCAAGAATCCGGAGGAATGTGAGGTGTTCATTGTTGAGGGAGATTCAGCTGGAGGTTCAGCAAAGACTGCAAGAAACAGAAGAACTCAGGCAATTCTTCCAATCAGAGGTAAGATTCTTAATGTTGAAAAGGCAAGTATTGATAAGGTACTTGCCAATGCCGAGATTAAGACAATGATTAATTCATTCAACTGTGGATTCTTAGAGGGCTACGGTAATGACTTTGATATTAGCAGATTAAGATATAATAAGATTATTATCATGACTGATGCCGATGTGGATGGAGCACATATTGATACACTGCTTCTTACATTTTTCTACAGATTCATGCCTGAGCTTATTAATCAGGGACATGTATATATTGCTACACCACCTCTTTACAAGGTTGTTCCTAAGAAGGGCGAGGGTGAATATCTATATGATGACAAGGCACTTGAGGATTACAGAAAGAAGCATACGTCAGGAACATTTACACTTCAGAGATACAAAGGTCTTGGAGAGATGGATCCTGACCAGCTATGGGAGACAACTCTTAATCCTGAAACAAGAATTTTAAAGCAGGTTGAGATTGAGGACGCAAGGCTTGCAACTGAGGTTACAGCAATGCTTATGGGTACAGATGTACCACCTAGAAGAGAATTTATATATACGCATGCTAATGAAGCTGAGATTGATGCGTAAAAGCTAAAGGAGTAGAAAATGGCTGAGAAGATTATAAGGACTGAGTATTCTGAGGTTATGCAGAAGTCCTATATAGATTATTCCATGAGCGTTATTACAGCAAGAGCACTTCCTGATGTAAGGGACGGTTTAAAGCCGGTACAGAGAAGAGTGCTGTATGCCATGGACCAGTTGGGGCTTAATTACGACAAGCCTCACAGAAAGTCTGCACGTATCGTTGGTGATACAATGGGTAAATACCATCCACATGGTGACAGTTCAATATATGAGACACTCGTTGTACTTTCACAGGATTTTAAGAAGGGTATGGCTCTTGTTGACGGACACGGAAACTTCGGTTCTATCGAAGGTGACGGAGCTGCCGCTATGCGATATACAGAAGCTAAGTTAAAAAAGTTCACACAGGACGTATATCTTGCTGACCTTGATAAAAATGTTGTGGATTTCGTGCCTAACTTTGATGAGACAGAAAAAGAGCCTGAGGTTCTTCCTGTAAGAGTACCTAATCTGCTTGTAAATGGTGCAGATGGTATTGCGGTTGGTATGACAACTAATATCCCTCCACACAATCTATCAGAGGTTGTTGATGCAGTATGTGCATATATGGATAATGAGGATATCACAACAGACGAGCTTATGCAGCTCTGCCCTGGACCGGATTTTCCTACAGGCGGAATTGTAATTAATAAAAGCGAGCTTGGTGCAATATATGAGACTGGAACAGGTAAGATTAAGTTAAGAGGCAAGGTCGTATTCGAGCCTGCCAAGAACCGTTCTGAGAAGGACAAGCTTGTTATTACAGAGATTCCATATACAATGATTGGTGCTAACATAGGTAAATTTATATCTGATGTAGTAAGCCTTATAGAAACTAAGAAAACTACTGATATTGTCGATATTTCCAATGAATCTTCTAAGGAAGGAATAAGAATTGTCCTTGAACTTAAGAAGAACGCTGATGTCAAGAATCTTGAAAATCTTCTTTACAAGAAGACCAAGTTGGAAGATACATTTGGCGTAAATATGCTGGCTATCGTTGATGGAAGACCTGAGACCTTAGGTATTAAGGATATAATAAAACACCACATTAATTTCCAGTATGAGCTTGCTACAAGAAAGTACACAACACTTCTTGAAAAGGAGAAGGCTAACAGGGAGATTAAGGAAGGTCTTATAAGAGCATGTGATATTATTGACCTTATTATCGAGATATTACGAGGCAGTGCTAATCTTAAGATGGCTAAGGACTGCCTTGTTAATGGTAATGTTGAGGGAATCAAGTTTAAGTCAGAGCAGTCAAAAAAGCAGGCTGCAGGTCTTGATTTCACAGAGAAACAGGCTGGCGCAATATTAGAAATGCGTCTGTACAAGCTGATTGGTCTTGAAATTCTTAATCTTCAGAAAGAATATGATGAATGTGTCAAGAAGATTGAGAAGTATGAAAAGATACTTGGCAGCAGAAAAGAGATGGCTAAGGTTATCAAGTCTGACCTTCTTAATATTAAGAAGGAATATGGTGTTGCAAGAAGAACTGTAATTGAAGACGGAGAAGCTGCTGTATTTGAGGAAAAGAAGATTCCAGAGATGGAAGTTATGTTTATTATGGACAGATTCGGATATGCAAGAACCATTGATATGGCTGCATTTGAGAGAAATAAAGATGCTGTATTTAATGAGAACAAATATGTCATTCCGGTAATGAACACAGATAAAATCTGCATATTTACTGATACGGGAGATCTGCACCAGTTAAAGATAAAGGATCTGCCATTCACTAAGTTCAGAGATAAAGGCACACCGATTGATAATCTGTGTAACTATGACAGCTCTAAGGAGATAATTGTGTACATTACTCCATTTGAACGACTTAAGAATCAGAAAATGCTTTTTGTCACAAGACAGGGAATGATGAAGCTTGTAGACAGTGAAGAATTCCAGGTTGCAAAGCGTACAGTTGCATGTACAAAATTAGCAGATGACGACAAGCTAATCGGAATGTATTCAACAGACGCAAGAGTAGAGATTTATTCAAAGTTCTCACTTGATGGAGAAATCAAGGAAGAAGAGGTTGTCGAGAGCAACCAGAATGTAATTGTACAGACAGAAAACGGAGTGTTCTTAAAGTTCCCATTAACAGACATTCCAATGAAGAAGAAGAGTGCTGTAGGCGTAAGAGGAATCAAGCTTTCAAAAGATGATTATATAGAAGATGTATTCCTGCTTACAGAAGGTGATGAGTTCACAATGGAATATAAGGGCAAGAGTATCAGCTTTGCCAAGATGAAGACGGCACACAGGGATACTAAGGGAACTAAGATAAGAGTATGATTTTAACGGTTGGGGAGTCGAAGAAGTGCTTCACACCATCACAACTAAGGTAAGCGGTCCTAGTGGCTGTAAATGCCGCCATATACAGAGTTTATAACGGTGCTGGAAATCAAACGCGCTTCGCTTGAACGAGATTTCCAGCACCGAACTTTTGTATATGGCGGCATAACACCCACACGGACAGCTTACAATTTAGTTGTGATGGTGTGAAGCACTTCTTCGACATGACCACCGATAAAAAAGTATATTTTTCTAAAATATAAATGGATAGTTAGTTAAATTGTTTTTGGATTGTCGAGACTACATTTGAAAGAATAATTTGACCAGCGAGTTCACTTTGTTAGTCAGAATATGGTATGGGATTATCCATACCATTTTTTTATACTGGAGACATATGGCATGAATCAAAATCGGTAATTCGTGGTGGTAGTGTCTGTGAGTTAAGCGTTAGCGACAACTGCATGTAAGCTTACCGTGTGGGTGTTAATGCCGCTATATACAAAAGTTCGGTGCAGGAAATCTCGTTCAAGCGAAGCGCGTTTGATTTCCTACACCGTAATAAACTCTGTATATGGCGGCATTTACAGCCACTAGGTCAGCTTACCTAAAGTTGGCACTAATGCTTAACTCACAGACTGTACAACCCCGAAACTAATTCTCATCCATATATTTATCATATATAGCAATAACCTTATTCATAACCTCTGGACCAGGAGCTCCAAGAGTAAGTCTCTTATCTACACAAGTCTGAAGGCTGATAGCCTCGTAGATATCTTCATCAAATACAGGGCTTACAGCCTTGTATTCTTCAAGTGAAAGGTCATCAAGTGCAATATTTTTCTCAATGCACATAAGAACAAGCTGACCGACAATACCGTGGGCTTCTCTGAAAGGAACTCCCTTTTTAACAAGGTAGTCAGCAGCATCAGTAGCATTAGTGAAGCCGTTCTTTGCTGAAGCTTCCATTCTCTTGTTGTTGAACTTCATAGTATCAATCATGCCCTTGAAAAGGCTGATGCAGCCTTTGACTGTGTCAAATGCGTCAAATGATAATTCCTTATCTTCCTGCATATCTTTATTGTAAGCAAGAGGAATACCCTTCATTGTTGTAAGGAGGCTCATAAGAGCACCATATACTCTGCCTGTCTTACCTCTTACAAGCTCTGCGATATCAGGGTTCTTCTTCTGAGGCATAATAGAGCTTCCTGTACTGAAAGCGTCATCAAGTTCTATGAATCTGTATTCATTGGAATTCCAGATGCATATTTCCTCAGAGAAACGGCTTAAATGCATCATGATAGTTGATAATGCAGATAAGAATTCAATAAGGTAATCTCTGTCAGAAACAGAATCCATGCTGTTGAGTGTTGGACCATAGAAACCAAGAAGAGAAGCAGTAAGTTCTCTGTCTAATGGATAGGTTGTTCCTGCAAGTGCACCTGCACCAAGAGGGCAGTAATTCATTCTTTCATATATATCGTGAAGTCTGCTTCTGTCGCGCTTGAACATTTCGAAATATGCACCGAAATGATGAGCAACAGTAACAGGCTGTGCCTTCTGAAGATGAGTAAATCCAGGCATGAATGTATGAGTGTTTTCTTTCATGATTCTTAAGATAACAGCCATAAGCTCTTTAAGCTCAGCATCAGTATTAAGAACTTCCTGTCTTGTGAAAAGTCTCATATCAAGAGCAACCTGGTCATTTCTGCTTCGTCCTGTGTGAAGTCTCTTTCCGGCATCACCGATTCTCTCAATAAGAGTAGCCTCCATAAATGTATGGATATCCTCGTATTCATCAGTGATTTCAAGCTTTCCTGATTCAATATCAGCAAGAATTCCCTTAAGACCTTCTACAATCTGCTCACTTTCGCTTTCAGGAATAATTCCCTGCTTGCCGAGCATAGTAGCATGTGCAATACTTCCTTCAATATCCTGCTTATAGAACTTCTGGTCAAATGAAATTGATGCGTTGAAGTTGTTAACAAGCTCATTAGTTTCTTTGGTGAATCGTCCACCCCATAATTTCATTTATAAATCCTCCTTGAATTAAATATCTGTATTTTCTTCATTAAAATTATCTTCTTCATCTTCAATAGAAGAGAGAAGACTGTCAGTAAGTTCATCATCAATATCAGGTGATTCAAGATTCTCGAAATCATCCATATCATCAAGAATAGAACTTTCTATATTATCATCAGACAGTTTCTTAATATCTTTGTTAGTAAGAGACGGATCATCAAGATATTTTCTGATAACTAACGGAAAATGTGCCATATTTACTTTTTCTGCTTTAATAAAGCAGCTGGCAAGATAAATGCCAATCAATATAATAATGCAAAGTGTAGTAATAACGCAACCCAATATTAAATTAACAGGACGATATTTTAATACAACGGTATGAGTTCCGGCACTTACGTCAACACATAACAATGCATTTTCCCAGGCATAAGTGTCAGCTTTCTTGCCATCAATATACACAGACCAGCCACCATCGTATGGAATAGAGAATAATATTGCTTTGTCTGAGGAAGCAGTAAGAGTTCCTGTAAATTTAGTATCAGAGAATTTCTCAACCTGATAGCTTTCTGAATTGAGTTTATTGTAAGCCCTGATGAATTTGTCTTCATCGAGTGTGTATACAGAAAGATTCATTCCGCCGGTATCAGAAGTTACTTCGACAGTATCTGTGTCGTGGACATAACCAATATCAAGAATCCGGTTATTGCTCTTTATATTATTGTAGGTGTAAGTGGTTGTGTTATTAATAGTAACAGTTACGGAATCAACAGATTTATTCGCAACTGACAGGTACATATGACC
The DNA here is from genome assembly GCF_009680455.1 of Lachnospira eligens. Lineage (GTDB taxonomy): Bacteria > Bacillota > Clostridia > Lachnospirales > Lachnospiraceae > Lachnospira > Lachnospira eligens_A. Next base: position 120,564 of record NZ_WKRD01000007.1, read on the forward strand.
ACTCTTTGAAGGTGTGATAATACAATCGGCTTCAGTAGGGAATGAAGTAGTATATTCAAATACATCACTTATTCCGGTAAGAGATTGAATAAGAATATTCTGGTTCTCAATACCATTGTTATTCTTAGCCATAACAAGGTCATATGCTGTTGAACTGTTAATCGCATAACCAATAGGAAGTGTGTAATTATTCTTATACACAAATTCACCATCGCTGCCTGTATAATAATTTCTTATATCACTTTCAACTAAAAGTCGGTTAGAAATAGTGTATTTTACAGAGAAAAGAGAATCAGTAACAGCGGTAAGACCATTGCAGCCATATGCATTAGTTGAATTTTCCATTCCTATAAGGTTGTAAAGCTTTGACATCCCTGCATTGCATGTTGATGAAAATGTTGAAACAGTTCGGTAATTATGCCATGCACCATCATTTTTAGAACGCGCTCCAAAAAGCTTATCCATTCTATAGAAGGATGTGTCATTATCAGATACGGTTTTTGTAACAGTCTTTACGGCATCATAATCAAGAAGATATGATGTACGGCTTGTTGTTCCAATACCGGTTGCATCCATATTCATTGTACATTCAATGATTGATACTGAGAATGTAAGCATAAGAACGACAGGAATCTTGAACTTGGCGTTGTTATGAATAAACATTAACAGACCATATATAAGAATAAATATTCCACTTATATATACACTCTTAAATGAATATTCAGTCTCTGAGTTAATAAAAAGTTCTTCCATAATAAGCAGAAGACCAATTGCAATCCATAATGATGCACCAAGCTGCCTGTTAGTAGAATTCTTAAGGTTAATAACAGCTTCATAGCACATTGCAAGCAGGAAGAATATATATATGAATGACTGTCTGCAAGGCAGGCTGTTAGGAAAATGCATACCATGCCATATATAGTTAGGTATATTTAAGTTAAATGCTGTCAGGAAGATAAGCAGGATGACACATTTGCCAATCTTTTCACGTGCATTGACTTTGCTGCACATAATATAAAGCGGTAGCAGTACAAAAACAGCAACGCCGCAGTATATGTTAGGCAGATGATCCAGTCCTAAATGAACCGGAATGTTGATAAGCTGTCTTGTGAGCATTGATAATATGCTGAAATAAGAAATAAGCTTATCAGGGAATGTCGTGTCGCTTGAGGCTGAAAGTGAAAATGTATAGAATTCAGGCAGAAGAAGACACGCTCCCAGTCCACCGGCAAGCAGTGAATATACACAGAAATTAATAAATTTCTTCACATACTGCATAGGGCTTTTAATACCGTTATAAGCAATCATAAGAACAACATAGTAAATCACTACTGAAAGGCATACCATGATTGCAATATAATAATTAGTAAATATACATAATCCTAGAGTTATGCAATAGAATATGCAGCGGTTCTCATTAACAAGTCGTTCAAGTCCAAGCATGATAAGTGGAATCAGAATAACACAGTCAAGCCACATAATATTCCAGCTGTATGCCGCAATGAAGCCGGACATACCATAGAACATACCGAATATGGCAGCAATTACATGCTTGTTATTATTGTGTTTAGTAAGATAATACGTTAAAGAAAGACTGCTGCCAGCTATCTTAAGTATTATAAATGCATTCATTATCTCTATAGTGTATTTCTGTGGAAAAAGTGCAACGAACCAGTTAGATGGACTTGCAAGGTAATATGCAAACAGAGATGTGAAGTTAGTTCCCATTCCTATATTCCATGAGTAAGTAAGACTTTCACCATTTCTTATCTTGTGCCACAGTTCTGAAAAGAATGGCGCATACTGATGATACATGTCAGACCTCAGATAACATTCGTTTCCCCATGGAAATATGCCTCTTGTATAGTACAGTGCCATCATCATTATAACTGGAAGTACAAAGGCAGCAAGATATGTAAAGTTAGAATTAAGAATTGATTTCTTTGATGAATTCATGGCTTCCCTCCCTTAGCCGGTAATAGTAACATTTTACCAAAGAACGAAAAAAGTGTAAACAATTATAGGCAAATTAGGCTTGTATTCGATAGTACAATTTTGTAAAATAGAAAAGTACGCAAAAGGAATCTCCAAAGGGTAATGCTTAAGGAGAGTGTACATGGAATACAGACAATTATATAAAAAACACAAAAGGGCTGTGCAATACGGAATATGTGCAGTTTTTCTGATTATAACCGGATTGATATATCTGGCAGGAAGAAAGAACGCTTCAGTGTCAGAGAATACATTTGCAGATAATGTCGTATCAAGTAGTATAGAAGACAGCTGGCATATGGAAAGTGAATCATCAGTTGAGGACATATATGTGTATATATGTGGTCATGTTAATTCTCCAGGTGTTGTAAAGTGCCTGAAGGGAACAAGGCTGTATGAAGCAGTGGCAATGGCTGGTGGAGCTGATGATTTGGCTGATATGTCTGCAGTTAATCTTGCAGCACTTGTTGCTGATGGGGAAAGGATATATATTCCGGCATATGGAGAGGATATTTCTGTTATAGAAGAACAGACAGAGGGGATTGTTAATATTAATAAAGCTACAGAAAGTGAGCTTATGACACTGCCGGGAATTGGAAGTTCAAGGGCGGCAGATATAGTAAGATACAGGACAGATAATGGCAGATTCCAGACAATAGAAGATATAATGAAAGTGTCTGGAATTAAGGAAGCAGCATTTAATAAGATAAAGAATTATATTTGCGTATGATAAGATGCATATGCATAGAAAGTAAAAAGGAGTAGATTATGGCAGGCAGAGTTTTAGTTGTTGATGATGAGAAAATGATTGTTAAGGGACTTAAGTTCAGTCTTATGCAGGATTATAGTGTTGTAGACTGTGCATATGATGGTGAAGAAGCTCTCGAGTATGCTAAAAACAATGAATATGACATAATCCTTCTTGATATTATGCTTCCCAAGCTTGATGGATTATCAGTATGCCAGCAGATAAGAGAGTTTTCAGATGTGCCTATAATTATGCTGACAGCTAAAGGCGATGACATGGACAAGATTCTTGGCCTTGAGTATGGTGCAGATGATTATATTACAAAACCATTTAATATTCTTGAAGTTAAGGCGAGGATGAAAGCTATTTTAAGAAGAAATGCTGTGACAGAGAAGAAAGCAGCAAAGAACAATATTATTAATGCGGGTGATATGAAGATAGATTGTGACAGCCGTAATCTGTATATTGCAGGAAGACCTATTAATCTTACTGCTAAGGAATTTGATCTTCTTGAATTGTTAGCAGTTAATCCAGGAAAGGTATACAGCAGGGATAATCTTCTTAAAGCTGTGTGGGGACAGGATTATTCAGGTGACGGCAGAACGGTTGATGTCCATATGAGAAGACTTCGTGAGAAGATTGAAGATAATCCGAGTGAACCAAAGTATGTTCACACTAAGTGGGGAGTAGGTTACTATTTTAATGTTTAATAAGATTAAAAAAAGAAATGACCATAGGAAAATCTTTTTTGACAGAGAATTTGAGTCATTTTTCAGGTTCATAAATAAATATTCAACAAGACAGTTCGCAGTTATGGCGGTAATAGTTGCAACAGCGGTAATCTGTACATTTGAAGGTTTTGAGTATATTTACAGGCAGTCTGTAATTACAAGACAGACTGCGGTTATACAGAATGAAGCGGTTCTTATTGCAGCAGAATATTCTAATTATGAAAGTCTGGAAGCAGCTGAGAATAATGATATGAACAGCAGACTCAGCAGTTATTCGGCACTTAATCAGATAAGAATAAGAATTGTTAATCTTAATTATGTTGTCAGTGTTGACACATATTCTATTGATACTAATAAGACAATTCTTAATCCAAGGGTATTCGATATATTCAGTAATCATAAGAACAGTTCCGGCTATGATAAGAAAACGGGTAATATACAGGCTGCTGTTCCGGTATACAATGATTCAGGTACATTTATAGCCGTTCTTGTAGCTGATCTTGATTACACAGAGATAGATGCAATGTTTCACGATGTGAACAGTCAGAATAATAATATTAAACTGGTTATTATAACAATATGTCTGGCATTACTTATCGTAGGCATATATTTTCTTAACCGGCCTGTAAAAAGGGTGCTTGATATTGTTTCAAATGTAAGTGCAGGGCATACTGATGAAAGAATCCCTGTCAGGAGTTATACCGAAATACGTGAGATTGCAGATGATTTTAATAATATAATGGACAGAGCTAATGAAACAGACCAGTCCAGAGCAGAATTTGTTTCGAATGTGTCACATGAATTAAAGACACCTATAACCTCGATTAAAGTATTGGCGGAGTCTCTTAATACGCAGGAAAATGTGCCAATAGAAGTGTATCAGGAGTTCATGCAGGATATTGTAAGTGAAATAGACAGAGAAAGTAAGATTATAGAAGATTTACTTACTCTTGTCAGAATGGATAAATCTGTTGCAACACTTAATATTACATCTGTTAATATGAATGATTTGTTAGAGATGACCCTCAAGAGAGTTAAGCCATTAGCACAGAAAAAGAATATTGAACTGCTTTTTGAAAGTTTCAGACCGGTTGTTGCACAGATTGACGAAGTTAAGATGACACAGGTTATATCCAACCTTGTTGAGAATTCTATCAAATACAATGTCGAAGATGGATGGGTACATGTTTCACTGAATGCAGATTATCAATATTTTTATATAAGAGTTGAAGATTCAGGCATAGGAATACCAGAGGAAAGTATTAATAAAATATTTGAAAGATTTTACCGGGTAGATAAGGCAAGGTCGCGTGAAACGGGCGGAACAGGACTTGGACTGGCTATTGTAAGAAACATAATTCTTATGCATCATGGAACTATTAAGGTTCATAGTGAGGAAAATATAGGAACAACATTTACAATGAGAATACCTCTTAATTATGTTGAAAACCAGCAGTAATGCAGGCGGAAGTATGCCATTGGACATATTTATAAGCTGTTAAGAATATCAGGATAGGAAAGGAGCAGTTATGATGGGACATATAAGGAAAGCTATTATGAAATTGACATCCGTTATAATTGTTATTGCAGTAACATTTATAACTGTTTCATGTTCTTCGCAGAAGAAGGGAACTGCATATTCTGTATATTTCCTTAATGAAGACGGAACATCACTAACTGAAGGCAGAGTATACATTGAAAGTCAGGACGCTGTTTCAGTTGCAAATGAACTCCTTGAAAAAATGAATGTTGCAAAAGGCAGGCATACAAGCATAATTAAGCCGGTGTCTGTATCGCAGCCAACGGTTGAAATTAATGGAATATACGCAGGTGTCTATTATGACAGCTCTTATTATGGAATGAAACCAAGTACCGAAGTACTTTACAGGGCAGCAGTTGTTAAAGAATTATCACAGATAAGTGATGTTCTATATGTTAGATTTTATGTTGATGGTAAGGATGCTGTGTATGAAGATGGAACAATCATAGGAAATATGAGTGATGAGGATTTTGTAGATACACAGGAAGGTGCTATGGCTGATGTGAAGTGGAAGACGATTAATCTGTATTTTGCTAACAAGTCAGGAGATGCCCTTGTAAAGAACAGCAAGAGAATCTGTTATAATAAGAATGTATCTGTTGAGAAGGTTGTAATGGAACAGCTTATTAAAGGAACAACAGAGTCGGGGTGTTATCAGAGTATTCCGTCGAATACCAAGCTGCTTAGTATATCTGTTGTCGACAGGATATGTTATGTTAATCTCAGTCAGGAATTTGCAACTGATATGGTTAATGCAAAGAGCAATGTGACTATATATTCAATTGTTAATTCCCTTTCAGGACTGGAAGGAATTGATGGCGTTAAGATACTTGTCAAGGGAAATTCTAATCTGATGTATAGAGATGCAATTAGCCTTGATACAGTATTTTATATGAATAATGAACTTGTAAAAAAAGATTTATCTGATAATTAATGGTCGTTTCTGGAAAGGATATTATTGAAGAGACCATTTTTTGTGGCAGCAGTTATGAGCATTGCTGCAGTATATTTGTCATTATATGCTAAGTTATATATCGTTATTATAGTGGGAATAATGGTGTTTACTGGATTCCTTATATATCTTAAGAAAACAGGAATTCCTGGTTTTTATGTGATTTTTATCATGATGTTTCCAATTATGTGCCTAAGAACTGAAGTAAGTATGGAAAAGCTATGCTATCAGGGGCAATTGTCAGATAAAACACATATTGCTTATGTAAATGGATACATAGCAGATATTAAACAGTCAGAAAACGGTTATGCGGTGTATATAAGAAATGCCTTTGTTATGCCGGATTCATGGGGCAGGCAGTTTAAAAGCGGTTTGGTAGTATACTCAGAAAAAAGATTTGCCAATCCAGGGGATGAAGTTAAGATTAAAGTAACATTAAAGGATTTTAACATACCATCTAATGAAGGGCAGTTTAATGCCAGAAAATATTATACATCACTTGGATTTAATTATTGTGCAGATTTGTCAGATATTGTGAATATACAGTCTGGAAGTAGTTATATTTCCAGCATTTACAGATTTGCAGATTCCATAAAAAATATTTACAAAAATGTATATTCTGAGCAGAATGCAGGAATTATGCAGTCGATTGTGTTAGGTGACAGGTCAGGGCTTGATGATGATGTAAAGAGAATGTATCAGAAGAATGGAATTTCCCACATTTTGGCAATAAGTGCACTTCATGTTTCGCTTGTTGGAATGTTTATATATGACTGGTTAAAGAAGAGAATTGCAAGAATCGCATCTGCATGTTTTAGTACATTTCTTATTATTTCATATTTGTGCATGACAGGTTATAGTGCATCTGCCAGCCGTGCTGTAATAATGATTCTTGTATATATGCTGGCAGACGTGCTTGGAAGAACCAGTGATATGGCTAATACATTAGGGATAGCAAGTGTTATTCTTCTGTGGATTAATCCATATAATCTTATAAATTCAGCTTTTTGGTTGTCATTTCTTGCTGTGGCAGGAATTATATATATTAAACCCATACTGTCTGATGATAGAACTATTCTTATATATATAAGACGTCCTGATAAAAAGAATGCAGGATTTTTTCAATTAATTTTATTCAGAATCGCAGATTCGGTTATTACAGGCATGTGTGTTACAATTGCGACACTTCCGGTAATTCTTATTATATCTGGGCAGATTCCTGCAATAAGCCTGTTTCTTAATGTTATAGTAATTCCACTTATGTCGTTGATAATGATAAGCGGTATATTTACGGGAATTGCTGGCATGCTATCTCTTGAAGCAGCATATTTTTTTGCGGGAGCAGGTGGATATATTCTTGATTTTTATTATAAGCTGTGCAGTTTGTCATCACATTTTAAATATGCAGTCATTGTTACGGGAACCCCTGATACTGCAAGGGTGTTTTTATATTTTGCGGTTTTAATTATATGGATATGTGTACATATTATATTGATGAATAAAAAATTTGATGCTGTATGTATTGCTTTATTAGTATGTGTGCTGACAGGGCTGCATTACAATATTAATTCAGATATGAAGATTGCCATGCTTGACGTTGGACAGGGGGATTCAATTGTTATGCATACTAAGGAGGGCATGAATGTATTGTTTGACGGAGGAAGCACAAGCAAGAAGAATGTCGGGAGGTATACCATATATACTTATCTAAAATATTGTGGTGTAAGAAGTCTCGATTATGTGTTTATAAGTCATCCGGATAAAGACCATGTTAATGGAATATATGAATTGATTGAATTGTGTGATAACACATTTGAGATAGGTACTGTTGTACTGCCGGGAATCAGGCAGACTACGGCAGTAAAGAAGCAGGATTGTGATGATATGTCGAAGTTAGAGAGAACATTGAAAGCTGCTGGTATTAATGTTGTTTATGCTGATGCGGGTGACAGTATTAAATCGGGAGAATTCTCGGTTAAGTGTATGCACCCATGCGAGGGTTATGATTACGAGTCAGCTAACGACTATTCTGCTGTATATCTTGTGGAATATGGATATTTTTCTATGCTTATGACAGGTGATGCGGAAAAGAAGGCAGAAAAGTGCATTGTTGAGGATGCCAATAGGATGGCAGGAGATGCTGGTGAATCAGCACGGTTTATGTCAGTTAATATATTGAAAGTCGGACATCATGGAAGTAAGGGGGCGAGTTCAGAAGAATTTTTAAGTTATGTAAAGCCTGAAAATGCATTGATATCTTGTGGGGCAGGTAATTCATATGGACATCCTCATATGGAAACTTTACAGAGATTGTCGGGGATTGGAGCAAAGGTGTATAGGACAGACGAAAGTGGAGAGATTGCGGTGCGTGTCAGGGATGGTTCGTATAAAATTGAGGTGTTTAAAGCTTTGAAAGGATAGAACTGTGAAGATATATAACAGGTTGTGAGAAAATATTTTTTAACTTGAACCACTTGTACATATCTGATACTATTGTTTAAGATTAGAAACGGAGGCAGCAGGTTTGAAGGTCATAAGTGATGATATTAAGAAGGGTGAATTTAAGAGTGTATATCTTCTGTATGGAGAGGAAGAGTATCTTAAGAAGCAGTATAGAGACAGATTAAAGAATGCTATAGCTGGTGATGATACAATGAATTATTCATATTATGATTCGGATAATGCCAGCGTTAAGGATATAATTGATGTGTGTGAAACACTGCCTTTCTTTGCCCAGAAGAGACTTGTTATTATGGAAAATACCGGTTTTTTGAAAAGTTCTAATGATGAGCTTGCAGATTATATTAAACATATTCCTGATTATCTTGTTGTTGTTATGGTAGAAAAAGATGTGGACAAGCGTAATAAGGTATATAAGGCAGTTGATTCTGTGGGATATATATGCGAGATGAAGCCACAGACAACTGCTACTCTTGAAAAATGGATAGCAGGGCTTCTTGCTAAGGATAATCTTAAAATAAGCAGGGAAGCATGTGATTTGATACTTGATAAGACAGGTGCAGGCATGGATTATATAAGGCAGGAGACAGAGAAGCTTGTGAGTTATTGTCAGGGAAGGGATGTTGTGACAGTAGAAGATGTAGAGAAAGTATGCGCAACACAGACAACAAGTCATATATTTGATATGATAAGTGCAATTGCAAATAAGAAACAACAGCAGGCACTTGATTTATATTATGATTTGTTGGAATTAAAAGAACCTCCTATGAGAATACTTTATCTTATAGTAAGGCAGTTTAACGGAATATTACAGGTGAAAGATCTTATGTCAAGGGGGATTTCAGGTAAAGAGATTGCATCAAAGATAGGAGCAGCGCCATTTGTTGTCGGTAAATATCAGGCACAGGCAAAATATTTTGAGATGAATACACTACTGGATGCATTGAATGAATGTGCTAAAACTGAAGAAGCAGTTAAGCAGGGAAGGCTTAATGACAGGCTGGGAGTAGAGCTTATTATAATTAAATACAGTAAATAAAAAAGAACCCGGTGCGAGTGGGTGTCAGCACCGGGTTCTTTAAATTATTAAAATTCTTATTAAGCCATTGCGTTAACAGCTTTAGTAATGTGAGATACTTTTCTTGCAGCAGCGTTCTTGTGGAAGATTCCCTTAGAAGCAGCCTTCTCGATCTCAGCTATAGCAACAGGGAGAGCTTCGTTAGCAGCAGCCTTGTCACCAGCAGCAACAGCAGCCTCTACCTTCTTGATATAAGTCTTAACTCTAGACTTAACCGCCTTATTTCTCTCAGCTCTTACCTGACTTGTAATTACTCTCTTCTTAGCAGATTTAATGTTAGCCAATCCGTACACCTCCAAATCATAATTCAATAATAATATCTGTTTCGCATTAAAGCCGGACACGGACGATCTAATGTAAACATACTCACACATTTTATAGTACAAACATCTATATGTCAAGAACCAAATAAAGATTTTGGTATAAAAATTTCATTTTTCTGCACAATATGTTGGGGAGGAGATGTGAAAAATGGATAATATAGTTGTAAGAACTGACCTTGCAGTAGAGGCAAATGAAGAAGCAATGAATGGAACAGGAAAACTGAGGGGGATAAGATTAAGAGAAAGCAATAAATCAAGGATGGGAGTGAAGGTCACAGAATTGCAGGTGACAAATCATTTGGGCGAAGCCGCGATAGGAAGACCCAAAGGAACTTATCTTACTATAGAGGCAGATGATATTGCAGGTGGGGACGAAGAATATGCAAAAGAAGTTATATCGACATTGGCAGGATATATATTTAAGCTTTTAAAGCGTATGAATAAAAATGTCAAACCAGAAAAGGTTCTTGTTATTGGACTTGGCAACAGAAATATAACATCGGATTCATTAGGACCTGAGGTTGTAGATAATATTTGTATTAAGATAAGTGAGGGCGATGAGACGGGAGTATGCACACTTAGTCCGGGAGTTATGGCACAGACAGGTATTGAAACTGCAGGAATTATTAAAGGCGTTGTAAGTCAGATAAAGCCGGATGTATGCATAGCAATAGATGCTCTTGCTGCAAGAAGTGTGAACAGATTAAATAGTACTATACAACTTTCTGACCAGGGAATTAATCCTGGCTCAGGTGTTGGAAATCACAGAATAGGAATAACAAAAGACAATATAGGTGTTCCGGTGCTTGCAATTGGCGTGCCTACTGTTATAGATGCCGAAGGGATTATTCAGGGGGCAGGAAAAATGTATGTAACCCCGAAGGACATTGATTCAGACATTAGAAACATAAGTATCATAATATCCAAAGCAATTAACCGTGTTGGTGTTCATATTCATGGCTGATGTGAATACAATATAATGGTAATGCAAAGTAAGGAGGATATATGAGTGATAGAAAGTACAGGCCTGTGTATATGTTTATATTCATGGGCTTAATGCTTATGGTAATAATGATGAATTATAGTTTTAATCTAACATATTATATTCAGAACAGAATTTATGAAAATGCAGTTAAGACATTGTTTCCTGTAGAGACATATTTTGAAGATAATTATGATGAAAATGCAGGTTCGGTGTGGGTCGATTCGGAATATATGTTTAGCATGGCAAAGGAGGATAAAAAACCTGCTACACAGACGGATGAGGGGGTCGTGGAGGCAGGCGCTGAAGTTTGTCCTTGGCCTATACAGGAAAATGCAGCTGGAAATGTTTATAATATTGCAGATTTAAATAATTATGATTTTCTTATGAAGTTCTATACAGTCACATCCATCACAAGCCTGACAACACAGATAATGCGTCCGGAGGAATTTCTGGCAAAAGACCTGTCATTAGAGAAAAATGCGGATTCTCCGCAGATTCTTATATTTCATACACATTCACAGGAGGGATTTATGGATACGGTTGAAGGAGATACGTCTACAACAATAGTTGGTGTTGGAGATTATCTAACAGATATACTCACTAATACATATGGTTACAATGTTTATCATGATACGAGTGTGTATGATTATATTGATGGGAAGCTTGACAGAAGCAAGGCTTATACATATGCAGAAGAAAATGTGACAAAAATACTGAAAGAAAATCCGTCAATTGAGGTTGTAATAGACCTTCACAGGGATGGTGTTCCGGATACTACAAGACTTGTAACCGAAGAAAATGGAGTAACAATGTCAAAGGTAATGTTTTTTAATGGAATAAGCTACAGCAAGGCAAAAGGAGATATAGGCTATCTTTACAATGCAAACAGAGATGATAATCTGGCAATGAGTCTTCAGATGTATCTTTTAGGAGAAGCGTATTATCCGGGGCTGTTACGGAATATTTATATTAATGCATATCGTTACTGCCTGCATATGAAAGGCAGGTCGATGCTTATAGAAGCAGGAGCACAGACTAATACAAGTACAGAGGTTAAAAATGCGATGATACCGGTGGCAGATATGCTTGACAGATTGTTGAGGGGTGAGAAGGCGTATACACAGTGAAGCGAAGTGCATCTTGTTTTTACCTCACATTTTCCCTATAATGGGCGGTGGTGATATTCTGTCGCCCATTCCACCACACACGATAGTGTAAAATGGCATATGAAATTAATGTATGAATGGGGAAAAAACCTATTAAAGCTTCTAAAGGTGATGAAATAGTAGGTTTATTGAGAGAAAATTCTGAGGATAATTAATGCGGATAAAGAAAATTGCCTACTAAATTGATGATTTAAGCCAAAATAGTAGGTCTTTTTGCTGATTAGAACTGTCTGATATTATAGACATATAAGAAAAAGACCTACTAAAAGTGTGAATAGTGTTTATCTAGTAGGCGTTTTAGTTGAAAAGAAGAATTACAAACAAACTAACAATGAGGAAAAGACCTACTAGATTGCTAAATATGATGAAATAGTAGGTAAAGGAGGTAAAATATGAGTAACAACATTTTAGCAGATTTACAGCCACACGCTGTCTTTAAATATTTTGAACAGATATGTGCAATTCCACATGGCTCAGGCAATGTGAAGCAGATAAGTGATTATCTGTGTGAATTTGCACGTGAGAGAAATCTGTGGTTTAAGCAGGATGAAAGTTATAATGTGATAATTAAAAAGCCGGCAAGTAACAGCGAGAGCAAGGCTGCACCTGTTATTTTGCAGGGACATATTGATATGGTAGCTGTAAAAACGAATGATAAGGTTAAAGATATGGAAAAAGATGGTCTTGACCTTTATATAGATGATGGATATGTCAAGGCTGACAGGACAACCTTAGGTGCTGATGATGGAATAGCAGTTGCTTATGCGCTTGCTATATTAGACAGCAAGGATGTGTGTCATCCGCCGATTGAGGCTGTGTTTACAGTAGATGAGGAAATTGGAATGCTTGGTGCGGAGGCAATTAATACTGACTGTCTTGAAGGTAAAATTATGCTTAATATAGATTCGGAGGAGGAAGGAATATTCCTTTCAGGATGTGCAGGAGGAGCAACTTTAAAGGCTTCTTATCCATTGAAAAAATCGGACATCACAGGAACGCAGATGTCTATTAAAATTAATGGCCTTACAAGCGGACATTCTGGAACAGATATAATATGCCAGAGAGCTAATGCTAATATTCTGATGGGACGTCTTCTTTTTGCTGTTAAAGAATGTGTGAATATTGTAAGCATATCTGGTGGTGAAAAAGATAATTCTATAGCTCCATTTGCTGATGCGGTTATAATGACACAGGAAGCAGATAAGGTTGCAGAGCTTCTTAATAATACTGCAGATGTCTTGAAAGAGGAGTATTCGGTTACTGACCCACATCTTACCATCAAGGTGAATTGTGAAGGTGAAGGCAGCACTTTGGCATGTGATGATGCGACAACGCAGATGCTTATAAATGTGCTTAATTTTATACCTGATGGTGTTGTTAAGATGAGTAATGATATCAAGGGGCTGGTGCAGACTTCACTTAATCTGGGGGTTGCAGAGCTGGCTGAGAAAACATTTGCAGCAACCTACTTAATAAGGAGCAGTTCGCAGAGTGAAAAAGAATATCTTACTGATAAGGTTGGAAAAATGACTGAATATCTTGGTGGAACTTATGAACTTAAAGGTGTTTATCCAGCATGGGAATTTAAGAAGAATTCTGCAATCAGGGATATGCTGTGTGAATCTTATAATAGACTTTTTAATAAAGAGGCTTTGGTGGAAACAATGCATGCAGGTGTTGAATGCGGTATTATGGCTGCAAAGATTGATGACCTTGACTGTGTATCGTTTGGCCCTGATATAATTGATATCCATACTGTAAAAGAAAAATTGGATATTGCTTCGACACAAAGGACATGGGAGCTTATAACTGACGTTTTAAAACAGTTGGCATGAATAATTGAATAATACTATATATTGTGTTAGTCGTATCTGGTAAAATGAGCTGAAAAAAGCTTTTTTTATACCAGATACGACATTTTTTATACCAAATGCGACATAAACTCAACAGAACATGACAAAACATATAGAATACTATATATATTGTTGACAGAGATTTGCTATTAATATACTATATTACTTGTACAAAACATTTATTAAATTCCGTGCGCAGGGGGATAGGAAACATTTGAAAGGAAAAGGTATATGGAGTATAAGGAATTTGTGGAATATATTAAGATGAATGCAGGGTATATAGCTGGAGAAGGTGGTAATATTACTATTAATCATGTGATTAAGAATAATGGCTGTGAGATGGATGGGCTTGTTATTATGGAGAAGGGGAAAGACATCGCGCCAACTATATATCTGGACAGCTTTTATGAATTGTATACGAATGGTGAGAATATTAAGAACATAATACGACAGATAGAGGTTATATATGAACAGAATAAGAATAATGTTACATTTGATGTAAATATTCTTAAGCATTTTGACACTATAAAGGACAAGATTGTTTATAAGGTCGTCAATTACAGAAGTAATGAAAAACTGCTCGAACAGGTGCCGCATAAGAGAATACTTGACCTTGCTGTGGTGTTTTACTGTCTGCTTGATAATGAATATGGAAGAAGTGCAACAGCATTAATATATAATAACAATCTGAAAAACTGGAATGTAACTATTGATGATGTGTATAAAGCTGCTTTGAAGAATACACCGGATCTGCTTCACAGTAAGATTAGTTCAATGGCCGCACTTTTTGAAAAATGTGGTGTTAATGTGGATGGAGAGGAAGTTGATTTAAAAGATTATGTTCCGTCTGATATGTATGTGCTTACGAATGAAAGCAAACTGAATGGTGCAGCCTGCATATTATATGAGAATGTATTGTATGATTTTGCGCAGAAGCTGGGAGCAGATCTGTATATACTACCTTCATCAGTGCATGAGGTTATACTTCTTCCTAAGCTTTCGATGTTTGAGAAAGATGAACTTGTTAATATGGTAAAGGAAGTTAATACAGAAGGGGTTGCTGCAGATGAAGTCCTTTCTGATCATGTATATGAATATAATAGAACAGAAAGATTGATAACTATGTAGGGACAGAATAATACAATAATGTACATGATGGGATTCGAACCCACGATCTTCCGCTCCGGAGGCGAACGCTTTATCCAGCTAAGCTACATGTACACAACATATAATAATTTATATGCTTATATACTATACATTATTAAATTAAAACCCGCAACAATTGAATTAATTTTTTTCTTTTGTTAGAATTAATACATCTGTATATTGATTTGAACTTATCAGCAATGAAGATAAGAATTGGAGGAAACATGTCAGAGCGTATTAATAAATATCTCAGTGCCCATGGAGTCTGTTCAAGACGTGAAGCTGACAGAATGATACAGGAAGGACGTATCACAATTGATGGTAGAATTGCAGTTATGGGTGAGATGGTAGAAGACAATACAATTATATGTGTTGATGGCAGGAAAGTTGACAACACCACACCGCCACAGGTAGTCATAGCTTTTAATAAACCTGTAGGAATTGTATGTACAACAACTGATAAACAGGGAAAGAATAACATAGTAGATTTTATTGGATATAAGGAACGCATATATCCTGTGGGCAGATTAGATAAAGAGTCTGATGGCCTTATACTGCTTACTAATGATGGCGACATGATGGACAGGCTGCTTCGTTCCGTTAATGGTCATGAGAAGGAATACATCGTTTCAGTTAATAAACCAATTAATAAAGAATTTATAAAGAGAATGTCAGGAGGAATATATCTTAAGGAACTCGACAGAACTACAAGAAAATGTGTTGTGGAAAAGATATCAGACAAGACATTCAGAATAATTCTTACACAGGGGCTTAACAGACAGATAAGAAGAATGTGTGCGGAATGTGGATATAGTGTAACTAAACTGACAAGAATAAGGATTATGAATGTGGAATTAGGGAATTTAAAGACTGGTGAGTACAGGGAACTTGACGGTAAAGAGCTTAATACACTTTATGAGCAGATATATAAGCAGATAGAAACAGTCAACATACAGGCTGATAATTAAGGAGCGGATTATGGATTTATTACAGGAATATTCAGAACTTAAGAAGACGATAGATTATCATATGGATAGATATTACAATCAGGACGAGCCGGAGATAAGCGATTATGAGTATGATAAGCTTATGATAAGGCTTAAAGAGATTGAGAAAGAACATCCGGAATGGGTGACATCTGATTCACCTTCACAGAAGATTGGTGGCACTGTAAAAAGAGAAGCCGGGGTTAAGGTCACACATAATGTACCTATGCTGTCTATTGAAGATGTGTTTTCAGAAGATGCAGTGTGTGCATGGATTGATAAGGTTCATGCCATGCATCCTGACTGCACATTTTCAGTAGAGACTAAAATTGATGGTTTAAGCATGAGCTTAAGATATGTAAAAGAAGCAGATGGGAAGCTGCATTTGCAGTTGGCAGAGACAAGAGGAGATGGTCTTATTGGTGAGGATGTGACAGCTAATGCAAGGGTAGTGGGGGATGTGTTACAGGTTATTGACCTTCCTTATGATTCACTAGAACTTCGTGGCGAAGTGTATATGAGCCATGAAGATTTTGAAAAATATAATGAAGAACAGGAAAAACTTGAGAAAAAAACAGCTGCTAATCCCAGAAATCTTGCGGCCGGAACATTAAGACAGCTTGATACTTCAATTACGAAGAAGCGAGGTCTTAAGATGTTTATCTTTAATGTACAGGACGGACCTGATGAGATTATGGAAAGCCACGGCAGGGGAATGGATATATTAAAGGCAGCAGGTGTACCGGTTGTATATCATAAGATATGTAAGACTAAGGAAGAGGTTGTCAGAGCAATTGATGAGATAGGAAGAATGAGAGAAGAACTTCCATATGACATTGACGGTGCTGTTGTAAAGATTGACCATATTGCATTCAGACAGGAGTTCCCTGCAGGAAGCAAGTATTCAAGCGGTCATATTGCATACAAATATCCACCGGAAGAAAAGGTTATTGTTATGGATGATATTCTTGTAGATGTGGGAAGAACAGGAAAACTTACATTTACAGGGATATTCCATGATCCGGAAACCGGAAAGCCTGCAAGGCTGTGTGGTACAAGTGTATCAAGAGCGACTCTTCATAACCAGGATTATATTACACAGATGAATGTAGGTATTGGTGGGGAATATAAGCTGTTTAAGAGTGGAGAGATTATTCCTAAGCTTAATGGATGTGTAAAGGCACCTGAGCATGTGTTTGAAGCACCAAAGGTATGTCCTGTATGTGGGGAACCTCTTGTACGAGAAGAGGACACAGCAGATATAAGATGTGTTAATCCGTCATGTGCAGCACAGTTGTCAAGAACAGTGGCATATTTTACATCTCTTGACTGCATGAATATCATGGGACTTGGTGAAACTCTTGTTGATGCCCTTATAAAAGAAGGATATATACACAATTATGCTGATATATATACATTGAAAGAACACCGAGATGAACTTATTGAGAAGGGAATCATAGGAAAAGAGAAGAATACTGATAAGCTGCTTGCAGCTATTGAGAAGTCTAAACAGAATACACCAGACAGACTGCTTACTGCACTTGGAATAAGAAATGTCGGCAAGAATACAGCCAAGCAGATTATGAATTATTATGATAATCTTATGGCACTTGCTGATGCAGGTGAAGAAGAATTGCAGAATATTCCGGATATAGGCACAACTACAGCCAAATGTATATATGACTTTTTCCATGATGAAGCTAATATTGAATTAATAGAAAGGTTAAGACAGTCAGGGCTTAATATGCAGATGCCAGAGAAAAAAGAAATATCAGATAAGCTTGCAGGAAAGACGATTGTTGTAACAGGAAGTTTTGATAATTACAGCCGTAAGGATATGGAAGAACTGATTGTTTCTAATGGAGGCAAAGCAACAGGAAGTGTCAGCAAAAAGACTGATTATCTTGTTGCAGGAGAGGCAGCAGGCTCTAAGCTTGATAAGGCTAATTCACTGGGGGTTAAGGTGCTTACGATTGATGAATTTATGGAAATGATAAAGTAGAGAAATAACAGATTGATAATGTTATATATGTCTAATATAATATTAATAGAAAACAATTTGTTAAAGAAAGATATGGAGGTGATTATGTATGGCAACTTCAAGCATTACCAAGAATTTTGTGGTTTCAGATAAGAAACAGGTTGAACAATTCGCTGATGCGATTGAAATGTCATATAAAGAATCTCTTTCAGAATCAAGTCCATCTTCTTGCAGATACAGAGAAATACATGAAACAGATGAAGTATACAGAGTAATGGAGAAGTGGAAAAAATTATATGGAGGATGATTTTTTAGTATTAAATATCAGAGAATATATAAAAATGGGAAAAGCTGGAGAAGACATGCTCAGGCAGGTTTTCTCCAGTTTTAAATGTGAGAAAAATCTTGATGTTGAAAGTTTTCTTACAGAACAATCTATAGATTTTACAAAGAAAAACCAGTCGGTTACATATATTGTGATTTTCGCCAGACAAGAATAATATAGTTGGGTATTTTACAATAACAATTAAACCAATTACCGTTAATACAGATGAATTTAGTAATACAGTAAGAAGAAAAATTGCAAGGGTAAGTGAACAGAACTCTGATAATGGAAAATATTCGTTGTCAGCATATTTTATAGCACAGTTAGGGAAAAATTATGATGATAGTATTGGAAATACAATTTCGGGAGACAATTTGCTTTCAATTGCGCTTGGAAAAGTAAAAGAACTACAATATATGGCTGGTGGGATGGTTGTTTTTCTAGAATCTGAAAATAAGGATAGATTATTAGATTTTTATGAAAAGCAGAATGGTTTTAAAAGGTTTGACACCAAAGTTACAAAAAAATATAAAGAAAACTCACATACTTTGGTTCAGTTATTAAAGGTGATATGATATAATCAGACAACAATGATAACAGAAAGAAGGAACAATAATGCCAATTAAGATTCAGAGTGATTTACCAGCTAAAGCAGAATTGGAAGAAGAGAATATATTCGTCATGGACGAAAACAGAGCTATTTCACAGAATATAAGACCTTTGGAGATAATAGTTCTTAATCTTATGCCTATAAAGCAGGACACAGAATTACAGCTTTTAAGAGGGTTATCTAATACACCTTTACAGATAGATGTTACATTTTTACAGATGTCATCACATGTTTCAAAGAATACATCAGCTTCACATATTAAGAAGTTTTATCAGACTTTTGAAGAGATTAAGAACAATAATTATGATGGAATGATTATTACAGGTGCACCTGTTGAGAAGCTTGAATTTGAAGAGGTTAATTACTGGGATGAACTTATAACAGTAATGGAATGGTCTAAGAAGCATGTTACATCAACAATTCATATATGCTGGGGTGCGCAGGCAGGATTGTATTACCATTATGGTATTAAGAAGGAATTACTTCCGAAGAAGCTGTCAGGTGTGTACAAGCACAGGGTTATGAATAGAAAAGAGCCTTTAGTAAGAGGCTTTGATGATGTATTCATGGCACCACATTCAAGATATACACAGGCAAGCAGACAGCAGATTCTTGACAATCCAAGATTTAAAGTACTTGCAGATTCAGATGAGGCAGGAATATATATTGTTCTTGGTGATGGCGGGAAAGAGATTTTTGTTATGGGACACCCTGAATATGACAGATTAACTCTTGATCAGGAATATAAGCGTGATATTGACAAAGGAATTGAGCCTGACCTTCCGGTAAATTATTATCCTGATGACGACTGCAACAGAAAACCATTGCTCTCATGGAGAAGCCACGCCAACAATCTCTATACTAACTGGTTGAATTATTATGTATACCAGATAACTCCTTATGACCTTAATGAAAGTTATGATAATTACTGTATTTAAGGGAGCTGTAGAATTATTGAAATAAATGGTGTGTATATTTTTGCTCAAAAGAATATATTGTTGATTAGCATAGTTATTATTGAGGTCGGAAATGGTTCCTGACACACTCCTCGGAGTACCTGAGATGATGGATACACCGCCCATCCAATAATAATTATGCTTTTTTATTTATAAGATAGCTGTAATGGGTTTATACAGGAGAACACAATGTCAAAAGAACAAGCACTAGAAGAATTATTAAAAATGATAAAAGAGGGAAATATTACAGATTACGATGCAGAATTAGCTTCATATGGGATGTATACATCCCACCCTTTAAAAATCCCCAATCCCATGTTATAATCATTAATCATCAGAAAACGGAGATAAGAACATGAGCGTAGTAACAGAAAAGTCAAAGTGCAGAATTCTTAAATTAGCATCAATGCTTGCGGTAACTATGGGAATTATAATGGCATTTTATGCGTTTTATATTATGTCGGAGCTATATTCATTTTCAGCAACAGAGCAGGGAAAGGCATTATATATGGCTGTCAAGCTGCTGAATATAGCATTTATAGCAGTTATTGTGGAAGGAGTTTACTTTGCAATTGCTGGATTTTATGGAATGACCAATATAGGTGCTGTTGATGCTGTAAAGAAAATCAAAGTTTATGGAATTGTTATGACTATAGCAGGAGTTGTTGATTTAATAATAGTATTTGTGGTATCTAAGTATTCAATAACTGGTAACACGCTGATTCTTATATGCCTTCCAGTTGTAATAGGGATTATGTATCTTGCAGGTGCATTTTATAATGAAAAGCTTATAAAGAATAATAATGGTGTGGAAGGTGATGGCAATGATTGATCCGAATGGAATAATGCCACTTAATTTCTTCAAATACAAGGGTGTGTATACAGGACAGCACAATGGAATGAGATATATGCTTAAGCAGACAGGAGAAAAGCCTGATTTAAAGCTTTCTGCGTGCGTGTGGCGCGGACCATATGCTTCATGTGCTGTTAAGGAAGAAGATAAGACGACAGAGATATTTGAACTGACAGAAGATGGTCGTCTTGCTGCCGTGGAATGGATAAGGCAGCAGTACGAATCCAGACTTGACTATTGGGAAGCGGCACCGTCTATAAAGGACGCTGTTCCGATTGTTCATGAATAAAGAGAATAATATATACAATGCAGCATATGGCGGCACCGGTAAGCAGGAGAGTGTATTCTTCTGCTTCTTTTATTATAAGACCAAATACAATTCGGCATATAATTCTTGATGAAAATATAGATATGACCGCAATACATAATGGCACAATTATACTGCCAAACGGGTCTGGCTGGATGTTCAGCTTCTTGTATATATTAAAAATGTAAAGCAGACTCATGCATATGTTGCTAATAAGAACACCATACAGATAACCGGTTATGCCAAGCTTTGGAATAAGCAGAAATACACAGGCAAGCCGGATGATAATTCCGGTTATATTAATTATGAATGTAAGGGCGGTATGTCCCATGCCATTAGTCACGCTTGTAAGGCTGATTTTTAAGTAGAGGAAAGGACACAGCCATGAAAGAATGCAGGTGTATATGTATACAGAGTCTTCGTGGAACATCATTGCACCTAGGCGCGCACCATAGTTAATGAATAAAAATATGCTTATAATGCCGAGACTCAAACACATGGAAACTGTTCTTTTTACTGTCACAGCAAGATGGTCAGACAGGACATTCGAACTTTCATCAGATACCTTTGGAAGAAGCATAAGTGCAAATGAATTAGCTGCCGTACATGGAAAAAGTACAAGTGGAAGAGCCATTCCTGTAAGTATACCAAACTGGCTTATTGCATCATCTTTGGACAGTCCATGCATGCACAGGATTGCGGGAATAAGAATTGCTTCTGCCCCTTCAAGCAGATGCAGAACAGTCTGATTGGCGTTAATTGGAAATGCATATTTAACAATATATCTGTATTCACGGAGTGAACAGGAGAGCTTCTGCGTCATGCTTTTATTATGAATGGAACGGAAAAACAGCGGAATAGCACAGTATGTGGCAGCTGCAAATTCACCGAATATATTACCGGTAACTGCGTCAGCAATTGATATTGTTGATACATTTTTTATGCGCACATAAAGTATAATAGTGCCAATACGCACAAGCTGTTCGACAAGCTGTGAGGAGGCTGGCAGAAAAGATTCCTTCTGACTGTAATAGTAATTAGATAAGCAGTTATGTATGCACATGAATGGCAGAGAGATTGCAGTTATACGGATTATTCCCTCACAGCGGCTTTCCATAAATATATGGTTTGCAATGAAATCGCTGAATATAAGAAATAAAAGCATAACGGCAATTGAAAGAGAAATAGTAATCTTTAATACGCAGAAAAGCCATTTCAGAGATGGAGATGATGCTGAATATTTTGAAACAGCTACAGAAAATCCACTGCAGCATACTGCAAATGCAAGCGCAATAAGAGGTATGCACATCTGGAATAGTCCGACTCCTGCAGCACCTGTATAATTAGTGAGAAGTATCCGAAAATAAAATCCGAGCAGTTTTGATAGAACGCCGGCAATTGTAAGTATTATGGCGGATTTGAATATGCCACCTTTTAAGGATAATTTATTATTCATAGCAGATACCGCAGATAGACTTATTAACAATATATGCCCTGCCTGAATACAATATTATAAGGAATTGCAGGGCGGAAATATAATGATATATATGGACAATGCGGCGACAACTGCTGTCAGAAAAGAAGTGGCTGAAGCAATGCTTCCATATCTTTTGGGAGATTATGGAAACCCGTCAGGTGTGTACAGGTTGTCTGAAAAAGCTAAAAATGTTGTTGAGGAATCAAGAGATATTATTGCAGATATAATAAATGCTGACAGAAATGAAATATTTTTCACCTCTGGTGGTACAGAAGGGGATAACTGGGCAGTTAAAGCAGAGAGCCTGAAAAGAAAACAGGGACATATAATAGTAAGTTCAATAGAACACCATGCGGTGACGGAATCGGCACTGTGGCTTAAGAATTATGGAATAGATGTCACATTTGCACCAGTTGATGAGCAGGGAATTGTTAAGCTGGAACAGTTAGAAAAAATGATTAGAAATGATACATTTTTAGTGTCAGTTATGCTTGCTAATAATGAAATTGGAACTATCCAGCCGATAGAAAATGTATGTGAAATTGCGCATGAGTATGGTGCAAAGGTTCATTCTGATGCAGTGGCGGCATTTGGACATATTGATGTTGATGTGAAAAAGCTGGGCGTGGATTTCTTAAATGTAAGCGGACATAAGATATGCGGACCAAAGGGCGTAGGATTTCTGTATGTCAGGGGCGGAAAGCCAGAACGGTTCATGCATGGAGGCGGACAGGAGAACGGACTTAGGGCAGGCACTGAAAATGTAGCCGGGATTGCAGGACTTGCGACGGCGGCAAGAATTGCTTATGAAACACTTTCTGACAGGGCAAGGCAGGAAAAGAAAATCAGCGACTATATGATTAAGAGAATACTAAGAGAAATTCCTTATTCAAGACTTAATGGAAGCAGGGAAAGCCGTGTTACGGGCAATATGAATTTCAGTTTTCAGTATGTTAATGGCGGAATGCTGGTTGTAATGCTTAACAAACAGGGAATATGCGCATCTGCAGGTTCAGCGTGTACATCTAATTCAGGAAAGCCTTCACATGTCCTTCTTGCACTTGGACTTGATGAAAAAATAGCAGAAGGTTCACTAAGGCTGACAATTAACCATACAATTACACACAGGGAAGCTGATTATGTGGTTGAGTGTATTAAGAAAGATGTTGCCAGACTGCGGGAATTGGCTTAATATTAATATATCAGACAGTTACGGAGGTTAAAATAATATGTGGTACGAAGAAGCGGTGTTTTATCAGGTATTTCCACTTGGATTTTGTGATGGATTAAGAGACAACGACGGGGTGATGAACAGATGCATATCAGAATTTGCAGACTGGATACCGCATTTGCAGAAGTTAGGAGCTGATGCGGTGTATTTTTCTCCAATTTTTGAGAGCGATTATCATGGCTATGATACAAGGGATTACCGTGTGATAGATAAAAGAATAGGAAGTAATAAGAATTTTGCAGAGCTTGTGTCAAAGCTGCATGAGGCAGGAATAAAGGTAGTCATTGACGGTGTGTTTAATCATGTCGGAAGGGGCTTTTTTGCATTTAAGGATGTATGTGAGAAAAAATGGGATTCTGCCTATAAGGACTGGTTTAACATCAGCTTTGATGGCAATTCACCATATAATGACGGCTTCTGGTATGAGGGCTGGGAAGGATATTACAATCTTGTGAAACTCAATCTGAATAATCCGGATGTGGTTAATTATCTTATTGAGTCGGTGCGTGGCTGGGTTGATGAATTTGATATTGATGGAATCAGACTTGATGTTGCGTACTGCCTTAACAGGGATTTCATGAAGCGTTTAAGATACGAAACAGACCAGATGAAGCAGGAGTTTTTCCTTGTAGGAGAAATGCTTCATGGTGATTACAACACAATTGTGGGTAATGAATGCCTGCACAGTGCAACTAATTATGAGTGTTATAAGGGGCTGTATTCGAGCTTTAATTCAATGAATATGTTCGAGATTGCACACAGCATAGAAAGGCAGTTTGGAAAAGAACCATGGTGTCTGTATACAGGAAAACATCTGCTTACATTTGTTGATAACCATGATGTTTCAAGGATTGCCAGCACACTTACTAACAAAGCACATCTGCCGCTTATATATGCCCTTATGTTCGGTATGCCGGGAATTCCATGTATATATTATAGAAGTGAATGGGGATGCGAGGCAGTTAAGGGGAGCGGCAATGACAATATCCTGCGTCCGGCATTTGATAAGCCGGAATACAATGAGCTGACTGATACAATAAGTTCATTAGGACAAATGTATCATAACAGCAGGGCTTTAAGCTATGGTGATTACACAAAGAAAGTGCTTACAAATAG
The DNA here is from genome assembly GCF_009680455.1 of Lachnospira eligens. GTDB lineage: Bacteria > Bacillota > Clostridia > Lachnospirales > Lachnospiraceae > Lachnospira > Lachnospira eligens_A. The sequence goes on from NZ_WKRD01000007.1 coordinate 145,380, forward strand.
ACAATATGTATTCAAAAGGGAAGCAGATGGAGAAAAAGTGCTTGTTGCAATTAATGCAGATGAGAATGAGTACACAGCGTACTTTGATACAGAATGTGCAGATGCACTTAATCTTATAACAGGTAAGAAGGAAGACTTATCTGGAAAAATAGTTCTTCCACCTTACAGCTTCAGATTTTACAGATGTATGTAGAAGGTGCAGATAAGATACATGTATATAAAATAAGCCTGAGCTCATCATAATCTGATGAACTCAGGCTTTCTTTCATTAAATATTGTGTAGTAATTAAATCCTGCGTTCTTAAGCATATCAGCCACGACATCAAATCTGTAAGCAAAAAACTTAACTTCGTGTGCATCAGAACCTACAGTGATTATCTCTCCTCCGAGGTCGTGATACATTTTAACAATATCAAGGCAAGGATTAGGTTCAGGCATTCCGTATTTAAGACCGGCAGTGTTGACTTCAATTCCTTTTCCTTGCTCAATGATTGTTTTAAGAATTATGCAGATTAAATCGTTAAAATCGTGCCAGTTATATGTGTAAGAATTGGCAGGTATATATCTTGCAATATAATCAAGATGACCATACACATCAAAGTTGTGACAACAGCCAAGATTATCAAGAATACTTTCGTAATAAGTTAAAACAGTATCCTTTGCAGAACGTTTCTCCCAAAACTCAGGGTAGTAGGGATCTTCTCCATATACAAGATGTGACGAGCCTATTATGAAATCAAGCTGTTTTGCAGAATCATAAGCATTAACTCTGTCAGCGACGCTTCTCATAAGTCCCTGTTCAACACCTATGTGAATATTGATTTTATTTTTGTATGATTCTTTCAGATTCTGGAAATACTTAATGTATTCCGGAAAATCAAGGTCAAACATGACTTTTCCATCTTCTAAAGGAGCATCAAAGTCATTATGGTCGGTAAAACAGATGTGTTTAAATCCCAGTGAAATAGCATTGTTAACAACATTTACAGGGTTCTCCTCTGAATCAGAAGAGAACATAGTATGTATATGTGAATCTGATAACAGCATAGTAATGTCCTCCATCAAATATTAGTCATATGCTTAAATGTCAATATACATTATACATAAACATAATTAATCCGCAATTGATATTTTTGATGTTTATGTAGAACATGTAAACTAATGTAAAATATAGGTAATTTTTCCTTGAAAATGATTATTAGTATTGATATTATTAAGAAGACAGCGTATAAATTCTGATTATGTGAATGCGCATAGATGTAGAAGTACCAACTACGCTGTCCGTCCTTGACTTTTATGCGCAGATAGGAGCTTTCGTGAGTTTTGAATTGATACACATTGTGATTATTCTTCTCGGAGGAATAGCGCTTTTCCTTTTTGGAATGCAGCTTATGGGAGATGGATTAAAGAAAGTGGCTGGTGGCAAACTGGAAGTTATTCTGTACAGATTAAGTAATACACCTCTTAAGGGAGTACTGCTTGGTACAGGTGTTACGGCAATTATCCAGTCATCGTCGGCAACTTCTGTTATGGTTGTTGGTTTTGTTAATGCCGGTATGATTAAAATGAAACAGGCTATCGGTATTATTATGGGCGCAATTATAGGTACATCTGTTACTGGATGGGTATTATGTCTTTCTGATATCAGTGGTGGTGCCGGATGGGTAGACTTACTTTCAACAGAGGTTCTTGCTGCTATTATTGGTGTTATTGGCATCATGTTCAGGATGATTTGTAAGAATCCCACTAAGAAGCATATAGGTGATATTATGATAGGTTTCTGTATCCTTATGGTAGGAATGCAGAACATGAGTGCAGCGGTTGCACCATTAAGATCTGAGCCGGCATTTATTGATATGCTTACTAAGTTTTCTAATCCATTTATAGGAATACTTATAGGACTTTTGGTTACTGCTGTTTTGCAGAGTGCGTCTGCTACAGTTGGTATTCTTCAGGCTTTATCAGTTACAGGAGCTATTTCATTTTCAGTAGCACTGCCTATTATAATGGGTATTGCTGTCGGAGCTGCCATGCCTGTTATCATTTCTTCATTTGGTGCGACTACAGATGGTAAGAGAACAGCATTTGTATATCTTCTTGTTGATGCATTGGGTGCTTTAATATGGGCAGTAGTATTTTATAGTGTTAATCATTTTGTGCATTTTTCATTTATGGACAGAACGATGACAACTGTTTCGATAGCATTTGTGAACTCTTTATTCAGAGTTGCAACAGTTGCTGTACTGTTTCCATTCATCAGATTCCTTGAAAAGATGGTATGTGCAATTTTCAAGGAGGTTGTTGATGAGGAAGATAAAGATATTGTTGAAATCAGTGTACTTGATGACAGATTTATTGCTCATCCTACAGTTGCTATTGAACAGGCTAAGACAGTTCTTTGTTCAATGGCACATATGGCACAGAAAAATCTTATTCGTTCCATGGAACTACTGGATACATTTTCGCAGGAAAAATATGACAAGATTCAGAGAAGAGAAGATAAGGTTGACAGATATGAAGATAAGCTTGGAACTTATCTTGTAAAGATTACACAGCAGGAGCTTACTTCTGGACAGAACAAGGAGGTCTCAAAGCTTCTCCATACAATTTCTGATTTTGAGAGAATAAGTGACCATGCTGTTAACATATCACAGGCAGCAGCAGAACTGTTTAATGAAAAGCTTAGGTTTTCTGATTGTGCTGTTGAAGATGTTGAACTGATGTCATTAATTATGAAAGAAATAGTTGGAAATGTAATAGATGCATTTGAACAGAACAAGGTTGAATATGCCTATAAGACAGAGCCGTTAGAAGAACTCGTTGACATATATTGTGATGAAATGAAGATGAATCATGTCAAGCGTGTCCAGAAAGGTGAATGTACACTTCATCAGGGCTTTATATTTAATGATCTGCTTACAGATTTCGAGAGAATTGCTGACCATTGTTCTAACGTGGCAGTTGCGATTATTGAGCTTGAGTTAAATGTGTTTGATACACATGAGTATCTTATTAATCTCAAGAAAGATAATGGAACTAATTTTGATAAATATTTTGAGGAATACAAAGAAATGTTTCCTTTAAGCCAGTATTAAGCAGAGATTAGTGTTAAGTAGACAATATTGGATACAGAATTTGTTAAGATTTCGTCAAAATGACTAATTGATAATGAGTTATTATTGAAAAAAGTGCAAAAATGTAAAAAATGGGAAGAAAGCCTTGATATTTTGCTTCTTCTTATGTAAAATACACGGTAGTTGAAATTTTAACAAACTATGTTATAAAAATTCATTTTAGGAGGAATTGTTTTTATGTCAGTAAAAGTTGCAATCAATGGTTTTGGTCGTATCGGTAGACTTGCATTCAGACAGATGTTTGGTGCAGAAGGATATGAGGTAGTTGCTATTAACGATTTAACAAGCCCTAAGATGCTTGCTCATCTTTTAAAGTATGACTCATCACAGGGAAGATATGTTAACTTCGGTGAGGAAGATCAGGTAACAGCTGATGATGAGGCTGGTACAATCACAGTTAAAGGCAAGACTATCAAGATTTACAAAGAGCCAGATGCTAATAACTGCCCATGGGGAGAGATTGGCGTTGATGTAGTTCTTGAGTGTTCAGGATTCTATACATCTAAGGCTAAGGCACAGGCTCATATTAATGCAGGTGCTAAGAAGGTAGTTATCTCAGCTCCAGCTGGAAACGACCTTAAGACTATCGTTTACAATGTAAACCATGAGACACTTACAGCAGATGATCAGATTATCTCAGCTGCTTCTTGTACAACAAACTGCTTAGCTCCTATGGCTAAGGCACTTAACGATTGTGCAACAATCGAGTCAGGTATTATGTGTACAATTCATGCTTACACAGGTGACCAGATGATTCTTGACGGACCACAGAGAAAGGGTGATTTAAGAAGATCTAGAGCAGGTGCTTGCAACATCGTTCCTAACTCAACAGGTGCTGCTAAGGCTATCGGTCTTGTTATCCCAGAACTTAACGGAAAGCTTATTGGAGCTGCTCAGAGAGTTCCAACACCTACAGGTTCTACAACAATCCTTAATGCTGTAGTTGCTAAGAAGGTTACAGTTGATGAAGTTAATGCTGCTATGAAGGCTGCTGCAACAGAGTCATTCGGTTACAATACAGAGCAGATTGTATCTAGCGATATCGTTGGTATGAGATTTGGTTCATTATTTGATGCTACTCAGACAATGGTTAATGAACTTCCAAACGGTGGTTGCCAGGTTCAGGTTGTTTCTTGGTATGATAATGAGAACTCATACACAAGCCAGATGGTTAGAACAATTAAGTACTTCGCTGAATTAAACTAATCATTTAGATTGTTTTTGCCGGAGAATGGTATGACTATTCTCCGGTTTTTTATAAAGCTGTATATGTAGCTATTTTATGTATTATATGGAGGATATTAATATGCTTAATAAAAAGTCTATTGATGATATCAATGTAAAGGGCAAAAGAGTATTATGCAGATGTGATTTTAATGTACCTTTAGATGGAAGCAGAATTACAGATGAAACAAGACTTGTAGCTGCTCTTCCAACAATCAAGAAGCTTATTGCTGATGGAGGAAAGGTTATTCTTTGTTCACATCTTGGAAAGCCAAAGGGACCAGATGCTGCATTTTCTCTTGCACCAGTTGCAAAGAGACTTTCAGAACTTCTTGGTCAGGAAGTTAAGTTTGCAGCAGATGATACTGTTGTAGGCGATAATGCAAGAGCAGCTGTTGCTGCAATGAATGATGGAGATGTTATTCTTCTTGAGAATACAAGATTCAGACCAGAAGAGACTAAGAACGGTGAAGCATTTTCTAAGGATTTAGCTTCTATTGCAGATGTATTTGTTAATGATGCATTTGGTACAGCTCACAGAGCACATTGTTCTAACGTAGGTGTTACACAGTATGTTGATACAGCTGTTGTTGGATACCTTATGCAGAAGGAAATTGATTTCCTTGGAAATGCAGTTAATAATCCTGTAAGACCTTTCGTTGCAATTCTTGGTGGTTCAAAGGTTTCTTCTAAGATTTCAGTTATCAATAATCTTCTTGATAAGGTTGACACACTTATTATCGGTGGTGGTATGTCTTATACATTCCAGAAAGCACATGGTGGTAATGTAGGTCAGTCATTAGTAGAGGATGATTATCTTGATTATGCTAAGGATATGATGAAGAAGGCTGAAGAAAAGGGCGTTAAAATGCTTATTCCTATCGATACAGTTGTAGCTAAGGAATTCAGCAATGATTCTCCTTCACATGTCGTAGAAGCAGGACATCAGGCAGATGATGACATGGGTATGGATATTGGACCTAAGACATGTGAGCTTTACAAGGAAGCTTTAAAGGATGCCAAGACTGTAGTATGGAATGGACCAATGGGAGTATTTGAATTCCCTAATTTCGCAGCAGGAACAATTGCTGTTGCAGAAGAACTTGCACAGCTTAAAGATGCTACAACAATCATTGGTGGTGGTGATTCAGCAGCTGCTGTTAACAACTTAGGATTCGGAGATAAGATGACACACATCTCAACAGGTGGTGGAGCATCTCTTGAATTCCTTGAGGGTAAAGAACTTCCAGGTGTAGTTGCAGCTAACGATAAGTAATTGATTTTACTGACATAGTTATATAATAATATTTTAATCCAGACCTTATTTTTGTTAAGTGGGGTCTGGATTTTTGTTATTTATTTCACAAACTATACTTGAAATATGTACCAAAGTATGCTATTATTTGTTTTACTAGGATAGTTATATCGGAATAATTTAATAGGATTGTCCATATATATGTTATTATGGATAATTTCCTGTGGGGAGGCGTAGAATGAGAAGAAAAGTAATAGCAGGCAATTGGAAGATGAATATGACACCAAGCCAGGCAGTTAAGCTCGTTACTGAATTGAGACCGAATGTTAATAATCCGGATGTTGATGTTGTGTTCTGTGTACCATCCATTGACATTGTACCTGTGGTGGAGGCAGTGAAGGGATCTAATATACATATTGGTGCAGAGAATGTATATTATCAGGAGAAAGGAGCATTTACCGGTGAGTTATCGCCTGAGATGCTTGTTGATGCCGGGGTAAGCCATGTTATCATAGGACATTCAGAAAGAAGAATGTACTTTAATGAAAGTAATACAGTGCTTAATCTCAAGATGCATAAGGTACTTGAACATGGAATTATCCCAATTCTTTGTTGTGGAGAGACACTTGAACAGAGAGAAAAAGGGATTACACTTGATTTCATTAAAGAACAGATAGTAGAAGCATATGTTGGTGTTACTAAAGAGCAGGTGCTTCATACAATAGTTGCTTATGAGCCAATCTGGGCTATTGGAACAGGAAAGGTTGCAACTACAGCGCAGGCACAGGAAGTATGTGGATTTATAAGAACTGTATTCGAAGAGTTATATGATAAAGAAACAGCGGATCAGATAAGGATTCTTTATGGAGGAAGTGTTAATGCTTCTAATGCAGCAGAGCTTTTTGCCCAGCCTGATATTGATGGTGGACTGGTAGGAGGTGCAAGTCTCAAGCCGGATTTTGCGGATATAGTTAATTATAATAAGTAAATAAGCATGAAAAGACCTTGTTTTGATGATAATATTCAAGACAAGGTCTTTGATTTTTTTTACAAATGTGCTATCATGCTATAGGCAATTAATTAGAATACATTTAAAGGAGAATCACATTATGAGTAAAAAACCAGTAGTTTTAATGGTACTTGATGGTTATGGTTTAAATGATAGAACAGAGGGTAATGCTATTGCTATGGCTAACACTCCTGTTATGGATAAGCTTATGAAGGAATGCCCGTTCCAGAAGGGATATGCTTCAGGACTTGCTGTAGGTCTTCCAGACGGACAGATGGGTAATTCAGAAGTTGGTCATATGAATATTGGTGCTGGTAGAATTATTTATCAGGATCTTACAAGAATTACTAAGGATATTGAAGATGGTACATTCTTTAAGAACGAAGAATTACTTGAGGCAATGGAGAACTGCAAGAAGAATGATTCGGATCTTCACCTTTTCGGACTTTTATCAGATGGTGGTGTTCACAGTCATTTAAGCCATGTATATGGACTTTTAGAGATGGCAAAGCAGCAGGGAGTGTCTAAAGTATATGTTCATGCGTTCCTTGACGGAAGAGATACACCTCCAGCTTCAGCTAAGGGATTTGTTGAGACACTTGAGAATAAGATGGCAGAAATCGGAGTTGGTAAGGTCGCATCTTTATCAGGTCGTTACTATGCAATGGACAGAGATAATAACTGGGACAGAGTAGAAAAGGCTTATGATTCACTTGTAACAGGTGATGGCATTAAGGCCGAGTCAGCTACACAGGCACTTCAGGAGTCATATGATAATGGTAAGACAGATGAATTCGTTGAGCCAACAGTTATCTGTAAAGATGGTCAGCCACTTTCATTAGTTAAGGCTAATGATTCTGTTATATTCTTTAACTTCCGTCCAGACCGTGCAAGAGAGATGACAAGAGCGTTCTGCGATGATAAGTTTACAGGATTTGAAAGAAAGACAGGATTTATTCCATTAACATTTGTATGTTTCAAGGATTATGATGAATCAATCCCTAACAAGAAGGTTGCATTCAAGAAAGAGATTATTAAGAACACATTTGGTGAATTCCTTGCTAATCATGGAAAGAAGCAGTTAAGACTTGCTGAGACAGAGAAATATGCACATGTTACATTCTTCTTTAATGGCGGTGTTGAAGACCCTAATGTTGATGAGTTCAGATTACTCGTTAACTCACCTAAGGATGTTGCAACATATGACTTAAAGCCAGAGATGAGTGCTCCGGAAGTAGGTATGGACTTAGTTGAGGCTATAAAGTCTGACAAATATGATGTTATTATTATCAACTTCGCTAATCCTGATATGGTTGGGCATACAGGTGTTATCCCAGCAGCAATCAAGGCTGTAGAGAAGGTTGATGAGCTTGTTGGCAAGGCTGTAGATGCAGTAAAGGATGTTGACGGAGTTCTCTTCATCTGTGCAGACCACGGTAATGCTGAGAAGATGATTGATTACGAAACAGGAGCTCCACATACAGCACATACAACTAACCCTGTTCCATTTATTCTTGTTAATTATGATGAGAATTATACACTTCGTGAGGGTGGAAGATTATGTGATATCGCTCCTACACTTATAGAAATTATGGGACTTGAGAAACCAGTTGAGATGACAGGTGAGTCTCTTCTTGTGAAGAAGAACTAATTGAATGGTTGAAATTAATTTATTGATTTTTCTTGCACAAAATGTTTATTTGTGATAGAATGACCTATGTTGCCGTATTGGCATAATTATGTAATAAAAAGCGCATGATGCGCAGGAATGAGGATAGTATGAATAAGATAATTCCATTGTTTCATATGTCTGTCGGAGATGTATTAAGAATTGGTTTAATGGGAGTATTTGTGGTAATTTGTATAGCTTTAGCAATAATAATTCTTATGCAGGAAAGTAAGCAGAACGGATTGTCAGGAACAATTAGTGGTGCTGCTGATTCATACTGGGGTAAGAACAAGGGCCGTTCAATGGAGGGCAAGCTTGTTAAGATAACCAAGATTCTTGTAATTCTTTTTATTGTTATAGCAGTTATACTTAATTTTAATTTCTAAATTACGGACACTCTTAAGAAACGGATAATTTCTTAAGAGTGTTTTTTACTTTTACGAGCAATCTGGTGAAATTCGGATATTTTAATGGTAAGAAAGGGATATAAGGGATATGGAGAAGGATATATTTAAACAGCGAAGACAGATGCTTACTGATATGATTCTTAATAATGAACTGTATGTTCCAATGAAAGCTAAAGAAATCGCTATGCTTCTCGATATTCCGAAAGCTAAGCGTTCAGAACTTATGGAAGTGCTTGACAGTCTTGTTGCAGATGGAACAATAGGTGTATCAAAGAAGGGTAAGTATATGAAGCCTGAAAATGTAGCACTTGTCGGAACATTTGAAAGCACAAGCAGGGGCTTTGGTTTTGTAGTAATACCTGACAGGGAAGATGATATATTTGTTAAGGCTAATGACACGATGAATGCTTTCTATCATGATAAAGTCAAGGTTGTGATAACTACTGAGAAGAATGGCGGTAAGAGGGCTGAAGGTAAGATTGTTGCTATTGTTGAGCATGAGGTTAAGGAAGTTGTCGGAACATTCCAGAAGAACAGAACGTATGGTTTTGTTATTCCTGATAATGCAAAGATTAACTGTGATATATTTATACCGCAGGAATTCATGAATGGAGCGGTTGAAGGTTCTAAGGTAGTTGCTTCTATAAGTGATTACGGCAGCCAGAGTAAGAATCCACAGGGGAAGGTCACAGAAGTACTTGGACATATAGATGACCCGGGTGTGGACATAATGTCTATTATCAAGGCATATGATTTACTAGTGGAGTTTCCTGAATCAGTTAAGAAGGCAATTAATGATATTCCTGATGTTGTCAGTGAAAAGGATAAGGCTGGACGAGTTGATTTAAGAAATGTTCAGATGGTTACTATAGATGGTGAGGATGCGAAGGATTTAGATGATGCAGTATCTATCTCGAAAGAAGGACCTGTATATCATCTAGGTGTCCACATTGCGGATGTAAGTCATTATGTTACAGAGGGAAGTGCGCTGGATAAAGAGGCACTTAAACGAGGTACGAGTGTTTACCTTGTAGACCGTGTTATTCCAATGATACCGCATAAGTTATCTAATGGGATATGTTCACTTAATCAGGGAGAAGACAGACTGGCACTCAGCTGCCTTATGGATATTGATGAAAAGGGAAATATTGTTGGACATAGAATATGTGAAACTGTTATTAATGTAGACAGAAGAATGAGCTATACAAGCGTAAAAAAGATTCTTGTAGATAATGATACTAATGAAATTATGAAGTATAAAGAGCTTGTTCCAATGTTTCATATGATGGAAGAGGCTGCGGAGCTTCTTAGAAAGAAGAGATTTGCAAGAGGTTCGGTTGATTTTGATTTCCCTGAAAGTAAGATTATACTTGATGAGAATGGCCACCCGACTGATATTAAGCCGTATGACAGAAATGTAGCAACTAAGATTATTGAAGATTTTATGCTTGCTGCTAATGAAACTGTTGCAGAGGATTATTTCTGGCAGGATATGCCATTTCTATATAGAACTCATGAGAATCCTGATCCTGAAAAAATGCGTAAGTTAGCCACATTTATTAATAACTTTGGTTATACATTAAGACTTACTGATGATTTAAGACCTAAGGAGATTCAGAAGCTTCTTTCTGAGATAGAGGGTTCTGATGCTGAGAATCTTATAAGCAGACTGACACTCCGCTCTATGAAGAAAGCTAAGTATACTACTGAATGTGTAGGACATTTTGGACTCGCTGCCAAGTATTACTGTCATTTCACATCGCCTATCAGAAGATATCCTGATCTCCAGATTCACAGAATTATCAAGGAGAATCTTCACGGAGGTTTAAGTCCTAAGAGAGCTGCCCATTATGATGCAATATTACCGGATGTTGCTGTCCAGACAAGTGCGATGGAGCGGCGTGCGGCAGATGCTGAAAGAGATACAGACAAGCTTAAAATGGCTGAGTATATGGAACAGTTTGTTGGAGAAACATTTGATGGAGTTGTTTCGGGTGTTACCGCGTGGGGCGTATATGTTGAACTTCCAAACACTATCGAGGGCATGGTTTCTATCAATAATATGAAGGGATTCTATACATTTGACGAGGAACACTATGAGATGGTAGGAGAACTTGGGAACAGAAGTTATAAGCTCGGACAGAAGGTTAAGGTTGTGGTTATAGGCACCGATAAGATACTAAGAACAATTGATTTTGCATTTGCATAGAATAGAATGGAGACTGACATGGCATCAAAAACAAGCGCATCTGGAAACAGACTTATAGCGAACAATAAGAAAGCTTATTTTGATTATTTTATAGAAGAGAAATACGAGGCGGGCATGGTACTTCACGGCACTGAGGTTAAATCAATCAGAGCAGGTAAGTGCTCAATTAAGGAATCTTATATCAAGATTGAGAATGGCGAAGTGTATGTATTAGGTATGAATATTACACCATATGAGAAGGGAAACATATTCAATAAAGATCCTTTAAGACCTAAGAAGCTGCTTCTTCACAAGAATCAGATTAATAAGCTTACTGGTGAACTTACAATTAAAGGTTACACACTTGTTCCTCTTCAGGTATATCTGAAAGAGGGAAAGGTGAAGATGGAAATTGGTCTTGGAAAAGGTAAGAAGAACTTTGACAAGAGAGATTCTATTGCAAAGAAAGACCAGATAAGAGATGCACAGAAGGAATTCAAGAATAAGAATCTCAGATTTTAGAAATATTTTATCAGTTTTGAATAACAAGTTCATTGACTTGGCATTATGCCAATGTTAATATAAATAAGCAGATAAAACTGCTTACACACGGGCTAGTAAAGGTTTCGACGGGGATCTTGAAGCTGGTGAAGCTATCCGCAGGAAAGCGTCAAAATCCAAACTTAAATATAAACGCTAACGATAATTTAGCATACGCTGCCTAATTGCAGCAGTCTGACTTAAAGCACCTACACTTTAAGACCCAGGCTTCGAACATGTAGGAAACGACAGTATCAAAGCTTTGAGATGCTGGTCGTATCATGAAGCTACTAAAGGTGCAAGGGTGTTGATTCTCGTGTACCGGAGGGAATGTTAAACAATCAACTATGATAGTAGAAGAACAGGGAATGGGTTTTCGGACAGGGGTTCGACTCCCCTCTGGTCCATAGGAAAAAGGGAGTGAGGAAGCGTGAGCTTCTTCGCTCCCTTTTTCCTATGGACCAGAGGGGAGTCTTATTAATGGATAAAACATGGCGTAGCCGGGTTTTTGGACAGGGGCGCACGAGGTCCGGTGGACCTCGGTTTTGCGCCGACCGGAGCGGAGCGAAGAATTCGACTCCCTTTTGTGGGGGAGGTGGATACACGGCAGATTGGACGTTGAAGCGGAGATATGGCACGAGGAAGTCCAAAAGGGATGAGCAAGAGCGGTGGATTGGATGTTGAAGCGGAGTTAAGGTATGCTGAAGTCCAAAAGGGATGAGCAAGAGCGGTGGATTGGACGTTGGAGCGGAGTTAATGTATGCTGAAGTCCAAAAGGGATGAGAAAGCGTGGCAGATTGGACGTTGAAGCGGAGGAAAGGTATGCTGAAGTCCAAAAGGGATGAGAAAGCGTGGCAGATTGGACATTGAAGAGAATGTAAGGTACGAGAAAGTCCAAAACACCAGGTACACTTGCCACACAATACTCAATAGCGTAAAATAAGTACAATCACATAAGTAAGGAGGAGCCAGCTATGAACAGAGCTGTTGTTTATTATTCATTATCAGGAAATACAAAGGAAGCTGCAAAGGTTATTGCAAGAAAGTTGGGAGCAAAAATCTTTGAGATAGATTTAGTTAAGCCATTACCTAAGAATACAGTGAGGCAGATGATTGTTGGAGGAATGCAGTCAACATTTGGAAGAAGACCTAAGATAAAAGGTGTTCCGGATAACATAGATTATTATGATGAAATTATATTAGGTATGCCGGTATGGGCAGGTATGCCGGCGTCTCCGGTCAACACATTTATAAAAAATTACGGCGTGGCAGATAAAATTGATGCTGTGTTTACATTCAGCGGTGGTGGTGACAATGACAGATGCCTTCTGCAGCTGTCAAAGAGTCTTAAGAATCTAAAAAATCAGGTTGCGTTAGCAGACCGCAGTAATAATGCTGCAAAGGATAATCAGGAGAAGCTTGAAAAGTTTGTTATGAGTATCAAGTAGAAATTATACAATAATATGGCAGGTTTATGATATTAGTCAGGGGTAGAATATGAGGTTTAAAAATGTGTTTTGTACACAATTATATAAAGATACATTTTCTAAAGTTTTAAAAGAAGATGAGTTTACACACGGAGATGAGATTCTGGTTGATATGGAAGAACCAGATGGAGACAGGATATCTTATATTATAATGCACCATGGACATTCCATATCTGATTGCAAGGCATTTGTCACGACAACTGATGAAAATGTTCTAATTGCTGTGTTTGACTTGTGGGGAAAGTTTTATAAATGTTATATCATAAAGAATGATAGTATAAAAAATGTTGAAGTTGAAAATGTTCTTGGCGGTAAGGAGATAAAATTTGATGGTGAATCACAATATGGAAAAATATCTGTAAAAATGGCAGCGGTCAACAGACAGTTTGGCACAGATTTAAAGTTTCAACGGGAACATCTTCAGTTATTTGCTGCGAATCTGAAAAGAATTTCTGAAAATCCCAAGTGCTTTATACAAGATAAAGATCAGGTAAACAGCAACAATAATATTGATAGTGATGAAATAAGCATAGATTTAAGTCTGGTTGAATTGACAGATACTCAGAGAAGACAACTGATAGGTAACAGAAAATTTGAGGATTTCAATCTTGAAAGCCATAATATAAATATTATTTATGGAGTCTATGAAGCTAACAGAGATATTGTATTGACCCTTACAAGCTTTACATCTACAATATTGACCCAAGATGGCGGCGACTATAATTATTGTATTTTGTACAAAGAAAAAGAGTATGGCGTTACATATGGTTTTAACTGGGATGATAAAAAATTAAATGGAATACATAACAGAACACCATTTTGTCAGAATGTAGTTGAAAGCATGGTCAGATATTATGAAGATTCATTTCACGAAAGATCGGAGCTGGAAGAAAATGTTAGAAAAAGATTTGAGAAAGAATATAATATGGAGATACATGATTTCCTTAAATTTTATATAGAAAATGTTATGGATAACTCATAAGAACTACATTTATTTTGTTATGAAGCATAAAGGAAGTAAAAGAATTTGTGCTATAATAAGCATACTAAATATTTACATAGACTGGAGGATACGAACATGGACGAAAATGTAAAGAAAAGAAATGAAGTACTGGCACAGACTGTAATTAATGGCTTACAGTCACGAAACATGTCAGGATATTATGCAGAGGATAAAGAAGCAGCTTTAAAGCAGGCTCTGGAGTTAATTGATGAGGAAAGCACAATTGCTATGGGCGGCTGTCACAGTGCACAGGAGATTGGACTTGTGGAGGCTTTGAAGGAGGGCAATTACAATTATATAGACCGTTCAAAGATGACTCCAAGAGAAGGACTTCTGGCTTCATATGACGCTGATGTGTTCTTATCAAGTGCAAATGCGATGACAAGTGATGGAATACTTGTAAATATTGATGGCAATTCCAACCGTGTTTCATGCATAGCGCAGGGACCAAAGAAGGTAATCTTTATAGTTGGAATGAATAAAGTCTGTTCAGACCTCGATTCGGCAATGAAGCGTGCAAGAAATATAGCTGCACCAACTAATGCACAGAATTTTGATGTCAAGACACCCTGCAAGACAACCGGAAAATGCTTTGACTGCAAATCACCAGACACATTATGTTGTCAGTTCCTGATTACAAGATATTCACGCCATGTCGGAAGAATACATGTAATACTTGTAAATGATACACTTGGTTATTAAAAGGAGAAACTATGATTAACAGACTTCATATGGCAATGATTGAATTATATAAGGGAGACGCTAAGAGAATACAGCATTTTTGCAAGGTTCACAGCTATGCAAAGCTGATTGCACAGATGGAAAATGTTGATGACAAATGTCTTTTTATAATTGAAACAGCGGCACTCACACATGATATCGGGATTCATACATGTGAAGAAAAATATGGTGAGTGCGGAGGAAAACTGCAGGAAAAAGAAGGTCCTGCTATTGCCGCAGGACTTCTTGACAGGCTTGGCTTTGACAGTGAAGTATCAGAAAGAGTGCAGTATCTGATAGGACATCACCATACTTACAATAATATTGACGGCATTGATTATCAGATACTTGTTGAGGCGGATTTCTTAGTTAACATATGCGATGATAATCTTACAAAGGATGCAGCATTGAAAGCATATAATAACATTTTTAAGACGGAAAGCGGCAAAAAGATATGCCAGGAGATGTTTGGTTTGTAGATAATGAGATTTAATGTTACAATTAACAAAAATGTGCGTGGGAAGTGGAGTTTATGAGCGATAATAAAAATGTTAATAATAAGGAAAAAGGCTTTGTTGTCGGCGGATATACTTTTAAGACGAAGCAGGAAGCGCAGGAAGCAAAAGATGAGATGAATGCTATTAAGTATCTGTCTGGAAAGACGGACAGTAAAGATCCGAAACAGGTGTATGTGTTGTATAATAAGATAATTGACAGACAGTTATTTTATACATCCATTGGACTAAATTATCTCAAGAATTTACAGCAGTTTCTGTATAATTCACCAGATATTCCAGATGATAAGATTAAGCCGATTCCGGTAAAGAGTGAAACACAGGCTGCAATTGACAGAAGGCGTGAAAGAAATGAGCATAGAAGTGAGCTGCATACGCTCTCAATTCAGGTGGCAAAGTACAAGAACAATTTTATGAGAATTATGATTGTAAATGTGTTTCTTGTTATTGCGTTAATTGCAATGTTTTTTATTCTTAAGACAGGCTCTAATTCTAATGTCATTAATTATGAAGTGAATGTACAGAATAAGTATTCTTCATGGCAGACAGAGCTTGAATCTAAGGAAGCCAAGTTAAAGGAAAAAGAGAAAGAGCTTAATTCAAGGGAAGCGGAACTTGAATCAAAGCAGTCTTTAAAATCATCATCACAGCAGTCAACAAAGTAGTCATAATATAAATATATGAGCAGAGTACACATTTTAAACATATTTATCAGATAGTATATAGATAATTAATTCACCGTGAAAGTGAGGATTACATATGGATAAGATGAAGGTTTTAGTAGTAGATGATGAAAGCAGAATGAGAAAGCTTGTAAGTGATTTCCTTACAAGAAAAGGATATGCTGTTATTGAAGCGGCTGATGGTGTAGAAGCTGTAGATACATTTATGGAGAATAAAGATATTGCACTTATAATTCTTGATGTTATGATGCCAAGAATGGATGGCTGGGAAGTGTGCAGGCAGATAAGAAAGGATTCTAAAGTTCCTATTATAATGCTTACAGCAAAGGGCGAGGAGATGGATGAACTACAAGGCTTTGAATGTGGAGCTGACGAATATATTGCCAAGCCATTTTCACCCAAGATACTTACAGCCAGAGTTGATGCAATTATAAGACGTGCATATGGTGTTGACAGCAACGAGATAATTGAGATTGGTGGAATTACTATAGATAAAGCAGCACATATCGTTAAGATTGATGGTGAAGAGATAGAGTTAAGCTATAAGGAGTTTGAACTGCTTACTTATTTTGTTGAGAATAAAGGGCTTGCGTTGTCTAGAGAGAAGATTCTTAATAATGTATGGAATTATGATTACTATGGAGATGCAAGAACTATAGATACTCATGTTAAGAAATTAAGAAAGAAAATGGGTGAGAAGGGTGATTACATCAAGACAATCTGGGGTATGGGTTACAAGTTCATTGTTGACTGATTCTGCGTATAAGGAAGGCAATTAAAGATGAAGATACATTCAATTAAGTTTAAGATTACACTTCTTCTGGTAGTTACTGTTACATGTCTTGTGGCTATGCTTATTGGATTTAACAGCATTTTTTCTGAGAAAGTGTATATGAACCGTAAGCAGAAGAGCATGATTAATTCTTATGAGAATGTCAATGAAATCATGCAGAAATATACTGATTCACAGATAGATAAAGATACTATGTGTGCTGATATGGAGAACATATCTACAGCAAAGGGAATATCAGTGCTTGTAGTTGACAGCAGCTGGTGTACCATATATGTAAGTACTCAGGGAGATGATTCAATGATGGAACGTCTTCGCATGAGTATATTTAATGGGGATATTTTTAAGAATAATGGTTCACCTGATAAAGCACCGGAACCTAAGGAACAGGAAGATGATTCAGATAACCCGGCAGACAAGGATGATAAGAAAGATCATAGAAAGCGTCTGGAAGATATTATTGATATGTCAGGTACATCACTTGTTGAGAACAGGACAATTATAAGCTCCAATGATAATTACACATTACAGAAGGTGTATGATGAAAGGCTTGGAGATTACTATCTTGAGATATGGGGTACACTTGACAATGGATATTCAATTATATTAAGAACTCCTATCCAGGGAATAAAAGATAATGTAAATATATCGACAACTCTTATTAAGTATGTTGGAGGAGCAATTCTTGCTGTTGGTATAATTGCAGCATTTGTAGTATCAACATATATTACCAGACCGATTAAGCAGCTTTCTAATATTGCTGAGAAGATGTCAGAGATGGATTTTGATGCAAGATATGAGGGAAGTGATAAGGGAGAGATTGGTCTGCTTGGAAAGAGCATGAACAATATGTCTGAGAAGCTTGAACAGAATATTGCTGAGCTTAAGAAGGCTAACCTTGAACTTAAGAAAGATATTGATAAAAAAGAAAAGCTTGAGATAATGAGAACAGATTTTCTTTCAAATGTATCTCATGAGTTAAAGACTCCTATTGCACTTATACAAGGATATGCTGAGGGGCTTAAGGAAGGCATAACAGATGATCCTGAAAGCATGGAATTTTATTGTGATGTTATTATGGACGAGGCAAACAAGATGAATACAATGGTTAAGCGACTTCTTACACTTAATCAGATTGAATTCGGAAATGATGAGCCTGAGATGGAGAGATTTGATATTAATGAGCTTATTGCTTCTGTAGCAGATGCCAATGCAATAAGAGCGGGACAAAAGAATATGAGTATAGTATTTGATAACCGTAATGAGCATAATTATGTGTGGGCTGATGAATACAAGACAGAGGAAGTGCTTACTAATTATATATCTAATGCACTTAATCACTGTGATGGAAAGCGTGCAATTGAGGTGAGAACTGAAAAATCAGAGAATGGAGGAACTATTACCGTTACTGTATATAATAGTGGAAAAAATATTGCTGATGAAGATCTTGAAAGAATATGGGAGAAGTTCTACAAGACTGATAAAGCGAGAACAAGAGAATATGGAGGTAATGGAATAGGACTGTCTATTGTAAAGGCTATTATGGATTCAATGGGGCAGGAATATGGTGTCAGAAATGTATCTGATGGTGTAGAATTCTGGTTTAATCTTGATTGTAAATCATAATATGATATAATTGTTATCAGTGTATGAGAATAATTGGTATATTCATCATGAACGGTGATAATAATTATAAAGGGAAATTGAGGAAATATATATGAAAAAAGTTATAACAGGTCTGCTTGTGCTTTTGTGTATATCTGCACTCACAGGTTGTGGCAAAGATGATGTAACATTAACCAATGAAGATAATGATCTGGTTGCTGAGTATATAGCAGGAACGCTTCTTAAGTATTCATATGAAAATGAATGGAAGTATCAGAAGCTTAATTCAGCACAGAATGGTGGAGGTACAACAAGTTCGTCTGGTATACAGAAACCGTCACAGACACAGTCTGCAACTACAGGACATAATAATACAATACAGACTACTAAGGCGTCAGGTAATTCAGCGAACGCATCAGCAGATTTATTAACAGGGCTGCCAACTGCACTTGGATTTAATGGTGTGACACTTACATATAAGGATTATACTGTGGGAAATCAGTATCCGGCAGAGAATTATGTGGTTTCAGTGCCGTCACAGACGGGCTGTAAGGTTGTTGCTGTTGAGATGACACTTACTAATACAAGTGGTTCAACAGTTAATCTTACATCATCAGGTGGTGTTGTATTAAAGCTCACAGCCGGCTCAACAGCTGTAAGCAATTATGCTTCAATGCTTAAGAATGATATTACAACACTTAAGAATGTTTCACTGGCGGCAGGAGAGAGTAAAGAAGTAGTTGTATTATTTCAGGTAAAAGAAAGCGATGCCAATTCATTAGCCGGTTTGGTTATGTCGGCAACATCATCAGGAACATCGCTTGGTTCATTAACAATCAATTAAGAATGCATAACATTTTCAATGTTGTAAAAGGCAGCTTGTGCTTCATCTAACTGATGAACATAGGCTGCTCTTTTTTCAGGCTTATATCCATCGCCATGTCCATTATATTCAGCATAATATACAGTTTCATGTGATTCAGGCTTATTCCAGTCAGTGAAGCCCTCATCAATAATCTGGTCGGAATATTCACAGTTAAGAAGAACAACCTTGGCATGAATTCTCCAAGGTCTGCTTAAAGCAACGCTTTTAGGCGGACAGTTTCCTGTAAATGTGCAATTATCAAATACATAACCGAAAGCCTGACCTTCATATGTTGAAGGTGCAGTATAATAAGAGTTGATGGGTTCATTCCGGTTTAATGCAAAAAGTGTGCAGTTTTTAAAATAAGCTGTGGCACTTCCGAAAATAAAATCAATTTCACCACATATAAAGCAGTCTTCATATAACTGGTGAACGAGCTTTCTTTCACCGTCTATTGTTGGACCTGTAAAACCACCTGGTTGTTTTTCTTTAAGAGGCAGCGGACCGGTAAATAAAGTGTCCTGATGACCGAGAATTTTACAGTGCTTAAATGTGATGTTGTCACCTTCAGCGTATACAGCTATTGCCTGACCGACATTATCACCAAATCCGGCGCTGTTTTCGAATGTTATATTGCTTGCAGAGAAATTATCGGCATATACAAGAAATGTATAGGAACGGAAAGTTCCACGCTTAGAGCCGTCAGGCATAATCATTCTTGCATAGAAGCCCTCAGTAATAATAGTTTCATCTGTATCTTCACCAATTAAGGTAATATTATTTTTCCGGATTTCAATACGTTCTTTATATATTCCTTTTTTGATAAATATAGTTTCGTTGTTATTATCAGAAACAGAATCAACTGCTTTCTGTATTGAATCAAAATCACCAGAATTGTCTTTAGCTACCGTAATCATAAAAATGCATACCTCCTATTTTTTGCTATTATAGCACACTGGACATTAATAAATAAAGCGAGTATAATTCCATTCGTTAAAAAAATTGTAGGAAATAGAGATTATGATAAGAATAGTAGAAGATATGAGAGATGTTGATATATATCTTTCATTAAGAAAACAGGTTGGCTGGATTAAGTTAGATGAAAATCAGGCTCAGAGAGCATTGGATAACAGTGTGAAAGTATTCACAGTATATGATGATGACAAGCCTATAGGAATGGGCAGAGTAGTTGGAGATATGGCTGTAATAAGCTATATCCAGGATTTAATAATAATACCGGAATATCAGAGTAAGCACATAGGAAGCATGCTTATAGAACATATAATAGCTTATGTCAAAGGAATTACTCAGGAAGGCACAAGAATGATGCTTTGTCTGATGTGTGCCAAGGGCAGAGAGATATTCTATGAAAAGCATGGATTTATCGCAAGACCGACACCAGAACTGGGACCGGGAATGATACAGTATATATTACAATAGCATTGTAAAATGTAATGTTAACCTAATGTCAACCTAAATTAATAACGGGTTGACAATTACTTTTCAAGTGTGTACAATAACAAATGTTGTATTACTACATTTGAAAAGAGGACTTTAATTATGAAAAGCAAAAAGGTTACTATTTATCAGCTGACATTTATGGCTATGATGGCAGCAGTTACATGTATTCTTGGACCACTTTCAGTTCCAATTGGTCAGATTCCAATATCTCTTACTAATCTTGTGATTTATTTCACAGTATTTGTACTGGGCATATGGGCAGGAACAGGAAGCTATGGAATATATCTGCTGCTTGGTGCTGTAGGACTTCCTGTATTTTCAGGATTTGCTGGTGGATTAGGAAAGCTTCTTGGACCAACAGGAGGATATCTTATAGGTTTCATATTCATGGCACTTATTGGAGGAGCTGTGATTGAGCTTTCACACAGAAATATTTTTCTTACAATGTTAGGCTGGGTAGTTGGAACTGCTGTTGCATATGCATTTGGTACGGTATGGTTTGTATACCTTATGAAATGTTCAGTCACATATGCACTTACAGTATGTGTATATCCATTTATCGGATTTGATATTGTCAAGATAGTTATTGCAACACTTCTTGGAAAGACAGTAAGATATGCAATAACCAAAGCTGGTCTTATACAGAAAGCAGCATAATAAGTAAAAGAAAAAGGTGTCTCCGGATTAACGGAGACACCTTTTTAAGTACAATGCAGAATTAATTATCTGAGAGTCTTAACATACTCAGCAATCTTCTCATCCTTGCAGTTAGCAAAGAAAAGCTCTTCAAACTTCTCACCTGCAACAGCACCCTTAACGAGATCCTGATCAAGCTCCTTAAGAACTTCTACGAGATCCTGCTTAAGAGTAACAGCTCTTACGCCATCAAGAATCTTCTTGTTTCTCTGTTCAGGAACAACTCTTTCTTTAGGATATCCGCCACCTGGTTCACCCTCGAAAAGCTTTTCAAAGATGTATGTGAGGTTAAGCTCTGCACCCCATCCGAAGCCCTTTGCAAATGGAAGAGCAATAGCGTTACCGTCGTTAATCTGCATGAACATATAAGCGTCTGAAGGATCAACAACATGTCCACAGAGAACTCCAGGGAAAGAGTTAAGTGCTAACATAGCACCTTCACCAGTACCGCAACCTGTTACCACAAAGTCAGCAGCACCGCTGTTTAAAAGAATAGCAGCAAGGATACCGTTCTGTACGTATGTAAGCTGTGCTTTATCATCAGCTGAGTACATACCATAATTATCAACTGTATGTCCCTTGCTTTCTGCAACTTTCTTAAGTGATGCATAAATCATCTCGTTCTTTGCAGCCTGGCTGTTTTCATTAATTAATGCGATTCTCATTATGAAATCTCCTCTTTTCTTATATTCTATATAAACTATAAGCTGTGGGTCTGCTTTTGTCAAATGTGTATACTGAAATAATACATTTACCAAATGCGTACTTATGTGTTATATTATACAGAACGAATTAAGTTGAAAGAGGTTAGATAATATGGCTGAAAATAAAGATTCCCAGGCAGCATTTATGGAGGCTGTCGGAAGCATTAAAGAATATGCCAAGGTTAATGGCAATATTGTTACAAGAGAGGATGTACACAGCTTTTTTAAAGATATGGCATTAGATGATGCCAAATTCCAGATGATTTCAGGATATCTGATGGCTAATGGAATTAAGATACAGGGTGAAGACAGCGTAGATAATGAATTCCTGAAGCTGATGGAAAGTGCCTCAGATGATAATATTGATGAGTCAGGACAACATATTTCTAAGGAAGAACAGGAAGATAAGAAGGTTGCGGATGATATTGTAAGTCATCTTGATTATGAAGAGGATGAGAAGTATCTGAAAATATATCTTCAGGATATATCAGGAATACAGCCTATGACAGATGTTACAAGATCATATCTTCTTATGAACATAGTTGAGGATAATGATAAAGAATCACTAAAACTGCTTACAGAAAGTTATCTTGAAAAGATTGCGTCATGGATAGAACCATTCAGAGGAAAGGGAGTTCTTGCATGTGACCTTGTACAGGAGGCCAATCTGGCTATGACAGCATATATAGGACAGCAGGAATGGCTTAATAATTATGAGTGGAAGGATAAGATTAAAGAAGGTGGACAGGAAGACCTTCTTAATGTGCTTAAAGGAATTGACGAAGCAGTTAAGGAGCTTATTGAAGGCAGTCTTAATATGCTTATAGATGAACAGACGGATGTTAATATGGTTTCGGGAAAAATTCTCAATAAAGTCAATCTTGTAAATGACTGGGGAATAAGACTTAAAGAAGAATTAGGAAGAAAACCTACGGTGGAAGAAGTAGCAAAGAACATGGGAGTTGCAGAAAATGTGGTACTTGAGGCTATCAGGCTTTCAAGTGAAACAATTGAAGATATCAAGTACGAAAAGACGGTTCCTAAAGAATAACTGATTAATAAAATTAATATATACACGATTTCGAGAAAAATTTAACAATTTTTTATTGATTTTAATTAGGGCATGGTATAGAATTAAAAAGAATTTTGTAATAATTTACAAGAAATTATAAGAAAAGAGGTTTATGTAAGATGGCAAAAATCGATTTAAGCAAGTATGGCATCACAGGTGCTACAGAGATCGTCTACAATCCTTCTTATGAATTATTATTCGAGGAAGAGACTAAGTCTACTAACGAAGGTTATGAAGTTGGTAAGGAAAGCGAACTTGGAGCTGTTGATGTTATGACAGGTATCTATACAGGTCGTTCTCCTAAAGACAAGTACATTGTTGTTGATGAGAACTCTAAGGACACTGTATGGTGGACATCAGATGAGTATAAGAACGATAACCACCCAATGTCAGAAGATGTATGGGCTAAGGTTAAGGACATCGCTAAGGCAGAGCTTTCTAATAAGAAACTTTTCGTAGTTGATGCATTTTGTGGAGCTAACAAGGACACAAGAATGGCAGTTCGTTTCATCGTTGAAGTTGCTTGGCAGGCACATTTTGTAACTAATATGTTCATTAAGCCAACAGCAGAAGAACTTGAGAACTTCGAGCCAGATTTCGTTGTATATAATGCTTCTAAGGCTAAGGTTGAGAACTATGCTGAATTAGGCCTTAACTCAGAGACATGTGTTGCATTCAACATTACAAGCCATGAGCAGGTAATCATTAATACATGGTATGGTGGAGAGATGAAGAAGGGTATGTTCTCTATGATGAACTACTACCTTCCATTAAAGGGTATTGCTTCAATGCACTGCTCAGCTAACACAGATAAGAACGGAGAGAATACAGCAATCTTCTTTGGTCTTTCAGGAACAGGTAAGACAACACTTTCAACAGATCCTAAGAGACTCCTTATCGGTGATGATGAGCATGGTTGGGATGACAATGGCGTATTCAACTTCGAAGGTGGATGCTACGCTAAGGTTATCAACCTTGATAAGGAATCAGAGCCAGATATCTACAATGCAATTAAGAGAAACGCTCTTCTTGAGAACGTTACACTTGATGAGAATGGAAAGATTGATTTCGCAGATAAGAGCGTAACAGAGAATACTCGTGTATCTTACCCAATCAATCATATTGAGAATATAGTAAGACCAATTTCTTCAGCTCCAGCAGCTAAGAATGTAATCTTCCTTTCAGCAGATGCTTTCGGAGTACTTCCTCCAGTATCTATTCTTACACCAGAGCAGACACAGTACTACTTCCTTTCAGGATTTACTGCTAAGCTTGCTGGTACAGAGAGAGGAATCACAGAGCCTACACCTACATTCTCAGCTTGCTTCGGACAGGCATTCCTTGAGCTTCATCCTACAAAGTATGCAGCAGAGCTTGTTAAGAAGATGGAAAAGAGTGGAGCTAAGGCTTACTTAGTTAACACAGGATGGAATGGAACAGGTAAGAGAATCTCTATTAAGGATACTCGTGGTATCATTGATGCTATCCTTTCAGGTGCTATTAATACAGCTCCAACAAAGAAGATTCCTATGTTCAACTTTGAAGTTCCTACAGAGCTTCCAGGAGTAGATCCAGCAATCCTTGATCCAAGAGATACATATGCTGATGCTTCTGAGTGGGAGACTAAGGCTAAGGATCTTGCTGCAAGATTCAATAAGAACTTTGTTAAGTACACAGGTAACGAAGCTGGTAAGGCTTTAGTTGCTGCTGGTCCACAGCTTTAATTTTCAATCATTACAGAGTTTGAATTATGATTATATACCTGCGTCTGAATTGAATTCATTCGCAGGTATATTTGAATTTTTTTGACATATAATATTGTGTAATCAGTAAAGAAGATGTATAATCAATACATCGGTACAGATTACGTATCAATTGAATATTTCCTGGGACGTTCGCAAAACCACATTATTTTGATCCTACATTTCATCGACGGGATTCCTATATCTCCATTCCAATGTCAAGCCTCCTTAGTCAGTGGAAGGCAGCGGTCTGGATGCGGTTGCCCACCTAGCTTCGCTAGGAGTCGAAAGCGTGGGGAGCGGCGTTTTGGGATATTATTTATTAACAGGCTGTCACATATGTGACAGCCTGTTTGCTTTCCTTGCAATACACTTCAGTTCTAAAACACATATTTTCTGCATATACTATCAAGAGCTTGTCTGAACAAGGACACTTAATTTAGTATGGAGAATAGTATATGAAACAGAGAACAAAAATAATATTCTTAGCCTATTCTGCACTGGTGATTTTTATGTCATCAGCATGTATATATATGTCACATATGATTAAATCAAGATATCAGGACACATCGTCAGAAATAAATATTTATAAAAATGTATATGTAACTAATATAGAAGACAACACGATAACTGCCAATATGTATGGTAATATAAAGAAATTCAATAGTGGAAAGATAGCAGAAGATGTAACCGGGTGTTTATGTGATATTACCGTTGAGGATGGAAAGATTGTTGGAGTTAATACCAAGACGGATGTTGTAAGTGGAAAGGTGCTGTCAGTTTCACAAGACAGCGTTGAAATTGAAGGTTATGGTTCTGTTAAGCTGGATGAGGACTTTATTATGTATGAAAAAGAAAACTCATTGATAAGTAATTACAGCAGTATAATTGTCGGTTATGCATTACAGGATTTTATTGTGGCGGATGGAGAAGTCTGTGGTGCTATTAAGAATAAACCTTTGCAGGCTGACAATATAAGAGTAATTATCAAGACAAGCGGATTCAGAGATATATTTTTTAATGAAGCAGTTTTTTGTGCTGATTCAGGAATGATAGTTGAGACTGGTGAAGAATCTTATGAGACGGCACCCGGGGAGACGGTTGTGTTTAATCCGGATACAGAAGACTTTAATGAGGGCAGAATAAAACTAATTCCTAAATCAGGTGAGATACAGTTCCAGTCAGTAAACAGAGGCATAGGAACACCATCATATGGCGGAACTATTGAAGTTTCACTGTATGATGAGGGAATTGTTGTTGTAAATGAAGTGGGGATAGAAGATTATCTTAAAAAAGTTGTTCCTAGCGAGATGCCGTCAGGGTTTAATCTTGAAGCACTGAAATGTCAGGCTGTATGTGCAAGAAGCTATGCTTATACGGAACTTTCTAATAACTACTATAGTGCTTATGGAGCACATATTGATGACTCAATACAGTTTCAGGTATATAATAACTCACAGCGGGCAGAATCAACAGATACTGCAGTAGATGAGACAGCGGGACAGGTGCTATCATATAACGGAGAAGTTGTTAAGACATATTACTATTCAACCTCATGTGGAAGCACAACAGACGTTACACTTTGGGGCAATACAACAGAAAACTATCCGTATTTTGTTGCGGAGTGTGTGGGTGGAGTGGACAGAGGACTTACACTGACAGTAGAATCGGAGTTTAATACATTTATAAAAGGTGAAAATGAGGCTGATTATGATTACGACTGCACCTTGTACAGATGGAGCATGGAGGAATCTGTTAAAGAGATAAGTGAAGGATTTGCACGTTCTACAGGGAAGAATGTAGGAAACATAAAAGATATTGAAGTACTTGAGCGTGTTAATGGAGGAGCGGCAGTAAAAGTTAAGGTTACAGGTGATAAAGGCGAGACAGTGATAGACAGTGAATCAGCGATTAGGGCAGCATTTGGCAATGCAAATGTGGATATGAACACTAAGTCAGGAACGACAAGATATGCTAATCTGCCAAGTACATTCTGTGTGTTTGAGAAGGTGACGGAGGGAAAGAAGCTTACAGGATTTAAGATAACAGGAGGTGGCTACGGACATGGAATCGGCATGAGTCAGAATGCTGCCAATAAAATGGCAGAATCCATGACTTACGCGCAGATTCTGGAATTCTTCTACAGAGGTACTACGCTTACTTTGATTTCTTCCCAAGATAATGTTTGAATATTTTTTCATCATTGATGAAGTAGTTAATCTCTGCACCTATGAATATTATAATCATACAGGCATACATCCATATAAGTGCTATGATAATAGTAGCAAGACTACCGTACATGTATGAAAAGTTCGGTGAGTGGCCAACATAAAGAGAATACAGTGCTGTAAAAAGATACCATCCCAAAGCAGAAAAGAAAGCTCCAGGAATCTCTTTATAGAACTTTTTTCCTCTTCTTGATACAAGTGAGAATGCTATAGTAAAGAAGAGTGTGAATATACTTGGAAAGAGAAAATGTTTACTGTTAAATATTCCTCTGAATATCACGACTACATTAGTAAGCTGTGGTATATATTTCATAGTGAAGTTCATAATATTGTTACCAAATACCATAAGTATAAGGCTGGCAATAATAAGAATCATAAATATAAGGGCATAGATACTTGCTCTTATTCTCTGGAAAAGCCAGTTCTTCTGGTTATCTTTTCTGTATATCTGTTTTAATCCACGGACAATAGCCATGAAACCTTTACCGGCAGACCATATGATAGCAATTGCAGTAATGAGGGTTAATGCAGTTGTTGAATTGTCATATATATCAGTGAACATTGCCTTGACAATAGGTTGCAGCTGAGTTGGAAGAACGCCATATACGATTTTTAAAAGGTCTGCCTTGGAAACTGGCAAAAACTTTATAAGACTTAAAAGACCAATAAAAAACGGGAAAAAACTCAGCATGAGATAGTAACATGCTGAGGATGCGTAGTCGCCGATGCGGTCTTCAGATATTTTAGTGACAATTCTTTTGATTAATAATATTAAATTGAGCATTCTTATACCTTAATCCTTAATTGAATGTTTTCAAGATATTATATGTTATTTTATAGAATTTAGCAATTACTTGCAAACAGCAGTTATTTTATGTAAAATGTGATACGTGTAATTATGCACAGTAAATATAGCGAGGCAGATATGGGAATAAGTGTTAAGCTTCAGGTGTTTGAAGGACCTTTAGATCTTCTTTTACATTTGATAGATAAGAATAAAGTTAATATATATGATATTCCGATTGCAATGATTACAGAACAGTATATGGAATATGTTGAGCAGCTAAAGAAGGAAGATCTTAATGTGGTAAGTGAGTTCCTTGTAATGGCGGCAACTCTTCTTGATATTAAGTCAAGAATGTTACTTCCTAAGGAAGTGGATGAGGAAGGCAATGAGGAAGATCCAAGAGCAGAGCTTGTTGAAAAGCTGTTAGAGTACAAGCTGTATAAGGCTATGGCACAGGAATTAAAGGACAAGCATACAGATGCAGAGAGAACCTATTATAAGAAGCAGAGTATTCCGGAGGCGGTTGCAGCATATACACCGCCGGTTGATCTTACAGAGGTTATTGGTGATACAACACTTATGCGTCTTAACAGAATATTTGCTGATGTTTGTAAACGTAAGGAAGATAAGATAGATCCTGTACGAAGCAAGTTTGGAAAGATTGAGAAAGAAGAAGTTACCATGAGTGAAAAGCTTGTGGATATTAAAGCATTTATGATGGAGCATGAAGATTTTAGTTTCAGGGAGCTTTTGTGGAATAATCCGTCAAAGGTTGCTGTTATAGTAACATTTTTAGTTGTGTTAGAGCTTATTAAGACTGGATTTGTTGAGGTTAAGCAGGAATGCCCGGAGGATGATATATTCATAAGGGTGGTCAGGGATCCTGAGCTTATTGAAGATATAACAGAGGAGTAGAATGATGAGTTTAGAACAGATGGAAGGCATAATTGAGGCTGTGCTTTTTACTATGGGTGATTCTGTGGAAGCAGGTAAGCTTGCAGATGCCATAGAACAGGATGTGGATACAACTGTTAAGATAGTACACAATCTTATGGATAAATATGAATCAGAGAACAGGGGAATAAGAATCATTGAGCTTGAGAACAGCTTCCAGCTGTGTACCAAGCAGGAATATTATGATGCACTAATAAGAGTGTGCAGCCAGCCAAGAAGATATACACTGACAGACGCGGCATTAGAGACATTGTCGATAATAGCATATAAGCAGCCTGTAACTAAGATTGAGATAGAGAATATCAGAGGTGTTAATTCAGACAGAGCAGTAAGCAAGCTTGTTGAACTTGGTCTTGTGAAGGAAGTTGGAAGACTTGATGCACCGGGAAGACCAATGCTTTTTGGAACAACAGAGGATTTCTTAAGGTCATTTGGAGTACAGTCGATAGACGAGCTTCCAACAATCAGTGAAGATATGGTTGAACAATATAAGGAAGAGGCAGAGTTAGAGCTTGCAAGCGAAAGCTTTGACGCAGATAATCAGGAAGATTCTGATGGTCAGATAACATTAGGAATATAGAAAGGAAGTTGACATTATGGAAAGAAAGAATGCATGGAAGAAATATTCAGATGAAGATAAGAACAATGTATTCACATTTGCAGATGAATATAAGACTTTTATATCTGAGTGTAAGACAGAAAGAGAATGTGTAAAAAAGGCTGTAGAACTGGCAAAGAAAGCCGGATACAGAGATTTACAGGAGATAATAGCAGCCAATGAGACACTTAAAGCAGGCGATAAGGTATATGCCGTTAATATGAAGAAGGCAATAGTACTTTTTAATATTGGAAGTGAACCGATAAGCACCGGTATGAATATACTTGGGGCACATATTGATTCACCAAGACTTGATATCAAGCAGAATCCTATGTATGAAGATTCAGACCTGGTTCTTCTTGATACACATTATTATGGAGGAATCAAGAAATACCAGTGGGTAGCAATTCCTCTTGCACTTCATGGTGTTGTTGCATTAAAGAATGGCGAATGTGTTGAAGTTGTAATCGGAGAAGACGCTGACGATGCGGTTGTCGGAGTATCAGACCTTCTTATACACCTGGCTGCTAAACAGATGGAAAAGAAAGGAAGCTCGGTGGTTGAGGGCGAGGACCTTGATATCCTTATAGGAAGCATGCCGGCAGCATCAGACAGTGATAATACAGATGAGGATAAGGAAGAAAAGGAAGCAGTTAAGAAGAATATTCTTGCAATTCTTAAAGAAAAATATGGGATTGAAGAGGAAGATTTCTTATCAGCAGAGCTTGAGGCTGTTCCGGCAGGACCTGCAAGAGATTATGGCCTGGACAGAAGCATGATTATGGGATATGGTCATGATGACAGAGTGTGTGCTTATCCGTCGCTTATTGCACTTCTTAATACACCACAGGTTACAAGAACTGGCGTATGTATTCTTGTAGATAAAGAGGAGATAGGAAGCGTCGGCGCAACAGGTATGCATTCAAGATTCTTTGAAAATATGGTCGCAGAGGTTATGGACAGATGCGGTGATTATTCAGAGCTTAAATTAAGAAGAGCACTTGCTAATTCTTATATGTTATCATCAGATGTAAGTGCAGCATATGACCCTAATTATGCATCAGTGTTTGAAAAGAAGAATTCAGCATTCTTTGGAAAAGGTATGGTATTTAACAAGTATACAGGTTCAAGAGGTAAGAGCGGTTCTAATGATGCTTCTGCTGAGTTCATTGGAAAGTTAAGAAAAGTTATGGATGATGCAGATGTGTATTTCCAGATGGCAGAGCTTGGAAAGGTAGATGCAGGCGGTGGCGGAACAATTGCATATATCTTGGCTAATCTTGATATGAATGTAATCGACAGTGGAATTGCTGTACAGAATATGCATGCACCATACGAGGTAATAAGCAAGGCTGACCTATATGAGACATTAAAGGGATATGAAGCATTTTTACAGATGTAAAATGTTTGTGTTAACGAAAGGACAATAATATGAAGTGGAATAAATATTCAATCCAGACAACTACAGATGCAGTTGATATGATAAGCAGCGCGCTTAATGATATAGGAATTGAAGGTATCGAAATTGAGGATAATGTACAGCTTACTAAGGAAGAGGCTAAGTCAATGTTTGTAGATTTCATTCCTGACCTTCCACCTGATGATGGCAGAGCTAAGGTTAATTTCTACATTGACAGTGAAGAAGATGATGGCTCAATGCTTGAAAAGGTTAAGGCAGAACTTGAAGATTTAAGAATGTTTATTGATATTGGTGAGGGTACAATCACAGAATCAGAGACAGAGGATAAGGACTGGATTAATAACTGGAAGCAGTACTGGCATACATTTACAATAGGAGACTTATTCATTAAGCCTACATGGGAGCCGGAGACAGAGGAGATGAAGGGGCATGCTGTACTTAGCATTGACCCGGGAACAGCTTTCGGAACAGGTTCACATGAGACTACAAGAATGGTTATAAAGCAGCTTCAGAAGTATGTTAAAGATGGTGATGAGGTGTTAGATGTCGGCTGTGGAAGCGGTATACTTTCAGTAGTTGCATTAAAATATGGTGCAAAGCATGCATTTGGTACAGACCTTGATCCTAATGCAATTATTGCATCAGAGGAAAATGCAGAGCAGAACAATATAGATAAGAAGCAGCTTGAGGTTATTGAGGGTAATATCATTGATGACAAGGCTGTTAAAGATGCCTGTGGCTATGAGTGCTACGACATTGTGTGTGCCAATATCCTTGCAGACGTATTAGAGCCACTTTCAACATGCATACATGAGCATATGAAGCACGGCGCTTACTTTATTACTTCTGGTATTATAGATACTAAGGAAAAAGAGGTAGCAGAGGCATTTAAGAAGAATCCTGAGTTAGAGATAGTTGAGATTAACCATGATGGCGAGTGGGTTAATATCACAGCAAGAAGGAAGTAGTGTATGTATCATTTTTTTGCAGAGCATGAGAATATCCATGATTCATATATAGATATAGTTGGAAGTGATGTTAATCACATTAAGAATGTATTAAGATTCAAAGAAGGCGACAAGCTTCTTATAAGCAGCGGAGATAATGTTGATTATGAATGCAGCATTGCTTCTATGTCAGATGAATATATAAGGGCAGATATACTAAGCAAGGACGAGCAGGGAAAAGAACTGCCTTCAAGAATAATTCTGTTTCAGGGACTGCCTAAGGCTGACAAAATGGAACTTATAATACAGAAGGCTGTAGAACTCGGAGCATACAGTGTTGTTCCTGTAGCAATGAAAAGAAGCGTTGTAAAACTAGATGCGAAGAAAGCTAAAGCTAAGGTCGAACGCTGGAATGGCATTGCATTAAGTGCAGCCAAGCAAAGCAAGAGAAGTATCCAGCCTGAAGTGACAGAAGTTATGACATTTAAGCAGGCACTTGAGTATGCAGGAAAGCTAGATAAGCTTTTACTGCCATATGAGTGTGCAGAAGGCATGGAAAAGACCAGAAAAGTGATTGAAGAAATCGGACATGGAGAATCTGTTGGTATATTCATAGGCCCTGAGGGTGGATTCGACAGGTCAGAGCTTGACGAAGCTGTAAATGCAGGATGTGAGATAATCACACTAGGTAAGAGAATATTAAGAACTGAGACAGCGGGAATGATGCTGTTGTCAGTGCTTATGTATAATATGGAAGAATAAGCGGAAAAGAGGCAATATGGAAGCATATCTTGATAATTCTGCTACAACGAAATGTGCAGCAGAGGTAGTAGAAACAGCAGTAAAGGTTATGTCAGAAGATTATGGTAATCCATCATCAAAGCATATGAAGGGCGTTGATGCAGAGAAATATATCCGTGAAGCTAAAGAGGTAATAGCAAAGACTCTTAAGTGTCAGGATAAGGAGATACTCTTTACTTCTGGTGGAACAGAATCTAATAACATGGCAATAATCGGAACAGCAATGGCTAATAAAAGAAAAGGAATGCACTGCATAGTATCATCTGTGGAACATTCATCAGTTAAAGAGCCATTCAATTTCCTTGAAAAAGAAGGCTTCAGAATAACATATCTTCCAGTTGATAAAGATGGAATAGTTGATATAGAGGCTCTAAAGGATGCACTTGATGATGAGACAATACTTGTTTCAGTAATGTATGTTAATAATGAAATTGGTGCAGTTGAACCGATTGAAGAAATCGGACATATAATTAAAGATTATAATCCTGATATTGTATATCATGTTGATGCGATTCAGGCTTATGGTAAATATAAGATATATCCTAAGAAGCTTGGAATTGATCTGTTATCAGTCAGTGGACATAAGATTCACGGACCTAAGGGGAGCGGATTCTTATTCATTAATGATAAGACAAGAATCAAGCCTATTATATATGGTGGAGGACAGCAGAAGGGCATGCGTTCAGGAACTGAAAATGTTCCGGCTATAGCAGGACTTGCAACTGCCGTAAAGCTTATATATAATAATGACTTTGAAAGCAAGATAGCACATTTGTATGAGTTAAAGGATTACTTCATAGATGAGCTTGAAAAGCTTCCTGATGTGCAGGTAAACAGCAAGAAGGGTACGGATTCAGCACCACAGATTGTAAGTGCAAGCTTTAAGGGAGTAAGGGCAGAAGTGCTTCTTCATTCACTTGAAGATAAAGGAATCTATGTATCATCAGGTTCAGCATGCTCATCTAACAAGCCGGGACTGAGCAATACACTTGTTGCAATCGGACTTGATAAGGAGCTGCTTGATTCTACACTTCGGTTCAGCTTCTGCTATGAGACAACAAAGGAAGAACTTGAATACACAATAGAAACACTTAAACAGCTGCTTCCAATGCTTAGGAAGTACACAAGACGATAATTGTGTGAAAATAGATTTTCACACACAAGATTTGTGCTTTGCACAAATCTTGATATGCAAAGGAAAGGCGGAAAACGATGTATAAAGCATTTTTGATAAAGTATGGAGAAATAGGCGTTAAAGGAAAGAACAGATTCATCTTTGAGGATGCCCTTGTAAGACAGATTAAGTTCTCACTTAAAGATGTTGAGGGAGAATTTGATGTAAGAAGAGCAGATGGAAGAATCTATGTTAATGCACTTTCGGACTATGATTATGATGAGGTAATTGAGAGCCTTACAAGAGTATTTGGTATAGTTGGAATCTGTCCTGTAGTTCAGATTGAAGATAACGGTTTTGATGACCTTGCTAATCAGGTTATCAATTATCTTGATAAGGCATATAAGAATAAGAATCTTACATTCAAGGTTAATGCAAGAAGAACAAGAAAGAATTATCCAATGAACTCAATGGAGATTAATATGGAACTTGGTGGAAGAATTCTTGATGCATTCCCAGAGATGAAGGTTGACGTGCATAAGCCTGAGGTTCTTTTACAGGTTGAGATAAGAGGAGATGTAATCAATATTTACTCTATCGAGGTTCCGGGTCCTGGCGGAATGCCAATCGGAACAGCAGGAAAGGCTATGCTTTTATTATCAGGCGGTATTGACAGCCCTGTTGCAGGATATATGGTTGCCAAAAGAGGTGTACAGATTGAAGCAACATACTTCCATGCTCCTCCATATACAAGTGAAAGAGCAAAGCAGAAGGTAATTGACCTTGCAAAGATTGTATCTAAGTATTCAGGTCCTATTACACTTAATGTTGTTAATTTCACAGATATCCAGATGGCTATATATGAGAAATGTCCACATGATGAGCTTACAATCATTATGAGAAGATATATGATGAAGATTGCTGAAGATTTAGGAAAATCAAGCGGATGTCAGGGACTTGTTACAGGAGAGAGTATCGGACAGGTTGCAAGCCAGACAATGGCAAGTCTTTACTGTACTAACGAAGTGTGTACAATGCCTGTATTCAGACCGGTTATCGGTTTTGACAAGCAGGAGATTATTGATATATCAGAAAAGATTGGCTCATATGAGACATCAATACAGCCATTTGAGGACTGCTGTACAATATTCGTTGCAAAGCACCCTGTAACCAAGCCTAATCTTAATGTTATCAAGCAGCATGAGACTAACCTTGACGGAGTTATTGAGGAGCTTTACAAGACAGCAATTGAGACAACAGAAAAAATTGTAATTGAATAAAATAAAACCGCTTTATCTGTAACAGATAAAGCGGTTTATATGTTCTTACACATCATTACTCAACGATGTATGGCTTTAATACGGCAAGGATTGTATCAATATCATTGTCTGCATGAATGTTCAGGTCAATTGGCTTAGAAAGATCAAGACTGAATATACCCATTATAGACTTGGCATCAATTACATATCTGCCAGAAACAAGATCAAAGTCAACATCGAATTTAGTGATATCGTTGACAAAAGATTTTACTTTGTCGATTGAATTTAATGAAATCTTTACAGTTTTCATTAGAATACCTCCTTAAATGTTTTTCTATAAACTATAATATCTATTTGTTAAACCTATGTCAATAAAGAAATGTAACAAAAATTAACAGGAAATGAGGATTAAATTGAAAAAAGTTGCTATACACAGTCTGGGCTGTAAGGTTAATTCCTATGAGGCAGAATCAATGGAGATAATGCTTAGGGATGAGGGGTATGAGATAGTGCCTTTCAGTGAAGATGTTCAGGCTGATATATATATAATTAATACATGTTCAGTGACTAATATTGCTGACAGAAAATCAAGACAGATGCTGCATAAGGCAAAGAAGATGAATCCGGAGGCGGTTGTTGTTGCTGCTGGCTGTTATGTGCAGGCAGACCCTGACGGAGTTAAAAAGGATGAATGTGTTGATATCATTCTTGGCAATAATATGAAGATAAGTATTGTTGAAGCATTAAATGATTATTTTGGCGGTTCGGATAAAACAAGCTATCTTGTTGATATTAATGACAAGTATCAGGAGTATGAATCGCTTAAGATTAACCAGACAGGGGAACACACAAGAGCGTATATTAAGATTCAGGACGGATGCAACCAGTTCTGTTCTTACTGCATAATACCATACGTAAGAGGCAGGGTAAGAAGCCGTAAGCCTGAAGATATAGTAAATGAGGTTAAGACGCTTGCAGCTACAGGTGTTAAGGAGGTTGTTCTTACAGGAATTCATATATCATCTTATGGAACAGACCTTGAGAATATAAGTCTTATAGAACTTATAGAGGCAATCCATGAGATTGAAGGAATTAAAAGAATACGTTTAGGTTCGCTTGAACCAAGAATAATTACAGAAGAATTTGCAAAAAGGATTGCCAGATTAGAAAAGATATGTCCACATTTTCACTTATCATTACAGAGTGGATGCGACAAGACATTAAAGGCAATGAACAGAAAATATAATACAGAAGAGTATTATGAGGGCTGCGTAAAGTTAAGAGAAGTGTTTGATAATCCGGCAATAACTACTGATGTAATCGTGGGATTTCCGGGCGAGACAGAGGAAGATTTCCTTGAGACACGCAAGTTCCTTGAGAAAGTACATTTTTACGAAATGCATATATTCAAATATTCAAGAAGAAAGGGAACTGTTGCTGACAAGATGAAGGAGCAGGTAGCAGACACTGTTAAGTCAGAAAGAAGTGCAGTTCTGCTTGCGTTAGAGAAGGCACAGTCACTTGAATACAGAAAGATGTATATCGGAAAAAGGCTCGAAGTTCTTATAGAAGAATTGACAGAAATAGATGGCAGGTCATATTATACAGGATATACAAAGAACTATATAAGAGTGGCAATAGCCGCTGATGAGTTTAAGGATAATCCTGTTAATGATATATATGAATGTATGGCTGATAAGCTTATCTGTGACGGGGTTACTATATTAGCGAGGTATAATTAATGTCAAGAAAGAATACTAAAGGAACAATATTAGCTATAGATATGGGCAATACTAATATAGTTATTGGCTGTGTTGATGATGATAAAGTAATATTTGAGGAAAGGCTGAGTACAGACCTTTCAAAGACAGAGCTGGAGTATGCCATCAGTTTTAAAAATGTTCTTGAAATCTATAATATAAAATCAGAGGATATTAATGGTGCAATTATATCGTCAGTTGTTCCACAGCTTGTTAATGTAATTAAAGCTGCTGTTGAAAAGGTTGTAGATATAGAGCCTCTGGTTGTAGGACCTGGAGTAAAGACGGGGCTTAACATTCTTATGGACCAGCCGAAGCAGGTGGGAAGTGATTTAATAGTTGATGCAGTTGCAGCGACACATGATTATGGCGCACCTGTTATTATAGTTGATATAGGTACTGCAACTACTATAAGCGCAGTTGATGAGAATGGTAATTATATAGGTGGTGCAATTCTTCCGGGAGCAGGTGTTTCAATGAATTCACTTTCATCAAGAACTGCGCAGCTTCCAAGAATCAGCTTTGATGCACCAAAAGGACCGGTTGGAAAGAATACGGTTGACTGTATGAAGAGCGGTCTTATATACGGACATGCAGGAAGTATAGACGGAATTATAGATAGAATAATAGATTGCTGTGGATTCGGAAAGAACGGAAAGCCTGCTGCAAAGCTTGTGGCAACAGGGGGGCTTAGTAAGGTTATAATTCCATTCTGCAGAAACAGAATTGAGACAGACCCTGCACTTCTTATAAGAGGTTTGAAATACATTTATGATAAAAATGTCTAGAAAGTGGCTGAATAGGCGGGAGGAGATAATATGCTTAAGGGAAAGACAGTTGTTCTTGGAGTAACAGGCAGTATAGCAGCATATAAGATTGCTAATCTTGCAAGTATGCTTGTAAAGAAGCATGCCAATGTGCATGTTATAATGACTGAGAATGCATGCAATTTTATTAATCCGATAACATTTGAGACACTTACAGGAAACAAGTGCTTAGTTGATACATTTGACAGAAACTTCCAGTTTAATGTTGAGCATGTCAGCCTTGCAAAGCTGGCTGATATATTCCTTGTAGCACCTGCTTCGGCAGATGTAATAGGAAAGATTGCAAATGGGATAGCAGACGATATGCTGACTACAACAATTATGGCATGCAAATGTCCAAAGCTTATATCACCTGCGATGAACACTAATATG
Source organism: Lachnospira eligens (assembly GCF_009680455.1). Classification (GTDB taxonomy): domain Bacteria; phylum Bacillota; class Clostridia; order Lachnospirales; family Lachnospiraceae; genus Lachnospira; species Lachnospira eligens_A. The sequence goes on from NZ_WKRD01000007.1 coordinate 183,216, forward strand.
TTCACTAATCCTATAGTACAGGATAATCTTAAGAAATTAGAGCATTATGGATATGAAATTATCCAGCCTGACAGCGGTTATCTTGCATGTGGAGATACAGGTGCGGGAAAGATGCCATCGGAGCAGGTTCTTCTTAATTACATCTTAAGGACAATAGCTAAAGATAAAGATATGGCCGGAATTAAGCTTACAGTTACTGCAGGACCTACAAGAGAGAAGTTAGACCCTGTAAGATTCTTATCTAATAATTCCACTGGAAAAATGGGATATGCAATTGCTAAGATGGCAATGCTTCGTGGAGCGGATGTAACACTTATATCAGGAAAAGTAAGCCTTGAGCCGGTGCCATTTGTTAAGATGGTGGATATTGTTTCAGCAGAGGATATGTATAATGCAGTAATTAAGAGTGCTAAAGACGCAGATATAATAATCAAGGCAGCAGCAGTTGCAGATTACAGACCGTCTGATGTAAGTGAAGAAAAGATTAAGAAAAAAGATGGTGATATGTCAATTCCTCTTGAGCGGACTAAAGACATAATAGGCACACTTGGAAGCAATAAAAGAGATGGATTGTTTCTGTGCGGATTCTCAATGGAAACAGAGCATATGCTTGACAATTCCAAGGTGAAGCTTACAAAGAAGAATCTTGATATGATAGTGGCTAATAATGTCAAAGTGGCAGGAGCCGGATTTGGAACAGATACCAATGTGGTTACTGTTATTACTAAAGACGCAGTCGAGGAGCTTCCTATGATGAGTAAGGAAGAGGTTGCTGACGCACTTCTTGACAGAATAATGAAAGCAAGATAATAATAAAAAAATAAAAACAGGCTGCCGGTTAACAGGCAGCCTGTTTTGCTACATATCTTCGCCAAGTGCCTTGATTCTTCCGTAAGTACTTAAAAGATATAAGCCAGAAAGACCTACAAGTGCGTAGATTATACGGTCAACCATAACTGATCTGAATATAAAATGCACAAGATTAAAGTTGAGGAAACCGATAAGTCCCCAGTTAAGCGTTCCTACAATGGCAATTGTAAGAGCAATGTAGTCTATAGGTTTAGAATTCATAAAATGCCTCCTTAAAATAGCGGATTTGGTTTTGAAATTAGTATGGAAAATGTAAGATAAATCATACTGGTAAAATATGGATTTTATTGAGAAAAAGTGTAAACTTGACGACTTTAAACCTTGTATCATACTGTCTAAAATGCTACAATTACAGTGTTTGTGAATCAGCACAGATAAAGTGCGGAAATAATGAGGTTTATCATGGCGGGAAAGAAAGTAGTCAGATACAGAAGAAAGCCGAAAGCAGCAGCAATTATATTTGGAATAGTGCTGGTATATATTGTGTGCTTTATAGTTATATATGTTTCAAAAGCAAAGGTACAGACATATGAAGTTGAAGTGGGTTCACTAATGAATAATGCTTCATTTACAGCAGTTGCCTTAAGACAGGAAGAAGTCTATAATTCCTCATATTCTGGTGATATTAACTATTATCAGCGAGAGGGAACAAGAGTTATGACCGGTGATACAGTGTATACGGTTGATGAGACAGGAAGAGTTTCAGATATACTTGCACAGTATACATCAGGAGATGGCAATGCACTTTCAGATGAGAATCTTACAGTCATTAAGAATACACTTACTAATTACAAGACTGAGTATGCAGACAGTGGATTCAGTGCAGTTTATGATCTCAAGTCAGATCTTAATGCAACTGTACTACAGTCTATTAATGAGAATATTATGGCCAATCTTGATTCAATTGTAGCAAGCACAGGAAGTCAGGACCTTTTTAAGACTGCAAAGTCAGATAAACCGGGTATAGTTGTTTATTCGGTTGATGGTTATGAAGGAGTTACCGAGGAAACAATTGGCAGTGTTGACTTTAAGAAAAAATCATATGATAAGCAGAGTCTTAAGTCAGAAAAGCTTATTACAGCCTCAGATCCTGCATATAAGCTTATTACAAGTGAGAACTGGACACTTATGTTTCCAGTTACACAGTCAGATATAGACAAGTATTCTCTTTCATCTAAGGATACATTATCAATTAAGTTTACCAAGGATAATATTACAGGCACATTTCCATTCAAGATAGTTAATGATGGTAAGAACTCATATGGTGAGATAACATTATCAAAATATATGATAAGATATGCTACAGAGAGATTCCTTGAGATTGAGATAATTGTGTCAGGAAAGTCAGGAATCAAGGTTCCGGTATCGGCGGTAACCGAGAACGAATTCTATAAGATACCTAAAGAATACCTCATAACTAATGGTGAAAAGGGTGATTATGGATTCCTTGTAGAACAGAGCGATTCAGATGGTAAGCTGAATCAGGTATTTAAGGCTGTTGATATATATAAGTCAAATGATGAGGCTGTGTATATTAAGAAGACAGAACTGGCAGCCGGCACTGGAATAATCAGGATGGATTCAAGTGACAGGTTCGTTGTAGGACCGGTTGAAAAGCTTAGAGGTGTGTATTGTGTTAATACAGGATATACAGTATTTAAGCTTGTAGAAGTAATAGATGGCAATAATGAATATTACATATTAAAACAGTCACTTAGTCATGGTGTGTCAATATATGACAGAATAATTCTGGATGCAGACAAGTATTCAGAGAATGAGATGATATATTAAAGCTTATGCATATCAGATTAATGACATTCAGGAGGCATTATGTTAAAGGATAATCTTATTGAAGTAGAAGAGCATATTAAGAAAGCATGTGAGAAATCAGGAAGAAATCCAGAAGATGTGTGTCTTGTTGCAGTAAGCAAGACCAAGCCCAAGGATATGCTTATGGAAGTATATGACTGTGGAATAAGACAGTTTGGAGAGAATTATGTTCAGGAGATGGTGGACAAGGCAGATACACTTCCTAAGGATATAACATGGCATATGATAGGACATCTGCAGAGAAACAAGGTAAAATATGTTGTAGGACGAGCTGCATTGATTCATTCAGTTGATTCAGAAAGACTTGCCGTTGCAATAAGTGATGAAGCAGTAAAGAAAGGCCTTATACAGGATATTCTTATTGAAGTTAATGTTGCAGGAGAAGAGAACAAGTTCGGTGTAACATGTGAAGAAGCGGAAGAATTTGTGAAGAAAATAGGAGTGCTTCCGGGAATTAAGATAAGAGGATTCATGACAAGTGCACCATTTGTTGAAAATCCTGAAGATAACAGGAAGTATTTTAGAGAATTAAAGCAATTACTGGTTGACATCAATAACAAAAACATAGATAATGTATACATGAATGTTTTGTCCATGGGGATGACTAACGATTATACTGTTGCTGTAGAAGAAGGGGCAACTCATGTAAGGGTTGGAACAGCGATATTTGGAGCCAGGGACTATTCACATTAATATGTTTTGGGGATACTAAAGAAAGTCAGATTATTAGATATAGGAGAGTGTTTATAATGGGAATGTTAGACGGTTTAACTAATATGTTTAAGATGCATGACGATGATGATTTTGATGACGATTACGAAGATTACGATGATGATTTCGGTGATGACTACGATGATGAGAAACCATCAGAAAGAAAGAATCTTTTTGGAAGGAATACCAAGAAAGATACAGTAGCAGACGAAGATGTTTCATATACAGCAGAGAAGCCAAGATTTGCTTCCAAGTCTAAGGTTGTTCCTATGAAGACACAGTCTCCAAGAGGACTTGAAGTTGTTGTAATAAGACCAGAATCTATGGAAGATGCTAAGGAGATAACTGATACACTTCTTACAGGTAAGGCAGTTGTGCTTAACCTTGAAGGAATCCATGTTGAGATAGCACAGAGAATAATAGATTATTCTGCTGGTTCTACATATGCAATAAGGGGTAACCTTCAGAAGATAACTAATTATATTTTCCTGGTGACTCCACCTAATGTAGATATTTCGGGTGATATTCCTGAGATAGTAACAGGAGGAATTGATCTTTCATCATTTAACAAGAATGAAAACAGATTTTAATTGATCTTCACAGCCACCCACATATAATGGGTGGCTGTTTAAGTATAAGGATAAGGGAGAATGTTATGAAGTGTATTAATGTAAAGTGCGAAGGTAAACCAGCATACGATATTGTGATTGAAAGTGGATTCGGGGGACTTTCAGAAGCCTTTAATAAGCTTGAAATAACAGGGAGAAAGTTATGTATTGTGACAGACAGCAATGTAGGTCCTTTATATGCAGAACAGGTAAAGAATGAGCTTGAAAAAACAGGCAATACAGTATATGTGTATACATTTGCAGCAGGAGAAGAGAATAAGACTCTTGACACAGTACAGGATGTATATGAATATCTTATAGAGAATCATTTTGACAGGAATGACTGCCTTGTAGCACTTGGCGGAGGAGTTGTTGGCGACCTTACCGGATTTTCTGCGGCAACATATCTTAGAGGAATTAAATTCATACAGGTTCCTACATCACTTCTTGCACAGGTTGATTCAAGTATTGGCGGCAAGACAGGCGTTGATTTCAGGGCATATAAGAATATGGTTGGAGCATTCCACCAGCCAAAGCTTGTATATATGAACATGTCAGTGCTTAAGTCACTCAGTAAGAGACTTTTTAATTCTGGATTTGGTGAGATTATTAAGCATGGTCTTATTAAAGACAAGGAATATTACAACTGGCTTAAGGACAATGCAGACAGAATTAAGGCACTAGATCCAGATGCACTTGAACATATGATATATGTGAGCTGTAATATCAAGAGAGAGGTTGTTGAGAATGACCCTAAGGAGAAAGGTGAAAGAGCACTGCTTAATTTCGGACATACATTAGGACATGCCATTGAGAAAGAGATGAACTTCTCACTTTATCATGGAGAGTGTGTTGTGCTTGGAATGATAGCAGCACTCAATATATGTGTCGAGCTTGGAACTATAACTGCAAATGAAAGAGATGATGCTCTTAAAACATTTGCATTATATGAATTCCCTGACCATGTCACAGGAATTAAGATTGATGATGTTGTTGCGGTATCCAAGAATGACAAGAAGATGGATGCTGGCAAGGTTAAGTTCATTCTTCTTAAGTCAGTCGGAGATGCTTATATTGACAGAGATATAACTGATGACCAGATGAGAAGAGCACTTGAAGGTGTAATAAGATAAATGTTTAATAACGGAGGCCGAAAGTGAATAATAAAAAGAAAATATTCAATTTGTTATTTTATATTATAGGAATTGTTGTTCTGACTGAATTAGACCAGATTACCAAAGCACTTGCAGAAGCGAGGCTTTTAGGAAAACCGGATTTTAAGATAATAGGCGATGCTTTCGTATTCTCTTATCTTAGAAATTCAGGTGCAGCATGGGGAATGCTAAGCGGTAAGATTAATCTGTTTCTTGTGTTTACAGTTATAGTTATGCTTATAGTAACTTATGTAATTATTAATCTTCCTGCAACAAGAAAGTATATGCCACTTCTTATAACATGTACATTACTTGTATCTGGTGCAGTAGGAAACTTTATTGACAGGGTAAGATTCGGATACGTAAGGGATTTTATATATTTCAAGCTTATTAATTTTCCGGTATTCAATGTGGCAGACTGCTATGTTACTGTTTCAGTTGCGCTGCTTATAATTCTTATTCTTTTTGTCTATAAAGAAGATGATTTCGAATTCTTAAGGTTATCGAAGAAGGGTGATAATAATGAGTGATTCAGTGCAGAATTTAATTGCTGAACCAGAGGATAAGGGGACAAGAATAGATAAATATCTGTCGCAGGAGTTAGAAGATGTGTCAAGGTCACGCATACAGAAGCTGTTAGATGATGGAGATATTACGGTTGATGACAAATGTGTCAAGTCTAACTATAAGCTTAATGGAACGGAACATATCACAATAACAATTCCTGAACTTATTGTGCCACAGATACTTCCGGAAAACATACCTCTGAATATAATATATGAAGATGATGATGTGATACTGATAGATAAACCGAAGGGAATGGTTGTACATCCGGCTGCAGGACATTATACAGGAACAGTTGTCAATGCACTTATGTATCATTGCAGGGATAATCTGTCAGGAATTAATGGCGTTATGCGTCCTGGAATAGTACACAGAATAGATATGAATACCACGGGTGTTATTGTTGCATGTAAGAATGACAAGGCACATAATGATATTGCTGCACAGCTTGCTGTCCATTCAATAACAAGAAAGTATTATTGCATTGTCCATAACCGCTTTAAAGAGGAAGAAGGCACAGTGGATGCACCTATAGGGCGTAATCCAAAGGACCGCAAGATGATGGCGGTTGACAGAAAGAATGGAAAACGTGCTGTTACACATTACCGTGTACTTGAGAATTTTGACAAATACAGTTTTATAGAATGTCAGTTAGAGACAGGCAGAACTCATCAGATAAGAGTACATATGGCAAGTATAGGACATCCGATACTTGGAGATGATGTGTATTGTCATGCCAGGAGTGGATATAAGCTGCAGGGACAGACACTACATGCGGGTGTTCTTGGATTTATACACCCGTCAACAGGTGAATATATGGAGTTCAAAGCACCATTGCCCGAATATTTTGAGAAGCTGCTTAAGGATTTAAGAAATGGAGGTAGCAATTGAGACGAAGGGAATTTATAGATATGATATTGAACAGTATTTCAGATACATTTGATATATACCATAATTACTGGTTTGAAGGTAGAAAGTTTGTTATATATGCTTACAGCTATAATAAGAAAGACAGATTTTCTACAACAGATGATGCCAAGTTATGGGACTCAAAATGCTATGAGCATCTGTTTTTCATTAATTGTGATACGCTTGGCATGAAAGAGCTTGATGATTTATATGATTTTGCTGTCAATAAGATTGAACCGCATTTTGTAAGAGGTGACGGAAAGCTGCCGGCTAAGAATCATATGTATACACATATATCATTTATAATAATCACAAGAAACCAGGTGCTTCCTGATGTTGAGAAGGCACTTAAATCTAAGAATTATAGTAAGAATTATATGTTTGGTGCAAGAGGTTTTTCTAATATCAGACTGGCTTGTGTTACACCGAGCAGATACAGTGTGATATCTAATAAGGCTGGAACTAAGATAGCAGAATTTCTTACAGAGATACTCTTGCATATAGACCATTATGAAGAGTAATTAATAATTATTAAAGATTAATTTAATTATGCTTAATATGTAGATTTTACCACAGAAATAATGTATAATATATCTAAAGTATTTCGTATACAATTGAAACCAGGAGGTAGGAACTATGGATGAGAGAACAGTTATTACTATCGGACGAGAATTTGGAAGCGGTGGACATGAGATAGGCATGAAACTGGCAGAGAAGCTGGGGATAAAGTGCTACGACAAGGAACTGCTTGAACTTGCAGCTAAGGAGAGTGGACTTTGTGAAGAACTTTTCGCATCTCAGGACGAGAAGCCTACTAACAGTTTCCTTTATTCTCTTGTAATGGATACATATTCACTGGGATATACTAATTCATATGTGGATATGCCTATTAATCACAAGGTTTTCCTTGCACAGTTTGATGCTATCAAGAAACTTGCAGAGAGAGAATCATGTGTTATTGTAGGAAGATGTGCTGATTATGCATTGGAAGATAATCCATATGCAGTAAGTGTATTTATCAAGGCAAGTCTTGATGAGAGAGTACAGAGAATTAAGAGAATCTATGAACTTAATGATTCTAAGGCTGCAGATCTTATCCAGAAGACGGATAAGAGAAGAGCAAGCTATTACAATTACTACTCAAGCAAGAAGTGGGGAGAAGCTAAGAGCTACAACCTCTGTATAGACAGTGGACTTGTAGGAATAGATGGCGCAATTGATATGATACTTAAGTTTATTGAATTAAAAGAGAAGAACATGGGCAAAGATATTTAATTCACTTTTAATATATACACGGTTGGTAAGTTATGGATTTTAATGGCTATAAGAGAACGAAGAAGTTTGATATTAAGAGATGGTTTAAGGGAACTAATTCAATCGTATACCTTGTTATACTTGTTGTAATGGTTCTTGGACTGCTGTTTGTGTTAAGAACTGTTATCAGTATGCATAACAGCAATAAGAATGCTGATAATGTATCACAGGAAGAGACCACTGGTGAAACTGATTCATCAGAGACGGATACACAGACACAGACAATTGCAAAGAACCAGTCATATTATATCAGAATAAGCATAGCGAAGCATACGCTGGTTGTTTATCAGCTTGATGACAATAAAGAATTCTCTATTCCTGTTAAGGCTTTTAAAGTGGCTCTAGGACCTAAAGTTGCTCCTGCCAAGACGGCTATATCAGAGAAATCTTTATGGCGTAAGATTACAGATATATATTATGTCAGATACTCTTCAAGACTTGATAATGCTGAGTATCTAAGTACCGCAACATATTACAGCCAGAGTGATAATAATCTTAATCCAAAGTCATACAATGCCATAGGTCAGAATGTGTCGGAAGGTTCAATACTTATGACATGTGCCAATGCCAAGTGGATATATGAGAATTGTGGTGCGAAGACAACTGTTGAGATAGTTGAGAATTTTGATATAAGTTCTGATATTAAGGTTGAAGATATAAACAGAATAGCTGATAATGCATATAGAGACCCGACAGATAATGTGAATGGCAGCAGTAATATACAGAATAATAACGTTTCACAATACAATCAGACACAGGCTGAAACAGAAGCTGTCACGAATGATGACAGACCTCAGGAGACTGAGGCACAGACACAGAAGAATGATTCTCGAGAGACACAGCCGACAACTGTCAGTCAGCAGGAGACTACTGCCCAGTCATCAGAGGCACAGAAGCCGTATGACAAGACCGTGTCAGAGTAATTTAACAACACATTTATAATAACATTTAATCCCTTTTCGCTTTTTATAAAGCCGAATGTATGCTATAATAGGTACATTCGTGTATTTATGAAAGGAAAAGGGATTATTTTATGTCAAACATTATTATTTTAGCAGCAATTATACTTTACCTGGGAATGGTAGTGTGGATAGGTGTAATCTGTTCTAAGAAGAACAGTGATGTAGGAGACTTCTATCTTGGTGGAAGAAAGTTAGGACCTGTTGTTACTGCAATGAGTGCAGAAGCGTCAGACATGAGCAGTTACCTGCTTATGGGTGTTCCGGGACTGGCATACCTTACAGGTCTTGCTGACGCAACATGGACAGCAATTGGTCTTGCACTTGGTACTTACCTTAACTGGCTTATTGTTGCCAAGAAGATAAGATTATATTCACATGGTTATCAGGCAATAACACTTCCTGATTATTTCTCTAAGAGATTCGGGGATGACAAGCATGTAATTACATTAATATCTGCAGCACTTATTGTAATATTCTTTATACCATATACAGCATCAGGCTTTGCTGCCTGCGGAAAGCTGTTTAACAGCCTTTTAGGCTTTAATTATCATACAGCAATGATTGTCAGTGCTGTTGTTATCGTACTTTACTGTACTATGGGAGGATTCCTTGCAGCAAGCACATCTGACCTTGTGCAGAGTATTATTATGACATTCGCACTTGCTGTAGTAGTTATATTTGGAATTGTACAGGCAGGAGGAATGGGAGTTGTACTTGATAATGCCAAGGCACTTCCAGGATATCTTGATATGTTCCATACACATATTGCAGAGACTAATACATCAGGTGATTATGGATTCTTTAAGATTGTTTCAACACTTGCATGGGGACTCGGATATTTCGGAATGCCACATATCCTTTTAAGATTCATGGCTATTGAAGATGAGAACAAGTTAAAGATTTCAAGAAGAATTGCTACTGTATGGGTATTCATATCACTTATTGTTGCAACAGGTATCGGTGTAATCGGTCTTACACTTTCTAAATCTGGTATTATTGATACTTTAACAGGAAGCGAATCAGAGACAATTATTGTTAAGATATCACATTATCTTTCAACATTTAACCCTGTAGCAGCATTTATAGCAGGAATTATCCTTGCAGGTATTCTTGCAGCTACCATGTCAACAGCAGATTCACAGCTTCTTGCAGCTTCATCTGCTATATCACAGAACCTTGCGGTTGAGGTGTTACATATTAATATGTCTAAGAAGACATCAATGCTTGTTGCAAGACTTACAGTTGTTGTTATATCAGTTATATCAATATTCTTTGCACTTGATCCTACAAGCTCAGTATTTAAGATTGTTTCATTTGCATGGGCAGGTTTCGGTGCGGCATTCGGTCCTGTGGTTCTCTGCTCACTTTTCTGGAAGAGAGCCAATAAGTATGGAATTATATCGGGCATGATTGCTGGCGGTGCAATGATATTTATATGGAAATTCGGTATTGCTAAGCTTGGTGGAATATTCGCAGTATATGAGCTTTTACCAGCATTTATATTTGCAACAGTAGTTATTATTGTTGTAAGTCTTGCTACAGGAAAGCCTTCGCAGGAAGTTATGGACAAGTTTGAAGAAGTTAAGAATATGAGCAAATAACTATAGAGAAGGTGCTTTATATATGGGATATACAATCGCAATATGTGATGATGATAAGAATATGGCAGACAAGCTGACAGTTTCATTGAAGAATGAGTTCATGAAAGCAGGCAGGAATGATGTAATCATAGATTACTATGACACAGGCGTGCAGTTACTGGAAGCTCTAAAGAATAAAATGTATAAAGCAGTACTCCTGGACATTAACATGGAGCCGATGGATGGATTTGCTGTGGCTGAGGCTATTGGAAAATCAGGATACAGGACTAAGATTATATTCGTTACTTCGCATGAAGATGTTGTATATGATACATTTGATTATACTCCGTTCTATTTTATCAGAAAGTCAAGATATGAGACTTATGTACAGAGAGTCGTTAAGAAGCTAATCGCCATTGATGGTTATGAAAAGACGATTGTTCTTGATGATAAAGATGGAATTATCAATATTAATTCAGGTGATATAACCTATGTTCACAGTGAGGACCATTATCTTACAGTACATACGGCTGATGGGAATTCCTATGTAATCAGGAAGAATATGATGGAATTCGGACAGGATATAACAGGTACGGATATAGTAAGGGCTCATAAAAAATATATGATTAATTACAGGTATATTTCAAGAATCAACCAGAGTACTAATGAGATTATTATGATTGATGGTGAAACTCTCAAACTTGGAAGAAGCTATAAAGATACATTTATGAAGGGATATATGCAGTACAGGCACAACAGACAGACATATGAATGATATATTGTTAAATATTGTTAATATCAGAATGGCAATAATGATATGTATAGGAGTAATACTTGTAAGAGAGATATATCTGGTACTGAACGGCTATATTGCTAAAGCAGCGTATGTGGTATCGGCACTGGTTGTCATTGCTATAGCAGCTATTACTTATGGCGTGATATATATTGTAAATGTTAATCTTATTATATATAAAACGGGAATGTATGAGTTCACTGTTATAGTTATATATATGACATTGATTGCACTTGTGAATACATTTAAAACAATCAGACATGGCAGTTTTACGAAGATAGATATAATTAATATAGCAGCATATGTTTTGGTATTATGTTTTAATATATATCTGTTAATCAGATTAGGAATTTCTGATGGCGGCAACGATGTCATGCTGATTATGAACATTATAGTGTTAAGTCTGGTGCTTGCAATTATATTCTATAGAACGCTTGTAAGGCTCTATCAGGAGAATTACAAGGGACAAGAGGCAGAACATTTAAGAAATGTAATAGAGTCAGGTGAGGATTATCTTAAAAATGTTCAGGCAATGGATAAGCAGGTAAGAACTGTAAGGCATGATATGAATAATCAGCTTCAGGTTATATATGGTCTGCTTTCACAGGAAAGATATGAGGAAGCTAAGGATTTTCTTAAGCAGTACAGTATAAGTCTTGAGAAAACCAAGGAATATATTCATACAGATAATCCGATATTCAATACGGTTATTAATAATAAGATTGAATATGCCAAGAGTGAAGATATAATAATAACGACAGGTCTTCATAAGACATTAAAGCCTATGCATGGCAACGACCTGTACACAATTATGGGAAATGTGTTAGACAACGCAATAGAGGCTGAACTTAAAGAAGAACCGTGTAACAGGGAAATAGAAATCCGTTCTGTATGGAATGGCAATGATATGATTATAACTGTAGAGAATTATATATCGAAGTCAGTATTAAATGATAATAAAGAGCTTCATACAAGTAAGCAGGACAAGAAATCACATGGTCTTGGAACACAGATTATCAAGAAGCTTGTAAAGAAGAATAATGGAACATGCGATTACCATGAGGAAGGTAATATGTTCTGTTGTGAAATAAGATGGTAATGAAACAGAGCCGGAACAGTTGGATTAATCCTTCTGTTCCGGCTTTTTGCAACTATACTTATAGTCACCATGGTCGTTCACGACAAAGTTGCTGTCGTTCACGACATTGATGTTGAAATGGGGAAGATAGTGCAATACTATATAATTAGCTGTACAAACAAATGTTATGGAGGTTTATTATTATGAAAACAAGAAGAAAAAAACTTGTAAAGAATGTATTTATTTTTATTGCGATGTTTATGATTGTTGGAATGTATATTGTACCAGTTACTTCTAATGCTGGACAGGTGGCAAAAGGATGGGGATTTGCTTTTAATTATGATGGTCAGGAAAGATATACAAATCCTGAGGCTAAAAACACAACATCTTCAGTTAGAATGTACTGTGAATATTCAGATTGTTATAATTCATATTATTACGCAAAAGTATATTCTGAAAAAGATGGAAGTACAAGAGATGCGTCACATGGCTTACAGTATTCATTTTCAGAGGGGGAAACAAAAGACATGTCAAACTGGGTTGTGGAAAATGGTTATGACAGAGCATGTATAAGGCTGACCGGTGAAAATATTGATACAGAATATGGTACATGCTTTGGCGGATTTTGGTGGCCGGATATTTTAGATTAATTTTATAAGTTGTACAGCTAATAAAAGGAAGGACTAATAATATAATGAGCAAAGTAAAGAAAATTATTCCTAGCTTTTTCTTAATGACTGCGTTGTGCGGATGCACAACGCAGTCCATAGAGGACGCTAAGAATATAGTTGAAACGAAAACATATGCTTACAGATATGAATATGAGACAGAACAAAATGGAGAGGCAATAACACAGTATCACGAAGAAAAACCGACAAATACAGATTACGTTGAAGATACAGAAGAAAATATTTTATATCTGCAAAGTAAAGCAAGCATGCTTAAGTTTATGAAAATGAATGAAACATTTACAAATGGAGATTGTGAATATAAAGTTACAGATGTAATTGCCACAACATATCGTGACTATGCATATGAACTTGTAAATGATGAGTATACCGAAGGAATGATGGACTATCTGAAAAAGATTAGAAATGTTGATGATAATGGCTATTTAACAGATAAAGAGTATAGATTTATCTGGGTAAAACTCAATATTAAATATAATGGAAGGTCATCAACCAAATTAAATATGAGCACATCATTATATGTAAAAAAGAATGATAAACTTGTAAGTTATGGAAGTTATTTAATTGAAAGTAAAGAGCTATGGCTTTTACCGGATTCAGAAGAAAAGGTTGCAGGAAGAGTGGCAGTTAATCCCGGTGAAGAAATGGATATGTGGATATGTTTTAAGGCAAAATATAATAGTGGTTACACATATTATATGACAGGCTCTTTTGGTTATAATGATGACCCGAGATTGTATACGGGAAATCTTATAGAATTAAATATAGAGGATAAAGAATAATGAATATGAAAGTAACAAAAAAATTACTTTTAATAGAATTTAGGAGAGTTTTTAAAAGTAAATTGTTTTATATAAGCTTGATGATTGGAATTATACTGGTAACGGGGGCTTTTATAAATGAAGCTGTTCCACATATGGATATTTTATATGCGTTTGACGGAAGTGCTGCATCATATCCTTTTTCTGTATTTAATTCATGGATTGGAAACTGGATGGGATATGAGCCATTTGCTACGTCATATTTATATGTGTGTATTTTATTGGCATCGTTACCATATTGTCATACATTTTCAAAAGATAACAAGAATCAGTACATATTGCAGTATTATTGCAGAATTGACAAAAATAAAGTACATCTGGCAAAGTTTATTACGACATATGTTACAGGTGGAATGATAGTATTTATCCCGGTATTTCTGAATCTGATTATGACAATGATGTTTATACCAGCATTGAAACCGATTGAGAACGGTATGTTTATAGGGGCGGGAATGACTATATTGTCAAGATTATATTATGATAATGCATTTGTATATGTTGCTATATATATGGTTCAGTTTTTTATATATGGCGGAGCTTTTTCTGTTATAGCACTTGCATTTTCATATTTTTTTGATAATTCATTTCTTGTTATGTTAAGCCCTTTCGTAGCTTTTTTTGGATTGGGAGTGATATCAACATTATGTAGAAGATTGTTTGGATTGATTACTTTTAATCCAAATGTTTTAATGGCACCTTCGCATCTTTTGTATGATATAGAACTAATTCCTTTTATCTGTGAACCGATTGTGATTACTCTAATCAGTGCGTATATTTTTTTCAGGAAGGGAAGAAACAATGAAGCGATATAAATGGGGGATTCTGACAATTATCCTTGTGATATTAATTACATGCATTGGAATGATAATAAGAATAAATGTCTTGTTTCCAAATGCCAAAGTTATTACATATACAAGCGATAATCCAGCTGATTTAGATGGATTGATAATTAAACCGGTTAATTATAAAGTGTATACCATGGAAGAATATTCTGAAATTTCGTCAAGATATAAGAATATTCAAGGGGAAAAAGCGGATAAAAGCAGAGTTGTGGTACTTAATATTTTACTGAAAAATACAACAGAAGATATAATTACATATTATCCATCAGGGAATATGGTGATTGAAAAACTTCATGCACGAAATGGTGTTACATTGCAGGAACCAGATAAGATGACTGTAACAGTTATGCCAGGAGAGGAACTGGAAGTTGGCTTACATGCGTATATTGGACCAAGTCAGTTGGATTATAAATTATTTGATAAGATAGATTCGTCAACGGTTACATTTGTATATTCCTATTATCCGTACAGACAAAGGATAGTATTTAATAAATGAATGAGAAAGCTTGTATTTGATAAGAGGTGAATTTATGGGAAACAGAACGTGGAAAAAGCTGTGTTTTGCACTGATATATTTGATACCGGTTATTATATTCATTAGTACGCTTTCTAAAATGTATAAAGTGTTCTGGAATGTGAACGCATGCATGTCAGATTATTATCTTGCCGTATTTGATTGGAAGACGATTTCTTTCATGGGATTATTCGAGATGATATATGTATCTTTTGTATCTATTGTAATTATTAAAAGAAATATAACTTCGAATAGAATTGTTCTTTACCAGTTAATGGGAAAAATGTGGAGAGACTGCATTAAAAGAGGCATATTAATAACTTTGCTTATTCCAGTGGTTAATTGTCTGATTATAATGCTGACAGGGTTAAGAGAAGGGGCAGTTTTTGGATGCAACTGGAATATTACAGGAAGTTTAGCTAAAACATGGATACCTTATCATGAACTGGCATATGAGAATACATTTGCGGTAATAGTCCTCATGTTATTACTGGATATCTTAAGACTTCAGATTGTTTATGTGCTTTTATGTCTGCTTTACTGGATTACAAGATCGGCTGTGTGGAGTTTTATCATAATATATTTTAATGTATTATTTTTAAGTATAGGTAAAACAGGGCTGTTTGACAGATTTGTGATGTATCAGACGGACATGTACATATATGGAATATCTGTATTTAACAATATAGTACTGCCTGTTATTATCTGGGCGGTGTGTGCAGCAGTAAGTTATCTGACATTCAGGTTTTATAGAAAGGACATGCTTAAGAACTAATGAGATGTTTTATTAATGTATTTAAGGCAGACCTGAAAAGGTTTTGGAATATTGCATGGAAATTATACATAGCATTTGCAGTGTATTCTTTAATGCAGGCTTTAATATTCTTTGCTAATATGAACAAATCAATCAATAAGGGGAGGATAGCAGCAGTGTCGTTAGGCGACAGCCTTATGGATTTCTTTAAAGGAGCTAAAGAGTTCTATCCCGAAAGAAATCTGGCGATGGATATTCCGGTGCTTGAGATATTTGTCCTTTTATTTCTGCTTTTTATTGTTGCGTATTATATTAATTCGGACAGGAGTGCGTTAAGCAGGAGCATAATGATTGCCTCGCGTTCACCAGTGTACTGGTGGGTCAGTAAATATATTATCGCAGTATTAGCTGCACTTGTATATATGGTTCTGATAATTGTAACATTTGCAGTCAGTGGCTTTGCAGTTCTAGGAAATAAGTTCAGTCTGAGGATGCATTTTACCGCCAGAGAGAACATAAAACTCATACTTGGAAGTGAAGATATAAGCTGCAATACCAATGTTGTGTTACTTATGGTTCTGTGTACGCTTAGCTTAATTACTGCATGTATTATAATTCTGCTGGTTTCATATGTGTTTAACTCTATATTTGGATTTATTATTAATCTGTTGTTATTCATATTCAGCATATGTTATATGAAGTGGTTTGGCTTCTATAATTATATGATGATGTACAGAATCCCGCATGTTTATGACAGATGGTATCTTGGAGCGTTATTAATGCTGGGGATAGATGTGGGGATTATGGCTGCTGGAATTATATATTCAAGAAAAAGAGATTTTCTGTAGGAGGAGTAAGTATGTATATTGAATTGAAAAATGTATCTAAGAAAATTAAAGGCATTGATATTCTTGATGATGTCAGCCTTAGAATGGAATCTGGAAAGATATATGGTTTCAGGGGAAAGAATGGAAGTGGTAAGACAATGCTTATGCGTGCAATAGCAGGTCTTATCAAGGTTACAGGAACAGTTGATATTGATGGGAAGATATTAGGAAAAGATGAAATGTTTCCTCCAAGCATAGGAATTCTTATAGAGAATCCTTCATTTATCAGTAATTATACAGGATTTGAGAATTTAAAGACGCTGGCTTCTATCAGAGAACGGATTGATGACGATAAGATAAGGCAGACACTTACGGAGGTTGGGCTTGAACCGGATGATAAGAGAACATTCAAGAAATATTCACTCGGTATGAAACAAAGACTGGGTATAGCGGCTGCGATAATGGAAGATCCGGATATTATTATTCTTGATGAACCTATTAACGCGCTTGATGATTCAGGAACTGAGCAGGTAAGGCAGATTCTTTTAAAGCACAAGCAGAGAGGTGCGTTAATTATTATTGCCTGCCATGATGCTGATGAACTGGAATTCTTATCAGACGAGATTATAGAGATAGCAGAGGGCAGAATACAGCCAAAGAAAGAGAAAAAATAAGAAAAAAAGTTCCTGCAGCAGATATTTAAAAATATAAGACTGCAGGAACTTTTTCTTAATCTTCGTCGTTAATATCTTTCTGTGCAACAGCAGCGGCTACAACTGATATGATAACCACAGCAGCTATAATAGCAACTGCAACACCTATAATTGGTCCGATGAATAACATAAAATTCATAATATCACACCTCTTCGAACATATTTATTATATCCATTATATATCGGTTTTATAATATGTACAAGCAATTAAGCATCTTTTTTAGATTCTTTTTCTTCTTTAGCAAGGTTTTTGTTAGCAGTTGAAAGCATAAGCTTGATTCTGTTTAACTGGTTAACTTCGGAAGCACCTGGATCATAATCTACAGCAATTATGTTAGCTTCAGGATATGCTGCACGAAGCTCTTTGATAACTCCCTTTCCTACAATGTGGTTAGGCAGACATGCAAATGGCTGACAGCATACGATATTGCCTACACCATGATGGATAAGCTCAATCATTTCACCGGTAAGAAGCCAGCCTTCACCAGTCTGGTTGCCAAGTGATACGAAGTCTTTAGCGTAATTGGCTGTCTCACTAATCTTAGATGGAGCATCGAATCTCTTGCTTTCTGCAAGTGCTTTGGTTCCAGCCTTTCTGAAGGTTTCAAGTATCTTTATAAGTGTACTTGAAAGAATAGCCCCTTTCTTAGGTGTCTTTAATAATTCATGCTTATATGTTGAATTCTGCATACAGTAGAGAAGGAATCCCATAAGGTCAGGCATAACAGCCTCAGCACCTTCTGCCTCAAGTAACTCAATAATGTGGTTGTTAGCAGCAGGCATGAACTTAACAAGAATCTCTCCAACAACACCAACTCTAGGCTTCTTGATATCCTTAAGCGGAATATTATCAAAATCCTTAACAATAGCACGGAGGTTCTTATTGAACTCTTTCATATGAACCTTATTTTTAGTAAGTTGCTCAATGCAGACCTTCTTCCATTTTTCATGAAGTGCATTAACTGAACCAGGAACTGCCTCGTAAGGTCTTGTACGGTATACAACATTCATGAATATATCACCATATTCAACAGCCATCATAGCTTTCTTAAGCATTGGTATGTCATAGCTGAAGCCTGGATTAGATTCAAGTCCCTGTGCACTCAGTGAGATTACAGGAACATCTGGAATACCAGCCTTTATGAGTGCTCTTCTGATGAATCCGATATAGTTGGAAGCACGGCATCCACCACCTGTCTGTGACATAATCACAGCAGTTCTTGAAAGGTCGTATTTGCCTGAAAGAAGGGCGTTCATAATCTGTCCGACTACCATAAGTGAAGGGTAGCATGCGTCGTTATTAACATATTTAAGACCTACATCTACTGATGACTTGTTGTCGTTCTCAAGGACTTCAATATTGTAGCCACATGAATTAAGGGCAGGACCTAATATGTCAAAATGTATTGGTGACATCTGAGGGCAGAGAATTGTGTAATTCTTTCTCATATCTTCAGTAAACTGTACTCTGTGGTAGGCAGATGACTGAATCTTTCTCTGGTAATTCTTCTGTTCACGGACTCTTAAAGCAGCGATTAGTGAACGTACTCTGATTCTTGCAGCGCCAAGGTTATTAACCTCATCAATCTTAAGTACTGTATATATCTTTCCAGACTTAGTAAGTATATCGTTGACAGCGTCAGTAGTAACGGCATCAAGACCGCATCCAAATGAATTGAGCTGGATAAGGTCGAGATTATCTACAGTCTTTACATAGTTAGCAGCAGCGTAAAGTCTTGAATGATACATCCACTGGTCAAGAATGATAAGAGGTCTTTCAACTGTTCCTAAATGTGCAACACTGTCCTCTGTAAGTACTGCAAGTCCGTATGAATTAATAAGTTCAGGAATACCGTGGTTTACTTCAGGGTCAACATGGTAAGGACGGCCGGCAAGTACAATACCGCGCTTTCCGGTTTCGTTAAGGTAAGCGATTACTTCTTCACCTTTATTTCTGACATCCTGTCTGCAAGCCATCATTTCATCCCATCCGGCTTTGACAGCAGACTTAATCTCTGCGGCAGGAATGTATGATGAGAATTCCTCAACGAGTCTTTTTGATATCTTCTCCTCACTTTCAAATGACATGAAAGGATTTCTGAAATCTATATTCTCCGTTTTAAGTTCTTCTACATTATTCTTAATGTTCTCGGCATAAGAAGTAACGATAGGGCAGTTATAATGGTTATTAGTGCCTTCGTATTCATTATGCTCATAAGGTACACATGGATAGAAGATGAATTTAACTCCCTGCTTAATAAGCCACATGATATGACCATGTGCAAGCTTTGCAGGATAACACTCTGACTCTGATGGAATTGACTCAATACCTAATTCGTAAAGCTTGTGGCTTGACTGAGGTGAGAGTACAACCCTGTATCCAAGTTTTGTGAAAAATGTATACCAGAACGGATAGTTCTCATACATGTTAAGAACTCTTGGAATACCTACAGTACCTCTTGTAGCCTTTTCTTCTGAAAGAGGCTCATAGTCAAAGAGTCTGTGGAACTTATAATCGAAAAGGTTAGGAAGCTTTTCCTTGTTCTTCTCTTTACCAAGTCCACGTTCACATCTGTTACCTGTAATAAACTGTCTGCCGCCAGAGAATTTATTGATTGTAAGATGACAGCTGTTAGTACATCCCTTACATCTTGTAAGCTTTGTTTCATATGTAAGAGAGTTAATCTTATCTATAGAAAGCATAGATGATTCTGATATACCGTCATATCTTTCTCTTGCAATAAGGGCAGCACCAAAAGCGCCCATTATACCAGCGATATCAGGTCTGATTGCCTGAACGCCTGTAATCTTCTCAAAACTTCTAAGAACTGCGTCGTTGTAGAATGTACCACCCTGAACAACGATATGCTTACCTAAATCATCAGGGTCAGAAATCTTGATAACCTTGTATAAAGCATTTTTAATAACAGAATAAGCAAGTCCGGCAGAGATATCTGCAACTTCAGCACCTTCCTTCTGAGCCTGCTTAACCTTGGAATTCATGAATACTGTACAACGTGTTCCTAAGTCAATAGGATGGTTTGCAAATAAAGCAGCCTTGGCAAAGTCCTGAACTGTGAAGTTGAGGGATTTTGCAAATGTTTCTATGAATGAACCACATCCTGATGAACATGCTTCGTTAAGCTGTACTGAATCTACAGTCTGGTTCTTAATCTTGATACATTTCATATCCTGTCCACCGATATCGATGATACAGTCTACTTCAGGGTCAAAGAATGCAGCAGCGTAGAAATGTGACACTGTCTCAACTTCACCCTCATCTAACATAAGAGCCGACTTGATAAGTGCTTCACCGTAACCTGTTGAACATGACTGTACAATCTTGGCTTCTGGTGGAAGCAGTGTATATATCTCTTTAATAGCTTTAATTGTTGTAGCAAGTGGTGAACCGTTATTGCTTGAGTAGAATGAGTAAAGAAGATTACCGTCTTCATCAACTAAAGCAACCTTGGTTGTTGTTGAACCCGCATCGATTCCGAGATAGCAGTTGCCCTTGTAAGATGCGATATCAGCAGTCTTAACATGATGAGAGCTGTGACGCTTTGTGAATTCATCATATGCAAACTGGTTCTCAAAAAGAGGTTCCATACGTTCAACCTCGAACTCAAGCTTAATCTTTCCTTTAAGTCTTGCGATAATGTCTTCTACAGGAACACATACATCTTCACTGTAATTCATTGCTGAACCAACAGCAGCAAATAAGTGTGAATGGTCAGGAGCAATGATTTCATCCGGACCTAAGCTTAATGTACGGATAAATGCCTGTCTTAACTCTGATAAGAAATGAAGTGGTCCGCCTAAGAATGCAACATTACCACGGATTGGTTTACCACATGCAAGACCACTGATTGTCTGGTTTACAACAGCCTGGAATATAGATGCAGAAAGGTCTTCCTTAGTTGCACCTTCATTGATAAGAGGCTGGATATCAGTCTTGGCAAATACACCACATCTTGCGGCAATAGGGTATATTGACTTATAGTTCTTGGCATATTCATTAAGTCCCATTGCGTCTGTCTGTAACAGAGTTGCCATCTGGTCAATGAAAGAACCTGTACCGCCGGCACATATTCCGTTCATTCTCTGGTCAATACCGTTAGTAAAGTAGATAATCTTAGCATCCTCACCACCAAGCTCGATTGCAACATCACACTGTGGAGCATAATCCTGAAGGGCAGTAGACACGGCTACTACCTCCTGTGTAAATGGTACTTCTAAATGTTTGGCAAGAGTAAGTCCGCCTGAACCTGTGATAACAGGATATACTTCAAACTCGCCAAGCTCAGCCACTGCCTTTTCAAGAAGTGACTGGAGTGTTTCCTGGATATTCGCAAAATGCCTTTCATAATCAGAAAATAAAATATTATTATTATCATCTAAAACAGCGATTTTTACAGTTGTTGATCCAATATCAATACCTAATTTGAATTTGTTCATAACCTAATACAGCTGTAGCTGTCCTCCTTAAAATAAATATACAAAAGTTACCCATTGCATAGTGACTTTGGCGAAAAAACGCAGAATATGTCATTTTCTATGCAACCTATGCATTATAGAGTAAAATGGAATAAATTTCAATATTAATAGGAAATAATAAAATAGCTTTAATTATTTATGGTGGATATTTTTATTAAAATTTAAGAACTTAAGAGTAAGTTTAATTGACATCATATTGTTTTGTTTATTATAATTTCTTGTATATGATTATGAATTATTAGTCTGTAACATGTGTAAGACTGAAAGGAACATTTTATGAACTGGTTTGCTAAATTTGAGAAAAAATTCTCTAAGTATGCGATTAAGAATCTTATGTTTTACATCATTGTCCTTTATGCAATAGGATTTGTGATGAATACATTTTTTAATGGATTATATGACGCATATTTTTCACTTGATTTTGCTATGATTTTCAAAGGACAGGTATGGAGACTCATCACATTCATATTACAACCGCCTTCTAACAGCATAATATTTGTGGTATTTGTGCTGTATTTCTACTATCTGATTGGTTCGGTACTTGAAAGAATATGGGGCTCGTTCAGATTTAATGTATACTTCTTTACAGGAGTTATCCTTAATATACTTGCATCACTTATTATCTATCTTATATGGGGATTAAGCTTTAAATTAAGTACGAATTATATTAATCTTGCCTTGTTCATGGCATTCGCTATGGAGCAGCCGGATATGGAGGTTTTATTATTCTTCATTATCCCAATCAAGATTAAATGGATGGCAATACTTGATGCTGTAATATTCGGAATTACTATAGTATTCGGATATCTTGTGCCTTTTCTTCCAAGAAATGTATGGTACAGCCTGTATGCAGCAGGTTTTCTTGCACCGTCAGCAATTATGTGTTATGCCAACGCAACGGCGGCGCTTGTGTCAATGCTGAATTTTATAATATTCTTCTTCCTGTACAAGAAAGGCCCGGCAAAGAGCAGTACACAGAGAAACTTCGACAAAGCAATGAGAACAGCAAAGAAAGCACAGCAGAACGCCAGAAAAGACTATTGGCAGCAGAATAGTGGTAACACTCAGGGCAATGGTGGCACATATGGGACAGCATCATCAGATAACAGAACACAACAAAGTCAGGCACAACACGTGAAGCGCGGCGTGCCGAAGCACAGATGTGCAGTATGCGGAAGGACAGAACTTGACGACGAAAACCTCACATTCAGATTCTGCTCAAAATGCGCCGGCAACTACGAATACTGTTCCGACCACTTATATACCCACATCCATGTAACTGGTGATAAATAAGGTAAAGCTTGTTAAATAAAAAACTTAGTTGATTTGACACGCAAATATGTTATTATATTGTAGGTATGTGTTTGAAAAGATTTTAATTATTTTGGAGGAAACAATGAAAAAGACTAAGATTATTTGCACAATGGGTCCTAATACTAATGACAGAAACCTTATTAAGGATCTTGCGTTAGCAGGAATGGATATTGCAAGATTTAATTTTTCTCATGGTGACCATGAGGAGCAGGCAGGAAGATTTGCCTTAATTAAAAGTGTAAGAGAAGAACTTAATATCCCTATTGCAACTCTTCTTGATACTAAGGGACCTGAGATTAGAACAGGTGCTGTTAAGGATGACAAGAAGGTTACACTTGTTGAGGGACAGAAATATACATTAACAACAAGACAGGTGCCAGCAGATGATAAGATTAATATGGTAACTTATGCAGGTCTTCCAGAAGATGTTACTACAGGTAATATTATTCTTATCGATGATGGTCTTATCGAGCTTAAGGTTGATAAGGTTGAAGGTACAGAGATTGAATGTACAGTAATTAATGGTGGTGAGCTTGGTTCTAAGAAGGGTGTTAATGTTCCTAACGTAAGCATCAGACTTCCAGGCATCACAGAGAAAGATAAGGAAGATATCATCTTTGGTGTTGAGCAGGGATTTGATTTTATCGCAGCTTCATTTGTAAGAAATGCAGCATGTATCGAGGAAATTAAGCACCTTCTTTGGGAGCATGGTTCAGATATCCCAGTTATTGCTAAGATTGAGAATGCCGAAGGTATTGCTAATATAGATGATATCATCAGAGTTGCTGATGGTATCATGGTGGCCCGTGGAGATATGGGCGTTGAGATTCCTGCTGAGGAAGTTCCACATGTTCAGAAGGAAATCATCAAGAAGTGTAATGCTAAGTATAAGCCAGTTATCACAGCTACACAGATGCTTGATTCTATGATCAGAAATCCAAGACCTACAAGAGCTGAGGTTACTGATGTTGCTAACGCTATCTACGACGGAACAGATGTTGTTATGCTTAGTGGTGAGACTGCTAATGGAAAGTACCCATTAGAGGCTGTTAAGATGATGGTTAAGATTGCAGAAAGAACAGAGCGGGAGATTAAAGGACATTCAGTAGAATATTCTAATCTTCACAGCAAGAGAAGCATTTCAAGCGCTGTATGTAATGCTGCAGTTCAGACAGCAGATAACCTTGGAGCTAAGGCTATTATCTGTCCTACAATTTCAGGATTTACAGCAAGACTTACATCTAAGTTAAAGCCAGAAGCTGAGATTATCGGATGCTCTCCATACGATAATGTCCTTAGAAAGATGCAGATTTACTGGGGTGTTAGACCTCTTAAGACAGCAACAGAAGCTTCTACAGATAAGATTATTGAGCATGCATTAGTAGTTTCTGAACATGCTGGATTCGTAGAAGAAGGAGATACAGTAATTGTTTCTGCTGGTATCGCTACATCTTCTGATCCTTCATCTAAGAGAGGACTTACTAACACAATGAGAGTAGTTACAATCTAGTGTTAATTTGATACATTTGTTTCGGAATGAGGCTTGATTTTAATATTCTATTATGTTATAAGTAATACACAATTAATATTACAAAGCGTTGATGGAAACAAGTAGGTTATTACTGAACTTACAGAAAGCAGCCGGTTGATGAGAGGCGCAAGGGTAAGGGTAACTGAATACATTCCGGAGTGGCGAACTGAAAGCATATTTGTAAGTAGGGGCAGCCGGAGTAGCACACGTTATAGTGCATAAGTCCATGCTGGTGGACTTAATGAGGTGGCAGATGCGAGTCTGTCATGAATAAAGGTGGTAACACGTAAGTTCAGGCTTTCGTCCTTTTAAAGAAGGGCGGAAGCCTTTTTTGTAAGCAATGAGCCATGCAAGACAGAATGTGCTTGCACAGATTCTGTCTTATATGGCGAATGCAGATAATGAACAACGGAGCACGGAGTGCGGAAGTTGTGAATTATCAAGGCTCGGGAGCAGCAAAGCTGCGGAGAGACTTGGCTTACAAAGTTGCGCAAGCAGTAATGAGAAAAATGAAAAGAGAGGAAACAAAAATGACACTTTATGACGAATTAGTTGCAAGAGGTCTTATTGCACAGGTAACAGATGAAGCACTTATCAAAGACCTTATTAACAATGGAAAGGCTACATTTTACATTGGATTTGATCCAACAGCAGACAGCCTTCATGTAGGACACTTTATGGCACTCTGCCTTATGAAGAGACTCCAGATGGCAGGAAATAAGCCAATCGCACTTATTGGCGGTGGAACAGCTATGATTGGTGATCCATCAGGACGTACAGATATGAGAAAAATGCTTACACCAGAGCAGATTCAGCACAATGTTGACTGCTTCAAGAAGCAGATGGCAAGATTCATTGATTTTTCAGATGACAAGGCATTACTTGTTAATAATGCTGACTGGCTTCTTAATCTTAACTATGTAGAACTTTTAAGAGAGGTTGGAGCATGCTTCTCAGTTAATAACATGTTAAGAGCTGAATGCTACAAGCAGAGAATGGAAAAGGGATTAAGCTTCCTTGAGTTTAACTACATGATTATGCAGTCATACGATTTCTATATGTTATACCAGAAATACGGCTGTAATTTACAGTTTGGTGGTAATGACCAGTGGAGCAATATGTTAGGTGGAACAGAGCTTATCAGAAGAAAGCTTGATAAGGATGCTTCAGCTATGACAATCACACTTCTTCTTAACTCAGAGGGTAAGAAGATGGGTAAGACAGCTTCAGGTGCTGTATGGCTTGATCCGAATAAGACAAGTCCTTACGATTTCTACCAGTACTGGAGAAATGTTGATGATGCAGATGTCCTTAAATGTATCCGTATGCTCACATTCCTTCCACTTGAAGAGATTGATAAGATGGATAGCTGGGAAGGTGCTCAGCTTAACAAGGCTAAGGAGATTCTTGCTTATGAGCTTACAAAGCTTGTTCATGGTGAGGAAGAAGCTAAGAAAGCAGAAGCTACAGCAAAGGCAATCTTTACTGGCGGAGATGCAGCTAACATGCCTACAGCAAAGCTTGAAGCAGACAGCTTTACAGATGATGAAATTGATGCAATTAATCTTGTGTTTGGAGCGGGACTTGCAACAACTAAGTCAGAGGCAAGAAGAACTATTCAGCAGGGTGGCGTTTCTGTAGATGGAGAAAAGGTAGCAGATATAGCGGCTAAGTTCCCTAAGAGCATGTTCGAGGGTGAAGGCGTAGTTGTAAAGAAGGGGAAGAAGTCTTTCGTTAAGGTATCTGTTAATTAATTTTTCTCCCACGAAGGAAGGATTATGAAAAAAGATGAGATTACAATGGTGAGGCTTTTAAGCCTCGCCGTTCTTATGGCTCTGAGTCTGTTTATTTTACTTGTTCTTGTAGGAAACAACGAGTTTGGACAGATTATTAGTAAAATGAATAATAATTCACTCAATATTTCTGAAAATCAGAATTCAGTATACAACCTGTATTACTATACGGGATTTAATGTTATATATCAGTTATTTTTCTCGATAACGGTATTATTTTCGGCAGTGTCACTTACAGGAATTCTTTTAAGAATAGGCAACACGGGTATAATTGCTTCTGTTGCTGCTATATTTAATATGATGACTGGTATATTGCTTTTAATGGCAAGAATATTGGAGTCGTCATCATCAATGCACGCATGGATAGATTCTTTCTATATTGATGGTGTGGTAAAAGGACAGATTGAGACAGCACAACTGATGGATAAAATACCTGTGTTGTATATATTGTTAGTGATTTTGGGAATACTTGAGCTGATGATGGTGAAAAGCTCCGGTATCAGACATATAAAAATGTTCTCTAAAAATAAACAGACTAACTTAGCAGTTTTTCTTACGCCTGCTCTTGTTACATATGTGTGGGAAGGCTTTATAAGAAGAAATATATTGTTTGAAATTATAAAAAATGGTGATTCCCAAAGAATGACAGTTAATGAATATCTTACCGGATATTACATTGGTAATAAAATATTCTTTAACTGGTCATGGATGATAATGCTTTTACTAGCAACCATTATTTGTATAATTATACAATCAGGCGTTATCAAGGGATTAAGCGGCAGGGCAGGAATGTTGGCAGGTATAGGTATTCCGGCACTTGTAACGATAATACCATCTGTTATATATGCATTTAATCCACCGGCACTGTTTGGATATCTTACACTTGATATATCATTATGTGACATGACTGATAACGCATTTTACATGTATCTTGTAACATTCTGCGTGAGCATGACAGCTGCATTTATATTAATATATCTTGTGATAAGCGGAATTCTAGATATGAGGAAGCTGGCGTTTATATTCATTATAAATGTCGTTATAAGCGTAGTTCTGATGATTATTGTTTCGGGTAAATCTTCGCTTGCAATCCAGTATATGCCTTGGATTGTGGCAGATTGTGCGTCAGTTATACTGGCAGTTGTAAGTATTGCATTAAAACCAGTGAATAAATAAAAATAATGGCTGAGTCAGATGAGGTGACACCTCAGATTCTGATTCAGCCAATTTTTTATAACTGTTTTATTTTGCTGATGTCGGTGTCTGCAATCATTGAGTAGTTAGTGTAGTACACAACGAATCCTGGTTTGGCACCGGCAGGCTTTTTAACTTCTTTCTTTAATACATAATCGACTTCAACTTTTTCCTGCTCACGGCCTTTAGAGTAATAGGCGGCAAGGCTTGCTGCTTCTTCAAATGTCCTGTCAGGAACTTCCTTTCCATCTGTTTTGAGAAGTACATGAGAACCTGGCATCTGCTTGGCGTGAAACCACCAGTCATTACCGTTGCCTGTTTTGAATGTAAGTTCGTCATTCTGCATGTTATTCTTTCCAACATATATGTCAAATCCATCACTTGATACAAAATGCATCGGCTTGTTGGCTGTGATTTTGTGCTTTCCTTTAACAGTTCTTCTAATATATCCAGTTTCAATAAGCTCTTCCTTAATGTTAGCAAGATCAGCTTCTGTTACTGAAATCTCAATTGCATTGATAATAGATTCAAGGTAACTTATTTCTTCAGTGATCTCCTGAATAAGACGGATTCCGGCTTCATAGGTTCTTTTAAGCTTGTTATATCTTGCAAAATATTTGTTGGCATTCTCAATTGGTGTGAGAGTGTTATCAAGCGGAATCTTAATTGTAGTATTATCGTAGTAATTAAGTGCTTCATATTCCTTAGAACCTGCAGGAATACTGTAAGCGTAGGTTGTAAGAAGTTCACCGCAGATACGGTATTTGTCTTTTTTCTCAGTGTCCTTTATCTGCTTTTCCTGAATGTCAAGCTTCTTGTATGCTCTTTCAAGATGTGTTGTTACAATTCTTCTTATATCAACAGACTTCTGGTGGATTCGTGTTGCAATCTCTTTCTGTCTGTAATAATCGATAATCAGTCTGCTTATCGAATCATATTCTGTGTGGTTGTCATACATAGAAAGCTTCACAGCGGCAAATTCTGCAGGCACACCGTTGTCGGTTACCATATCGGGGTGGTAGATACCATTTCTTACATCAGACATAAGTGCGTCAAATACGTTGTATAATGCATCTTTCATAGGCTCATCAAGACAGTTGGCAGGATGCCCGCCATCAACTCCGGCACGGTATGCAAGCTCTTCTGCTATACATGTGCTTATTCCTGTATAGCTTGAAAGCAGTGCCTTGACAACAGGTACAGGCTTTGTAAATACTGTTTCGTCAAAATGCTTTCTGTCAGCTTCAAGCGGATTAATCTTGTCAGAAGTATTAGGAATGAAATAAGGTCTTCCAGGTAAAACTTCCCTGACTGAGCTTGTCTGTGCTGATATATGCTTGATACTGTCTAATATAGTATTATTGTCGTCACATAATATTATATTGCTGTGCTTGCCCATGAATTCTGCGATTATGTGCTTTCTGCACAGGTCACCGAGTTCGTTTAAATGTTCTGCCTCAATATCAATTACACGCTCAAATTTTGGCTGTGTTATAGATATTATTCTTCCGTTGTTCAAATGTTTTCTAAGAAGCATGCAGAAATTCGGTGCAGTAGCAGGGGATGGCTTGTTATCGTCTGTAAGATATGCAAGAGGAAGCGATGCATTTGCAGATAAAACAAGTCTGTACTGACCAGATTGTGTCTTTATTGTAAGCATTATTTCATCGGCTTCAGGCTGTGATATCTTGTAAAGTCTTCCGCCGTTAATTGTGTTGTTTAATTCATTAACAATACTGGATATTGTAATTCCATCGAATGCCATAATGTCTCCTTTAGTTAATAATATTCATTCTTATTGCATTATATTAACATACTTATTGTTGTAAGTCTTGTTATCTTTCATAAAAATTGGTATACTTTCCTAAGCATTATATGCGAATGGAAGGATAGAAACAATGATTAAAAGTATGACAGGCTTTGGCCGGAGTGAAATAGTTAAAGGTAACAGAAAAATTTCAGTTGAGATTAAGTCAGTTAATCACAGATATCTTGAAGCAGGTATCAAGATGCCTAAGAAGCTTAATGTATTCGAGAGCAGAATGAGAGACTTACTTAAGAAGTATGCAACAAGAGGCAAGATTGATATATTTATTAATTATGAGGATGATTCAGAAAGTCAGGTTAATCTTAAGTTCAACCAGAATATAGCTGATGAATATATGGCTATATTTAATAATATGTCCGAAAAATACAATCTTAAAAATGATATGACTGTTGGAGGTCTTGCCAGATTTCCAGAGGTTATCACAATGGATGAAGTGCAGGAAGACGAAGAGGAGCTGTGGCATTTTATAGAGGAAGCCATGAAGGCAGCCTTAGAACAGTTTGTTAATACAAGAATTCTTGAAGGTGAGAATCTTAAGAAAGATCTTTTAGGAAAGTTAGACCACATGGAGGAGCTTGTTGCATTTGTTGAAAAGAGAAGTCCTGAAATTATGAAGGAATACCGCAGCAAGTTAGAGAGTAAGGTTAAAGAACTTCTTGGCGATACAACTATTGATGAGAGCAGAATCGCAACAGAGGTTATTATATACGCAGACAAGATATGTGTTGACGAAGAAACTGTAAGATTAAGAAGCCATATCGAGCATGCAAGAAAATGTCTTAACGAGGATGGCGGCATTGGAAGAAAGATGGATTTCATTGCACAGGAGATGAACAGAGAGGCTAACACAACTCTATCTAAGGCTAATGACATTGAGATATCTAATGCAGCTATTGACTTAAAGACTGAGATTGAGAAGGTAAGAGAGCAGATTCAGAACATTGAGTAGGCTTTCAATATATTTTTAATTGGTTTTGATTAAATTTACTTGATTGTTTCGGGCTTGTTAGGTATAATAACTTGTGCACTTTATGTGCAGAATGAGGTAATTATATGAGCAAAGGACTATTATTAGTTATTTCAGGATTTTCTGGTGCAGGAAAAGGAACTGTTATGAAGCGACTTTTAGAGCTTCATGATGAGTATTCACTTTCTATATCAGCTACAACAAGAAAGCCAAGAGAAGGCGAAGCTGATGGAAGAGAATATTTCTTTAAGACTGTAGAAGAATTCGAGAAGATGATTGCTGAAGATGCTTTAATAGAGCATGCACAGTATGTTGGCAATTATTACGGAACACCTAAGGCATATGTTGAAGAACAGCTTGATAAGGGCAACAATGTTATTCTTGAGATTGAGATACAGGGTGCCATGAATATCAAGAGAATGTTCCCGGATGCAGTGCTTATGTTTATAACACCACCGTCAGCAGCAGAACTTGAAAAGAGACTCCGTGGCAGAGGAACAGAAGATGAGGCGACAATTAAAGCCCGTCTTTCAAGAGCAGCAGAGGAAGCAGAAGGTGTTGAGGATTATGATTACATAGTTATCAATGATGAAGTCGATTTATGTGTCGGCCGTATTCATGATATTGTGTTATCTGAGAAGATGAAAGCTAAGTATAATCTTGGACTGATTAATAATATTAAAGAAGAATTAAAGGTTTATTCGAAAGGAGAATAATATAATGATACATCCATCGTATACTGAATTAATGGCTGTAATTAACAGTGAGGTTGAAGAGGGCGAGCAGCCTTTAGTACAGAGCAGATATTCAATTGTTAAGGCAACTGCTAACAGAGCTAAGGAAATCATCGATGCAAGAAGCGTTGAGGAGAAGATTGCCAAGGCAAGAATTGAAGCAAGCAACAAGGAAAAAGAGAAAGAAAAGGACAAGGATAAGATTGAGGAGAAGAGAATCTCTAAGGAAGATGAGAGAAAGCTTCAGGTTGGAACTCCTCTTGTAAGATGTTCAGAGAAAGACAAGCCATTATCAATCGCAGTTAAAGAATTCTACGAAGGTAAGGTTAAGATTCTTGGAAGTACAGACGAGAATACTTCATTATAATTAACAAAGACTGATGTTAAGGGCAACTGCTTGTATGGGCGGTTGCCCTTTTGTGCGAGTAGTGATGAGAATACAAGCGGGAATCACACAATCATGCTTGCATGTATTGTGTGATTATCGCTTGCATTCGAGGAGCACCGCGACAACGACAGAACGAAGTTCTGGAGTATGAGCTACGAGAAAAAATGAGGAGTTTGAAATTTTATGACGAATAGATATGATGAGAAAGAAAGACGGATTCACTGTGCATTTTCAGAAAAATGCGGTGGCTGTGATTATGCCGGGATGAAATATGACAATGAACTTGCAGTTAAGCAGAAGTACATTGAAGAACTTTTTGGCGAATATGTAAAAGTTGATGATATTGTTGGAATGTACAGACCAATATATTACCGCAATAAAGTTCATGCAGTTGTGGGACTTGATGAGTCCAGAAATGTAATAGCAGGAACCTACGAGGAAAACAGCCACAGAATAGTTGATACATCGGACTGTATGATTGAAGATTCACAGTGTACAGACATTATTAAGGATATTAAAGAACTAATAGTTTCATTTAAATATCAGCCATATGATGAAGATGCGGGAAAGGGAATGATTCGACACATTCTTTTAAGAAAAGGATTTTCGACAAAGGAGATTATGCTTGTTATTGTTACAGCAGGAGTCGCATTTCCATCAAAGAACAATTTTCTTAAGGCATTATGTGAGAAGCATCCGGAAATTACTACAATTGTGCAGAATATTAATGACAGGCGCACAAGCATGGTGCTTGGAAAGAGAAATATTGTTCTTAAGGGAAAAGGTTATATCGAGGATGTGTTGTGTGGCTGCAGATTCAGAATAAGCCCGACATCATTTTATCAGATTAACCACCAGCAGACTGAAAAGCTGTACAAAAAGGCAATACAGCTTGCTGATATATCAAAAAATGACACTGTAATTGATGCATATTGCGGAATTGGTACTATTGGAATAGTCGCATCAAAAAAGGCTGGCAAAGTTATAGGAGTTGAGCTTAATTCAGAAGCTGTATCAGATGCTAAGATAAATGCTTCAATTAACAATATAAAGAATGTCACATTTGTTAATGCTGACGCAGGAGATTTCCTTGTTGAGTATGCGAAAAATGCAAAGGCAGATGTTGTTATCATGGATCCGCCAAGAAGTGGAAGCACACCGGAATTTCTTAATTCTCTTCTTAAGATTAAGCCAGACAGGATTGTGTACATTTCATGCGGACCTGATACACAGGCAAGGGATATTAAGGTGCTGGTTAAGGGTGGATATAAGGTTACGGCATGTCAGCCATTTGATTTGTTCCCGCATACGGAGCATGTGGAGACGGTGGTACTGCTTTCCTACAAAAAGCCAAACGGACATATCAACGTAAAAGTTGAGTTTGGCGAAGGTGAGGGAAAAGTACCGCTTGATAATATCGCTAAAAGAGCCGAAGAATACAAGCCCAGGGAACGAGTGACCTACAAAATGATAAAGGAGTACATAGAAGCAAAATACGGCTTCAAGGTACATATCGCATATATCGCAGAGGTAAAGAGAGATTTAGGCTTACCAATGTATGATGCTCCTAATGCGGTAGAAGAATTGAAACAGCCGAGGAAGCATCCGACAGCGGAGAAAGTGGAAGCGATAAAGGATGCATTGAAGTATTTTGAAGTGATTTAATAATGATGAGCGTATCATTAAAAATAGTGGTACGCTTTTTCTTTAAAATATTTGGGAAGCAATATATAAGTGTTGAACATGCTTGAAAGGAGGAAAATGGAGTGAACCGTATTACAGAAATAACAAAGCGAGATATTTTAGATTTATTTCAGAAT
>NZ_WKRD01000008.1:0-3845 GCF_009680455.1 Lachnospira eligens
AGGGCTTAACCAAGAGAAAAGGTTAAGACGGTTTGGATAGAACAAAGAGAGTTATTCTTAAGAGTAATCGGATGAAAAAGTATTTGCAAAGACAGATACGATATGATATATTTAGTATGCAGTTTTGAAGGAGCAATCCTTTTAAAAGTAAGCTGCTATGTGGCTTACATTTTTTCACATAATGGAAACATTAGTGATAATCCTCGATAGCTCAATGGTAGAGCACTCGGCTGTTAACCGAGTTGTTGTAGGTTCGAGCCCTACTCGGGGAGCTAAGAATAAGTGGCATGCACTTGCCCATGAATTCTTTATTACGGCTCCATGGTCAAGCGGTTAAGACACCACCCTTTCACGGTGGTATCAGGGGTTCAAATCCCCTTGGAGTCATTTATTAATAATAAGGCGACATAGCCAAGTGGTAAGGCGTGGGTCTGCAACACCCTGATCACCAGTTCGAATCTGGTTGTCGCCTCTGTAAGCTTTAATCCGTCAGGGTTAAAGCTTTTTTTTAATATATACGATACGTGCAGATGCCAGAAATGGAGATTAATATTATGAAGGTATTAATATTTACAACAAGACAACTATGCTATAACAGTGGATATTATTTTGCACACAGAATTGGTGAAGAAATTGAAAAACTTGGGATTGAGTGTGAATATTGCGAAATACCTGAGAATGCAATCCCATCAGCAGGAACACAGATTGCACAGCCAGCTATAGAGAATGCAGGGAAAAGTGTAGATGAAGAAGCTGAGAAAATGCTGGAGAGTTATATTGGAAAGGAATATCTGGCAATACTAGATTTTAATTCTAAACTTCCAAGACTCATTCTTGATGATGAATCTTATTATCTTGATAGCATAGATGCTCCTTTTTATAATTTTATTCTGGATCACCCACTGTATCATCATTCAACACTTGATTGTAAGTTGAAGAATTATTATGCATTTTCAATAGATGAAAATCACTGTAAATATATACAGAATTTTTATCCACATATAAAAGCTGTATATCAGGTTGCGCTAGGTGCAGAAAATGTTATCTCTCTAGAAAATCTCCAGGAGAAAAAGAAAAGCATACTTATTATGGGGACATATAGGAATCCCGATATTTATATGAAACAGATATATAATATGAATAAGTATGCAGAAAAAAATATGCTTGTAATGTTAGAAAAGCTTGAAAATGACAATGAAATGACTGTTGAAAATGCACTTAAATGTATAATAAACAATTCAAATATCGAAAAAGACAGTTTTCCATTAATTCTTAATAAATATTATCTGGTAGAAATGTATTACAGAAATTATTATAGAAAGAAAATGGTCGACGCTCTTGTCAATACAGGATTTCATATAGATATAGCAGGGGAATGGTGGGAAAGTTATGATAAAATTAATAGTCCTAATGTGATATGGAATAAAGCAGTAAGATTTGATAAGTCATATGAATTGATAGCAGGATATAGGGCAATGGCAGATTCATCACCGTTTTTTAAGGGTGGAGTACATGACAGGGTATATGCAGGAATTGCTAATTATACTGCAGTTATGACTGATTATAATGATTATAGGAATAGATGTCTGCAAGATATTGTACAGATGTATGGTCAAGAATGCAATTATGAGGAAATATGTCAGAAAACTGATATGATGATGAATAATGATACATTTTATAAAGAAATGACACAGAAAGCATATGAAGAATATATGAATAATTATACATGGAAGTCAGTTGCAAAAAGAATTATTAAACATTTTCTTTCTGAATAATAATATGTATGTTATAATTGTAAAAAATGTGCAGTATGGAGGGTATAATGAAAGAACTTGGAAAATGCAGGGCTGTGATTGCTTTATTATGTTTTACTGCAACAGTTTTTAGTGGTTGCGGGAATAGAACTGAAGCTGTAATCACAGATGGAGAGGATATTACAACAGTAAGTGCTGAATATCCCACATTAGAAGAAAGTCATGCAGATATATTTACCTATAAAGATTTAAAAATTGGAAATATTTCTTATCTTATGACAGAATCCCAGGTTATAGCAATTTTAGGAAAACCAAAAGAGGAAACAGAGAATGATGGTGAGAAGATTTATTCATATAATGAGATGTCAATAGGTTTCGAAAAACTCGATGATAATAACAGACCTAGCGGCAGTGGTGTTTACAAGGTAACACAGGCAGCATCAATAGGAAGTGATGATAAGTTTTCGAGAAATATGCGTGTAGGACAATCAGCAGATGATATTTTAAAAATGTATTATAGAGATGCAGATTATCAGAATCATCTTTATATGTCTGAAGACAAAACACTTACTTATGGAAAGCTGCTCTATGGTGATTTTACAATAGCAGAGCTTGACAAGGTTAATACAAAAGAAACAGTTGCATATGGACTGGTTAATTATAATGGATATAGTAATCTGGAAACGGCAGATAGCTATAATATTGAATTTACATATGTTGATGGTAAATATAAAGGTGACAGGGCAACGGTTGATGATGATTTTGCCACACTTAATTTTGAAATAGATAACAATGGTAAGATAACAGCAATTTCGTGGTTCTATTATCCGGAACAGAATTGATATGAGGAGGACGATTATGAAGAAATTTGCAAGATGCATATTAATACTAATATTAGTTGCCATACTTAGTGGAGTTGGAGGTTATATATATGAAAATAATACTATGACTCCGATGTATGAATCAGTAGCAAAGCTTTATGTAGTACCAGGTTCACAGAATGAGGCATCTATAAGAGCTAAGAATGGTGGTTTGAATCATGATTTTATGATTATTTTCTCAAGCAAGGTTGTAATTGAGTCAGCACAGAGATTAGCTGGAACTTCGGAGGATATTTCGGAATATCTCACAGTTTCATCACCTGCTGACAGTAATATTGTTGAACTTAAAGTTGTTAATCCCGACCAGAATACAGCTAAGGCTTATGTTGATGCTGTTGCTAAAACTGCAGTTAAGACCACAACTATTATTCCGGTAGAGTCAATGCAGATTCTTTCTGAAGGAACAAGTGATGGCGTAGCAACAAAACCAGATTTGTATTATTACACAGCTTTAATTATGGGAGCAGCATGCGCAGTATGTGTATTTATTGAAATTGTTGTGTGTCTTATTCTGTGTGCATTCAAGAAGAAGGAAGACCATAGTGATGATGAATTTGAATATGAAGCCAGATTTGGAAGATATGCATATCCAAGAAGGGAATATATAGAAACAGAGGCAGATTCAACAAAGAGAATTGTTAATGATAATAAGAGAAAAGCCAGCTCTGATGATATTCTGGCAGCATTTGATGATGATGATGACGATGATGAGTATGATGATTCTTTTTTATATCATTCATCTGATAATAGTAATGCAAATGTGACTGAATCAGAAAAAACACCAGAAGCTCCTGTTATGGAATCTGAAGAAATTCCTGACAAAGCAGTAAAAGAGGTCGCAGCGACAAAGGAAGAATATAAGCCAGAGCCAGTTGTAGAAGCGGAACCGATACAGGAGGCTGCACCTGTAGTAGAAGAACCTATACTAGAGAAACAGGATGAACCAACATTAGTTGATGAGGAGCCAGCTCAGATTGTAGTTGATACACCAGTAGAAGAAGAACAGCCGGAAGAGGAAGCAGAACCGGTAGAAGAAGAACAGCCGGAAGAGGAAGTGAAACCGGTAGAAGAAGAACAGCCAGAAGAGGAAGTGAAACCGGTAGAAGAAGAACAGCCGGAAGAGGAAGCAGAACCTGTAGAAGAAGAACAGCCGGAAGAGGAAGTTAAACCGGTAGAAGAAGAACAGCCCGAAGAGGAAGTGAAACCGGTA
>NZ_WKRD01000008.1:3875-189819 GCF_009680455.1 Lachnospira eligens
GAACAGCCAGAAGAGGAAGTAAAACCGGTAGAAGAAGAACAGCCGGAAGAGGAAGTGAAACCGGTAGAAGAAGAACAGCCGGAAGAGGAAGTGAAACCGGTAGAAGAAGAACAGCCAGAAGAGGAAGTAAAACCGGTAGAAGAAGAACAGCCGGAAGAGGAAGTGAAACCGGTAGAAGAAGAACAAGCGGTAGAAGAAGTGGAACCGGTAAGCAAAATTGTAATTCTAGGAAGAATATATAAGTAATACAGGAGAGGAGGAGAAATATGTTCAGCGTAAATATAGATAAGATTGTCGGAATGACAGATAATGAGAAAAAATGTTATGAAGAACTTAGAGAAAATTTAAAGAAAGAGTTGAATGGCGGGAAAGTCCTTGCTATTACAAAGAATGGCATAGGAGCATTTAAAATTGCATATAGTTTTGTATGTGCAGGAGAAAAAGTTCTCTTTATCGATGCTGATATTATGTCAGAGATTTTTCTCGGAAAATATAAGCTTGGAAAGAATCTGAAAGGTGTAGCAGATTTTTTAAAAAAACCTTCTCAAATGTATGATTTGATATGTAAGACGAATAATCCTCAGCTTGACATTATATTTACCGGAGTATTAGATGATGGTGTGATATCAGAAGATGAAGAATCAATGATGAAACAGTTTATAGATATGTATTCTGATAGATATGACAGAATAGTGTTAAGCTCAGATGTAGACGGAAGAATAGCAAAATATTGTGATGGAACTGTTATCATGTACGAGGAAAGCGAGTTCGGTGAATTATCAGCAGAGAATTATGTTGATGAACTTGAGAACAATAAATGTAATGTTCTGGGTGTGGTAATTAATGGATAATATTGATAAATTTGTGCAATTAGTGCAGGAGAGTGACAATATTGTATTTTTCGGTGGGGCGGGAGTATCTACCGAAAGTGGGATTCCTGATTTCAGAAGTCCAGATGGATTATATAATCAGAAATACAAATATCCACCGGAAACAATTATCAGTCATTCCTTTTATCAGAGATATCCAGAGGAATTTTACAGATTCTATAAGGATAAGATGTTATATCCTGACGCAAAGCCAGGAATTACACATCTGGCATTGGCAAAGCTTGAAAAAGAAGGAAAACTTAAGGCTGTCATAACACAGAATATTGATGGACTGCATCAGAAGGCTGGTAGCTGCAATGTAATAGAACTGCATGGTTCAGTACTCAGAAATTATTGTGAAAGATGTCATAAGTTTTATGGTATTGATAAGATTATCGATTCTGAGGGCGTTCCGATGTGTGAATGTGGTGGAAGGATAAAGCCCGATGTTGTATTGTATGAAGAAGGTCTTGACGATAACAATATAACAAATGCTGTGAATTATATAAGACATGCTGATATGCTTATAATAGGAGGAACATCTCTTGGGGTATATCCAGCGGCAGGACTTATAGATTATTACAGTGGAGACAAGCTTGTTCTTATTAATAAATCAGCAACTCCTTATGACAGCAGGGCTGACATTCTTATTAATGAGCCGCTTGCTGATGTATTCAGGAATTTTATTTAATTAATATATAGCGGAGGTTTTGAATGGCAGGAATTATTCCATACGAAACTGGTGATATTGTAGAAATGAAAAAAAAGCATCCATGCGGTAGCAGCGAATGGGAGATTCTCAAAGCGGGTGCAGATATTAAAATGAAATGCTTAGGATGTGGTCATGAAATTATTATAAAAAGATCACTTGCACAAAAAAATACAAAAAAATTGAAAAAAGCTTGAAATTAACTTCTGGATATGATAAGATTTTGTCTTGTGATATATTTTTAATCCTTGTTCCTTCATTTACATTTTTATGTATAAGGATAGAAGGGACCAAAAGACCAGAAGGAGGTGCGACGTAGATGAATAAGTATGAATTAGCATTAGTTGTTAGCGCAAACGTCGAGGATGAAGTAAGAACAGCTACTATCGAGAAGGTTAATGAGTTAATCACTCGTTTCGGTGGTACTATTACAGATCCAGGCACAAGCGAGAAGAAGAAGCTTGCATACGATATCCAGCATATGAGCGAAGGATTCTATAGTTTCATTAAGTTTGAAGCAGAAGCTACTGCTCCAGCTGAGATTGAAAGCAGAATCCGTATCATGGATAATGTATTAAGATTCTTAATCGTTAAAGACGGAGAGTAATTTATTAATCCCGATTTTTAAAGATGACGTTTGACTTACAACTCTTTATAGAAGAGGAGATAAAGTATGAACAAAGTTATTTTAATGGGAAGACTGACAAGAGAACCAGATGTAAGATATTCACAGAATGCAGACGGTTCTATGGCAGTTGCTAGATATACATTGGCTGTAGACAGAAGACGTGGAAGAAACAGTGATAATGAGCAGTCTGCTGATTTCATAAGCTGTGTTGCTTTTGGAAGATCAGGAGAATTCGCTGAGAAGTATCTTCATCAGGGTACTAAGATTGTTGTTACTGGCAGAATCCAGACAGGTAGTTATACTAACAAAGATGGTCAGAGAGTTTATACAACCGATGTAGTTGTTGAAGAACAGGAATTTGCAGAAAGCAAATCCGCAGCAGCAAGTAATGGAGGAGACTCTAGTTATGCTGCGTACACACCATCAAGACCAGAACCAAGCCAGGCGGCTGGAGATGGATTTATGGCTATTCCTGACGGAGTAGATGATGAGGGTTTGCCTTTCAACTAAGATAGGAGGTAAAAACCATGCCAGATAAGAAGGCTGAGAGACCAGAGGGTCAGATGAGAAGAAGACCAATGCGTAGAAGAAAGAAAGTTTGCGCATTTTGTGCAGATGCCAACAAGGTATTAGATTATAAGGATGTTGCTACACTTAAGCACTATGTTTCTGAGAGAGGAAAGATTCTTCCAAGAAGAATCACAGGAAACTGTGCAAAGCATCAGAGAGCTCTTACTGTAGCTGTTAAGAGAGCAAGACACGTAGCTCTTCTTCCATATTCAGTAGATTAATATATATTAAGACTACGAGCCGTAGCAGGGAAACCTGCTACGGCTTTTTTGCGCGGGCAGCGATGAGAGAAGACATGGAAAGTTCCCAGTCGTGCTTGCACGAACTGAGAACTTTCCATGTCTTTTCGAGGAGCGCCGCGACAATGCCAGAACGAAGTTCTGGCATATGAGCTGCCCGCAGCAGTGAGCCGTGCAATCCAGAATGTGCTTGCACAAAGCATACTTGTAGTATATTTGTATACATGATATAATTACTCTAATTCGATTATGGAGATGTGTGTTATGCCAGATAACAAATATGGAAAAAAAGCATTTAAATATAGCGGACTCTTGAGGTCGTTTTTTGCATGGCCATTATATATTGGGGCGGTTCTGATTATTATATGTGCAATTATGTTCTGTGTTAATGTGACAGCAGCGACAGTTGTAAGCATTTTTATGGTTATATATCTGATGGCATGCGGCCTCATGTATTTCTATATGAGACCAAGAATAATGTCAGGAATAGTGGAGTTTGCATCCAATTATTCTCAGGTTCAGAAGCAACTTTTGTATAA
This sequence comes from Lachnospira eligens, assembly GCF_009680455.1. Taxonomy (GTDB): domain Bacteria; phylum Bacillota; class Clostridia; order Lachnospirales; family Lachnospiraceae; genus Lachnospira; species Lachnospira eligens_A. The sequence continues at coordinate 7,430 of NZ_WKRD01000008.1, forward strand.
CCTCAGTGTGCCATACTGTCTTCTTGATAATAACGGCAATGTCATGTGGACTAATAAGGCAATGCAGGATTGCTTAGGCATTAAGAGAGATTTCAGAAAGAATATTAATACTGTTATTCCAGAAGTTACACCAAGTATATTCCCAGATAGTGAAATTGGATTTAAGGAGATAAGACTTACATTTCAGGACAGGGATTATAAGGCTGAATTAAAGAATATTGATGCAGATTTTATAGCAGAGGGTGTTGATATAATTGAGAAAAGCATGGATTCTTCAATGTATGTAATGTATCTTTTTGATGAGACAGATATTAACACATATATACAGAAGTTAAAGGATGAAAGGTTCGTTGTGGGACTTGTGTATATAGATAATTATGAGGAAGCCCTTGATAGTACTGACGATGTAAGAAGGTCGCTTCTTGCAGGTCTTATTGATAAGCGAGTTAACAAGTATTTTTCTCCGGGTTCAGCAATTGTAAGAAAACTGGAAAAGGATAAATATATCGTTGTATTCAGATATAATTTCTTAGAGAAGCTTATGCAGGACAGGTTTAGTCTGCTTGAAGAGATTAAGAGTATCAAGATTGGTAACGAGATGACGCTTACTTTAAGTATGGGGATAGGAACGGGTTCGGCAGAGTATTCTAAGAATTATGATGTGGCTAAGGCAGCAATGGATCTTGCTCTTGGACGAGGCGGAGACCAGGCGGTAGTCAAGGATGGTGAGAAGATTCTTTATTATGGTGGCAAGAGCCAGCAGATGGAGAAGAATACAAGAGTTAAGGTGCGTGTTAAAGCTCATGCATTGAGACAGATTCTTGATAATAACAGTAATGTGCTTGTTATGGGACATACACTTGCGGATATTGATGCATTTGGTTCAGCTCTGGGAATATATGTTATTGCCAAGAAGCTTGGCAAGGAGGCGCACATTGTTCTTGGAGAGGTTACAAGCAGTGTACGGCCTTTTGTGAACAGATTCATAGACAAGGAGGAGTATCCGGACGATATGTTTATAAAGCCTGATGATGCGCCTTCTAAGATAAATGCATCAACAGTTGTTATTGTTGTTGATGTCAACAGACCACAGAGAACAGAGTGTCCTGAGCTTCTTGAAAAATGCAAGACAGTTGTTGTATTTGATCATCACAGAAGACAGAGTGATACAATTACTGGCGCAGTTCTTTCATATGTTGACCCATATGCATCATCAGCCAGTGAGATGATAACAGAAATGATACAGTATGTTGATGATAATATTAAGCTTAAGGCATTTGAGGCAGATGCACTTTATGCAGGAATTAATATTGATACTGATGGATTTAACAGTAAGTCAGGACCAAGAACTTTTGAAGCAGCAGCATTCCTAAGAAGACATGGTGCAGATGTAACAAGAGTAAGAAAAATGCTTCGAAGTAATATGAATGAATATAAGGAGATTGCAAAAGCTGTAAGCCGTGTGGAAGTTTATAAGGACGCATTTGCAATATCAATATTTAATGGTGATGGGATTGACACACCAACTGTTGGCGGTGCCAAGACAGCCAATGATTTGCTTGATATATCAGGAATTAAAGCTTCTTTTGTTATCACTCCTTACGAGGATAAGATATATGTGAGTGCAAGGTCTATTGATGAAGTCAATGTACAGCTTGTTATGGAAAAACTTGGCGGTGGTGGTCATATAAGTATTGCCGGTGCACAGTTTACTGATTGTACAATTGACCAGGCAATTAATAAGATTAAGCTTACACTTGATAATATGATTAAGGATGGTGAAATATAATGGATGTTATTTTATTAGAGGATGTTAAGACATTAGGAAAAAAGGGACAGATTGTTAAGATTAATGACGGTTATGCAAGAAATTATGTGCTGCCTAAAAAGCTTGGAATTGAGGCAACAGCTAAGAATCTTAATGACCTTAAGTTAGCCAGGAAGAGAGAAGAAAAAGAGGCAGCAGAAGAGCTTGCAGCAGCAAAGGAGCTTGCAGCTAAGATTAAAGAGTGCACAGTTACTGTTTCTATGAAGACAGGTGAAGGCGGAAGAACATTTGGAACAGTTTCAACCAAGGAAGTTGCAGAAGAGGCTAAGAAACAGTTAGGTCTTGATATTGACAAGAAGAAAATGAAGCTTGATGTGCCGATTAAGGCTTTAGGTAATTATATTATCCAGATAAAGCTCCATAAAGATGTAACAGCCGAACTGACTGTTAAGGTTGTTGAGAAATAAGTTTTAAGACACATTTGTAAGAAAGGGAATTACTATGGACGAGTCAGTGGTAACACGGGTGATGCCTAACAGCATTGAGGCTGAACAGTCTGTTGTTGGTTCAATGATTCTGGACAGACAGGCAATTATAACTGCCGCTGAAATCTTAAGGCAGGATGATTTCTACTACAGGCAGTATGGAACTATGTTCCAGACAATGGTAGACATGAATAACGAGGGAAAACCTGTAGATATAGTTACTCTGCAGGCAAGATTGAAGGAGACAGATGTACCGGCTGAAGTCTATAGTATAGAGTTTGTAAGAGAGCTGTTATCATCAGTGCCAACATCAGCCAATATAAGACAGTATGCGGGTATTGTTAAGGAAAAAGCAGTACTCAGGAATATAATAAGAGTTAATGATGATATTGCCAATCAGTGTTATGCGGGCAAGGAAAAGACTGAAGATATACTTGCTGATACTGAAAAGAAGATATTTGAGCTTGTTAAGAATAAGGGCGGCAAGGAATATACACCTATTGATAAGGTTGTTCTTGAGGCACTCGACAGAATATCTGCGGCAGCAAAGACTAAAGGTGCTGTAACAGGTGTTCCTACAGGGTTCAAGGACTTAGATACTTATCTGTCAGGTCTGCAACCGTCAGATTTTATTCTTGTTGCAGCCAGACCTTCAATGGGTAAGACAGCATTTGTCCTTAATGTTGCTGAAAATGTAGCTATCAAGCAGCAGATTACAACAGTTGTATTCAGCTTGGAGATGTCAAATGTCCAGCTTGTAAACCGTATGTTATCACTGGAATCAACAGTAGATGCGGACAAGATAAGAAAAGGACATCTGGATTCTAATGACTGGGGTAAGCTTATTGAGGGTGCAGACAGTATTGCAAAGTCAAAGCTTATAATTGATGATACTCCGGGTATCTCAATTGCAGAATTACGAAGTAAATGTAGAAAATACAAGATGGAGAATAATCTTGGACTTATTATTATCGATTATCTTCAGCTTATGAGTGGCAGCGGAAGCGGACGTTCTGAAGGAAGACAGCAGGAAGTATCTGACATATCCAGAGCGTTAAAGGCACTTGCGAGAGAGTTAAATGTACCAGTAGTAACACTTTCGCAGTTAAGCCGTGCAGTAGAGCAGAGACCAGACCACAGACCTATGCTTTCGGATCTTCGAGAGTCAGGAGCTATCGAGCAGGATGCCGACGTTGTTATGTTCCTCTACAGAGATGATTATTACAACAAGGATACAGAGCAAAAGGGTATTGCAGAGATTATTATTGCCAAGCAGCGTAACGGTCCTATTGGAACTGTTAAGATGGCATGGCTGCCGGAACAGACAAGATTTGCAGATCTTTCAAGAGACTTAAGACAGTAATTGAACAAGCTAAAAAAGGAAAACCCCGAATCAGTATTAAACTGGTCCGGGGTTTTATGTAAGTACCATTCAGGTACATTGAACACCATCTGGTGAACGTTAATCTGTATCTTGTTCAGACTACTGTGGGTTAGGAGCGCCAACTGGACATGTTCCAGCACAAGCACCACAATCAACACAAACATCAGCGTTGATTTCGTAATGAGAAGCACCCTCGCTGATTGCTTCAACAGGACATCCTGCTGCACAAGCACCACAACTGATACAATCATCATTAATTACATATGCCATAGTATATATCCTCCTTAATAATCTCTTTATTAACTGCCTTGGCAGTCGCTTTAGTGATATTATACGATAGGCTTTGATAAAATTCAATATGAATTTTTATCAATAAAATATATTATTATTGTTAGGTATAACTAACTTGAGGTAGAATAATAAAGTAAAATTAGTGTATTATTGACATTTATCCGGGGCAATATTATAGTAGGTATGTTGAGCGGTACAAAAGTACCGATAATATTAACCTAATAACAGGAGGTCAGTATGACAAGAATTACGAAGGACACTACAATTGGAGAAGCTCTTCAGATAGATGCAGGAATTATACCTATTCTTATGGGAATTGGTATGCATTGTGTTGGATGCCCATCATCAGCAGGCGAGACATTAGAGGAAGCTGCTATGGTTCATGGTATTGATCCAGATATGCTTATTGAGGAGATTCAGAATTATCTTCAGTCTATTGGATAATGGTTAAAAATAAGAGGCTGTGGATTTAATGATGAAAACCATTAAATCCACAGCCTCTTATTATATATAACCGGTGATTACAATCTGCGTAATATATGAAGTGCATGTTCAGCAATAATGCACTCACAGTGTTCAGCAAAGAATCCTATATGATTATCAAAACCAGATTCCTTTTGTCCATATTCAGAAAGAATATTGCAGACTTTATTGAAATCCTTAGAATTGCATTTGGTTTTAGAGATGCACAGATAGTATCTTCTGTCAGAAGGATTCTTATATACTGAATTGGAATCTTTGTAAAAGGTATCTATAATACAAGCAGCATTAGTTATATCATCAAGTGAAGAAAATGAAAATACCCGTGATATATTAGCAGATTCCATGTGCTCAGGCCTGTCCGTAGTTCCTTTGCCAGACGGTTGGGAAGGAGAGGACTGGGATGCTTTATTGTCAGAATCTTTATTGAAATATTCTTTAACACGGTTAAAGATATTCATAAGTTCATCTTCAGGCAGACCTTCTTCATCTGTGGCAGCACATTCGTCAAGCTCTTCATTGGCTGTTGGCAGTGAGAAATCGGAATAATCAGTACCTTCTATTGTTTCAATATCATCAAAATCAAAATTATCATCATCCGAATCAGATGGTGAGAAGCGTGAAAATCTTGTATCAAGTTCTTCCGGATTATCAACCTTTGTGACAATGAGGACAATACACTCAGAAGAGACAGGAATTGCTTCAATCATTAAAGGAGTATCTTCCGCCTCAAAACCAAGTTCATATGAAGCCTGCTGCATCATATCACGAAAGAGTTCTTTCGCTTTATCACTGCCATAGGCAAGCTCATTGATCTTTAATTGTCTTGATGCCAGATCAGATTTGTTAAGTGTGCATCTTATCTGGTTTTCATTAAGTCTTTCTATTTTCATAAGCCACCTCTGACTATATTACATTAATATTATTTATTAAAGATATAATACCCACTTTTTGTGGATATGTAAAGGTGGTGGAATAACACATGAATAAAATAAATATAAAAAATTTTTTAAAATATATTGAAAATTAAATTATTATATTGTAATATCTGTTTAGGAGATGTTTTTCATATATCGCCGTAAGAGGAGGTGTATAACGAATTTTACGACAGATATGAAATCATAAGGGAACTATCTTGTTCCAGACATTCTAAAGTTTATCTTGTAAGGCACCGGATACTTGATGTATATCGTGTAGCCAAGATATTTTCGGGTAACCAGTATGAGGCCGACAGGCTGCTTAAGGAAGCCCATCTGATAAAGAATTTGAAACATCCCCACATCCCGGTTATTTATGATATTGAACAGAATATTGGAGAAGATAATAGTAGTATCTGCATTATTGAAGAATATATTGATGGTAAATCTTTGCGGCAATATGTTAATGATGAAACAGGTGCTGGCGGCAATCTGAGTGTTCATGAAATATGCCGTATTGGCGTTGAATTATGTTGTATACTGGAATATCTTCATGGTTTTAATGGCAATGGAATATTACACATGGATATTAAGCCAGATAATATTATGCTTGATATTAACGGAAAAGTTAAACTAATAGATTTTGACAATGCGGTTGCAGGTAATGCCGGAGTGTCAGTTGATAGCGGAAGTCCGTTGTATGCTGCACCGGAACAGTATAGTGGAGAGTATGCTGTGACGCAGTCAGATGTATATAGTGTGGGAATGGTAATTCTTTTTATGGTCTCACATGGTCATATTAAGACCGATAAGGGCCATAATTTAGCAGGGATACCGATGCGGTATTCAAGATTGTATCATGTTATTGAAAAATCAATTCATCATCAATGGGGACTGCGGTACAGCAGTGTTACATTATTAAAGAATGAGTTGCAGGGGATAATGAGAAGAAGTGGCGGTACAATTGAAAAACACTCCTATATAGTACAGGTTGCAGGGGATAAGGCAGGTATAGGAACTACGCATACGGTAATGTGTATGGCACATTTTTTTAAGAAAAATGGAATTAGTTGCGTTGTCGTTGACAGGTCTGGAAACAGGCGTGTACTTCCGCCGTTTTTAAAAAACGGACTTATGGAAGATGGCTCTTATATATATAAGGGCATAAGGATAATTCCAGATTATAATGGAGCAATATCGGTGAGTGTGCAGAAAACGGATATTATTCTTGTTGATTCAGGACATAGTATGCGGAAGCTGGAAAATGATAAGGATATTATGGATATTGCTGTTGAGAATTATGCATATATAGAAGTTTGTGTGACTGGAAAGCATATATGCGAAGAGAATAAAAGGTTAAGAAGACTAAAAGAAGACAGGGTTTATATGCTGAATCTTGTAAGTGCCACACAGTTTTATGAATTAACAGATATGCTGAAAGGTAAAAAATGTTATCGTGAGCCATGCATATATGACTGGTGCGAGGATAATCCTATATTTGACGAAACAATGAATGATTTCTTACAGGATAACCTTTCTGAATTATGGGAAGATTGCAGACCTGATAGATTAAAGGAGTGTATTGGCAGGTTATATGAGAAGATTAGTAGTATCAGATATTTTAAAGGGGTTAAGAAAAAGAAAAGCAGATAATGATGAAGCGGCTATGAATTATAAGACTGTCGGACTGATTGGTTTATGCAGCGGTGCCGGAACAACGCAGCTTGGTATCATGCTTGCTAATTATTTTTCTAACGGACTGCATCTGAAAACAGCTATAGTAAGTGCTGGATTTGATGATTCATTTGACAGAATCAAAGAGGAAGAACAGGTTGGTAAAGTCAGGAATTATGCTGGCAGCAGACGGGGGTTTTCATATAAGGGGATAGACTTCTTTGGAGGTGTAAGAGAAGGTTTCGTCCATGTTATATCAGAGTATTATGACGTGGTTATAGTAGAGATTAATCTTGCTGGCCTGAAAGAAAAACTTGCAGATGGCTTAAGAGATGTTATGTCTTGCGAATGCCGTATTCTTGTTGGATCAATGGTTCCATGGAAATATGGAGAATGTATAAAGAGACTGGGGCGGATAAGAAGAATCTACAGTGTTAAAAACATGCCTATAGTTTCAGTTACGTGGCAGGAAAAACGAGCAAGGAGCATGGAACGTGAATTCGAACTCAGAGCATATAAAGCACCTATGGAGGAAAACCCTTTTGAGATGAGGGGAAGTGCCATAAAGGCTTTGAAGCAGGTTGTAACTTAAAATTTCATTTATGTCTGATTTAAAGGTCTAAAAGAAAATATATCGCAAATCATGCCCTATCTGATTCCTTTTGCGTAGTGTATGATTAAGTTCAGGGCATATCTTTATTATGGAAAATCTGTGATAAAGGTATGCCTTTACTTGCAACGGTATTGTATCAGGTGGTACAATATTATAATTGTAGTGAATAAGAAAGGCAGACAGATGAAAATAAAAGTTAATAAAAGGATTAAGGGAATTACTATTGCAGCGGCGGCATTGGTACTGATTATTGTCGTGGCAGTAATGTTTATTATAGTGAGATATACACCTGCCAAAGAGAAGATGAGTGGTTATACATATTATGGCATAGACAGGAATACGGATAAGGTTTTTGTTATAATAGATGGAGAACTGTATCCAGATACTGGAATTATATATGAAGGCCGGTATTATCTTCCACAGGAATTTATAGCAGATAATATTAACGTCGGATTTTATTATGATACAGAAAGTGACGCAGTATTATATTCGGATTCGAAATATATGTATACATATAAGAAAGGCGAAAATGTATATACGGACGATACAGGTAAGACATACAATACAGATTATTCTGTTGTAGTGGAATCAGAGGGAAAATGTTATGTCAACTGGGAATATGTTGCAGAGCATACAGATTGTGAATATGAATATGGCAATGAGCCGGAAAGGATTAACATAACTCTCGAAAGAGAAGAAAAGCAGTATGTAACTGCACAGAAAAAGACTGCTGTAAGATACAGAGGTGGAATCAAAAGTCCTGTCCTTGAGTATGTGCAGAAGGGGGACAGATTAGTGTACGAGGATGACCTTGACGACTGGATAAAGGTGACAACAGCGACAGGTTATACAGGATATATAAAGAAATCAGAGGCATCAGATACATTTGCGTACATAAGAGAAGAAAAGAATTATGAGACTCATAATTATAATATGAAAGATGATAAGATTACGCTTGCCTGGTTTCAGGTAAGCGGAGTGGCTGGCAATTCAGGAATAGACAATAATATTGCTACAGCGTCAGGTGTTAATGTGCTTGCACCAACATGGTATTCGGTTACAGATTCATCAGGCAATATGTCATGTTATGCATCGGCCGGGCTGGTCAATAAAATGCATCAGAGGGGGACAGATGTATGGGCGCTTGTAAGTGATTTTGATACAAATGTGGATTTTGCTGCACTTTATTCAAGTAAGAAGGCAAGAACCAACATGGTTAATACACTTATTAATGATGCAGAAAAATATGGATTTGACGGAATTAATCTTGATTGTGAGAATATTAAGAGTGCATATGCCAAAGATTATCTGCAGTTTGTAAGAGAATTGTCGATTGCTTGTGAAAGAAAAGGTCTTGTGTTGTCAACAGATAACTATAAGCCAGAGGCATATAACAGATGCTATAATTTAAAAGAACAGTCAAGATTCGTTGATTATGTTATTGTAATGGCATATGATGAACACTATGCAGGAACAGATGCCGGTTCTGTAGCTTCACTTCCATTTGTAAAGGAGGCAGTTGAGGATACAGTACAGCTTGTTGGTAAGGAACATGTAATAGCAGGTATTCCATTTTATACAAGAATATGGACAACAACAGATGGAAACACGACAAGCAGGGCTGTTGGTATGCAGGCAGCAGTTGACCAGTTAAACAGTGACGGACAGGTTGCATTGTGGAATGATGACTGTGGACAGTATGTTGCTTCATATACTGTGGGAAATGCCACAAGACAGATATGGTTTGAAGAAGAGAAATCAATAGAGGCCAAGATGCAGGTTATACAGGAAAATAATGTGGCAGGTGTTGCAGGCTGGAAATTAGGTCTTGAGAAGTCATCAGTATGGCCAGTTATCAGCAAATATAATAAATAAAAGTAATATGCATAAACCTTCTGTAATAAATTAGTAAAGAATTACAGGTTTCGGAGTTGTTATGCCAGAAAAAGCTGATATAAGCAGGACACTTCTTCTGCCGTTTATGTCAATAATACTACTTGTTGCTGTCTACATGACAGCCAATGTACTTCTGCCATTAAAGGCCAGTGGCAAAGGCAGCAAAGAAAGTGAAGATGTGCAGGAAAGACAACATTTGTCAGATGATGCAGGTGATGGTGAAGTCATTGAGATGAATATTAATTTTTCTGAAAAATGTATCGTTATTGATAGTGGGCATGGTGGCGCAGACCCAGGTAAAGTGGGGGTTGCGGGAACAAATGAAAAAGAGATTAATCTTGCAATTGCAAAAAAATTACAGGAACGGCTTGAAGATGCTCAGATTAATGTTATTATGACAAGGGACACAGATGATGATTTAAGTGTGGAGTCCGATAAGAGTAAAAAGAAAGCTGACCTGGAAAGAAGATGTGATATAATCAATAGCAGTGGTGCAGATATGGTAATTAGTATCCATCAGAACAGTTATGTCACACCTAAGGCAGAAGGTGCACAGGTATTTTATTATAAGAAGTCTGAGGAAAGTAAAAGAATAGCACAGATAATGCAAGGGATTCTTGGTGAGAAGTTAGGTACAACAAGGCAGATTAAGTCAGATGTTAATTATTACATACTGCTTCATTCCAAGCTTCCGACAATTATATCAGAGTGTGGTTTCTTGTCTAATCCAGAAGAGGAGCAGAGACTGTGTACGGAAGAATATCAGGAAAAAGTGGCTGATGCTCTGTATTGTGGTATAATAGAATATCTGATGATGAATATGAAGTAATGAAAGCTGGCGAAAGGTTTTATGGAAACAATAATAAAGAAGATAACACACACAGAAGAAGATAAGAAAATATATGAACAGGCAGGACAGATTCTAAGAGCGGGAGGGCTTGTGGCTTTTCCTACAGAGACTGTATACGGACTTGGTGCGGATGCACTTGATGCGAAAGCTTCAGCCAAGATATATGCTGCTAAGGGAAGACCTTCTGATAATCCGCTTATAGTGCATATTGCAGATGTTAATGCATTATATGATTTAGCCAAAGAGGTACCAGATAAGGCACTTGTGCTGGCAGAAAAATTCTGGCCGGGTCCGCTTACAATGATTCTTAAGAAAAAGGATAAAGTACCTGATTCTATAACAGGGGGTCTTGGAACGGTTGCGATAAGAATGCCAAGCCACCCTGTTGCAGCAGAGCTTATAAGAAGCTCAGGAGTATATATAGCTGCACCAAGTGCCAATACATCAGGAAAGCCAAGCCCAACAATGGCAGAGCATGTAATTAATGATTTATCTGGAAGAATAGATATGATTATTCAGGATGATACTGTAGATATAGGTGTGGAGTCTACGATTATTGATCTTAGTGAGGAAGTACCGACTATATTAAGACCTGGCTATATTACACAGGCTATGTTTGAGGAAGCTATTGGAAAAACAATAATTGATCCGGCAATTATGGGAAGCCTTAAAGAAGGCGTGATACCTAAGGCACCGGGAATGAAATACAAGCACTATGCACCTAATGCTGATGTGACCATTGTTGAAGGTCCACATGAAAAGGTTGTCCAGTATATTAACAGGCAGGTGTCAGAAAAAGAAGCAGAAGGTCACAGATGTGCAGTTATGGCAACTGATGAGACAAAAGATAAATATATATGCAATGATATTGTTTCAGCAGGACATAAGGATGATGAGCTGAGTGTTGCAAGAAACCTGTATGCGATATTAAGGGACTTTGACAAGCAGAAAGTAGAGTATGTTTACTCAGAAAGTTTTGAGACAAAGAATGTGGGACAGGCTGTTATGAACAGACTTATCAAGGCAGCCGGGCATAAAATAGTTAAACTGGATTAATATATTTTTAATTAATGAAGATATGAGGATTTCCTATGAACACATTTGACAAGGTGATATTCGTATGTAATGGAAATACATGCAGAAGTCCGATGGCGGCAACTGTTATGGCTAATCTTAAACAGGATATTATATCGGAATCCAGAGGGATGGTGGTGCTTTTCCCAGAACCATATAATCCGAAGGCGGTTGCTGTTGCAGCCAAGCATAATATGATAATTCCGAACAATTCAGCAAAACAGTTGTTGAATGAGGATTTCGGAAATGATACACTTGTACTGGCTATGAATTCGCATATGAAACAGAAGATATATGATGAATACAGTGAGGCAATTAATGTATATACTCTGAGTGAATATGCAGGAGAGCCTGAACAGGACATTAAAGACCCATATGGAAAAGGCATTGAGGAATATAATGCATGTTTTGAAATGATATGCAGGCTGGTTGGCAAGGTTGCAGAGTATCTGGATGGGTTGTCAGAAGAAAAAGAAGATAAAGGAGAAGAACAATGATAGCAATTGGTTGTGATCATGGAGCATTAGAACTAAAGGAGCAGCTTATAGAACATCTTAAGAAGAGAGGTGTTGAGTGTAAGGATTATGGCACATATACTAAGGATTCATGCGACTATCCTGTATATGCCAAGAAGGTAGCTGAGGCTATTCTTTCGGGCGAGTGTGAGGAAGGAATTCTTCTTTGCGGAACAGGGATTGGAATGAGCATGGCCGCTAATAAGATTAAGGGAATAAGAGCAGCGTTATGCAGCGACTGCTTCTCAGCACAGGCTACTAAGGAACATAACAATGCCAATGTATTGTGTATGGGTGCAAGAGTTATCGGACCAGAGCTTGCTTTTAGAATAGCGGATACATTTTTAGATTCCAAGTTTTCTAATGATGAGAGACATATAAGAAGAATCAGCATGTTAGAGGATTAATAAATGGGTGATAAGAGAAAAGATTATATATCATGGGATGAATATTTCATGGGAATTGCAACACTTTCCGGTATGAGGTCCAAAGACCCCAATACACAGGTTGGTGCGTGTATAGTAAGCCAGGATAATAAGATATTGTCCATGGGATATAACGGATTGCCAAGAGGCTGTTCAGATGATGAGTTTCCATGGAACAGAGATGGTGAAGATAATAAGTATTTCTATACAACTCATAGTGAGCTTAATGCGATTCTTAATTACAGAGGCGGAAGCCTTGATAATGCCAAGCTTTATGTAACACTTTTTCCATGCAATGAGTGTGCGAAAGCAATTATTCAGGCAGGAATTAAGACTGTTGTATATGACTGTGACAAATATGCAGATACTGCATCTGTAATTGCATCAAAGAGAATGCTTAATGCCGCAGGTGTCAGATATTACAAGTATGAAAGAACAGGTCGCACAATAACAATTGACATGTAAAAAAGGGTCTGGAAACGAATAAGGTTTCCAGACCCTTTAGAACTTGTTATTCATGTGATTCAAGAATTCTGATGTATTCATTAAAGGTACCGTTATAGATGGCGGTAAGAAGCTTGTTAAGCTTGTGAAGCGCATCAGACATAAGCTCACAGCTTATAATATTCTCTGTAAGTGCATCGCCTAATTCATCAAGGTCGACAACACGGACGCGCCCGTTATTCTCAATTATGACATCTGCAAGAAGATCTGTGAATATATATGTATCAGAGACAGCATCATAAGAAGTGTCAATAATGTCACAATAGATATATGCAAGAGAGTTGTCTGCTTTATAGAATTTGCTTATCTTAAACCCTTCATTAATAACATAATATGATGTTCCATGTGTGAATTCAGCTTTTGGACGGAATGTGTTCCAACTGGTCACAATAGTATCAGAATCTAAGAATATTATGTTATCGTCCTTAAGATTAACGCATTCATCAGGAATAAGTCTTTTTCTGTATAATGTAGGCATATAAAATCCCCCTTTTCGGGTATAGTTAATAATACACAAAATATAATGACAAAATTATATCAGCAGATTAATTAAATTTCAATAAAAAGGGTTGAAAAATATACCTATAAATTGGTAAAATTAATGCAGACTTTTGTGAGGAACATGATATGAAGAATGATAGCAAAGCATTACGAAATATTGTACTGATATCCCAGCTCGCTATATGTGTGATGGTGCCAACATTTTTATGTCTGGCACTTGGAATATGGCTTGATAAAAGGTTTGGAACATGGTTTACGGTTCCACTGCTTTTTATTGGGATGGCAGCAGGTGCAAGAAATGCATATGTTCTGGCAATGGACACAATACGACAGGAGAAGCTTAAGAAAGATAAGGCACAGCAGGATGAAATCGACAGAAAGGTAGAGGAATACAGAAAGAGGCAGGAAAAAGATTCCAGTGAAATTAAGAGGTGATTTATGTTAAAAAGAATTAAAGATATTAATGAAGCTCTTCCGGGAATGCTGCTTATAGAATGTATTTATCTTGTTGTTGCTCAGATAATTATATTTATTGCTGTTCCGAATAAGATAATGTGTGCAGTGGGACTGCTTGCGGGATGTTTATATGCTGTATTCAGTTCATTTCATTTAAGCTTTACTATACGAAAGGTTGTGTATGGCGGGCATAAGCAGTCTTCAACACTTGTATTTGGGTACATTGTAAGATTTCTTGTAATGATAATACTGCTTGCATTATTGTATATCTTTAAGGCAGGAGATTTGCTGTGTGCAATTATTGGCATGTTCTCAGAGAAGATAGCGGCATATCTGTCGCCTTTACTGGACAAGAAAAGGTCCGCAAAAGGGGAAAACAGTACTGGGGAGTTTCCTCAGACTGATAAAAATATAATAGAAAAGGAGAGTGAGTAGGTGGGAAGCGAGAGTTTGACTACGATGGTGGCCGGAGATTCAAGTTTCATGATTAAGACGCTGTACACATTTAAGCTGAATGGCGTTTCATTGAACATTGACACAACACATGTGGCTCTGCTGCTGGTATCAGTCTTTATTCTTGTTATGGCTGTAATAGCAAGGATTAAGATTAATAAAGTCGATGCTTCAGATACACCGGGAATGTTCCAGAATGTCATAGAAATCATCGTTGAGATGTTAGGCACTATGGTTGATGGTATTATGGGTAAGAATGCCAACAAGTTTGTGAACTATATATCCACATTATTCTTGTTTATAATAATATCTAACATATCCGGTCTGTTTGGGTTAAGACCACCAACGGCTGATTATGGTGTTACTCTGTGTCTTGGTCTGATAACATTTATACTGGTTCAGTTTAATGGTATCAAGAAGAACAGGATTAAGCACTTTACAGCATTATTCCAACCGATATGGTTTTTATTCCCGATTAACCTTATTGGTGAATTTGCAGTTCCGTTATCATTATCATTACGTCTTTTCGGTAATGTAATGTCAGGAACAGTTCTTATGGGATTGATATATGATTTGCTCAGTCCATTCACAGTTGCATACCCGGCAGTTCTGCATGCGTACTTTGATTTATTCTCAGGCTGCATTCAGGCGTATGTATTCTGCATGTTAACTATGGTTTATGTTAACGACAAGATAGCCGATTAACGGCAAATATTTTTATTAGACGGAGGATTTTTAAATGAATATTTCAGGAAGTGAATTTATTAGTGCTATGTCAGCAATTGGAGCAGGTATTGCGATGATCGCAGGTGTTGGTCCTGGTGTTGGTCAGGGTATCGCAGCAGGTTATGGTGCATCTGCAGTAGGACGTAACCCGGGAGCTAAGTCTGATATTACTTCAACAATGCTTCTTGGACAGGCCGTAGCCGAGACAACAGGTCTTTACGGTTTTGCCGTAGCTATTATCTTAATGTTCGTTAAGCCTTTCGGAAACTAAGAAGAGGTGCGAAGATAATAGAAAGGAGGCCTACAATTGAATTTGTCAGGAAATACATTTGTTGCCATAGCGGCTGATGGACGATTATTCGGTCTGGATCCGCAGCTCCTTTTTGATGCAGCAGTAACTGCAGTCAATGTATTTGTACTGTTTCTTTTACTTACATTTATTCTTTTCAATCCTGTAAGGAATATGTTAAAGAAGAGACAAGACAAGATAACAAGTGACAGGGAGAACGCTGAGAACGATAAGAAGGAAGCGAGCGCCCTTAAAGCAGAATATGAGGCTAAGTTAAAGGATGCCCACAAGGAGGCAGAACAGATTCTTAGTGATGCAAGAAAGACTGCTATGCACAATGAGACCAAAATCATTGATGAAGCCAAGGCTGAGGCAGCAAGAATTATAGAAAGAGCTAATGTTGAAGCTGAACTTGAGAAGCAGAAGGTTGCTGATGAGGTTAAACAGCAGATTGTAACTGTAGCAGCTGTTATGGCATCTAAGTTAGTTGCCAGATCTATTGATGAGAAGGACAGCAATGCTCTTATTGAAGAGACTTTGAATGAAATGGGTGAGAAAACATGGCTAAGCTAATTGAAGCAACATACGGTGATGCTTTATTTGAGCTTGCCGTAGAAGAGTCCAGGGTGGATTCTCTGTATGATGAGGCCGGGGCTGTCATTGAAGCATTTAATGATAATCCGGAGTTTGGCAGACTGCTCAATCATCCAGAAGTTGAAAAGGGAGAAAAGGAAGGACTTATTAATAACATTTTCTCTCAGTTTGTTTCAGGAGATATGACAGGTTTGTTGATAACCATGGTCTCAAAGGACAGACAGAAAAAGATTGTTGATACACTTGAGTATTTTCGAAAGAGAGTTCTCGAATACAAGAAAATAGGAATTGCTTATGTAAGCACAGCAAAGCCACTCACTGATGAACAGAAGAAGGCTGTTGCTGGGAAGCTGTTAGAAACTACAGGATATGTTGATTTCCAGATGCATTATTCGGTTGATGAAAGTCTTATTGGCGGAATGGTAATAAGAATCGGTGACCGTGTAGTAGACAGTAGTATTAAGCATAAAATAGACGAACTTTCCAGAAGTCTGATGAAGATTCAGTTATAGGAATATCAGACAGGTTAGTTTAATTAATCAGAAAGCGGGTGCATAGAGCTAATGAATTTAAGACCGGAAGAAATCAGTTCAGTTATAAAAGAACAGATAAAGAGATATTCTACCGAACTTGAAGTATCAGATGTTGGTACTGTTATTCAGGTAGCAGATGGTATCGCACGAATTCATGGATTAGAAAAGGCCATGCAGGGAGAACTTCTTGAGTTTCCAGGCGAGGTATATGGAATGGTACTTAACCTTGAAGAGGATAATGTTGGTGCCGTTTTACTTGGTGATTCAAGAAATGTTAATGAAGGCGATACTGTTAAGACAACTGGACGAGTTGTTGAGGTTCCAGTTGGTGACGCATTGACAGGACGAGTTGTCAATGCATTAGGACAGCCTATTGATGGCAAAGGACCAATCGTTACAGATAAGTATCGTAAGATTGAGAGAGTTGCATCAGGCGTTATTACAAGAAAATCAGTAAGCGTTCCACTTCAGACAGGTATTAAAGCTATTGATGCCATGGTTCCTATCGGAAGAGGACAAAGAGAGCTTATTATCGGTGACCGTCAGACAGGTAAGACGGCTATTGCTATTGATACTATTATTAACCAGAAGGGTCAGGGAGTACATTGTATATATGTTGCTATCGGACAGAAGGCTTCAACTGTTGCAAGTATTGTTAAGACTCTTGAGGAATATGGTGCAATGGCATATACAACAGTAGTGGCATCTACAGCCAGTGAACTTGCTCCATTACAGTATATTGCTCCTTATTCAGGATGTGCTATTGGTGAAGAGTGGATGGAGAATGGTGGAGATGTATTAGTTGTTTATGATGATTTAAGCAAGCATGCTGCAGCGTACAGAACACTTTCACTTCTTCTTAAGAGAGCACCTGGACGTGAGGCTTATCCTGGTGATGTATTCTATCTTCATTCAAGACTTCTTGAGAGAGCAGCAAGAATGTCAGATGAATACGGCGGAGGTTCACTTACAGCACTTCCAATCATCGAGACTCAGGCAGGGGATGTTTCAGCATATATTCCTACTAATGTTATATCTATCACAGATGGACAGATATATCTTGAGACAGAGATGTTTAATTCAGGCTTCAGACCTGCTATTAATGCCGGATTGTCTGTATCACGAGTTGGTGGTTCAGCACAGATTAAGGCTATTAAGAAGATTGCTGCTCCTATCCGTACAGAGCTTGCCCAGTACAGAGAGCTTGCATCATTCTCACAGTTTGGTTCAGAGCTTGATGCTGATACCAAGGAAAAGCTTGCACAGGGTGAGAGAATCAGAGAGATGCTTAAACAGCCACAGTACAAGCCAATGCCGGTTGAGTATCAGGTTATAATCATATATGCAGTTACCAAGAAGTATGTTATCGATATAGATGTTGACAGAATTCTTGATTTTGAGCAGGGATTATTCGACTTTATTGATACCAAGTATCCACAGATTCCAGAGTCTATCAAGGAGACTAAGGAACTGACAGCAGATAATGAGAAGGCACTTATAGCTGCCATCGAGGAGTTTAAGAAAACATTTATCCAGTAAATGTTTTGGAATGGAGGTAATAATTTATGGCCTCAATGAGAGACATAAAAAGACGCAGAGATAGTATTCAAAGTACCGGTCAGATTACCAAAGCCATGAAGCTCGTATCTACTGTTAAATTGCAGAAAGCTAAAGGGAAAGCGGAAAGTACCAAGCCGTATTTCGACCTCATGTATGATACCGTAAAGAATATGCTTGCCAAGTCAGGTAATATCAATCACAAATATCTGAAAGCCGGAGATTCAAGTAAGAAAGCGATTATCACAATTACAGCGAACAGAGGACTTGCCGGAGGATATAATTCTAATATTACCAGACTTATAACAGGTAGTGATATTCCTAAGGAAGACGCACTTATATATGCAATAGGAACAAAGGGAAGAGATTTCCTTTCAAGAAGAGGCTATCAGATTAAAGCAGATTATTCAGATATGGTTGAAGAACCTGCGTATACAGATGCCAAGGCTATATGTAATGAGGTGCTTGATGCATTTACAAGTGGAGAAGTCGGAGAGATATATCTTGCTTATACATCTTTTAAGAACACTGTGGTTCATGAACCTAAGCTTATCAAGCTGCTTCCTGTTGACGCAGATGCGATGAAACAGGACGGCGAAGAGACTGATAACACACCTATGAATTATGAACCGGGTGAAGAGGAAGCTCTTAACCTGATTATACCGAAGTATGTGTGCAGTCTGATATACGGAGCTATGGTTGAGGCCGTTGCAAGTGAGAACGGAGCACGTATGCAGGCAATGGACAGCGCAACAAGCAATGCAGAGGATATGATATCAGATCTGTCGCTTAAGTTTAACAGAGCGCGTCAGGCTTCAATTACACAGGAACTTACAGAGATTATAGCAGGAGCGAATGCTATCAATTAATAAAACAATGGAGGGAATAATGGCAGAGAATAATATTGGTAAGATTACTCAGGTTATCGGTGCTGTAATCGATATTAAGTTTACAGACGGTAATCTGCCAGAAATCAATTCGGCCATCAATATTAAGACTAATGACGGCGGTAAGCTTGTTGTAGAGGTTGCCCAGCATCTTGGTGATGATGTAGTAAGATGTATAGCCATGGGTCCTACAGATGGTCTTGTCAGAGGTATGGAAGCAGAGGCAACAGGAGCCCCAATTTCTGTACCAGTAGGTGAACAGACTTTAGGAAGAATGTTCAATGTATTAGGTGAGCCAATAGATAATAAGCCAGCTCCAGAAGTACAGGAGCATATGCCTATTCACAGAAAGGCACCTGCATTTGCAGAGCAGGCAACTAATACGGAGATTCTTGAGACTGGTATCAAAGTCGTAGATTTACTTTGCCCTTACCAGAAGGGTGGTAAAATCGGACTTTTCGGTGGTGCCGGAGTAGGTAAGACAGTACTTATTCAGGAACTTATCAGAAATATTGCAACTGAGCACGGTGGATATTCAGTATTCACAGGTGTTGGTGAGAGAACAAGAGAGGGTAATGACCTTTACCATGAAATGATGGAATCAGGCGTTATCGAGAAAACTACTATGGTGTTCGGACAGATGAACGAACCACCTGGAGCAAGAATGAGAGTTGGTCTTGCAGGACTTACAATGGCTGAGTATTTCAGAGATAAGGGTGGAAAGGATGTACTTCTTTTCATTGATAATATCTACAGATTTACCCAGGCTGGTTCAGAGGTTTCAGCACTTCTTGGACGTATGCCTTCAGCCGTTGGTTATCAGCCAACATTACAGACAGAGATGGGTGCTCTTCAGGAGAGAATCACATCTACTAAGAACGGATCTATTACATCTGTTCAGGCTGTATATGTACCAGCCGATGACCTTACTGACCCGGCTCCGGCTACAACATTTGCACATCTGGATGCTACTACAGTTCTTTCAAGATCAATCGTTGAGCTTGGTATCTATCCAGCCGTTGACCCGTTAGAGTCTACATCAAGAATTCTTGATCCAAGAATTGTTGGTGAGGAGCATTACAAGGTTGCAAGATCAGTTCAGGAAATCTTACAGAAATACAAAGAATTACAGGATATCATCGCTATCCTTGGTATGGACGAGCTTTCAGAGGATGATAAGCTTGTTGTTTCAAGAGCAAGAAAGGTTCAGAGATTCTTATCACAGCCATTCTTCGTTGCAGGACAGTTTACTGGTCTTGAAGGAAGATATGTTCCTGTAAGTGAGACTATTCAGGGCTTCAAGGAAATTATCGAAGGAAAGTATGATGACATTCCAGAGAGTTACTTCCTTAACTGTGGTGGAATTGATGATGTTTTAGCTAAGGTAGAGAAGTAGAAAAGAGGTTGTAATGGCAGATTTACAGACAATAAAGCTTCTGGTTAATACGCCGGACAGAGTTTTCTACCATGATGACGCTACATTTGTTGAACTTTCTACCAGTGAAGGCGATATAGGTGTTTATCCGGGACATATTCCGCTTACTGCAGTTGTTGTTCCTTGTGTTCTTAGCATACACAATGGTAATGATGTAAAGAAAGCTGCGGTACACGGTGGAATTATAGAGATTCTCAAGGATAAGATAACTATTCTTGCTGAGGTGGCAGAATGGTCAGATGAAATCGATGTAGAAAGAGCTAATGAGGCGAGACTGCGAGCTGAAAAGAGACTTGCCAGCCATGATTCTAATCTGGATATGGTAAGAGCAGAGGCAGCGCTTAAGAGATCGCTTGCGAGAATTAAGGCTGTTAATTAAATAATATGTATAAACCTTCCATTATCTGGGAATATTTCAGGTGATGGGAGGTTTTTTATATGGTAAAGATATATAGATTTCAGAGGCTGATGATAGCAGTCGCAGTAATTATATGGGCAGTATTTGCCGGCAGACTTGTATACAAGGGCATAAAGGGTGAGACAATGGATGTTGTAGATACATTTTGTGAAAATGTGTACTATGATATAAGTGCCGACATATCAGCGACAGGAAAGCTTGACAATGGGATGTCGGATACAGCAAAGAAACTTATGATGACACAGATGGCAAAGACTCTGGGGCTTAACAGATATAATATAACGGAGGATGAAGCAGGAATATATCTTACACAGCAATCAGTTAATGGCAGCGCAGATATATCAATAAAAAAGAGCAGTACAGGAGAATATTTTATAACTGATATAGAACTGTATAAGGGATTTGAGAGCACTTCAGATTATGAAAAGCTGATGAAACAGGTTTTAGAGGAATATGGAATAGATACTCATGTAACAGTCAGCATGAAAGGAAGCATTGCTGGGGATATGTCACAGTATGATAAGAGCGAGGTCAGCGGCAGAATGCTTAAGATGCTGGGTGCAAAGACTGTGACTACGGGACAGATACAGGATTCATATGTTGTGTATGCTTACGCTAAAAGCGTTAAGGATTCTGTAAGCATAGGAAAGAACAAGATAAATGTTAATATAACAATGAATTATGACGAGACAAGGGGAGTGACGGATATACAGCTTTCAACACCGATATATAATGAGGATTTCTGATGATGATTTTTAAGGCATAAAACTTGCTATTGTGGTTTTTGTCTAAAGAGATTAAAATAACCATGTATATCCAGAGGATAAATCAAGAAAAGATGAGGCAGATATGGAATTAAAAGAGCTTTTAGATAAATGTATTAATGACAGGCTTATTGATCTTACAATAAGCGGACAGAGGGTAAAGAATGAAGAAGATGTGATGAGGGTTAAGATTCGTCCGGTCCGACTTAAGGATGAGATAAAGTATCAGGCATCAGAATTCGTGGGAAGAAAAGTGCTTCACACCAATTATTCAGAAGAAGACATTAAGACAAGAATTACAGAATATATGGAGAACACATTTAAACAGGCGCAGTTTAATATGACAGATGCGACTGCCACGGTGCTTAGTTCAAAGAAGGGCGCATGTACCTGTAAGTATAAAAGGCTTGCACAGATAAAGAGTCAGAAGGATATGTCACACAACAGAACCAAGACATATATTCTTAAAGAGGGCGAGAAGGTGGATTTTCTTGTTGATCTTGGAGTTATGACTAAAGAGGGGGCAATTGTAAGAACAAGATATGATAAGTTCAGGCAGATTAATAGATTCCTTGAATTTATAGAGGATATTCTGCCACAGTTAGATAAGGATAAAGAACAGACAATAATTGATTTTGGATGTGGAAAATCATATCTTACATTTGCAATGTATTATTATCTCAAGGTACTTAAGGGATACAATATCAGGATAATCGGGCTGGATTTAAAGAAAGATGTTATTGAGCATTGCAACCAGTTAAGAACGAAATATGGTTATGAGAGACTCAATTTCTATGAAGGAGATATTGCTTCTTACAAGGGTGTTGAGTCTGTAGATATGGTTGTAACACTTCATGCATGTGATACGGCTACAGATTATGCACTCGCCAAAGCAGTAAAATGGGGTGCGAAGGTTATACTTTCTGTGCCTTGCTGTCAGCATGAGGCAAACAGAACAATTGCTGATGAAACTCTTTCACCTGTCATGGATTATGGAATCTTAAAGGAAAGATTTGCAGCAATAGCGACAGATGGTGCAAGGGCAAAGCTTTTAGAATCTAAGGGTTACCAGACACAGATACTCGAATTCATAGACATGGAGCATACACCAAAGAATCTGCTTATAAGAGCTGTTAAGACCGGAAAGCCTGATGCAAAGGCTTATGAGGAAGTACAGAATATGAGCAGGGTGCTTAATATTGACCTTACGCTAAAGAAGCTTTTGGAGGATTAAATTGAAAAGAATCAGGAATTATAGTATATCAGGTTCTAAGTATTTTATACTTGGAGTTATATTTTTAGTTACGGTTATCATAACATTTATATCAATGAAATTCGAACAGATAATGCCGTCAGCAACCACTATGGCAGATGCAACTCTTCCAACAGTTGCAATGGATACAGAGGCAGGAACGCAGTATAATGTGCTTCATGGTTACACTTCGGAGCTGGATTCAACATTGTTTTATGGCAATATTACACCTGTTGCAAAGGACAGAAAGCTGACAGTTACAATTAATACATACGGAGAAGATATTGAAGGTGTGGCATACAAAATCCGTTCTTTAGAGGATAAGTCGCTTATCGAGAATACTGAGGTTAGTGATTATGATAATGCAGGCAGCAGTATAAATGTTACATTTAACATAAAGAATCTTCTTGATACCGGAAAAGAGTATGCGCTTGAGGTCGTGCTTAAGACAAAGAAGCATGAGACAGTATATTATTACACAAGAATTGTTTATGGAGTGGATTATGACCTTCAGAAAAAGCTTGATTTTGTCATGGATTTCAATGCATGTACATTTGATGACAGTAGACTTAAGGACATAGCTGGATATCTTGAAACTTCAAGTTCAGGCGATAACACTAATTATGGAAAGGTAAATATTAACTGCTCATTAAGCCAGGTCGGCTGGGGAGACCTTGACCCATATGTAGAGAGTGATATTATGCCGGAGGTTATATCAGTTGATGATGATGTGGCAATATTAAGACTTAGTTACAGAGTTGGAGCAGCAAATGATTATTCATCAAGTGATACATATACAGTAAGTGAGTATTATAGAATACGGCAGACTAACAGTGGTTTCTATCTTCTTAATTTCGAGAGGGAGATGAATCAGGTATTTGACGCAAGGAACGACCTGACTTCAACGGCGAAGATTAATCTTGGAATTAATTCTTCAACAGATGTTAATTGTGCATCTGATGAAAAGGGAATATATACCTATTTTGTTAATCAGGGTTCACTGTGGTGTTTTAACAGCAGTTCACAGACATTTACAAGAGTATTTTCGTTCAAGGGTGAGGAGACTGATTCTGTAAGAGAAGGTTATGATGCCCATAATATTAAGATAATGAAAATAGAAGATAACGGAGATGCAACATTTTTAGTATCAGGATATATGAACAGAGGAGAGCATGAAGGACAGGTTGGCGTATCTTTATGCAGATATTCATATTCAGATAATGATGTTACTGAAAGACTGTTCATTCCAATGGCGATTCCTTATAACATTCTCACACAGAATGTTGGTGGCGTTTCTTATGTTTCTAACGACAAATTCTATATACTTATAGATGAGACTCTGTATTCTGTAGACCTTGTAAGTAAAGAGGTCATGACAGAGATAACAGGACTTAAAGAGAATTCATATGCTGTATCAGATGCCGGAGATGCCATAGCATATAGTGTGTCAGGTGATATATGCAACACTGATACGATAAGAGTTCTTAATATGAGCAACGACAGCGCTTATGAGTTAAAGGCAGATGAGGCAGATACATTAAGACCACTTGGATATATCGATTCGGACTTTATATATGGAATGGCTCATAAGGAAGATATTGTATCAGATGCAGATGGCAGCAGAACATATGCAATGTACAAAGTCGGTATTATGGATGTTGATTATAATATTATTAAACAATATGAACAGCCTGATATATATGTATCTGATACAGAGGTTGAAGGCAAGAGAATTACGCTTACAAGAATAGTGAAGTCAGGAAGTGGTTATGTGTCAACGAGCATAGACCAGCTTATCAATAAGGATGAGAATGTTGTTGAAAATGTTGTAAAGGCTGATACAATAAGCACAGACGCAAGGAAACAGGAATTATATATTGACCTTATAACCAAGGTAAATGATATATCTGTTAGTTACAGAACTTCAGGTGAGATTATATTTAAAGACAATACAAGTCTGGAACTTGAAGATGAATTTACATGGGATGGAAGGTACTATGTATATGGATACGGAACATTCCAGGGAAGCAGGACACAGCTTGAATCAGCAATAACTCTTGCGTATGACACATATGGAACAGTTGTGGATTGTGATTCAAAGTCTGTGTGGAAACGGTACAGAAGCACACAGGCATCAATAGACGGGGTTTCGCCGGTTATGGGTGGAAGTTCTCTTGAAAATGCAGTTACAACAGTATGTAATTATCTTGGGGCTGATTATAATGCCGCGGCTTACATGGAACAGGGGTATACAGCAGTGCAGACAATGAACATGATAAGCGGAGTACATGGAATAAGTCTTACAGGAATAACATATGAGAAGGCATTAAGCTATGTCGGAGAAGGAAGTCTTGTGATAGCAAAGACCGGAGAAGACGAATATATAATCATTACTGCATATAATTCAAGTGAAATAGCATATATTGAATCATCATCTGGTTCAGTAAAGACTATGTCTATGAATGATGCTGGAAAAATGTTTTCTCAGGGCGGCAATATATATGTAACCTATTATAAGTGATGATATGCACAGGGATTGAATATTATGGCGAAGAAAAAATTATCAAAAAAGAAAAGAAGACGCAGATTAATAAGAAGACTTATACTTCTTACATTACTGCTGGCATTTGTTACAACACTTGCAATATTTTCACCAAAGATAGTAAAGATTATAAAGCTTGCGCAGGAGGCTAAGGAGCTTGTAAATAAAAGTTCCTTAGACACATTTATGGCATCAGGAACAACAGTTATATATGATACTGATGGCAACGAGCTGTGTACCATGCGTGAGTCAAAGGATATGTATTATGTTGATATAGGTCAGATACCGGATACATTACAGAAATCTTTTGTTGTTATGGAAGATAAAGACTTTTATAAACATAAAGGAATTGATTTCAAGGCTATAATAAGGGCTGTGATAGCTAATACAGAGAATGATGAAATCGTTCAGGGTGCAAGTACAATAACGCAGCAGCTTGCAAAGAATATATTCTTAAGTCAGGAAGTTACATGGCAGAGAAAGGTAAAAGAAATATTTGTGGCATGGGATCTGGAAAAGAAATATACAAAGGATCAGATTCTTGAATTCTACTTAAACAACATATATTTCAGTAATGGATATTATGGAGTAGGTGCAGCAGCGAGAGGCTATTTTGACAAAGAGGTAAGTGAGCTGACAGTTGCTGAACAGGTATTTATAGCGGCAATCCCTAACAATCCGACAAGATACAATCCACTGACTAATTATGATAACACAGTTGGGAGAAGAGACCTCATACTTGGAAAGCTGTATGAAAATGATATGATTAATTCCATGAACTATTACACTGCACTTGATACGCAGGTGGTTCTGGCACAGCAGCCCGAGGTTTCAAAGAACAATTCTGTCGAGACATATGCAAGGCATTGTGCGACAGAGAGCATGATGCAGGCGAATGGCTTTGTGTTTAGAACGAATTTTAACAATGATGATGATTACGAACAATATAAAGAAATATATGAAAACAGCTATACACTGTTTCAGCAGAAACTGCTTTCCGGAGGATACAAGGTATACACAAGTATCAACATGGATGTACAGCAGATGCTTCAGGATGCTGTTGACGATAATCTTAAAGGATATACCGCAGAAAAAGACGGAGTGTATGAAATGCAGGCAGCAGCTACCTGTATTGATAATTCAACAGGAAATGTAGTGGCTATTGTTGGCTCAAGAACTCAGGATTTAGAAGGATATACTCTTAACAGGGCATATCAGAGCTACAGACAGCCCGGAAGCTCAATTAAACCGATAATAGACTATGTTCCGTATCTCGAAAAGGGCAATACACCTGACACTATAGTTCAGGATGAATATATTCAGGATGGTCCGAAGAATGCAGATGGAACATATATGGGAAGCATTACATTAAGAACAGCGGTAAGTCTTTCACGTAACACAGTTGCATGGAATGTGTTAAAGGAACTTACACCTAAGGCTGGAAGTTCATATCTTCTCAATCAGGGATTTCATAAAGTATGGATGGATAAAGAATACAATGCGATTGCCATAGGCGGCTTCACATATGGTGTGTCAACAGAGGAGATGGCAGGTGCGTATGCAACAATAGCTAATGAGGGCGAGTACAGAAGAGTTACATGTGTATCCCAGATAAAGGATACAAGAGGAAGAATAGTATATGATTCATCTGGCAGGGGGCAGAAGATATATGATGCTGAATCGTGCAGGATGATGACGGATATGCTTGAAACTGCTGTGAATGAAGGAACAGGACGCGGGGCAGCACCAGATAATGCAATTGTTGCCGGAAAGACTGGAACAACGAACTCTAATTATGATTCATGGTTCTGTGGATACAGTGCTTATTATACAGTGGCTGTATGGCAGGGATATGATTATCCTGCATCAATCCCACAGAGTCATACAAAGGATATATTCAGGCAATTTATGCAGGATTCACATAAGACTCTGGCAAAGAAGGATTTCCCTAAGTACAGACAGAAGTCAGACAATAAGGAGACAGAAACTGAATCTGTAAGTGAAACACAGACAGAAACGCAGTCAGTCAGTGAGACGCAGTCAGTAACACAGACGCAGAAGGGCAGTCAGATCCAGTCGTCAAGTCAGATGGAAACAGGCACGGCAAGGGATAATGATGCAACTGCAGGCACCAGACAGGATAGTACGGCAGGAGGAAGTGAAAGCCGGGCAGATACAGATAAGCCGGCAGAGACTAAAGGGGATATCTCAGGTTATTAATTGCAGATATATCGTAGATGTAAATAAAATAATACTTGCAGAAAAGTGGATTGTATGATAAATTTTAGTGGGGTAAACTTATAGAAATATAAGGACACAAAACTAGAAGTCTAAGGCTAATGCTATGATGGTTCGGTTGCATTTAGGAAATGTTTCTTAAATGCAGCCTTTTTTGTTTTAGCAGAGACTTGAAAATAATTGTTGATAGTGTCAAATGGCACACGAAATTAATGCATAGCAGGGAAAACCTACTAAAGTTGCTAAATATGATGAAGTGGTAGGTTAATTGCAAGAAAATTCCGAGGAGAATTAATGAGAATAAAGAAAAAGACCTACTAAGTTGATGATATGTGTCCGAATAGTGGGCTTTTTTGCTAACTAAAACTGTTTGATGCTGTAGATATATAAGAAAAAGACCTACTAAAAGTGTGAATAGTGTTTGTTTAGTAGGCTTTTAAGTTGGGAAGAAGCATTATAAAACAATTAACAATGTGAAAAGACCTACTAAAGTTGCTGAATATGATGAAATGGTAGGTTTACTAAGGAGATTGCATTACTTATGAAAAAGATATTGATAATAACATTAATGGTTATATGTATGATTTTCAATATAACAGCATGCGGAGTAAAAAGTAATAATACCAGTAAGTCACCATTACGACAAACAAAGGATATGGCAGAAAATGTCTGTGATGCCATAAAGAATCATGACAGTGAGAAGCTTAAAGAGCAGTTCTGCGAAAGGCTGCAGCCGGGGAAAGAGACAGCGGTAGACAAGATATATGAATATATTGACGGAGAAATAGAAACGCTTGAGACAGATTTTGAAACAGATAATTATGCTGACACAGGAGGTGGAGAAAATAGAGGAGATAAATTGTCAAAGGGATTTAGTTTCGGTATATATGTTGTTTCTGATAAAGGCACAAGATATGAAATTGTAGGAAAAGGAGATGTAATTAATACTATTGAACCTAAGAATCAGGGGTTACAAACAATAATTATATATCGACAGAATGAAGATGGAACATGGAATTACAAAAACAATGTCTTTAGAGTAGGAAGTGAATTAGATTAAGCGTTGTAATGGAATGTCGGATGTATATTGGAGACCAGTTATGAAAAAAGTAATAACACTATTTTTAATTTGTATATTGATAATATTTAATACCGTATCATGTGGATTTGATTTGAACAATAAAAGTGAAACAATATTAGAAAAAACTGAAAAGATGGCAGAAAATGTCTATGATGCTATAAAGAATCATGACAGTGAACAGCTAAAAGAACAATTCTGCGAAAGGCTGCAGCCGGGGAAAGAGACAGCGGTAGACAAGATATATGAATATATAGATGGAGAAATAGAAACGCTTGAGACAGATTTTGAAACAGAGCATTTTGCACGAGCGGGCGGTGGTGGAAAGATAAGGGGCGATAAACTATCAAAAACATTTGTATTTGAAATAATCATTACCACAGATAAAGGAATCAGATATGAAATAGGAGGTAAAGGCGATATCATCAATACAATAGAGCCGAAAGACCAAGGATTACAGGTGCTTCGCGTGTATAAGCAGAATGAAGATGGAACATGGAATTATTCAAAAGGTTACTTGCAGATAGGAAGTGAATTGAATTAAATATGTTGATTTATTATAGGGATAACAATAATAGTTTTATGAAAAAGATATTGATAATAACATTAATGGTTATATGTATGATTTTCAACATAACAGCATGTGGGGTAAAAAGTAATAATACCAGCAAGTCGCCATTAAGACAAACAAAGGATATGGCAGAAAATGTCTATGATGCTATAAAAAATCATGACAGTGAGAAACTTAAAGAACAGTTCTGTGAAAGATTACAGCCGGGGAAAGAGACGGCAGTAGACAAGATATATGAATATATTGATGGAGAAATAGAAACGCTTGAGACAGATTTTGAAACAGATAATTATGCTGATGCTGGGGGCGGGGGAGAAATTAGAGAAGATAAATTATCGAAAACATTTGTTTTTAGGCTGGTAATTATTACGGATAAAGGAGTTAGATATAAGATTGGGGCAAAAGGCGATATCATCAATACAATAGAGCCGAGAGACCAAGGATTACAGGTGCTTCGTGTATATAAGCAGAATGAAGATGGAACATGGAATTATACAGATGATTATCTACAGATAGGAAGTGAACTTGATTAAATATCATAATGAATAGCTTAAAAAAGCTGTTTAATTATGAATGAAACATTTATAAAATTATGAGAAAAATATTAATAATGTCATTAATGGTTATATGTATGATTTTCAATATAACAGCATGCGGAGTAAAAAGTAATAATACAAGTAAGTCACCATTACGACAAACAAAGGATATGGCAGAAAATGTCTATGATGCCATAAAGAATCATGACAGTGAACAGCTAAAAGAGCAGTTCTGCGAAAGGCTGCAGCCGGGGAAAGAGACAGCGGTAGACAAGATATATGAATATATTGATGGAGAAATAGAAACGCTTGAGACAGATTTTGAAACAGATAATTATGCTGATGCTGGGGGCGGGGGAGAAATTAGAGGAGATAAATTGTCAAAGGGATTTAGTTTCGGTATATATGTTGTTTCTGATAATGGCACAAGATATGAAATTGTAGGAAAAGGAGATGTAATTAATACTATTGAACCTAAGAATCAGGGGCTGCAAACAATAATTATATATCGACAGAATGAAGATGGAACATGGAATTATTCAAAAGGTTACTTGCAGATAGGAAGTGAATTAGATTAAGAATTAAGATAAAAAGCGGAATCTGACAATTGAATCAGATTCCGCTTTTTAGTATAAATAATACCAGAATTACTTACCGTAATGAAGTTCGTTATATTCCTTAACTCTCTGCTGGATTCTTTCAACAGGGCTTAAGAGGTTGCTGATTGAAGAATCATGGTTAAGTGTATCAATAAGAAGAGCCATGTATTTGCTCATATCAACATTGATGTACCAAGGCTTAGAGAGAAGCTCTGTTGGCTGGTACACAAGGTTAGTTGTAAGGATTCTGTCGATAATACCATTCTCATATGCTTCATCAAATTTCTTGAATCCGTTAGTGAAAAGACCGAATGTAGTTGCACAGAATACTCTGCTTGCACCACGCTTCTTAAGCTCAGAAGCAACATCAATCATACTTTCACCAGAAGAAATCATATCATCAATGATAATGACATCCTTGCCTTCAACATTAGTTCCAAGGAACTCATGTGCAACGATAGGATTACGTCCATTAACAATCTTAGTGTAATCTCTTCTCTTATAGAACATACCCATATCAAGACCAAGAACATTAGCAAAGTAAACAGCACGTCCCATACCACCTTCATCCGGGCTGATAACCATCATATGCTCGCTGTCGATGTGAAGGTCGTCCACATTAAGAAGGAGATACTTGATAAACTGGTATGTGCATGATACAGACTCAAATCCCTTAAGAGGAATAGCATTGTGTACTCTAGGGTCATGTGCATCGAAAGTAATAATATTCTCAACACCCATATCTGTAAGTTCCTGAAGCATAAGTGCGCAGTCGAGAGATTCTCTTCCTGTTCTCTTGTGCTGTCTTGATTCATAAAGGAAAGGCATGATTACATTAATTCTTCTTGCCTTTCCACCTGCAGCAGCAATAACTCTCTTGAGGTCAGCATAGTGATCATCAGGAGACATATGGTTCTTGAAACCGCAAACAGTATATTCAAGGCTGTAGTTGCAGACATCAAGCATAATATATAAGTCATGACCACGGACAGAATCTACAAGAACGCCCTTTCCTTCTCCTGAACCGAATCTAGGAGTCTTAGCGTTAACAATATAACTGTCTCTCTTATATCCTGCAAAATTAAGGGTAGAAGTATTCTCATTCTGACGCTGCTCTCTCCACTTTACAAGGTACTCGTCAACTTTCTTACCCATTTCAGTGCAGCTTGCTAATGGGATAATACCTAAAGTTCCGTAGGGAATAGTTTCTGTGTGTCTTTCATCACGTGGCATAATAAATAATCCTCCATAAAAGTATAATAATTAAACATACATATAAAAATATAAACATTGACGCGAAATAAGTCAATGATATATTTGACATAAATAATCGTTAAGACCTTTTAGTTGGTGATAATTTCTTCATACAGCGGATATCATCTCCAAAGAGTCTTAAAATTGAATAGGCACTTACAAGTCTTGAGAAAATTCTCTGTGAGTACCTTGTCTCAATATCAGGCATCTCAAGGTTAGAAGATATAATAATACTCTTTCTTCTAAGAAGCCTTTCATTAATAGTATTAAACAGATTAGAAAAATTATAATCTGAAGCTTTCTCTGTTCCAAGGTCGTCAATAATAAGAAGGTCACACTCAACAAAAAATGAAGTGTCAAACTTGGAACTTCCAAATTCCTTAAAATCATCGCTCTTGAATGAGTCAAAGAACTCACCAGCAGTAAGATAAATAATACTGTGGCATGAGTCCATAAGCGCCCTTGCAATACAGTTAGAAAGAAAAGTCTTACCAACACCGGTCTGTCCGATAAACAAAAGATTAGAAAATGTATTATCAAAGTTATCAACGAAATCGTGACATACTTTGAGAACTTTCTGCATATTAATATAAGGTGTGAGCCCTGTTGCAGGATCAACATCAGTGTTGTTGTACCAGCTAAGAGAAAATGTATCAAAGTTCTCATCAGCAGTTATATTCTTGAGATTAGAGTCCTTATATATAAGGTCGATAGCCTTCTTATTAAAACATATGCAGCGTTTACCGTCGACATAACCGGAATCCTTGCAGTAAGGACATGTAAATATATCATCAAGATAATCAGCGGGCTTGCCTATTGAGGCCAGGGCAGCCACTTTTCGTTCGTTAAGTGACTTAAGGCTGGAAGTTAATTCATCAGTATTCGTGTCCGATGAGTCAGCTTCTATACGCGCTCTGGCAGTTTTCACAGACAGGTCAATAATCTCAGAATCAATATCGGCAATATCAGGACACAGGGCAGTGACTTCGTTATAACGGTCACTCTGCAGCCGCCTGTTGGCTGTTTTAATATCATCATACAGTCTCATAATAGAGGCATATTGTGTATTGGTCAAAGGCATGGCTGCCCCTCCTTGTATAATTAATTATTATTGCTTAATAAAGAGTTGTACCAGTCGTCAGATTTCTTAGGACGCTGCTGGTAGTTGTTAAAACGGTTGGCATTCTGCTTGATAACACCTGACTTTGAAGACTTGGCAGCTTTACCGGCTTCAAACTGTGCGTCAGCTTTTCTGATATC
Source organism: Lachnospira eligens (assembly GCF_009680455.1). Taxonomy (GTDB): domain Bacteria; phylum Bacillota; class Clostridia; order Lachnospirales; family Lachnospiraceae; genus Lachnospira; species Lachnospira eligens_A. Next base: position 40,249 of record NZ_WKRD01000008.1, read on the forward strand.
CTCAGAATTCCTGATGTTAGAAGTATGCCACTTGGTAAGAATTGAATCAGCGTATTCAAAGCTTGGCTGATGAGTTGCTTTCATTGTTCTGTTACATGCTTCAATAATCATGTCAGTTTCAAAGCAGAATACATCAGTCCACTTGGAGATAAGCTGTTTCTCAACCTGACCCGGTTCTCTGTTGTTAAGACCAAATGCCTTCATGACACCGTAAACAGCCTCATTATGGTTGGATACCTCGTCCTTGGCTGCCTCAACGGTATTAATACCTTCGTCAGCCCATGAGAGAGCAATCTTCTCTATGTATCTTATAGAAGTCTTACCCTTGGATACACAGTATTCAATAAGGTATTCGATAAGGTCAGCAGGAAAATGCAGAGTGTCATAGAAATACACAATAGCATTAACCTCAGGCTGAGAAAGTGTCTTGCCAAGGTATGTCTGTATTACAAAAAGCAGCATAGAAAAATCATCGTTAGAGTTAAGTTCATCCAGCTTTTCAGCAGGAGCAGTTACCTTTGAAGGCTCAACAGTATGTGATGGTGCTTTAATGGCAAAATCCATAGAAACAACATTTGACGATACATCTGAAGCAGCCTCATCAGCGGAAGTTTCATCGGCGAAAGCTGTGGCAGGAACCGTGGTATCAGCAGTGTCGTTATTAAATTCAGGTGTAGCATAACGGCTTCTGTCAGGCTCAGGAGAAGAATTATTCTTCAAATCTTTAACGGTAATGCCGCAAAGCTGGTTGTTATCGTCATAAGAAAGGCACACAAGCCCTGACTTGTCCCAGTATCTTAAAGCACGCATGACATCATTCTCGGTCTGGTTAAAAGTATCAGCAAGAGAAGAAATGCTTAAGCTGCTGTTCTTTCTTGTAAGAAGCCTCAGAAGATAAAGATAGACCTTAACAAAGTCTCCGTTGGCTGATGGTACATATTCGTCTATAAATAAATCAGAAACTGCTGTATAGCCAGAAACAGTCTCTGAATACAAGTTCAGATTATTCATGGTATTAGTCTCCCAAAAAAGTTATGAGCAGATTATACCACTGAAAAAAATAAATGCAAAGCGCGCCCAGTGCGGAAAGGAGAAATGTGGAAAATGTGGATAATGTGGATAAGTAAAAAATAAACGCAGGAAAAACGCATAGAATCTGGATTCTTAAAATTACCAGAATAAAAAATTATCCACAATCATTCTGAACAATTAAGTAACAGAAAATTGTGGATAATGTGGATAACTTTGTTGAAAAAGTTCAGGCTGGTGGAAAATGTACTATTTAAGCAAGTCTTCACCAATCTGATATACGTCACCGGCACCCATAGTTATTAACAAGTCACCGTTGATACAATTTTTTAATAAATATTTTTCAATGTCCTCAAAATTGTCAATGTATACACATTCCTTACCGAGAGATTTAATCTTCTCGCACAGGTCAGCAGAGCTGATTCCAAGCGTATCAGTTTCTCTTGCAGCGTATATCTTAGCGAGAACAACCTTGTCAGCGTGGCTTAATGCATCAGCAAACTCATTAAATAAAAGCTTCGTACGCGAATATGTATGAGGTTGGAAAACTACCCATACATTGTTGTGTGGATAGTGTGCGGCAGAACTTAAAGTAGCACGGATTTCATCAGGGTGATGTGCATAATCATCAATGACAGTAACACCGTTAAATGTACCCTTCTTCTCAAATCTTCTGTTAGTACCCTTAAAGTTAGAAAGACCTGCCTTGATATGCTCCATATCAACAGAAAGCTTTCTTGCAGCGGCAATAGCAGCAAGAGAATTGTAAACATTGTGAAGCCCCGGTACACCAAGAGTAATAGTGTCAGCCTTCTCTCCATTAATAAGAAGAGAATAAGTGCATCTTCCAAGCTCGTCATAAGTGATATCAGAAGCACTGTACATGCTCTTTGCAGGGTCAGAACCAAATGTAATGACTTCGCAGTCAGTATCCTGATAGAAATATTCATAATTATCAATGTCAGTATTGATGATAAGAGTTCCGTCAGATGGAAGCTTTTCAGTAAAAAGCTTGAAAGAGTGACGGATATCATCAATATCCTTGAAGAAATCAAGATGGTCTTCCTTGACATTGAGAATAATGTTCATTGTAGGATTAAATGATAAAAAGCTGTTAGTATATTCACAAGCTTCTGCTACAAAATACTTGTTACCGCCGACTCTTGTATTGCCACCAATGCTGTTAAGTATACCACCTACAGAGATAGTAGGATCCATATTGGCAGCAAGCAGAATCTCAGAAACCATTGAAGTAGTAGTAGTCTTTCCATGAGTACCTGCAATGTTAATAGCATTCTTGTACATAGTCATAATCTGCCCAAGAAGCTCTGCGCGGGTAAGCATTGGAAGCCCAGCTTCCTTAGCTGCCTTGAATTCAGGATTATCCGGGTGAATTGCTGCTGTATATACAACAAGATCTATATCATTAGTTATATTACCGGCACTCTGGGGTACAGATACTAGACATCCGTCACCTGTAAGTTCGTCAGTGAGTGCTGATGAGTGGGAATCAGAGCCTGAAACAGTAAAGCCTTCAGATAAAAGAATCTTGGCAAGTCCGCTCATACTTATACCGCCTATGCCAATGAAGTGAATATGGATAGGGTTGTTGAAATCAATCTTGTACATGATATTTTCCTTCCTTGAATTTAGTGTTTAATATATTGTATGTCTTATCGGCTTATTTTTCAAACCTTTCTTATTATATACTATACGATTTAGAAAATGTGCATAAAAATGTGTATAAAAAACTCGAAATTCTTTTTACTTAATGAGAATAGTATGATATAATCAAAATATCTAAAAGCAGTAAAAATTTAACATCAGAGGTGATAGCATGATTAAAAAAGAAATGATTGCAATGCTGTTAGCTGGTGGCCAGGGAAGCAGATTAGGAGTTCTTACTTCTAAGGTGGCAAAGCCGGCAGTAGCATTTGGTGGAAAGTATAGAATAATTGACTTTCCTCTCAGTAACTGTATTAACTCAGGAATAGATACAGTGGGAGTATTAACACAGTATCAGCCACTTCGTCTTAACACGCATATAGGAATTGGTATTCCTTGGGATCTTGACCGTAATGTAGGAGGCGTATCAGTTCTTCCACCTTATGAGAAGAGTCAGAATAGTGAATGGTATACAGGAACAGCTAATGCCATTTACCAGAATCTTGAGTATATGGAGCAGTATCATCCTGAATATGTACTTATTCTTTCAGGTGACCATATATACAAGATGGATTACAAGATAATGCTCGATTATCACAAGGCTAATAATGCAGATATTACAATTGCTGCAATGCCTGTACCTATAGAAGAAGCAAGCAGATTCGGTGTAGTTGTAACGGATAACGATAATAAGATTACGGAGTTCGAAGAAAAGCCTGAACATCCAAAGAGCAATCTTGCATCAATGGGTATATACATATTCAGCTGGAAGGTTCTTAAGGACGCACTTATCAAGCTTAAGGATCAGCAGGAATGTGACTTTGGAAAACATGTAATTCCATACTGCTTTAATAACAATAAGAGAATATTTGCTTATGAGTACAACGGATACTGGAAAGATGTAGGAACATTAAGCTCATATTGGGAAGCTAATATGGAACTTATAGATATTATTCCTATATTTAATCTTTATGAGGAATTCTGGAAGATATACACTAAGACAGATACAATCCCACCACAGTATATTGCAAAAGATGCTTATATAGAGAAGAGTATCATAGGTGATGGAACTGAAGTATACGGAAGAGTATTTAATTCCGTAATAGGTTCGGGAGTTGTTATTGAAGAAGGCTGTGTAATCCGAGACTCAATTATTATGAATAATTCACACATCGGAAAGAACACAACAATAACCAAGTCAATAATCGCAGAAGATGTAACGATTGGAGAGAATGTTGAACTTGGAGTTGGTGAAGAAGCAGAGAATGTTAAGTTCCCTAAGATATATAATTCTGGACTTGTTACTATCGGTGAGTGGTCTGTTATTCCAGACAATGTTAAGGTTGGAAAGAATACAGCCATATCAGGAGAGACAACATTACAGGATTACCCTAATGGTGAGTTACCAGGCGGAGGCATAATAATTAAGGCAGGTGATAATTAATGAAAGCAATAGGTATTATATTAGCTGGCGGAAATAACAGAATGATGCGTGAACTTTCTAATAAGAGAGCCATTGCAGCCATGCCGATTGCCGGAAGTTATCGCGCCATAGATTTTGCATTGAGCAACATGACTAATTCAAGAATCCAGAAGGTTGCTGTCATTACACAGTATAACGCAAGATCACTTAATGAACATTTAAGTTCATCTAAGTGGTGGGATTTTGGAAGAAAGCAGGGAGGATTATTTGTATTCACTCCTACAATTACAGCAGAGAGCAGTAACTGGTATCGTGGAACAGCAGATTCATTATATCAGAATATGCAGTTCTTAAAACAGAGCCATGAGCCATATGTAGTTATTGCATCAGGCGATGGTGTATATAAGCTCGATTATAATAAAGTGCTTCAGTATCATATTGAGAAGAAGGCTGATATTACAGTAGTTGTTAAGAATTTAGAAGATCGTTCTGAGATAGGACGTTATGGTGTAGTTGCCATGACGGAGGAAGGAAGAATCACAGATATTGATGAGAAGCCATTAGAGACTAACCTCTCTACAGTTTCAACAGGAATATATGTAATAAGAAGAAGACTTCTTATTGAACTTCTTGAAAAGGCTGCTGAAGAAGACAGACATGAGTTTGTAAGAGATATTCTTGTAAGATATAAGAATATCAAGAAGATATATGGCTATAAGCTTGATACATATTGGAGCAATATATCTACAGTAGATTCATATTATAGGACTAACATGGATTTCCTTAAGAAGGATGTAAGAGATTACTTCTTCAAGCAGTATCCGGATGTATATTCTAAGGTTGAGGATTTACCACCTGCTAAGTATAACTTCGGAGCTAATGTAAGGAACAGCCTTGTTTCAAGTGGATGTATAGTAAACGGAACTGTTGAAGATTCAGTGTTATTTAAGAAGATATATGTTGGTAATAACAGTGTAATTAAGAACTCAATTATTCTTAACAACGTATATATTGGAGACAATGCATATATTGAGAACTGTATTGTTGAAAGCAATAGTACAATCAAAGCTAATTCAAGGTATGTCGGGGAGAATGGTACAAGGATTGTTGTGGAGGACAGCCCTTTGTATTATTAAGAATAAAAGTTGCAACAGAAGGTTTTCAGACTAAAGTATAACAAGAACCGCAGAGGTTCAAGAAGGGGTGCGTTATGAATATAACAGATGTAAGGGTCAGGAAGATTGCTAAAGAGGGTAAGATGAGAGCGGTTGTGTCAATCACAATAGATGATGAATTTGTGGTACATGATATCAAGGTGATTGAGGGAGAGAAGGGCTTGTTCATTGCAATGCCAAGCAGAAAATCATCAGACGGAGAGTATCGTGACATTGCTCATCCTATCAATACCCAGACAAGAGACAGGTTACAGAAGATTGTACTTGATGCTTATGAAAAGGCAGAGGATGTAGAGGAGTAACAATTTAACACATTTAAAAGGTCTGACTTTGACAGATGCGTTAGCGCATCTTCAGAGTCAGACCTTTTTTATGCAATATATCCCTTTGCTTCCCTGAATTTGATAGGGGAAATACCTTTTGTTTTCTTGAAAACATCCCCAAAATAATTACCGGATTCATATCCACACAATGAAGCAACATCTGACATTGGAAGATTGGTTTCAAGCAATAATCTTTCAGCATGGCTAATCCTTGTTCTATTCAGAAAATCTTTAAATGTCATTTCGGTTTCATCTTTAAAAAGCTTGGACAGATAAGAAGGGTTCAGATGTAAATGTTCAGCCAAAGCGGTCAAAGAAATATTGGCGGAAAAGTTCTGCTCTATGTAATCAATGGCATTCTGAATAATTGTATTCTCTGTTTGTAATGAGTTCCTGACATTTAATGACGCTGTTATATCAAAACCAGAACGGATTATACACAGAATAATTCCCTGAATTGAATGCCTTATAGTTAATGAAGATATAGAACTGTGTTTTTTAGATTCTAAAAGAACAGTATCAAAATAATAATTAATCAGGTTAGATGCTGACAGATTAAAAGTAAAGAAATGACAGCAGTATTTATTATAAAAAGTTAAGTCGGGGAAACCTGATATAATTGGTGCTACATAGTCGTCTCCTAATTCAATTACAATCCGTTCATTATCTGTATTAGAATATATGGTTTTATGAGAAATATCACATGGAATCAGGAAAATGGTTCCTTCGTTTATTTCATATAAAGCATCTCTTATTAAAATGCTACAGCTTCCTTTGGTAAGGTAAAATAATTCCCAGAAAGAGTGTGTATGAGAAGATGACATTGAATTTTCTGGAGTGCGATATAATTTTGAAATGTTAAAATAATTTGAATTCATACATTCTCCTGAAGTTATATTTAAAGATATATTAACACAGATAAATGGAAAAATAAATGGATTAAAAAACGGAAAATTTTAGAGCAAAATAAGTGCAATATATACATTTTGCACAAAAAACATGTTGAAATATTGCTGTAATTAACAAATGGTTAAAAAATCAAGCCAAAATTATATGTAAAAACAACTCAAGAAACAAAAAAAGCGGTAGCAAAACACATTACATAAATGTATTATGGTAACAAAAGCGGAAAACTACCGCGAAAGACACTATCGTGTGCAAATATATTTAAGGAGGATAATTATGAAGTTTATGAAAAAGCGTAAGATCAGAAGAATTGCATCATTATTCATGGCGGTTCTTATGGTTGCAGCTCTCATGCCAGGCAGTATTACTAATACTAAAGCCGATGATAAGACCGCTGAATCTGGGGTCGTAGTAGACGCTGGTACATGGGAGAATAACGAAAGAATAACAACATGGGATTTTTCAAAATACTCAGGAAGCAGTTCACTTACTTTAGCAGAAGGTGATGAGGTTGGCAGAATAAAGGTTGCTGCCGGTACAGCATATGTTAAGACTAAAGGAGCAGGATTATCAGCTCAGAAAACAAAGGATGCTGTTATTGCTGTTCCTGTTGACCCAACAGCAACATCAGCTACACTTACTTTAAAGTTTTCTAGTAACAACAATAACAGATATGTTTATGTTGGTGACAAGAGCGGAGAGAATGCAGTCATCTGTCTGAATACAGCAGGTAGAGAGGAACTTCCTAATGCTGTTAATATCAATGGTGATAAAGAAGCTACTGTAACAGTTTCATCAGCAGCTTTTGAGGATGGTTATATTTTACTTACACCAGATACACTTGCAAGCGGTGATTCAGGTGAGATGAAGATTAAGAATTTAACATTAGTAGAATCAAAAGATAACGGAGACAGAACATGGAACTTCAGAAAAGGTTCTGAATTAATGGGTTCTAACGGAAAGCTCATTCAGGAAACTACAGGTGAAGTTAATGGCTTAGTTATTGATGCTACAACTGGTAAGTTTGATTCTACAAGAAGTGACTGGGCACAGTTTAACACAGGAGCTGTTGTTAAGATTCCGGTTAAGGGTTCATGTGAAATCACAATTGGATCATATAAAGAGAAGCAGGCTACAATTGAAGGAACAGAAGTCAGCACTACAGAATTCAAGTATCAATACTCAGGTGCAGCAGGATATGTAGAATTAGTTGCAACAGCTGATGGATATCTTGGAAGCATTGATGTAAAGCATATTGCAGAGCCAGAAGCTAATGTAGAAAACTTTACATTTGTTATGGATGAGCATGCTGTAGATGGTGTTGTTAAGACTGGTGAGTACAAGTTCGGAGACAGCACACTTACATTAGGTGGACAGACAGTAGGCGGAGTTATTACTCAGTATACAGTAAAGCCAGATAAGAAGGTTACAATTAATGGTGTTGAACATGATGCTTATACATCAGGTAAGAGACATGCTGATGCCAATAATATTCCTAATCTTCCAGGTGAAGGTGATGGATGTTTAGCTACATTTACACCAGCTGCTAAGGGTATGATGACAGTTTACTATAATTCAACATCATTCCTCAGAGTACATACTTTCAATGCTGATGGAACTAAGGAAGGCTTTGTTGATTCAGAAACAGGATTAACATCATATTCATTTAAAGTTGTTCCTGGTAAGACATATGTTATGTCAACAACAGGAAAGACTAATAATATGTTCTATGCTGGATACAGCTATATTGCAGATGAGAAGATTACAGTTCCGGTAACTGTAAATAATATTGATGCAACAATTGGTAGCGGATTAAAGTTATCATTAGTAGATGACCAGTTAGGTGGAGATGCGATATCTCTCAGCACAACAACAAAATCTCTTAAGCTTCTTAAGGGACACACATACAGAGTAAGCTCTAACGATGGCGGTGTTAAGCCACTCGTAGGTGATTCACAGACATTTACAGTAACAGGTGATGCAGTTACAATCACACTTAATAATGTTCCGGATGTTGAACTTACAGGTAAGATTGTAGGCACAGATTCATCTAATGTTACAAAGCTTGTATTTACTAATAATACTAGTGGAACAGTAAATGAAGCAACAATAACAGGAGATTCATACAAGGTTTCTGTAAAGCCTGGAGAATATACAACAAGCGTAGAGACTAAGGATGGATCAACAACATATGACAGAGCATCCGTTAAGGCTGGTGTTGATAATGTTAATGATGTATATGTAGAGAAGGATGATCCAGCATCTAAGAGAGATTACAGCTATACAAGAGTTCCATCTCTTGCAACAGCAGGTAGTATTGCAGTAGAGAATGGAAAGCCTCACACAGTAGCAAGAGCTGATTCTTCACTTACAATTCCAGTAAAGGGAAAAGCTAAGGTTGCTATTTCTACTTACTATGCATTCAACTTTACAGTTAATGGAGAGAAGTACGATAGTACAGAAACTGATAAGGGCTATACATCAGTTGGTACAACATCTAAGACAGATACATTTGAGATAGTAGTTGAAGGTGATGCTGTTGTTAACTTTGGTGCAACAACATATATTACAGGAATTTCAGTTGTTCCTATGACAGAATTCAAGTCAGAGATTAATGTTCCTGGCGATTATGATACATTAAATGAAGCTTCAGATGCTATTCTTGGTATGCAGAACAGACCAGAAGGCGAAGCAGGCAGAGTAACTATTAACCTTACATCTGATGTATTTGAACAGGTAGTTATGGCTGCACCATATGTAACACTTAAGGGTAATGGACATACAATTTCATGGTATTATGGTGTTGGAACAAAGTATTATTCAATAGATCCAGCAACAGGTCTTTACAATAAGACACTTGCTATGGACAGATACTCATCTGAAGAAGGAAATGGAAGTCTCTGGGGTGGAGTATTCATTGTTAGAGGTAATAATTTTGTTGCAGAGAATACAACATTCCTGAATACATACAACTATTACTTAACAGAGGCTGAGAAGACAGATATTGCAGGTTCAAATCTTTCAGTAGACAGATTAGCAGAAGGCGCAGATGTATCAGATTACAAGTTTAAAGAGAGATCAAATGCTTTCTATATTGAGGCTGATAATATTGAAGTTTTCAACTGTTCAATTCTTTCATCACAGGATACACTTGGTAGAAATGGTTCAGCAAATTATGGATATCACGCATATTTCAACGGTTGTACAATCGGTGGTAATGTAGATTATATCTGTGGTGAGTTTGCAGCTGTATTTGATAACTGTAAGTTACAGTGGAAGACATATAAGAATGATGAAAATAACAATGCAAAGATTGGTTACATTGTTGCACCTAAGACAAGCCCATATGTATTCAGAAACTGTGAGGTTACAACAGATGGAGCACATGGTGATGCAGCAGTATTAGGTAAGTACGGTAGAACATGGGGTGCTAACTCTAATGCATCATTTATTGAGTGTGAGACTAACGGATACATTGACTCAGAAGGCTGGACAGAAATGTCTAATGGAGAGAAGGCTTCAGCAATCTTCAATGAGTACAATAACACAAACAAGGGTGAAGCATTTGTGACAACAGGCTGCACTAATAGTACATTAGATGCTGTTGTTAATTACATTGATTTAGAAAATGTTTCTGCTGTTGATACAGTTCTTGGAACATGGAAGCCGGTTCATTATAAAGAAGTTATCTCTAAGGATGACGGTTCATCAAAGGATGATGTAGCAGACGGTGGAGAAACAGGAAAAGACAATAATGTTAATGGAACAACAGAGTCAACAAGTGAAACTGTAAAGACTGGAGATACAGCTCCAATTGCATTATATGTAGTATTAATACTTTGTGCATTAGCAGGAATTGTATTTGTATCAAAGAAAAGAAGAATATCTGTTAAATAATTATAATTGAATAATTGTTTAATATAACAAAATGTCCCGCGGTCGTTATGACTTGCGGGACTTTTTGGATAAAGATATGGTTGTCTTAACCTGTCAGGTTACAGATGGTGCGTTAAGATAGCCAAAAGAAGAAATATGTTATATACTTGCTAATATATGATAATTAATCAGGAGGATGTTATGTATATAATAGCGGGACTGGGTAATCCGGGTAAAGAATATATGGGAACAAGACACAATGCAGGATTTTCAGTAATAGACGAGCTTGCAGACAAATATAATATCAGTGTGGACACAGCAAAGCACAAAGGACTTATCGGAAAAGGCGTAATAGCAGGTCAGAAAGTAATACTTGTTAAGCCAATGACATATATGAATAATTCAGGCGAGTGTATAAGAGAAGTTATGGATTATTACAAATGTGATATAGATGATTTTATTGTTATCTTCGATGATATAAGTCTTGACGTAGGTAAACTAAGACTCCGTGCAAAGGGAAGTGCAGGTGGACACAATGGAATCAAGAGTATAATAGCACATCTTGGAAGCGACAAGTTCAAGAGAATAAAGTTCGGAGTCGGCGATAAGCCTAAGAACTGGGATCTTGCAGACTGGGTGCTTGGGAAATTTCCTACAGAGGAATATGCAACATTAAGAGAGGCTAATAAGAAAGCCTGTGAAGCTGTAGAATGCATACTTACAGATGGAATAGAAAGTGGTATGAATAAATATAACGGATAACTGGTGGTATAATATGAAAGCAATATTTGAGCCGGTGTATAATACAGCCGGTGTGGAACAACTTAATAAAGAGCTTGCTAAAGATGGTGGCAGAACAGTAATGGTAAGTGGCTGTATTGACACGCAGAAGCTGCATTTTTCAAGTGCTATAGCCAGCAATTATAATTTCCAGCTTGTTATAACCAGTGACGAGGGGAAAGCAAGGGATATGGCGGAGGATGCCAGATTCTTTAACGGTGGAAATGTAATGTATTATCCTGCGAAGGATGTAATATTTTATAACGCAGATGTGCAGGGACGACAGATTGCCGGAGAGCGAATCAAATGTATAGCAGCCATAATTGACAGATTGAATAAATCGGACATTGTAAAATCTGGAACGGAGAAATCAACAGAGGAAGCTTCAGACGGACCGCTTACAATTGTGACAACCATTGATGGAATATCAGATATGCTTCTTCCAGTCGACAGATTCAAGAGGGCAGTCATTAACCTTAAGAAGGGTGACATACTCGATGTAGATGATATGGCAAAGAAGCTTACAGCTATGGGATTCGAGAGATTCGGAATGGTTGAAGCCAAAGGACAGTTTGCCATAAGAGGCGGAATAATAGATATATTTTCATATACAGATGAAGCACCTGTGAGAATTGAATTGTGGGACGATGAGATAGACTCAATAAGGGCATTTGATGCAGACAGCCAGCGTTCGATTGAGAACTATAAGAGTTATACAGTATTTCCTGCAACAGAGTTCCTTTTTACTGAGGATGAGATAGAGCATGGGATTGAAAAAATCAGACATGAAAAAGACGAACAGATGAAGCTGTTTGGAGCAGATAAAAGAAAGCGTACTAAGGAACAGATAGAGGCTGGAAATCATCTTAACAGAATGTTTGATGACGCGTTAAGGACAGGAGATTACAGCAAATTCATATATACATTTGCAGACAGAGTGAGCAGTCTGGCAGAGTATTTCCCTAAGGGAGATACTCTTATTGTCGTAGACGAACCTGCAAGGCTTAAGGAACACAGCGACATGACTTTCTATGAGTACAGTGAGAGTATGAAGAACAGATTAGAAAGCGGTTATGTGCTTCCAAGCCAGACACATATGTTTATGGATATGGAGACAGCCGTTCTTTCAATGAATGGACATAAGCAGCTTGTGCTGACAACACTTGAATACACCCCTGAATTCTTTGGGATAGATTATTCAATGCACATTGAAGTAAGAAGCATCAGCTCATATAATAACAGCTTTGAATATCTTTCAGATGACATAAGGAAGTACAAACGCAACAAATACGCAGTTCTTCTTGTATGCAGCTCAAGAACAAGAGCTAACAGAATTGTTGACGACCTCGGAAGGCTTGGAATTGAGAGCTTCTATACAGAGGACAGCAATAAATCCATGGCAGGCGGGCTTGTGATGGTTACTTACGGAAGCCTTCACAGAGGATTTGAGTATCCGCTGCAGGGATTTGTGTGTATTGCCGAGACTGACATATTTACAGAGAAGAAACGCAAGAAAGTAAAGAAGAAGGAGTACGACGGCAAGAATATTGCCGGCTTTAATGAACTTAATATTGGCGATTATGTTGTTCATGAGAATTATGGTATAGGTCAGTATAAGGGCATTGAGAAGATTAAGGTTGAAGGTGTTGAGAAAGATTACATTAAGATATCTTATGCTGATAACAGCAACCTGTATGTTCTTGCAACACAGCTTGACCGTCTGCAGAAATTCGCGGGTTCAGATGTAGAGAAAAAGCCGAAGCTTAATAAGATTGGAGGTACAGAGTGGGGCAAGACCAAGTCAAAGGTTCATTCAGCTGTTGAAGAAGTGGCTAAAGATCTTGTTGAGTTGTATGCCACAAGACAGAGGATAGAAGGATACCAGTTTGGCCCGGATACGGTATGGCAGCAGGAATTTGAGGAAATGTTCCCTTATGAGGAGACAACAGACCAGTTAAATGCGATAGAAGACACGAAGCATGACATGGAAAGCCGCAGGGTAATGGACAGACTTATATGTGGAGATGTAGGCTATGGTAAGACAGAGATTGCGATAAGAGCAGCATTTAAGGCAGTTCAGGAAGGAAAGCAGGTTGCTTATCTTGTACCGACAACAGTACTTGCAAGCCAGCATTTTACCACATTTGAACAGAGAATGAAGGACTTTCCGGTTACGGTAGCCCAGTTGTCAAGCTTCAGAACCTCAGCACAGAATAAGGAGACTATTGAGGAACTTAAGAAGGGCATGGTTGACATTGTAATAGGCACACACAGGCTTCTTTCTAAAGACGTGGTGTTCAAGGATCTGGGACTTCTTATTATTGATGAGGAACAGCGTTTTGGTGTTACACACAAGGAGAAGATTAAGAAGTTAAAGAATAATGTTGATGTACTTACGCTCAGTGCCACTCCGATTCCAAGAACGCTTCACATGAGCCTTGCGGGAATCAGGGATATGAGTGTTCTTGAAGAGCCTCCGGTTGACCGTGTTCCGATACAGACTTTCGTTACAGAGCATAATGATGAGATGATACGAGAGGCAATCACAAGGGAGCTTGCCAGAAACGGTCAGGTCTACTATGTATACAACCGTGTAAGAAGCATTGATGAGGCGGCTGCACACATTCAGGAGCTTGTTCCTGATGCAAATGTGGCATATGCCCACGGTCAGATGGCTAAACGGGAGCTTGAGAAGATAATGTGTGATTTCGTTAATGGTGAGATAGATGTGTTGGTGTCTACAACTATAATTGAAACAGGTATGGATATATCCAACTGCAACACAATGATAATTGAAGATGCAGATCGTTTTGGACTTTCTCAGCTTTATCAGCTAAGAGGAAGAGTTGGCAGAAGCTCAAGGACTGCGTATGCATTTTTACTGTACAGAAGAGATAAGGTACTGACAGAGGTAGCGGAGAAGCGACTCAGCGTAATCAGGGAATTTGCGGATTTTGGTTCGGGTTTTAAGATTGCGATGAAGGATCTGGAAATCCGAGGTGCAGGAAATGTGCTTGGAAACAGCCAGCACGGTCACATGGCGGCTGTAGGATACGACCTGTACTGTAAAATGCTTAATCAGGCGGTCAACAATCTTAGGGGAATTAAGAATGAGTATGAGTTTGAGACAACAATAGATGTAGATGTGGACGCTTATATTCCGGCAACATATATTAAGAGTGAGTACCAGAAGCTTGATATATATAAGAGAATTGCTGCACTTGAGAACATGGATGAATTATCAGATATGAAGGACGAGTTATCAGACAGATACGGAAGTGTGCCATCATGCGCCGACAATCTGCTTATGATTGCGCTTATCAAGTCAAAGGCACATAAACTTGGCATGATAGAGATAAAGGGCGGCGTTGCACATCAGGAATCAGGAACAGCAGTATGGCGTACAGTTATGACAGTTTATCCTAAGGCTGAATTAGACCCGGATGCTATAAAGAAGCTTCTTGACGAGTATGGCGGTGCAATCCAGATGAGAGTAGACGCCAATCCTGCATTCATATGGACTGTAACTAAGAAGAAATTCACTAATGCGAAGGAATACCTTAAGGGGCTTAATGCGTTGATGGATGTGTTTATTGAGAGGCTGATGGTGAAGTCGTGAGGCGGCATATTGCTTGGATGAGCAGTGCAGTTGTGATATGTAGTTGTACTATGCCAAGCAAATTTTTTGGTGTGTGGGGAGAGACCTACTAAACAGGCAGAAGTGGTTTGTTTAGTAGGTTTTTTAAGAGTGATAAGCCAGCTTATGTAAGAGCGAATCAGGCGAAGACCTACTAGGATGAAGTGTAATGGAAGATTAGTAGGTGAATTAGCTAGGGAAAAGAGATGGAGAGCAGGAGTTGACCTACTAAACAGGCAGAGATAGGTGAGTTAGTAGGTCTTTTACGCATGATATGTCAGCTTATGTAAGCAAGAATGAGGAAAAAGACCTACTAAAGCAAAGTGTTATGAAAGATTAGTAGGCCAAAGCTGAAAATCTTACATCAACAGTTGACAACCTCGAAAGATGTGTTATAATTCAAAACAGTTTAACGCTTTAAAGCGTAACGGTTTAAAGCGAAACAATCTCAAGAGGGAACAATCCCAAAGGGGTACAATTCCAAAAGGAAACAATTTCAGGGAGAAATTTTACAGGAGGAAACAGGTTATGGCAGAAAACAGGGGTAATTTGACTTCATACAGACCAGACATCAAGGTTATGGACTGTACATTAAGAGATGGAGGTCTTGTGAATAATTTTGAATTCACTGATGAGTTTGTTAAAGATCTTTATGAAGCTAATGTGGCAGCAGGCGTTGATTATATGGAATTTGGATATAAGGCTGATAAGGATATATTTGATGAGAAAGAATTCGGAAAGTGGAAGTTCTGTAAGGAAGAAGATATCAGAGCTATTGTTGGCGAGAATGATACACCACTTAAGATATCAGTTATGGCTGATGTCGGAAGAACTAATATGAAGAGAGATATTCCACCTAAGTCAGAGTCAGTTGTTGATATGGTGAGAGTTGCAACATATATTAATACCATTCCAGCAGCTATTGAGATGGCTAACTACTGTTCAGATATGGGATATGAGGTTACAGTCAATATTATGGCGATATCAACAGCAGGTGAGAATGAGTTAGACCTTGCATTAGAGCTTCTTGCATCACAGAGCAAGGCACAGTACATATACCTTGTTGACAGCTATGGTTCATTATACCCGGAGCAGGTAAGAAGACTTGCTGACAAATACATTAAGATAGCAGAGAAGTATGGAAAAAGTGTTGGTATACATGCACATAACAACCAGCAGCTTGCATTTGCCAATACAATTGAGGCATGCTCAATCGGCGTAAGCCTTCTTGATGCAACAGTAAGCGGAATGGGAAGAGGTGCAGGTAACTGCTATTCAGAATTATTATTAGGGTTCTTAAGAAATCCTAAGTTTAATATTGTTCCAGTGCTTAAGTTTATTGAGAAGCATATGGTTCCACTTAAAGCATCAGGTGTTGTATGGGGATGTGATGTACAGTACATGCTTACCGGTCAGACTAACCAGCATCCAAGAACAGCAATTGCATTTACTAAGGCAGAAAGAACCGATTATGCTAAATATTACACAGAAATTACCGGAGATGAATAATGAAATGTTGACATGACATTTTTAAGAGCGTAAAATATGCTCAAAATCGTGTAAAACATTTTTTACATCAGTATCTTTAGATGAAAGGAAGTACTAACAATGGAAAAGAAGAATATTGATTGGTCAAGCCTTGGCTTTGGTTACATCAAGACTGACAAGAGATTCGTAGCCAACTATAAAGATGGCGCATGGGATAACGGAACACTTACAGAGGATGACAAGGTTGTCATTAACGAGTGTGCAGGAGTCCTTCAGTATGCACAGACATGTTTTGAAGGTCTTAAGGCTTATACAACAGAGGATGGTCACATTGTTATGTTCCGCCCAGATCTGAATGCAGCAAGAATGAAAGATTCATGTGAGAGACTTGAAATGCCAGTTTACCCAGAAGATAAGTGGGTAGAGGCAGTTGCTAAGACAGTAGAAGCTAATGCAGCATGGGTACCACCTTTTGGTTCAGGTGCTACACTTTATGTCCGTCCATACATGTTCGGAAGCAACCCTGTTATCGGAGTTAAGCCTGCTGATGAATATCAGTTCAGAGTACTTACAACTCCAGTAGGTCCTTACTTCAAGGGCGGTGCTAAGCCTATTACTATCAAAGT
Source organism: Lachnospira eligens (assembly GCF_009680455.1). Classification (GTDB taxonomy): domain Bacteria; phylum Bacillota; class Clostridia; order Lachnospirales; family Lachnospiraceae; genus Lachnospira; species Lachnospira eligens_A. The sequence continues at coordinate 57,177 of NZ_WKRD01000008.1, forward strand.
TTCAGATTTTGATAGAGCAGCACCACACGGAACAGGACATATCAAGGCTGGACTTAACTATGCAATGAGCTTACATGCTATTATGACAGCACATGAAGAAGGATATGCAGAGAACATGTACCTTGACCCAGCAACAAGAACTAAGGTTGAGGAGACAGGTGGCGCTAACTTCATCTTCATCACTAAAGATGGTAAGTTCGTAACACCAAAGTCTAATTCAATTCTTCCATCAATCACACGCCGTTCATTAATGGTTGTTGCTAAGGAGTATCTTGGATTAGAGGTTGAGGAAAGAGAAGTTCTCTTTGATGAAGTTAAGGATTTTGCAGAGTGTGGTCTTTGTGGTACAGCTGCAGTTATCTCACCTGTTGGTAAGATTAACGACCATGGTAAGGAAATCTGCTTCCCAAGCGGAATGGAGAAGATGGGACCTACAATTCAGAAGCTCTATGATACATTAACAGGTATCCAGATGGGCAAGATTGAAGCTCCTAAGGGATGGATTTACACAATTGCGTAATTCGTATTATTAAAATATTTATTCGGTCTGGACAAGTGTTCAGACCGATTTTTTAATTTTCTAAAGTAGATTTTACATTAAAAATGTGATAACATACTAATATAACAGACGTTAGTAAAGAGGTGCAGCAGTATGTCAGAAGTCGGAACTAATGAACGTTTATTGCGTTCTGATGTAACATTAGAGGAAAGCAGAAAGATAGAGAGAGTTCTTAGAAGAAACAATATATCATATTTTGAGAAGTGGAATTTTCACACAGGCGTGTTCAAGTTCCTTAATAACAGTAAGAATTCTAAGTGCGATATTTATGTTCATATGGATTCTATGGACAAGGCAAAGGAATTGCTTGCAGATATGTAGAATATATTTATAACAGAATATGTCTAAGATAATGGTCAGAGTGATTTACTCTGGCCTTTTTTTATGCTATAATTTTTTTACTTTGTGTGAAAGGATAGAAATTATGACAAAGAAAAGGATAGCATTGAAAATAGTAAGGAGAGTAGGAATATGTATTCTTACCACAGTGGTTTTGCTTCTTATAGGGCTGTTAGGCGTTGTAAGAATTATGGAATTCGGACCATCAAAGACAGCAAGAAATCTGTTTGTTAATTCAGCAATGGAATCAAGTGCAGGAGGAATACTTGTAACACTATTTTTTTCAGATGAAGAGATAGCCAGAATAAGAGCAATCAATTCCATACAGAAGACAAATGAAGTGACAGATTCTTCGCTTATATCAGATACAAAAATTCTTACACAAGAAGAAAAATCAATGATAGAGGTTATTGATATAGAGAAGGATACTTACAGAGGTAAGATGATGATTGTAAGAGACCCATCAAGAGTTATGGTAGGAACAAGCGGAGAATATGGAAAAAGCTGTAAGGGAAAGAAAGTATCAGAGATAGCGGAAAGCTATGGAGCAATAGCTGCGACTAATGCCGGCGGTTTTCGGGATGCAGGAGGAGTAGGAACAGGTGGCGAGCCGGATGGACTTGTTATATCAGAAGGCAGGTTAAAGTGGGGGTCACTGGGAACAACTTATGGAATTATAGGTATAGACAATAATAATGTACTTGTAGTGGGAGATATGACAGCACAGGCGGCACTTGACCGGGGAGTAAGAGATGCCGTAAGCTTCGGGCCGGTGCTTGTTGTTAATGGAGAAGCGGTTGAAGTTAATGGGAGCGGAAGCGGTCTTAATCCAAGAACAGCAATCGGACAGAGAGAAGATGGTTCAATACTGCTTGTAGTAATAGATGGACGCCAGGTAAACAGTCTGGGAGCGTCATATTCAGATGTGATAGAGCTCATGCTTGAGTATGGTGCAGTTAATGCGGCTAATCTTGATGGTGGCTCATCATCACTTATGTATTACAATGGAGAATACATCAACAGTTGTGCATCAATGTATGGACCAAGAGATTTACCGACAACAATAATTATTAAATAAATGTTTAAAAAGGGCAGGCCGGAGGCTGAGAAAATAATGATTAAAAAGACAATAAAAATCCCGTTATTCTGGAAAATATATATAATAGTTGTCACCATAGTACTGATAGGATTTGTTGTACTGTGGAGCATCCTGTGGACAGCTTTAAAAAAGTATGAGCAGTCACGACCAGAGTATGCTATGGATAAGATAACTGAACAGATACAATTACAGGATACAGGAGATTTCACAAAGTATGTACACACAGGGGAAAATGCTTATGAAGGCAGTGAAGTGTTAGATGAAGCTGTGAGAGAATATATTAAAAATGTATTATGTGAGGGAGAGTGGACATACACTAAGAAGTCTGGTGAGTACACTAATGATAATCCGGTATATCAGTTAAAGAAAGACGGGCAGAAAACAGATATAATAATATATCTTGAGAAAAGAAGTAAAAATGAGTGGACAATTGCGGATGTGTCAGGACTTAGCTGTGAAGGAAAGACCTATGAGATAATAGTTCCGGAGAATTCAGAAGTGACAGTTGATGGTAATAAGCTAGGAAGTGAATATGTAACAGAAACTAAAGATGCAGAAGTACTAAGTAATGTTGCCAAACACATTAATATGCCTAAGACAACAACATATCATATAGAGAATGTATATAAAGAACATGAAATAAAAGCAACAGGTCCTGTGTATAACAGTGAATTGGAGCTTATAAGCAGCACAGATAATGTATATGAATTTGGATTTGAAGCTAATGGCAAGCTGATAGAGGAACAGGAAAGCCGTATAAAAGAAATTACAGAAATTTACGGTAAATATGTAGTTAATTATGAAAGCTTTGCAAAGCTTTCGCCATACATACTGCCTGGCTCATATGCATACTCATACCTGTCCAGAATATCAAGGACTAATATATGGTTAGAGGTAAGCAGGGAACCAGCATTCAGTGATATGAAAGTATATAATTATCAGTCATATACAAAAGATTGTTTTTCATGTGAAGTAAGTTTTGATTTACAAGTATCTTATAACAGTGGCAGTTTCAAAGATTACCCTACTCATATGGAGTATATATTCGTAAAAAGAAGCGGCAAGTGGTATATAGCGGATATGGTGATGTTGAAGTAGTATAGACAATGGTATTCCACCAGCTCGTCTGTATATGGCTTACGCTCTCATGGATTACTGCGCTTAGTGGGAGTAAATGCCGTCATCTGCAAAGGCTATTACTGTGAGCGAAAGCAAACGCGCTTCGCTTGAACGAGCTTTCACTCACAGACCTTATGCATATAACGGCATTAACTCCCACACAGCTCGTAATAAATCGAGCGTAAGTCATATACAGACAATCAGGTGGAAATATGTATTGGCTGATACATACTTCCACCTGATGTAATATTAAGAATATTCTATTTACTCACTATCTTTCGGCAGAGACTGCATATACTGATGCATTGATTCTGCTACAATCTTGCTGTGTGCAACAGCTTCTACTACGGTTCTTGCACCGTTGACAACATCACCTGATGCAAATATACCAGGACGGCTTGTGTGGCCAGTCTCGTCTGCGTCAAGAAGTCCCCTTGCAGTAGCCTTAAGACCTGTTGTTGTGTTGACAATACGGTTCTGAGGTCCCTGACTGATAGAGATGATAACACTGTCTGAGTGGTGAAGTGTATCAGTTCCTTCTACATCAGTGAAAGTTCCATCCTCATTCTCAATAATATCCCTGAATATAACACCGTCATCTTTAATCTCAACAGGGCGTTTGTTATATTCAAATGTGATTCCTTCAAGCTGTGCATAGCTGAATTCATATTTACTTGCAGCAACTTCCTTAGTGATAGAGAAACAGATGACATTGCGAGAGCCCTTTCTCTTAGCAGTTCTTGCAACGTCCATAGCAGCATTACCGGCACCGATAACAATAACAGTTTCGCCGAGATGGTAGCTGTCAGGGTTATTGAGGTAATTGATACCAAAGTGGACATTACCGAAAGTCTCTCCTTTAATATGAAGAGAGTTAGGCTTCCATACACCAGTACCAATGAATATAGATTTGTAGCCGTCACGGAACAGATCATCAATTCCGATGGCACCACCGATAGTGGTGTTAGGACGAATTTTGATTCCCTTTAAGGCAAGATGTCTGTATTCAATGTCGTCAAGAACAGTCTTAGGAAGTCTGAATTCCGGAATACCGTATCTTAATACGCCGCCAATCTTGTCCTTTCCTTCAAATATAGTAACCTGATATCCGTATCTTGCAAGAATAATTGCAATAGTGATACCGGCAGGACCTGAACCGATGATTGCGACTCTCATGCCGTTAGAAGGCTTAGGACCTTCGGTCATCTGGTTGGCATATGTACTTGAGATATAATTCTCAATAGTAGAAAAATGTACAGGAGCACCCTTTCTTCCAAGTACACAGTGACCTTCACACTGGTTCTCATGATTGCAGATAAGACTGCACACGGTAGTAAGCGGGTTGTTCTCGAAAAGCATTTTACCAGCTTCGTTAAGCTTATTCTCTTTAAGTAAACGGATTGCCATAGGAATGTTAGTGTTGATAGGACATCCCTTCTGACACTGAGGCACTTTGCACTGTAAGCAGCGGTTGGCCTCGTCCATAACATGTAAAGCCATAATATATCCCCCTTTAAAGATGTTATATAGTAGATTGCATGTGTGCGTCCGGTAGGCCGGCTGTCCGGCACCTGTCTGTGGCGCAGGAATTCAGTGAGTCTCGCTTAGCAGGAGTAAAAGCCGCTGTCTGCAGAGTTTATTACATTGCACAAAAGCAAACGCGCTTCGCTTGGACGAGCTTTTGAGCACTGCACTTATGCAGATAGCGGCTTAACTCCTGCACAGCTCGTCAAAATTCATTCCCGCGCCACAGACAGGTGCCGGACAGCCTGATACACACGCGCAACTTAACTAACTAAATCATATCATTTTTTAATATGGAATTAAAGGGGAAGTTTGACGAAAGAGCGGAGAAAGGTTGGGAGTTTCCTAGATTTTTTGAGTGAAATATAGTATTATATAGCTTAATGAAATTGCATGCTGTCGGGGGCAGCAGGGAAGGAATTATTATGCCAGTTACAGAGTACTTAGAGCGCAATGCAAGAGAATATCCAGACGAGGTTGCATTGGTAGAGCTCAATCCTGATGAGAAGGATACGAGAAGGATGACATGGAAGGAGTTCGGGCTTATTGAGCCTACAACTTATTCACCATACCGCAGAGAGATTACATGGAGTGTATTTAACGAGAAAGCGAACAGATTCGCCAATATGCTTATCGGCAGAGGAATCAAGAAGGGCGATAAGGTAGCTATTATTATGTATAACTGCCTTGAATGGCTTCCTATATATTTTGGAGTGTTAAAGACAGGTGCTATAGCAGTGCCTTTCAACTTCAGATATGATTCAGATGAAATCTATTACTGTGCAGAGCTTGCAGAAGTAGATGTTATCGTATTTGGACCACAGTTTATCGGACGAATTGAAGTAAATGCTGAGAGATTATCAAAGGGCAGACTCCTTATCTATGTTGGAGACAATTGTCCAAGCTTTGCAGAAAGCTACAGAGAGCTTGTTGCTGACTGCTCAAGCAAAGCGCCTGATGTGACTATAACAGAAGACGATTATGGTGCAATATATTTTTCATCAGGAACAACGGGATTTCCTAAGGCTATACTTCATAAGCACAGAAGCCTTACACAGGCTGCCGAGATGGAGCAGAAGCACCATGGAACTGGAAGATATGATACATTTTTATGTATTCCGCCATTGTACCATACAGGAGCGAAGTTCCACTGGATGGGAAGTCTTGTGGCAGGAAGCAAAGCAGTACTTCTTAAGGGAACTAAGCCGGAGACAATTCTTAAGGCGGTTTCAGATGAAGAATGTACAATCGTGTGGCTGTTAGTGCCTTGGGCTCAGGATATATTAGATGCACTCGACAGGGGAGACATCAAGTTATCAGATTACAGACTTGACCAGTGGCGACTCATGCATATAGGTGCACAGCCGGTTCCACCTTCACTTATCAAGAGATGGAAGGAATACTTCCCTAAGCACCAGTACGATACCAACTACGGACTTTCAGAATCAACAGGTCCGGGCTGTGTACATCTTGGTGTGGAGAATATCAATAAGGTTGGTGCCATCGGAATTCCGGGTTACAGATGGGAATGTAAGATAGTTGATGAAGACGGTAATACAGTAAAACAGGGAGATGTCGGAGAACTCTGTGTTAAAGGACCGGGTGTCATGACATGTTATTACCGCAACGAGGAAGCTACTAAGGAAGTTCTTAAGGATGGCTGGTTATATACAGGTGATATGGCTATGCAGGATGAGGACGGTTTCTACTTCCTTGTAGACAGAAAGAAAGACGTTATCGTAAGCGGTGGAGAAAACATTTATCCGGTTCAGATAGAGGACTTCATCAGAAGATTTAATAAAGTTAAAGATGTAGCTGTTATCGGACTTCCAGACCACAGACTGGGTGAAAAGACAGCGGCTATCATAGAAGTTAAGGACGGAGTTACATGTACTAAGGAAGAGATAGAAGATTTCTGTATGGAACTTCCTAGATACAAGCGTCCGAAAGAGATTATATTTGCAGATATTCCGCGTAATGCTACAGGAAAGATTGAGAAGCCGAAGCTTCGTAAGATGTACGGCGCAGACAGACTTGTAGAACAGGAAAATAAAGGCTGATAAGAATACATAGAATGGAGAATGTTATGAGAGAATTAATGCTGGGCAATAAGGCAGTTGCAAGAGGAATGTATGAAGCAGGCTGTAAGGTAATATCAAGTTATCCGGGAACACCAAGTACAGAGATAACAGAAGAAGCAGCGAAATATGATGAGATATACTGCGAGTGGGCGCCTAATGAAAAGGTTGCATTAGAGGCAGCACACGGAGCAACACTCGGCGGAGTAAGAGCAGCATGTGCAATGAAGCATGTTGGTTTAAATGTGGCAGCAGACCCGTTATTTACAATATCATATCAGGGACTTAACGCAGGACTTGTAATCTGTGTAGCAGATGATCCGGGAATGCACTCATCACAGAACGAACAGGATTCAAGACATTATGCATTTGCAGCCAAAGTACCTATGCTTGAGCCTGCAGATTCAGAAGAATCAAGACTTTTCGTTAAGGAAGCATATGAGATATCAGAGAAATACAATACACCGGTATTTATCAAAATGTGTACAAGAGTTGCACATTCACAGAGTGTTGTATGTCCTGAGGAAAGAGTAGAGCCTGCACAGGTTCCTTATGTAAAAGACCCAACTAAGGTCATGATGACTAAGAATTCAAGAGATGCACATGTAAGAGTTGAGCAGAGAACACTTGACCTTATACAGTATGCAGAGACAAGTGGAATTAACAGAATTGAAGAGTGTGCAGAGGGAAGTCTTATTAATGGTAAGAAGATAGGTGTAATCACATCATCAACATCATACCAGTATACTAAGGAAGTATTTGGCGATAAAGTAAGCGTACTTAAGCTTGGAATGGTATATCCACTTCCAGAGAAGCTTATCAAGGATTTCGCACAGGGCAAGGACGAAATCTATGTAATAGAGGAGCTTGACCCAATTATTGAGAATCACTGCAAGCAGTTGGGAATACAGGTTCATGGTAAAGATACATTTCCAATATGTGGAGAGTTTTCACAGAATCTTATTAAGAAATGCATGGGAATGGAAGAACCAGAATTCACATCAATAGATGCACAGATTCCGGGAAGACCACCTGTTATGTGTGCAGGCTGCCCACACAGAGGAATATTCTACATTCTTCACAAGAAAAAGATTATGGTATATGGAGATATCGGATGCTACACATTAGGCGCAGTTGCACCGCTTAATGCGATGGATCTTAATGTCTGCATGGGTGCATCATGCTCAGGACTTCATGGTTTCAATAAGGCTATGGGAGAAGCTGGTGAGAGCAACAGCGTAGGTGTTATCGGAGATTCAACATTTATGCATTCAGGAATGACTGGAATTACAGATATATCTTACAACATGAGCAATTCAACAGTTATTATTCTTGATAATTCAATCACAGGAATGACAGGACATCAGCAGAATCCTACAACTGGTAAGAACTTAAGGGGAGAGCCGGCAGGAAAGGTTGACCTTGAGGCGTTATGCAGGGCTTTAGGCTTTAACAGGGTAAGAGTTGTTGACCCATACGACCTCGCAGCAGTTGAGACAGCAGTGACAGAGGAGCTTGCTGCCAAAGAACCGTCTATAATCATAAGCAGAAGACCATGCGTAATGATTAAGGGAACTGTACATAAGCCTGCAATAGCAATTAATCAGGATGCCTGCAAGGGCTGTAAGGCATGTATGCAGATTGGCTGTCCTGCTATATCATTCAAGGATAAGAAAGCACATATTGACCCAACATTATGTATCGGATGTGAAGTGTGCAAGCAGATGTGCAGATTCGATGCAATAGGAATGTAAGTATAGACAGGTAACTGAAGGGAGATTCAATATGACAAAGAATATTATGATAGTTGGTGTTGGCGGACAGGGAACACTTCTTGCCAGCAAGATGTTAGGATATGTATTATTAAAGCAGGGATATGATGTTAAAGTTTCAGAGGTACATGGAATGAGCCAGAGAGGTGGTTCAGTTGTAACTTATGTAAGATATGGTGAAAAAGTATATTCACCTGTAATCGATAAGGGTGAGGCTGATGTTATCATTTCATTTGAGCAGTTAGAGGCTGCAAGATGGGTTGAATTCTTAAAGAAGGACGGAGTCATCATCACCAATACACAGAAGATGGAGCCAATGCCTGTAATTACAGGGGCAGCAGAGTATCCGGAAGGACTTATTGAGAAGCTTACAACAGCAGGTGCCAGGGTAGATGCGAAAGATTTCCTTGCATTAGCAGAGGAGGCAGGTTCTTCCAAGGCTGTTAATATAGCACTTATGGGAAGATTCTCAACATACTTCCCTGATATTACAGACGAGCAGTGGCAGGATGCCATAGAGAAAAATGTACCTGCTAAATTCCTCGAGCTTAACAGGAAGGCATTTGAACTGGGAAGAAATGCTTAAGTAATTCACACAGGGGGAAGTGGCTTGACTAGATTTACTATATGCGATGATGAGCCGGAGCATGGCAGATTAATAGGTAAATATATAAAGACTGAATATGCAAAGCATGTGCCAGAGACTGATATAGCAGAAGTTGTGGTATATCAGTCTCCACAAGAAATGCTTGATGAAGCGATAGAAGACACAGATATATTCATACTTGATATTGAGTGTGGAAAGTCGAGTGGATTAGATATTGCAAAGGAGATACGCAGATTAAATAAAAATGCAGGAATAGTATTCTGCACATCACATAGCAATTATGTGTATCAGGTATTTGGTCTTACTCCTATTGATTTTATAAGAAAGAATAATATTGAAAAAGATATTGTACAGACAATGTATAATATTATGGATTTTCTCAGAGAAAAAAAGAAAATACTTGTAATTGAGAAAGGCGATATAATAAGACTTTCAGATATTGTGTCTGTGAATGTAATAAAACATGACCTTATATTCAAAGGTGTTAATGGCGAGAGAAAAATAAGAGCAAACCTAAGTACATATGAAGAGCAGCTAAAGCAGTTCGGTTTCATTAAGATATCACAGGGCGAGATGGTCAATAAGGATTATATAAAGGAAAGAAAAAGAGATAACCTTATTATGAAGGATGGCACAGTCTATCACATAAGCAGAAGTAGAGTCGATGAGATAAGGAGAATGTTCATATGACAGATATAATATTCGAAAGTTTCATAAATCTGTTTCAGAGTGTAGTTGTGACAGTGTTCCTTATTATAAGTCTTGGCTGTAAGGATAAGTATAATAAGAAATATGTCAGTGCAGCCGGGATATTAATTACATTCATATATCTTACTGTATCTAATCATCTTGTGTTCTTCGAGAGCGTGGGAATCTATGTATATATGGCATATTCACTGATGTTCAGTTTTGTGATACTGAGCGGAAGTGTTATTGAGAAGATATTCTACAATGTCATGATGATATGTTGTCTGGTTGGAAGTGCACTATTAGGTGGTGGGTTGGTATCACTTGTTGTTAAGAAAGATTTTCTTAATGCACATAGATATGGTACTGCTGAAAGATATGTAGGAATTATATTGGTTCAGGTAATATTATCTGTTTTATTTGTTTTAATAATAAAATTAAAACAAATGTTAAAGGAAAAAGATAATCAATACATGCTTATAATGTCTTTGATACCAGCTATATCGGTAATAGTATGCTGCCTTATGGTATATCGATTAGATAAGAGCTATGAGATGAATGTAATATATACATTTATTGCCATGGCGGGCATTATAATAATTAATGTTATCAGTATATTACTGCTTATTATGGAACAGAAGGTATATGAACAGAAAACCCGTCAGCAGGTTATGCTTAGTGCATATCAGCAGAAGGAGAAAGATATTGAATCAATACTTGATATGCACAGACAGAATAGTAAGCAGAGACATGATTTTAAGAATGTAATATTACTTATAAAAGAACTGATACGGGATGAACAGTATAATAAAGCAACAGAGATGCTTGATAAATACAGTGAAGGTTATAAGAACAATAATCTTACAGAGATTGTAAGTGATAACATTGTGCTTAATTATCTGCTGAACAGAAAGATTAACCAATGCCGCGAGGCTGGAATTGACATGGCATGTTATATACTGGGGAATATTGCAGGTGTTGATGATATGGACTTATACATACTTCTTGAGAATCTGTGTGATAATGCTATTGAAGCAGCAGGACAATGTGAGAAGCCATCAATTAAGCTCCAGATAGCAGAGGATAATGCCAGCATGTATATAGACATAGGTAATACCACAAGTGGTAATGTATTAAAGAACAATCCACACATGAATACAACCAAGAAGGATAAGAACATGCATGGTTTCGGAATTATGAATATCAGAGATATTATTGATAAATATAATGGAACTATCAACTATGAACAGCAGGGAGATAATTATCTGATGTGCAGATGCGCATTAGAAAAGGTTTGTCAATAGCTTTTTGATAATTAAAATTGTGCAGAATATGCCATATATTACCGAATATGCCAAACTACTTTTTTAAAAAATTAAATCAGCTATAATCAATGTATAAAGTGAAAGGAATTATGTATATGATTCATTCAGTTGCATTGGTTATAGCTGATTTTTTATTTTCTAAGGATGTTATTACAGAAGAAGAAAAAGAAGTGTGTGCATATGGTATGGAGTTGATAATATCAGGGATTATAAGCGTAGCATTGGTGATTATCATTGGATTGATAACAGGCAGCATATGGTATGCAGTTGTATACAACATAATGATGATTGTCATCAGATTGTATACAGGTGGATATCATGCAGACACACATGTGGGATGTAATGTATGTTACTGCGGAACATATATGATTTCGTTGCTGATGCTAAGAATCCAGATGTATGTAAGAGGAACCATCATCACATGGCTTATAGCTTTAGCTGGATATCTTATAATTGTTCTTAATGCTCCATTAGAGCATCATAACAAGAAGCTTACGATGGAACAGAAAGAAAAATATATGATTGTAAGTGCAGTGCTTGGAATAGCGTCTATGCTTATATCTTTTATATTGAATATTATAGGTGTGGTTATAAGATATGGTAAATACTCATTCTTATGCCAGATAAGCCTGTATATTAATACAATGCTTCTGATAATAGGACTGTTGCTACTATTGGGAGTACGAAAGGAGGGTAGATTTCATGAAGAGGATTCTTAAAGGAATGGCAGAGGCAGCTAAGAAAACAGCTAAGGCTTCTGTTAATTCTGCCTCGTTTTTTAGTATGTATCAGCCAAAAGAGCCTGATGTGTTAAAGAAGAAGGAAACAAAGTAGTTGTGCATAACAGAGGCACAGAGCAACTAAAGTCGTTGATATTAGATGTATCAATATGAAATGTAAAGGAGGAAAACATCATGAAAAAGATGGGAACTAAAATAAGGAGGGGAATCATTCTTACGTCAATGTTTGTAGTTATGTCAAGCAGTATGGTTTTAGCGGCTAGATATGAAGATTCTTATGGATTTGGAGAACTTATTGTAAAGAGAAGTGGCTCACAGGCGAAGGCGGAAGCAATGACATATACTAAAACATCAGAATTTACATATTTATTTCTAGATGTAACTACATATTACAATGATGGAAGTGAATGGAGTACAAGCAGGACTGCAGTAGGACGAAAAGCTTCAGCACAGTATGTTGGCGGTTATGAAGATGCTGATGGATTCGAGTCTATGCATAGATGTGAAAATTCACTGCATCAAGTAGGTTTTAACTGTAGATTGAGTGGATGATAAATTGTAGGAAAGGAGCTGTTGTTTTTATAATTAGGACTGAAACAACAGCTCTTGTTTTTAGGGGAAATTGAATATGAAAAGAAAAATAGCATGTGTATTATTAGCGGCAATTTCACTGCAGTTGTTGTCTTGCGGACAACATGATAGTAACGAGACACTGACTGAACCAAACTATGTGCTTCAGGAATATGAAACAACAAAGAGTGAGAATGGATATTCAATAGTTAATGATTTTATGGTCTATGATGAACCGAGTCCTTCTGGATTGTATGTATATTACCCATATGTTGAAGAGAAGAAAAAAGGTGTGAGCTATCTTGATGATATGTATATAAGAGGAAATTCTGCTAGAGATGAGGAATTACAAGGGGAGGCAAGACCAGATGGTACATCAAGCAAACTTGGAAATTCGGCGTGTGACAGTATGATAGTTAATGCATGGTCTACGCCAGATTTCGCATTGAAATACAACTCTGATTCATCGAAAGGAGTAGGTGATGAACGTGTTGGTTTTGCATTTTCATATCTTATTAATGATGGTGATAAAGAATATAAATCAGGTGATGATGCAATGGCGGATGTTGATGTTGCAGCATATTCTTTTGCACTGTATGAGGATTTTAAAGATTATGGCGGTCCGGTATGTACAGTAGAAATATATGGAGTACCGCAGGCTTTATTTAAAGAGAAACTTGGCAAGAAATTTAATAGCGATAAATTGTATGATTTTTTGGATAAACTAAAAAAAGATAACTATAAATCATGTGAGCTTCTTGCAACTAAAAGGATTACTGAAACTGATGTATATTATATAGATTATTCTGAGTTTAGTAAAAAGGGGCAGTATGGAAATTATGTTATAAAGTATACTTTTAGTGAAAAACCACGTTATAATTGGGTTAATACTGTAAAGGTCGGTTGTTACAATATTAATGATGAAGCAAAGTATACAAGCTGGAAAAGGGAACATGCGGAGAAGATGATTAATTAGAGCGGATAGGATAAAGATAATGAGATGGTATAATAAGTTAAAATTAGTTTTTCGTATATATACACGAAGGATATTTGTAACGCTTCTTCTTTTTGGAATGTCGTATATGGCTTTTTACATGACGGACAGGGTTGTTACAAAGTATATAGGTGACAGATATGACATATGGCAGGTAGAAAGGTCATTTTCTGTAAATCCTGATGATAGCGGATTTATATATTTTGTTGATAGAGAGCAGGACCAGACTGTTTCGAGTAAGGTATGTGAATATATGAAGCAGCTTAAGGATATTGATTCGTGTGGGTATTTTATCAGTACATCACTTGTTGATGGAGACATAGATAATGGCGATTATATTGGTGCATATATAATAGATAAAGATATTATAGATATAGGTAATCTGAAATTAGACCAAAACATAAGAGATAAAGTCGATGTATTAAAAGATGATGAAAAGATTGTACTGCTGGGGAATTTTTTTAGGAAAAGACTTAATAAGGATAAGGTTATGCAGCTGTATGAGGGTGATGAGATAACAGTTGTGCAGGCAGATGGTTGTTTAAAAGCTGGAGCAAGATGGATACATGAAGATAAGTTATTTGGCGCATCGTTTGGAGCACAGGATAATTATGTTTTAGATGATAATGCTGTTATCATAATTGGAAGTCTTGAAAAAATTTTAGATTCTGAGGTTTATTCGAATATGATACAGAATATCTGTTTCAAATGTAAAGATGGAATGTTTGAAAATGTAACTGATGATATTAAAAATTTCTGCTATGAAGAAGGCATAAATATCAGTGTTATTAATTATGGAGATGAAATTAAACAACAGTATATAAAGAGTAATATAATTGATGATAATAATACATTTACTGCAACTGTGATGATTGTAGTTCTTGCAGTGATTGCTATATCTATTTCTAATATTATGTATTGTATTATGAGTAAAATGCATTATGGAATTATGATGAGTACTGGGATGTCTAAAAGAGATATAATGTGGATAGTAACTGCACAGAATATGATAGTTTTAGTATTAGCAGGTGTGGGGGCTTGGTGCATAAGAATAAAAATGTTATTTGGCACATTTTTCCCAAAAGAAGTAATTGAGAGTACGGGGCGTTATTATGAGGGTGTATATGCGGCACATACATATTATATGCCGTTTATATTAATAATTGAGATTATTGTTGTTATGCTGATATCAAACATTATACCATATATCATAATAAGGCGGGCTTCTGTTACTGATATGCTGGAAGGGAGAGATTGGTAAATAATTATGAAATATATGCAAGGAATATTAAGAAAGGTATTCAGGTACAAACTGATTTCTGTGTTTTTTATAGTTAGTCAGTTGGTTATGTTCTATTCTGTTTTTGGAGCGCTTTCAATATATAATAAAGCATATGCAAAAGAGCAGGACAGGATTGATTCTTTATATAAAAATGACATAGAAATGAATATAACAACCGGTAATGCTAATGATATGTTTAAATATGTTGCAAATGGTGCGGACGCAGGAAATCTGACAGTATGTGGTAAGTTATCATTAGCATATGCTGAAATTGGACGGAATACCAAATGTGAAGTTATAATAAAAGAAAATGAATCATTTCCATATCAGATGGTAAATGGGCATATTCCCGGAACTTTGGAAGAAGATGAAGGTAAAAACATTGTAGCTGTAGGCAGGTATAAGTATAAAGATTCATATGAAAAAGATGGGAAAAGGTATGTAACAATTGAAAACGAACCATATGAGGTATGTGGAATTATAGGCAGTGAAAATTCAGATTACTGGGATTATACTATGGTTTTTAATATGAAATGTATAGGAGAAAACACTCTGAACAAGATAATTTCTAAGGGCACATATACATTTCAGTTAGCAAGTAATACTGAAGCACTGGACGATTCTTACGCAAATGTATATGGAAATATAAAAAGTGTTGATAAGACAGCACAGATATCAGCACAGAAGATGAATTTAACAGGGAATGGTGATATGTTAAAGGATATTTCTGGAGAGGAAATGAACACAAACATTATTATATACATTTTCTGTATTCTGAATTGTTTGCTTATATCGGAATTTCTGTTTATACAGAAAAAGAAAGAGATTGCAATAAAAAAGATATATGGAATGAGCAACCTAAGGATAATAGCTGATATATCTGTAAATATATTGTTTCTATGTTTAACGGCACTGATTATATTTATTTTAAGTGCATTTATTATAAATGTATTAATAATGAGAACGAATTTTATAGAAATAAATTTAACAGGTGTACTGGTGATGTTTGCTGCAATAATAATTGCAATTGCTTTTTTTATGGGATATCCGGTTGTTAAAATACTGAGAAAGGATTCATTATATATTGTAGGAAAAACGGAGTGAGATATTAAATGATAAGATTAGAAAATATTACAAAGATATACAATGAAAAAGTTGATGATACAAAGGCGCTTGATGATGTAAGTCTTAAGATAGAGGACGGCGAATTCATTTCGGTTATGGGAGCGTCAGGAAGTGGAAAGAGTACACTTCTTAAGATTATAGGCTGCATGGATACACCTACAGCAGGAAAGTATTTTCTTGATGATACTGAGGTTACTGCGGCAAGCCGTTCACAGGTACATAAGCTGCGCAAGGAAAAGATTGGGTATGTGTTCCAGCATTTTGCACTGATGGATTACTATACTGCATATGAGAATATAGAGCTTCCGCTTCTTGCAGCCAATGTCAAACGCAAGGAAAGAAAAAGAATTATATTAAAGCAGATGGAACATCTTGGAATATTGTCAGAAAAGGATAAGCTTCCGGGAAAGATGTCAGGCGGACAGCAGCAGAGAGTTGCGATAGCAAGGGCTTTGGTGACTAATGCGGATATCATACTTGCTGATGAACCGACAGGAGCGCTTGACCAGAAGACAGGACATGAGGTGTTAGAGCTTCTTAAGGAGATTAATAAGTCTGGAAAGACTGTCATTATAGTAACCCATGATGAAGGGATTGCTAAGATGACGGATAGGATTATTACTATCAGTGATGGCAGGATTGTTGGGGATAGTAAAGAATAATGTGGCATGAATAATGTGGGGCGTGTTTGGATAAGGAGGTTAATATGGATAAAGAAAAATCAAAAAAGAAAAAAGTAACTATAATAGTAATAGTAGTTCTTTGTGTTGCCGCAGTAATAGGCTTTGTAATAACAAAGATAGTAACAACGCCTAAAGTAGAGATAGACTATGGAACTTCAGATATCTATACACAAAAAGATATGGATGAAGCTATTAAGGTAATAAAAAGAAAGATTAGGCATATGAAAGGATTTGAGCTTCATAAAGTCTATTATGCAGGTGATAAATCCAGTAATTCAGATAGTGTTTTGAAATGGATAAATGAATTAGCCAAAAGAGATGGCTGGACAGATGATTTTACTGAGGTTATATATTTCAAAAGTGATTTTCATACATCAAAGAAAGAGAAAGATGTGGAAAATACCGGCTTTGATGTAGATGATGAGGAAACAGGTTATGGCTGGTATCTTGCTCGAACTGAAGGCGGTAAGTGGAGAATAATATCGAGTGGATATTAGGATTGTTGGGGATAGTAAAGAAAAATAATGCATTTCATGCTACTTTTTCGTCATTTCGTGACATTTATCTAGGATAAAATATAAAAAAAGCTATAATTAATGTAACAGAGATTGTGAGAATTGAGTTGCATTGGTTATAGCTTTTTTTTATAATTAAATTAGTAATTGTTGTGCGGAATGAAACGTATTTTCCAACTTTTTTTTAACAGGATTCGTATATATGTGTGTCAGGGAAAGTGATTGTAATCGTGTTTGTTAAAGGAGGGCATCTATGAAAAAGTTATTATTAACTATGGCATTATTGGGAACTGTGTTTACAGTGAGTGCATGTTCAGGAAACAAAGATGTTGTATCAGATGAAAGTTCTGAATTGCTTGCAAAACCAGAGGTTACACAGGCAGCAACCAAAGAAGGCGAAAGTTTTAATGATAATTCAGAAACAGATGAGACGGGAAAATATGAGAAAATCCAGTATGGAATATATGAATTATATTTTCCAATAATAAAAGAAAGTGACAAAATACGAGGCGTGGAGTATCTGTATGACGCGTATTTTGCGGAAAATGTAAATGTACATAAATCAATAAATCGTCCAGAAGGAACTTCTTCAGCAGAAGGTAATACGCAATTAAGTTGTTGTGCAGCAGCGTTTCCAGAATTTGCTGTTGATTCGGAAGAAAAGCAAATTACAAGAGATGAAATGGCTAAATCAAAGAATGAATTGATTAAGACAAGAGTGGCAAGGGCATATAGAGAATCAGATGAAGAAACAAATGTAAGTTATGAAAGAGATGAAGAAGCTGATAGAAATAAAAAAATGAAGCATGAGTTCAAACATGTAGATGTACAGGCAGTGTCATTTGCTTTATATGAGAGCTTTTATGAAACAATACCTAATCTTACAGTAAATGTTTATGGAATGAGTTATTCAACATGGAATAAATACATGCCAGAAGATGATGTATATTCTATTAATGATACTAAAGCCATGATGACAGCACTGGCTGAAAATAATTATTCGGACTGTGATAAACTTGCCAGCAGGAAAATTGATAAGAGCGGTGTATATTATATGGATTACAGTGAGTATAACAAAGATAACATATACAAGCAGTTATTCATAGTGGCAGAATTTGATGAAATGCCGATTGATTATGCAGTGGCTATAAATGATGACATGAATTATAACATAAGTAATTCACAGGATTATGCTAAGTGGAAAGAGGATAATAAGGATAAGTTTATAGAATAGAAGATGGGGATTGAGACAAAGGGGCGGATACTAATTGTGTATATGTATTGATAGTGTCAGATAGAACATGAAATCAGCTATAATTAAATGTATAAAGTAAAATAAATTGTGTGTATAATGTCGTATTAAAAAGTATGGAGGGAACACATGAGAAGGGGATTATTAACAGCAGCATTATTGGGAGTTATGCTTACATTCAGTGCATGTTCTGAAAACAAAGATGTTGTATCGGATGAAAGTTCTGAATTGCTTGCTAAACCAGAGGTTACACAGGCATCAGCTAAGGAATTAGAAAGCGGAAGTGCAGATTCTGACAGTACTTCTGCGGGGAAATTTAAGAAAATCCAGTTTGGGGATTTGGAATTGTATCTTCCGGATATTGCAGAAGCTGACAAAAAAAGAGGCGTTAAATATGTAGATGATGCCTACTCTTTAGATATGGATCTATATGAAATCCATAAAAAGATTAATAAGCCCGATGGCATGAAAATAAAGAATGCAGACGGATTTGGTATTGGTATGCCATATCGTGAATATAGTGAAGAATTGCAAAAGCAAGTAGATGAATTTAATTATACAGTAACAGAGGTGTTTTTTGATCCAGAAACAATCGAAGATGGAAATCGTGACGGAGGAAACGATGCAATATTACCACATGAGATTTCTGCAATTGATGTGCTGGCAATATCATTTGCAATATACGAGGACTTTTTTGAAAGTGTTCCGGATATTAAGCTGAGTATATATGGCATACCACATGAGGTGTGGAATAAGTATCTTTCAGCGGATGACAGATATTCAAGGGATCAGAATACTAAAATGCTTGAAGCTTTTAGAAGCAACGGCTATTCAGAGTGTGACCTGATAGCGGACAGGGAAATAAAGACTACAGATGTATACTATATGGATTATGCCTGGTTTAATAAGGATAACAGATATAAACAGTTTCTTATGGTCCTTGAGATGGAAGATATTCCATGTGAGTATTCATTTTATATAAGTGAAGGAATGGGATATGTAATGGATGAAGGCGGGGAGTCTGCATATGCCGCATGGAAGGAAGCCAATAAGGCTAAGTTCATAGAATAGAAGATGGGATTGAGACAAAGGGGGCGGATACAATAGATGAAACTGGTTAATAAATTAATTATTATATACAGGGAGTATATAAAACGGGCATTTGTAACGATAATGCTTATGTTCATATGTGTTATATCCTTCTATATGACAGACAGGACATGGAATACATATACGAAGAACAGATGTGAGACTGGAATAAAACGGAAGGCTTACAGTATAAGTCCCTATAATATTAATAAGATTAAATTTTCTACAAGAAGTGTTCATGCTGAGCAGAGTGACATGCTAGAAGGACTTGCTTCAATAGAAGAAATATCAGCATATGGACTGATTATAAAAAATGATGTGCAGTTTGATAATGGTTATGTAAATGTTGTAATAAGTGATTCTGATATAGCTGACATGTGTAATACAGGAGTAAGCAGGGCAGATATTGAACAGAAGCAGGCAGAGTGGGAAGGATATGACCTTGTGTGGATTGGAAGTTCATATAAGGGAGTCTATGAGATAGGACAGAGATGCCAGACAATGGCATCAGAATGTGTAGTTGTGGGATTTCTTAAGGACGACGCACAATGGCTTGTTAATGAGACCATAACACTTGAGAAACCGGATCTGTCGGAGAGTGGACTTGTGGTAACAAAGGATACATCTAAGTATGACTGGGGAGAGAGTCTGGAATACACGACACCTGTCTATTATGTCGCAGATTATAAAGACAATGATGTAATAAAGAGTAAGCTTATGGATTATCAGGCTGAGAAAGGGATAAGGGCATCTATTATTAATGAAGGAGAGCAGCTTGATAAGGATGTTAAAGACAATTCAATAACTAATGACAAGACATTTATAGCATCGGTGCTTCTGTATGTTATAGCAATAGTTGCGATATCAGCAGTTACGATTATTGAGTGTCTTATTAACAGAAGAGATTATGCAATATTCATAATTAACGGAATCAGCAGAAAAGCTGTCTATTCGATGATACTGATTAAGAATCTGATACTGATTATAGTATCTGCACTTGCTGCATGGCTGTACTGTCAGTGGGAGACATTCGGA
This sequence comes from Lachnospira eligens, assembly GCF_009680455.1. Lineage (GTDB taxonomy): Bacteria > Bacillota > Clostridia > Lachnospirales > Lachnospiraceae > Lachnospira > Lachnospira eligens_A. Next base: position 77,571 of record NZ_WKRD01000008.1, read on the forward strand.
AAGATAATAGTACAGACAGCAGGTGAGTATGGGAATGAATTAAATTATACAGCAAAGATAATGGCACACTGCATATATGTTCCTATTATTATTGCAGCAGAGGCTGTGATTATGACAGTCATATCGTGCATAGTACCTGTTGTGTATCTGCATGGAAAAGGTCTTATCGACCTTATGAAGAAATGAGGTGGCGTGAGGTATGAATATAATAAAGAGAATCATACAGAATGTATTCAGATACAGACTTACAGCATGCTTTTTCATAATAGGACAGCTTATAATGTACGTTACGATATTCGGGGCACTGGGAATATATAACAAGGCATACCAGAAGGAAGCGGACAGGCTTGCTGCACTGTATAAGAACCGTATAGAGATGTCAGTTGTATCATTGAATAAATCGGACATTTTATCGGCATGTACGGACGGAGTTACAGAAGGCAATATAAGGGCAAAGAAGGTAGGATTATATTATACGGAAAGAAAATCTTCCACTGTTGCACCGGAGATTATACTGGCAGTGAACGAAGAACTGCCATATGTGATGGAGAGTGGAAGGATTCCCGGAACATCAGAAGAAGATTATGGAAAGAGACTCGTAGCTCTCGGAAGGTCACAGTACAGATATGCGTATGAAGAAAACGGAAAGCATTATGTAACATTTGAGAATGAAACATATGAGGTTACAGGCGTAATCGGCAATGAAGGCTCTGATTATTCTGACAATATGATTGTATTCGATAACAGATGTCTTGGAGATAATGTAAGAAAAACTGTCAATGAGCTGAAGGAATACACGATTATGATTGACAGCAATACAGTGGAACTTAATGATACATATGAAAAGGTATATAACAATGTATATGGAGCTGATATTAACTGTGCAATTGAGAGCCGCTCAGTTTCAGGAAACGGACAGAGTACAGTTGAAAAAACTCTCCAGAAAGAGAACATCAGGATAAATAAAGTCGTATATATCTTCTGTATTCTTAACTGTATGCTTATGTCTGAATTCTGGATTATAGAAAGAAATAAGGAATTTGCAATAAAGAGGACTTATGGCTTCGGGCAGTTAAGATTAATCGGAGGAATTGCAAGGGATATTCTTATACTTGGCTCGGCATCGCTTGTTATATATGTTGTTGTTCATCTGTTTGCAGCGGGAGTTCTTGGAATAAAGCTGTATACGATAAGCTGGAACTTAAGGCTTATAGCGTCTGTACTGTTTATTAACCTTACGGCGCTTGTGTGTACAATAATTGTTCCTGTATACAGGATAATGAGGATGAACCCGGCTGTTACATTGGAGGATATGGAATGATAAGATTAGAGAATATTACGAAGATATACAATGAAAAGGTTGATGATACTAAGGCACTTGATGATGTAAGCCTTAAGATAGAGGACGGTGAATTCATTTCGGTTATGGGAGCGTCAGGAAGTGGAAAGAGTACGCTTCTTAAGATTATCGGCTGCATGGACAGCCCGACATCAGGGAAGTATTATCTTGATGATACTGAGGTTACAGCGGCAAGCCGTTCACAGGTACATAAGCTGCGCAAGGAAAAGATCGGGTATGTGTTCCAGCATTTTGCACTGATGGATTACTATACTGCGTATGAGAATATAGAGCTTCCGCTGCTTGCAGCCAATGTAAAGCGAAAGGACAGGAAAAGGATTATATTAAAGCAGATGGGACATCTTGGAATACTGTCGGAAAGAAATAAGCTGCCGGGAAAGATGTCGGGAGGACAGCAGCAGAGAGTTGCGATAGCAAGGGCGCTTGTAACCAATGCGGACATAATACTTGCGGATGAGCCGACCGGGGCACTTGACCAGAAGACAGGACATGAGGTGCTTGAGCTTCTTAAAGAGATTAACAAGTCTGGAAAGACTGTTATCATAGTAACCCATGATGAGGGGATTGCTAAGATGACGAACAGGATTATTACTATCAGTGATGGAAAGATTGTTGGGGATAATTAAAACTTTTTAGATACATTTTTCGTATATGTTATTGTTGGGGCAGTGTCAAATAGCATATGAAATCAGTGTATAAGTTGGTGAAAAGCCTACCAATGCTGCTAAATGAGATGAAATAGTAGGTCTTTTGAGAAGAAATTTTGATGGGAATTAAGGCAGCTAAAGAAAATTGCCTACTAAAGTTGTGATTTATGCGAGAATAGTAGGTCTTTTGGCTGATAATAAATGTCTAAGATTGTAGATAAATAAGAAAAAGACCTACCAGATTGTGAAAATTGATGAAATAGTAGGTTTACCGGGTAACCTTGGAAAGCGGTAAGAGTCCCCCCGCTTAGGGTAATAGGCTGTGTGGTGAAATTACAGGATAATTAATCAAAATAATGCATTTTAAGCAGTATTTATGTTATTTCGTTCAATATGTTTTTTAATATATAATTAAAAGTACTATAATTATGATCATAAATTGGGGGAGGTGCTTTTTATGTCAAAAAAGAAATTATTTATGATAATTATTGGGGCTGTAATCTGTGTGGCTTCATTATCCGTTGCTTTGATAATGGTGAGGGGAAAGAAGGAAAAGTCAATAAACTTAGGCAAGAGCAGCGAAGAAACAGATGAACAGAGCTATTGGAATCCGGATATTCACGGAATTGCCAAATCAGAGGATGGTTATTATTATCTCACATATGATATTGATGGAACTACTTTGAGATATTTTGATGATACTGCAAAGAAGTCTATAGCTGTATGTGCAAAGCCTGATTGTACGCATGACAGCTCTGATTGTAATGCATTTTATTCAATGGATTATCTTTCGACACCTGTCTATTATTATAAAGGATACATATATATGGTAAGAGTTGATGCAGGTATGGCGAAGGTTGTAAGAATACAGAAAGATGGAAGCAAGAGGGAAGATGTGGCAGAATTGTTTGCTAATGATGGTGTTACATCAATATCAATGGTTTTTCATGGTGACTGCATATATGCTTATGATCATCTGGGACATACAGCAAGTGATGAAGTCGGAAAAGAAGTTATTAAAAAGATAGATTTAAAGACTGGACAATCAGAAGAAGCATTTTCATATGAAGGCAAAAATGCTGCTATATCAGGAGCAAGAAGTTTTGGGGATAAATTATTTTTTAAGATATTCACTTATTCGTTAGACAGAGATAAACATGAGATTAATGAATCATTTCTGCTGTATTGTTATGATTATAATACAGGAGAGGCAAGTATGATTTCAGATAAGAATATATCGGATTATTATGTAGATGAAGATAATGGGATATTGTTCTATTTTGTAATTGGAAAAGGTCTGTATTCAAGAAAACTTAACGATACAGAGTCAACATTGCTGTATAAAGTAGATGAAACAATAGTACGTGCCACAATGTCATATGATGGAAATTATCTATACATGTCTAATGGTGGGGCTGGAAGTGCGACTGATTACAGCAGGAAGATAGAAAGAAAAATATTCGTTCTGAAAACTGATGGAACGGTTGTTAATACAATTGCACTCGACAAGAATTCAGGAACAGCATATTTTGGAGATGACAGATATATGTTTTTTGCAAAAACGGGAGGAGAACTTGTATATATAGATAAAAAGGATATTCTGGGAAATTATGAGTTTAAAAAGGCGGAAGTTAATTAATATACTCTAAATTTATTGATGAAAGGAAAGAATTTATTATTTGTGGAGAGGCAAATAATGTATAAGTTAAGTGTTCTGACAGGAAATTGCTTGAGTAGTTGGTAAAAAGCCTACTAATGTTGCTAAATGAGATGAAATAGTAGGTCTTTTGAAAAGAAATTTTGATGGGAATTAAAGTGGCTAAAGAAAATTGCCTACTAAAGTTGTGATTTATGCGAGAATAGTAGGCTTTTTAGCTGACGAGATGCGACTAATATTACAGATATATCAGAAAAAGACCTACTAAAGTGTGAGATGTGACAGATTTAGTAGGCATTTAAGATGGAAAGAAGCATCATAATCCAACTTACAATGTAAAAAAGACCTACCAGATTGTGAAAATTGATGAAATAGTAGGTTTACCGGGTAACTTTGGAAAGCGGTAAGAGTACCCACCGCTTAGGGTAATAGTCTGTGTGGTGAGATTACAGGATAATTAATCAAAATGATGCATTTTAAGCAGTATTTATGTTATTTCGTTCAATATGTCTTTTAATAGATAACTAAAAGTGCTATAATTATAGTTATGAATTGAAGAAGGGTGGTGTCTCATATGAAGGGTAAGAAAAAGGTTATTATAGGTATTATTGCAGCAGTTGTAGTTGTTGGAATCGTGGTGGCAGTAGTTCTGGGGATGAGAAGAGGGAAATCAGACAAAACAATTAATGTCGGCAATGCAACAGAGTCAGACGAGATGAGCAGCTGGAGAACTGACGGACATCGTGTGGCTAAAGCGGAGTCGGGATATTATTATCTGGACTGGAGTGATACTGATTCGACTACAATGCTTATGTATCTTGATGACAGTACACATAAGATTATTCCAGTGTGTGCCAAAGCTGAATGTAAGCATAATTCATCAGATTGTAATGCAGTATTAGACAGCAGTTACGACAATTCTCCGCTTCATTACTATAAGGGAAGTCTATATGTTGTTAAAGTGGAAGGCGGTATGGCTAAGTTAGAAAGAATTGCGAAAGATGGAAGCAGCAGAGAGGATGTTGCAGATCTGTTTGCCAGTGATGATGGAACAGTGTCTTTAGTATTCCATGATGATTGTGTATATGCATATGACAGAATTGGACACATGGGGGCAGTTGAGAGCAAAGATACTGATAAAGTAGTGATTGTAAAGGCAGAACTTGCAAATGGAAAGACAAGTGAAGTGTTCTCATATGAGGGAGCAAATAACGCTATTAACGAGGCAAGAAGCTTCGGTGATAAGCTGTTTTTCCTGATAAATCATAATTCAATTGATAAAGAAACATTAACGGCAGACGTTAATTACAAGCTTTATTGTTATGATTATGCCACAGGCAGCGCAGAACTGGTATCTGATAAGAATATATCTGATTATTATGTTGATACAGACAATGGAATTCTGTACTATTTCGTGATAGATAAGGGGCTTTATTCAAGAAAGCTTAATGAAAATGATGGCAAACTGTTGTATAAGGCTGATGATTCAATAGTAATGGCAGCCTTGTCATATGATGGAAAGTACATATATATGTGTAACGGTGGTGCAGGAAGTGCAACCCAGATTACTAATTTTATTGATGAAAAAATATTTGTACTCAATCCAGACGGAACACTTGTCAATACTATAGAACTCGACAGAAGGAAAATGAGTAATCTGTACTACGGCGACGACAAGTACCTGTTCATAGGCTACTCTAATAAGCTGTCGTATATTGATAAGAGCAATATTAGCAGCAGTGTGGAGATAGTTCCTGTTAAGTGATTTTGAAGTGGGCTTACACAGTGAGGGGCGGAATATGAACGAGTTTAGGAGACTGATTAACAGGAAAGTTGTCATTGGCTTTATCGCATTACTTATTATTAATGTATCGTTGTATGTGTATCAGCAGACAAAGGGCGCAGGGATTAAGGAATTAAGGTTTGAAACCGCGCAGCGGCAGTGGTGTGTTGATTACTATGGCAATTATGATATTGAGGTTGCGATAAATGCGGTGGATTCGGATATAAAGAGGATATTAAGTTACAGGAAGGCTGATAAGCAGGGGACTGTGGCGGAATCCGAGGTACAGGCTGGTGCGGAGACCGAAGTTTTGGGGAAATATAAGGCACTGTCTGAGAGTGAGCAGCTTCTGTTTCTGACGGTATTAAGGGATATAGAAAGCCAGTTGGAATATATAAAGAAGTATCCTGAAGATATGAAGCAGATTCAGACTAATGCACAGCAGCTTATGACTTTCTCTATATTTTCTGACAAGAACAGCTTTACATATAATAATATTGTAAAGACCGGTAAGGATTTTGAAAAGGTAGCTGATGTATCGCTTTATCTTGTTAATAATAAGGCGGCAGGCAGTTTTGTGAATTATTATTACACATTTTATTTCGCGCTGATTATGATGGTTTTCATAATATACGGTCTGTCGGGTGAGCGTGATAATGGAATGTGGGGGATTGTACATTCGGCAGGAAGCGGAAGGCTTCGGCTTGCGTTGCACAGACTGTTTATTATCGCAGGCTCTGGCGTGGTTATAACAGCGGGTCTGTATTTTACAACATTTGCAGCAGCACTGCTGTTATACGGCGGAGCAGGGGCGCTCAATGCGCCGGTTCAGTCCATACAGGCATTTGAAAGATTTGCTATGCCGATGAGCCAGATTGGGTTCGTGCTGTACAATTATGAATATAGTGTGCTGGCGGTAGTGGTTCTTAGTGTGGCGTTATGGGCTGTATTCGTTGTCAACAGGAAGCGGAATCATGCGCTTATTCTGACCGGAGTAGTTGTGGGGTTGGAAGTGCTTATGTATTACAGAATAGGGCTTCACAGCATTTACAGTGCATTTAAACAGATTAATATTGTGCGTCTTATGAAGGTCAACGCGGTCATCAGCACATATGCGAACCGCGGAAGGGGAAGCTTTGTTATATCTGAGTCGGCTATTATGTTCTGGGCGCTTATGGTGATTCTTGTTGTGTCCGTGGCTGTTGCGGTAATGGGAACTGTGCTTATGCGTCCGAGTCAGGGTAAAAATGTGCTGACACGGCTTACTGATAAGCTGTATGCCGGATATCAGCATATTTTTGCAAATGTGCCTGTTGTATTCAAGGAACTTCACAAGCTGCTTGTGACAAGCAGGGGATTTACGGTTATTGTGGTGCTTCTGCTGGTTGTTATGTATTTTATCAGTTATGGAAAGATGGCTTTCTCGGACAACTCCAGAGAGCGTGACAGGATATATCTTGAAAAGGGTGGTGCTGATTATTCGCAGATATCCGCCCTGATTGATGAGCGCAGAGCTGATTATATGCAGGCTGTAGAGAAAAGTATGGAAGCTTCTGAACAGTATGAGAATGGTGAGATTGGAATTGACGAGTTATCGCAGATTAATTCGACTGTGTCTATATATGCGTCGCGTTATGCTGCGGTGAGGGAATTTGAGCAGAAGCAGGAATATCTTGAGAATCTTAAGGAAGAGACTGGTATTGATGGTTACATGATGTCAGACAGGGGATATGAGGAGATATTTGGCAAGTACGGAAAGGCAAGAGAGACTGTTCTTCTTATGGCTCTGCTTGTGTCTGTTGTGCTTATTGTTTCTGAGAATATCGGAATTGAGACAAGCACAGGAACTAAATATATTGTCAATGCTGCAAGCGGAAAGAACACTGTTAAGGTTAAGCGGATTGTGGCATCTTTAGTGTTGTGCATAGTCCTGTATGTTCTTGTGTATGGAATTGATATGATACATTTGCGAAGCTATTATGGCATGCCGTACACGGACGCACCGCTTATGAGTCTCACATTTATGAGGGATTGCGGGTTTTATATTACTGTTGGAACATTTATGATAATCCGACTGATTGTAAGGCTGATTGCAATGCTCATTACATTTGCAGTTACATATGTACTGTGCAGCCGTTTTTCTGAGGTGCGCGGAAGGGTTGTGTCTGTGCTTCTTATGGCTGCGGTGATTGTGATTGCGGCTGTGATGGGAAATGTGAGTATATGGTGAAAGGGTGAATAAGGATATTGAAAAAGGCAGAAGATTTACCTGAATTTCTCAGGTAGTTCTTCTGCCTTGTGTTTTATGTGTTGTGTGAATTATTCCGCATCACCGAAGATTACATGTCTTACTGGTGTAAGTGCATATAAAAGTATCATGCCGATGATTCCGCATACGATTATCTCGCCAGCACCAACTGTAACGAAGAACATTGCAAACATGCCCTCTGAGCCGTAAGCAAACTTAAGTACGAATGGTACAATGATTGTGTTAGCAACAATTGGTGGAACTGGTGCAAGCCACTTATGCTTTCTTAACAGGTATGTTCCGATTGCGCCGATAAGTGTTGCAATGCTTCCAAATACTACATCCCATACAATTGCGCCACCAAGGATGTTAGCAATTATACAGCCAACAAATAATCCAGGGATTGCTGCAGGTGTAAAGTAAGGCAGTATTGTGAGTGCCTCCGCAATTCGAAACTGCACTGGTCCGAAACTGATGTAGTTAAAGATTACTACAAGTACGACATAGATTGCTGCGATAACAGCGGCCTGTGTGATGAATTTCACACTCATTCCTTTTTTCTTCATATTCAATTATCTCCTTTAGTTTTGTTTTGCGTGTGGAAGGTCTCGAACACACGATTTGTTACTGTGTCATAACACAGCCTGTGTAGTTTAGCAGATTATCATGAGATTGGCAAGTACAAATGTATATTATATGTGAATGTAAGCTGGATGTAAGTTTCGTGTTATATAATTGTGGTAAATAAAGAAGCACATTTTTAATAAGAGACATTGAAAAAGGAGGGCGAGATTTATGGATGATAAAAATGTTGTTAAGAAAAGGGTGACTTTGGCTATTGTATTTGCAGTATTCATTGTTGTGGTAATTGCAGTAATACTGCTTATCAAGCCAGTAATGTCTAAGGTTCAGGAGAATCGCACAGCAAAGGTGTCTCAGGAAACGGCACAGGAAGCGGAAGAATTTCTTAAGACTAAGTATCCGGAAGTTGTGATTGAGAAGCGCGAAATGTATGTCGAAGAGCATAAGCCGCAGGAGAATACGCAGTATATTAGCAGCAAGAGCATTGATACGGAATATTCGTATGCATCTTACGTATTCTATGGTACAATGGATACACCAGATGCGAAAGGAGACAGCGTCATAATCTATATGTCGGATAGCGGAAAGTCGCCATATTATACTGTTAAGGACAGCACGGATAAAGATGATGCAAAATGGCAGATGTCGATTGTGCAGAATAAGTTAGGCAATGCTAAGACTTGGGATTATGCATTTAAAGAAAAGTAATGCTTAAGATTATAGGAATATATTTATTGATTATTAATGTAGTAACATTTGCTTTGTATGGAATTGATAAGTGGAAAGCGATACACAACAAATGGCGCATAAGGGAGGCGACTCTTCTTATTACAGCACTAATCGGCGGTTCGCTTGGAGCTTTTATTGCAATGCAGATGTTCAGGCATAAGACAAAAAAGTGGTATTTTAAGTATACGGTTCCTGCTATGCTTGTTGTGCATGTGGTGGGGATGATTATATTGGTGGTTAAATTGTAAGCAGGCTGTTATGTGGGACAGCCTGCTTGATTTATGTTTGGTGAATATGTGCGTTGTCGAAAAAATAAACTGTAAAAAATTTTTAGGTTATAACCGCAAAACTTTCTGATTGAATTATAGATTAAGGAGTGTAACCGCATTTTTACCAAGTATTGCATCGGTATCTTTTTCTGAAAATCCACACTCTTTTATTAAATCTACTGCGTCTTTCTGGTCGTCCCATGGGCTGTCAGAGCCGAATAATATGTGGTCTGCACCGTGAATGTTGACCATTTTCTTGAATTTTTCTATTGGAAGGCTTGTGTTGTGATTGAGCTTCTTGATGCATGATGATGTATCGAGATATACATTTTTCATGTAATCTTCCTCTAATATGGAGGAAACTTCGTTCCATTGTCCCCAGCCACCCATGTGTGCAAGGACGAGTTTTTCAGGTTTTACTTCCTGAATCATTGTCGTAAGCCTGTCTACGCTTGACTCGTCGCAGCCCGGAAAACTCACATCGAAGCCTGCATGTATAAGTATTATAAGCCCGAGTGCTGATGCATATTCGATAAGCCTTAATGACTGCATATCATCTATATTGGTTTTCTGGAAAACCGGGTGAAGCTTGATGCCTTTGAAACCATTGTTGGAAAGCCAGTTTAATATTTCTCTGAAATTCTCACAAGCCGGGTGTATTGCCCCAAATGAAATTAGCCCGGTTGTCTTACTTGTTTCATTAGTCTTTAAAGCAAGTGTATTGATTGTGTCGCACTGATTAGGCTTGGTTGCCACGGGAAGCAGTACGGAGTAATCAATTCCAGCTTTTTTCATTGAATCTGTAAGAGAATGTACTCTGCCATCAAGATAATTGTGTATTCCTCCGCTGTGGGCTAATGTGCCAACTGCTCTGTCAGCAAGTTCATCTGGAAATGTATGTGTATGGAAATCTATTATCATAAAGCCTCCTTGAGAATGGGGATATACGGCTGTCATCTGCTGCTGTGTAGGTGACAGCCGCATATCAGTCACTACATATATAATAACCATTTTGTCATGGTGTATACAATTGTTTAAGTGTTATATTTGCTCCGCTTTATTATGTATATATTTTTCGTATAAAATCAAGTTCTTTTTTGGGGGATGACCTACTAAAGCTGATAGAAGTGGAAGATTAGTAGGCAAAATCAAGCAAGATAAAGAGCAGTAGGGAGGATAACAGCCGGGAAAGACCTACTAAAGAGAGCGTAAGCAGCAGATTAGTAGGCGAAATTAAGTAAGAAGGGGTGCGGATGGGAAGGAAATAGTTGTGAAAGACCTACTAAAGTTGAGGGAAATGGTAAATTAGTAGGCAAATTCTAGCAAGAAGATGAGCGGATGGGAAGAAAATAGTTGTGAAAGACCTACTAAAGTTGAGAAAAGAGGAGAATTAGTAGGTGAAATCAAGCAAGATAAAGAGCAGGAGGGAGGAAATCAACCGAGAAAGACCTATTAAAGTTGAGAAAAGAGGGAGATTAGTAGGCACCTAGCCAATACCCAGCTCCTTACTAGGCCAATATCCAGCCCCATACTCAGCTAATACCGAGCCAATACCTGGCTCCCCCACAATTCAAATAACAATAATCTGCAAAAACCCTATTGACAAATAAGAAATTGAGAATATAATGATTTACATACCAATATACTATGTTTATATGGAAATAGATTTTGCAAGAAGATTATGCAGAAATATGCAAGGAGGTACATGGAGGTTGAAGAATAGAATTATTGACACAGATGTACTTATTATAGGTGGCGGAACGGCAGGGTGTTTTGCAGGTATTACGCTTGGAAAGAAGAAAGACCTTGATGTACTGATTGTTGAGAAGGCGAACATTGTACGAAGCGGATGTCTTGCGGCAGGCGTTAATGCAATTAATGCTTATATCACTAAAGGCAGAGTTCTACAGGATTATGTTGATTATTGTAAGAAGGACGCAGATGGAATAGTAAGAGAGGATTTGCTTCTTTCAATGTCGGAAAGACTCAATCATGTAACTAAGGTAATGGAGGACTTAGGACTTGTAATCCTTAAAGATGAGAATGGAGATTATGTTGCGAGAGGAAACCGCAATATTAAGATAAATGGTGAGAATATCAAGCCGATACTGGCAGATGCAGTTAAGAAGCAGGACAATGTAGCGGTAATCAATCACCTGAATATAACAGATTTCATAGTAGAGAATAACAAGATTAAAGGTGCATACGGATTTGATGTCAATGATGCAGTGTTCTACGAGATAAATGCGAAGGCAGTTCTTGTGGCTACTGGCGGAGCGGCAGGCCTTTACAGACCTAACAATCCTGGATTTTCAAGACATAAAATGTGGTATCCACCGTTCAATACAGGAGCCGGATATGCAATGGGAATCAATGCAGGTGCGGAGATGACCACATTTGAGATGAGATTCATTGCTTTAAGATGTAAAGATACGATTGCTCCGACAGGAACTATCGCACAGGGAGTTCCGGCAAAGCAGCTTAATTCCAACGGTGAAGTGTATGAGAACAAATATGGTCTTACAACTTCACAGAGACTTTACGGAACAGTTACGGAAAACCGCGAGGGCAGAGGTCCTTGCTATCTTGGAACTAAGGGAATAAGCAGGGAGCAGGAGAAAGACCTTTACAAAGCATATCTTAACATGGCACCGAGCCAGACGCTTAAGTGGCTTGAGGCAGCGGGCGGTCCTTCTGAGGAAAATGTTGAGATAGAAGGAACTGAGCCATACATAGTCGGAGGTCATACAGCGAGTGGTTACTGGGTTGATAACAACCGCGAGACTACAATTCACGGGCTTTTTGCAGCGGGTGATGTTGCAGGCGGATGTCCTCAGAAATATGTGACAGGAGCTCTGGCAGAGGGCGAGATTGCAGCACAGGCAATAGCTGAAAGGCTTGAAGGCTCAGGAAAGGGCTTTGTTGTAAATGAGGTGGCAGATTCAGAATTGTCTGAGAACGCATTTGCAAAGAAGAGCGAGTATGAGAGATTTCTTAATAATAAGCAGGGACTGGTTGATATCGAGCAGACTGAGGAAGCAATGCAGAAGATTATGGACCAGTACGCAGGTGGCATAAGCACTGATTATCAGTACAATGAAGCAAGACTTGAGCTTGCAGATGAGAAGATTAAATTCTTAGAGCAGAGCATTGATAATCTTGCGGCACAGGATGCAGATGACTTGCTTAGAATCTATGAGATAAGAGAAAGACTTACGGTGTGCAGAAGTGTTATAGCACATTTGAAAGCAAGAAAAGAAACCCGTTGGCACAGCTTTGCGGAGAATATGGATTATCCGGCTAAGAGTGATGACTGGTTAAAATATGTCAACTCCCGCAAGGAGAATGGCGAGATTAAGATAATCATAAGAGACCTTGTGAGGGGAGGCGACAGCTATGAGCATTCAGATAAATAAGTTAAAATGCGTTGGCTGCGGGAAGTGCGTTGAAGCCTGTCCTGGCAATCTTATTAAGAAAGATACTGATGGAAAAGCATTTATAAAGCATGTCAAGGACTGCTGGGGTTGCACATCATGTCTTAAAGAATGTCGTTTTGAGGCAATTAATTTCTTTCTGGGTGCTGATGTCGGCGGCAAGGGAAGCACTCTTTCGTTCAGACAGAATGGAAGCATCAATACATGGACGGTGACTTCGCCAGACGGAACAGTTAAGACGCTTGAGGTCAACAGACAAGAATCTAATAAATATTAGGGAGGAATATCATGGGTAATTTATCACATTTGGACGCACTCGAAGCAGAGGCGATATATATTATAAGGGAAGTTGCAGCAGAATGCGAAAAGCCGGTAATGCTGTATTCTATAGGAAAGGACAGCTCAGTTATGCTTCATCTTGCAATGAAAGCTTTCTATCCTGAGAAACCGCCATTTCCATTTCTTCACATCGATACAACATGGAAGTTTAAGGAAATGATTAAGTTCAGAGATGAGACGGCCAAGAAGCTTGGAATTGAGATGTTTACTTACACTAACGAAGAAGGTGTTAAGCAGGGAATTAATCCATTTGACCACGGCTCAGCTTACACTGATATCATGAAGACTCAGGCTCTTAAGCAGGCACTTAACAAATACGGCTTCACAGCAGCATTTGGCGGCGGACGAAGAGACGAGGAGAAATCAAGAGCTAAGGAGAGAATTTTCTCTTTCAGAAATACAGCACAGGCATGGGATCCTAAGAACCAGCGTCCGGAAATGTGGAAGCTTTACAACACTAAGATTCACAAGGGCGAGAGTATGAGAGTTTTCCCTATCTCTAACTGGACTGAGAAGGATATCTGGCAGTACATCCAGAGAGAAAAGATTGATATTGTACCTCTTTATTTTGCAGCAGAAAGACCTGTTGTATACCGTGACGGCAATATCATCATGGTTGATGATGACAGAATGAGACTTCTTCCAGGCGAAAAGCCACAGATGAAGAAGGTAAGATTCAGAACTCTTGGCTGTTATCCACTTACAGGCGGTGTTGAGTCAGACGCAGAAACTCTTGACGAGATTATCGAAGAGACTTTAAGTGCGGTTGAATCAGAGAGAACAAGCCGTGTTATAGACCATGAGGAAGCAGGAAGCATGGAAAGAAGAAAGAAAGAGGGGTACTTCTAGAATGAAAGGTTTACTTAAATTTATTACATGCGGTAGTGTTGATGATGGAAAATCTACACTTATCGGACACATTTTATATGATTCAAAGTTATTGTATGCAGATCAGGAGAAGGCGTTAGAGCTTGATTCCAAGGTCGGAAGCCGTGAAGGTAAGATTGATTATTCACTTCTTCTTGATGGTCTTATGGCTGAGAGAGAGCAGGGAATTACTATTGATGTTGCTTACAGATATTTTACAACTGACAACAGAAGCTTTATCGTTGCTGATACTCCGGGACATGAGGAGTACACAAGAAACATGGCGGTTGGTGCTTCATTTGCAGACCTTGCAGTAATCCTTGTTGATGCAAAGCAGGGCGTGCTTATCCAGACTAAGAGACACGCAAGAATCTGCGCACTCATGGGAATTAAGCATTTTGTATTTGCAGTTAATAAGATGGACCTTGTTGGTTACAGTGAGGAGCGTTTCAACGAGATTAATGCGCAGATAGCAGAGCTTACAAAGGAGCTTTCTTTAGCAGATGTAGTTGTTATCCCTGTTTCGGCAACTGAGGGTGACAATGTAACAACTAAGTCTGAAAATATTCCTTGGTATAAGGGTCAGGCACTTCTTCCTTATCTTGAGCAGGTTGATGTTGATGATACTGAGGAAGAAAAGGGCTTCTACATGCCTGTTCAGAGAGTATGCCGTCCAAATCATGAATTCCGTGGTTTCCAGGGCCAGATTGAGGCAGGAAGCGTATCTGTTGGTGACGAGATTATCACTCTTCCAACTAAGGAGCATGTTCATGTTAAGAGCATCCATGTCGGTGACAAGGAAGCCCAGACTGCTTCTATCGGACAGCCGGTTACTATCCAGTTAGACCGTGAGGTTGATGTTTCAAGAGGTTCTGTTCTTGCAGCAGGTGCTGACTTAAAGCTTGCAACTGAGATTACAGCTACTATTCTCTGGATGGACGATGATGTTCTTACTAATAACAAGAACTTTTTTGTAAAGATTGGAACAAGACTTATTCCGGGCGTTGTTACTGAGATTGTCAATACTATTGATGTTAATACAGGTGAGGAGAAGCCGGCAGCTTTCCTTAAGAAAAATGAAATCGCTGTATGCAAGATTTCTCTTGCTGATGTAATTGTTGTTGATGAATTTGACCTTCACAAGACTATGGGGGAGCTTATCCTCATAGACCGTGTTACTAATATGACTAGTGCCTGTGGCGTTGTCCGTGAAGTTAATGAGGAAGCTGATGATGTTAAGGAAGTTGACGCAGCTTTCAGAGCTGAGCTTAACAACCAGAAGCCTGTTGTTGTAGAGACAGTTCTTTCAGACAAGATTAATGTTGATTTCTTAAACAAGGTTGAGAAGGAGCTTCTTCTTGACAGCAAGCATGTATATCTGTATGTTCCAGCAGAAGGCGAGGATTATACAAATGTTGTGACTCACCTTGTAAATGCAGGTATTGTTGTTATTCTTGCACTTAGTAAGGCAGCTGATCTTAAGATTGATGGCGCAGAAGTGCTTGCAGGCTGGGAGTCTGAGGTTGACGCCACTACTGTGGATGTGGCTGAGTTTATTAAGAAGAATGCGTAGGCTGGGGGAAGAACGGACGCTGCACTAGAACTTATAAAGCAACGCAGGCACGCTTTCGCTGCTTGTCGCTCGCAGCGGTACTAAGCTTGTCAGGATTTGCCTCACTTTGTGAGGCTGTCCTGACGAGCTAAGTGCCGGCGGCTCCAAAGCACCTGCGTTGCTTTATAAGTTTAGTGCTGCTGGGGTTCTTTCCCGCTGCGTGGGGTTACTTCAGGGTTGGAAGTGTTGGCAGACGTGCGGTAAAGGGCGCTTCGCTGCTTTACCTTGGGTTTGGCAAAGCTTGCTTCGCTGCTTTGCCTAGTTTAGGAATATATTTATGTGGGAGTCAGGTATAGATGAAAAAATATGGATTTTTTAAAAAGTTAATATGTTTAGGTATGATTTTCAGCCTGACTTTTATTGGACTTTCTGGCTGTGGGCAGAAGAAGACGGAACTTGTTAATGTTTCTTATGATGCCACAAGAGAGTTTTATAAGGAGTATAACAGGCTTTTTGAGGATTACTGGTATGGCAGGACTGGCGAGAAGGTTGAGGTTATCCAGTCTCATGGCGGTTCAGGAAAGCAGGCGCTTGAGGTTGCTAACGGTCTTGGTGCTGATGTTGTCACGCTTGCTCTTGAGGGAGATGTTAATGTTATAAGGGACGAAGGGCTGATTGATGACGGATATATCAATGATTATTCTGATGACAGCGCGCCTTACACTTCTACGATTGTCTTTCTTGTAAGAAAGGGCAATCCTAAGAATATTAAGGACTGGGATGACCTTCTTAATGACGGGGTTAAGGTTATTACCCCTAATCCTAAGACTTCCGGAGGAGCCAGATGGAATTTCCTTGCGGCATGGTATTATTTTAAGAAGCAGGGACAGAATGATGAACAGGTTCAGGCAAGTGTTACCAAGCTTTACAAGAATGTGGCAGTGCTTGATTCAGGCGCAAGAGGCTCTTCTACAACATTTGCAGAGAACGGACAGGGGGATGTTCTGATTGCATGGGAAAATGAAGCATTTTTTGCATTACAGGAATATCCGGGCGAGTATGAGATTGTCGTTCCGTCCGCATCTGTATTGTGCCAGCCAACGGTTGCAAAGGTTGACGAGGTCACACAGATGAATGGAACAGAATGGTTGGCAGACGCCTATCTTTCTTTCCTGTACACTGATGACGCACAAAGGCTTGAGGCGCAGAATTTCTACCGCCCTGTAAATAAGGATATCCAGAAGGAATACGAGGCTTCCAGTGATTCAAGAAATATCAAGGAAATCCCTTCCGACGGCAAATGGATTGTCAAGAACATTGACATGGCGGATATCGGGTATTTTGGCGGCTGGGAAGCGGCTACACAGAAGTTTTTCTCTGATGGTGGAATATTTGATAAGATATATGATTAATTAAAATGTTTTGTTGAATATACTGCGCGGTTGAATATATTGAGCGAATCTGACTATGCACAGGTACATGAAGCCTACTAATATAGAGCAAGTTGTTGGTTTAGTAGGTTTCTGCGGAGAATATTATAAGTTGTTTAAGTGAGAAGACCTACTAATCAATCAGGGAAGATATGATTAGTAGGTCTTTCACTCGCAAATTGCTTACAGTTCTTAGTAAAATGTGGAAAAAGACCTACGAAAATATGTTAATTTAACAATATAGTAGGTTATGAGCCAGAAAGTATATGCATAAACTATGGAAATGACCTACTATATTGAGTGTATAATGGCTTTTAGTAGGTTTTATCCTCTTTCAGCAGCCTCTTATAAGTACAGTCGATGCCAAGCGCGCCAAGCGGAGCAGTAACTATGATTGCGAGCACAGCTACGGAAAGCACTATCTGTCCGCAGGCGAGTCCGGCGGCTAAAGGAACAGAGCCGATGGCTGCCTGGACGGTTGCTTTAGGAAGATAGGCAATTACACAGAAAAGGCGTTCCTTCCATGTAAGGTTTGTCTTTACGGTGCAGAGAAGCACTCCGGCAGCTCTGAAAACAAGTGCGGCGAGAATCATAAGCAAGGCTGGAAGTCCGGCTTTCAGTGTGTAGCGGATATCGACAGCCGCGCCGACAAGCACGAACAATATTACTTCAGCAGCGAGCCATAGCTTGCCAAATTTTTCGGACAGACGGGCTGATACGGCGGGGACACATTTAAACTTAAGAGTACATGCCATAGCGACAACAGCAAGCAGCCCTGAAACAGACACTTTTCCTTCAAGCCAGCCCTCAATTGCAATAAGAAGGAAAGAGAAGCCAAGCACGATGATAACCTTCATGTTGTTTCTTACGGTATGTTTGCGGGCGTATGATGTTTCAAAGAACAGATACAGTCCCAATCCGGTTACTATGCCAAGTATTATGCCGAGTATAATAGACACAGGAATATTTACGAAATCCATAACATTAGCCCTGCCGCCCTGTGCCACATTTAAAAATGTAGTGAACAACACTATTACAAATATGTCATCGCATGAAGCCCCAGACAGTATCATCTGCGGAATCGCTTTGTCAGTTCCGTAGTGTTTCTCAATCAGCATTACCATTCGTGGAACGACAACCGCAGGAGAAACAGCGGCGAGAACCGCGCCCATCACGGCAGCTTCGGCGTGGTTAATTCCAAGAATTACAGGGGCAAGCAGAATATAACCGATGATTTCGCAGGAAGCCGGAATGAAGGACATGAGAATAGCACTTCGTCCGGCTTTTTTCAGGTCTTTTAAGTCAAGCGACAGACCGGCTTTGATAAGAATAATGATAAGAGCCATTTTTCGCAGATCAGCCGATATTGAAAGGATTGATGGGTCAAGAAAATCAAGGACATATGGCCCGAGGACAATACCGGTAACAAGCATACCGATGATTCTTGGCAGTTTCAGCTTCTGGCAGATTGCGCCCATGACGAGCCCAACCAGAAAGA
This sequence comes from Lachnospira eligens, assembly GCF_009680455.1. Classification (GTDB taxonomy): domain Bacteria; phylum Bacillota; class Clostridia; order Lachnospirales; family Lachnospiraceae; genus Lachnospira; species Lachnospira eligens_A. The sequence continues at coordinate 95,966 of NZ_WKRD01000008.1, forward strand.
TAAGTGATAAAGATGTCAGCATAATAAGCCTCCTTAAAAATGTAGTAAATGCATTTATGAACGCAAAAAAAGCTGATGCTTCCTGCGACATAAAATCGTAGAAGTCATCAGCTTGAATAAGCAGTTTAGGTTTCCCAAGGGAGTACTTCATTCCCTTTGATATTTATAATACTTTGGGGCAGGATTGTCAAATGTAAATGAGGAAATATATAATATTTAAAGAAAAATATATAATTTCCGAAAATTAAAATGATATTTCTTGAAAATGCCTTGATATTTCCGAAAAATTGCGTAGAATATAATATAGATGTATATAAATGTTGTGAATTAAGTAAGAGGCGGTGTGGAATCTGTGTACATGACACGGATTTCAGTATGTGCAGTAATGCACAGAAAAGAGGGGCTTTATGGATATTAGATATATTAAGGCGAAGGAATTATCCGCAAGATGGGGCGTGACGCCGAGAAGAATTAACCAGTTGTGTACAGAGGGAAAGCTGCCGGGAGCTTATAAGGAAGGCAAGTTCTGGATGATACCTGACGATGTGGGCAGACCGGATTGTTTAAGGGAGAATAGGAATCTTTATGTCAGGGAAGACAGCGCTGTATACAACAGGAAGCGTCCCTGCCCGGTTGGAATAACATCTTATAAAGAAGTGTCGAATGAATGTTATTATGTAGACAAAACATTGCTTATTAGGGACATTATAGATAATCACAGTAAGGTGTATTTATTTACAAGACCGAGAAGATTCGGAAAGACACTTACTATGGACATGGTTCGCACATTTTTTGAAAAGACTGATACGGATACATCAGTGTATTTTAAGAATAAGAAGATATGGCGAGAGGGCGCGCTGTATAAGGAGAAGCAGGGGCAGTACCCGGTGATTTTTCTTACATTTAAAGACGCCCACCAGTCAACATGGCAGGACATGTACGCAAGTCTCTGCTTTACATTAAGGAATGAATTTTTGCGACATATTGAACTGACGACAAGCGCCAGATTAAGTGACTATGATAAGAAGTATCTTAAGTCAATACTTGATGATGAGGCAACGATAATAGATTATCAGTTTGCACTGGGGAAGCTGTCGGCAATGCTTTCAAAGCATTATGGCAGGAATGTAATCGTGATAATTGACGAGTACGATACGCCAATCCAGCAAGGACATATATTCGGTTATTATGATGAAGTGATTGGCTTTATGAGAAATCTTTTGTCGGCTGTCTTAAAGGACAATCCAAGTCTGGAACTGGGGATTCTCACGGGAATTCTCCGCATAGCTAAGGAAAGCCTGTTCAGCGGGCTTAACAATCTTGTGGTTAATACAATTCTTGATGATGAATATTCGCAATATTTTGGATTTACGGAAGAGGAAGTTTCTGCTATGGCGCAGTACTACGGCGTGTCTGACCGGCTGGGTGAGATTAAGGAATGGTATGACGGCTATATGTTTGGCAGAACCGGAATATATAATCCGTGGTCGGTTATTAATTACTTCAATAACAAATGTGTTCCCAAAGCCTTCTGGTCAAGAACAAGTGGCAATGAGATAATCGGCGAGCTGTTTAATAGTGCTGATACCACATTTGCAGACAACTTATTAAGATTGCTGCAGGGCAGTACTATTCAGGCAATTGTTGACACAGATATCATATATCCTGAGATTAATGGAGACATTGATACAATATACAGCTTCCTTCTGGTTGCCGGATATCTGTGTGTGTCAGAGCATATTGGCTCTCTGTACGACAATCCGATATGCGCGCTGTCGATACCTAATTATGAGATAAAGAGCGTGTTCCAGAAGGAGATTATTGACAGATATAACGGCATATTTACAGGTGCGCTGCTAAGAAACTTTGCGGAATCAATCCGTACGGGAAATGCACATTTATTAACAGAAACCTTGCAGCAGTATCTTTTGCAGTCTGCAAGCGTGTTTGATACGGCACATGAGGATTTCTATCATGGGGTGGTATTTGGAATGCTTGCGGTATTGTCAGACAATTATTATATCTCGTCTAACAGGGAGTCAGGTGAGGGACGATTTGACATAGAGCTGCAACCGAAGAGCCGTGGCGGACACGGATATATCATAGAATTCAAAGCATGTAAGGAAGCTGAGCTTGAGAAGATGGCTGGCAGTGCAGTCAGACAGATTCAGCAGAAAAGTTACACAGCCAATCTTGAAAAGCATGGCGTGTCTGGGATTGGCATGTTCGGAGTTGCATTCAGTGGTAAGAAAGTGAGTGTGGCGTATGAGGAGCATGATGTGAAGAAGCGCAAGTCACGCGAATAGAAGAATTGCAGAAAAAAGGACGGTAAGAAGTTAATTCTTATCGTCCTTTTTGTCACGGATTATTTATCCTTAATTGCATTATACAGATTAACAATCTCGCCATCTTTCTTGGAATTCAAGAACACAGTCTGGTCAGCAGTTTTTATCATAAGTACAGGAGACACATCATTAAAAATGTAGAGATTACATTTGCCATAAGTATTTCCTTTGAATTTGCCGACAAGGTAACTGTCGGTTGCGCCGCCGTTATATCTGAAAAAATGGTCATCAGGCAGTGAATCCATCAGAGTAATTTCGGTAATGTCGTCAATGTTAATTCTGCTTGAGTAACCGCATGAAGATACATTTACAGTGCTATCAGTAGTCCTGATGTCGATAGTAACATGAATGTATGGAATTAATACAATAGTTGTCCATATTAGTAATCCAAGAATAACAGCCGTTATGCTTCCGGTGAATATCTTAGCACCTGTGCGGGCGTAGTTAAGCGAGTAGTTGGTCGAACACAGCCTGTCGGGTACGAAAAGGTGCGGGTCATTAGGATTGTAGTAAAATCCGGTCTTCCAGTAGTCATCATCATCAACAAATACTGGCTGTGTGTCAGCCTTAAGCATTTCATTCTTTCTGTTGCGTGCAAGAATAAGAATGACAGTGAGCGTGCAGCCGCTTAACAACTGCAGAATAATGTACATCCAGAAACTTAAATCTCCAACAGTATCCTGAATAATACACATTAAGACAAATGTTATCCATGCCACGAAGTTAAGAAGTGACATTACAAGCATTGCTGAAGCAATGTATTTCTTCATAGTCATATTAACAATGTTGTTAATGTCCGAATTAAGGCTGTATGCCTGATTCTGTCGTCTGTTCATATAAATGTGGAACACAAACCCGAATACAGAAACTATGACAGTACATATTGCAAATACAATAATCATTGAAAAATATGCTCTGTCCGTCCATGAATAGAATGGAATCAAAGCCAGCAGTTCTGCTGCAATTATGATGATGTGGTATCTAAAGCTGATTGGAGTTGCATCTGCATTTGCACAAGCACGCGTATCTATAAAGACCTTCTGTTTCTGGGATTCCACAAACCAGCCATTCTGTACCTTTAACAGATACATTTTCCGATGCGCTGAAAGCTGGATATACATAATTCCGAAAACGAACACGAGAATCCAGATTGTATACATAATAACGAAAATGATTATGTTCACAAAATTAAGAAAGCATATGGCTATTGAGAGTACTGCATTGATATTCTGAAAATATTTCATGCTTTTCTTAAAGTGTGTCATAAGTCGGGTGACATCGTCATCGTTAACATGGTCGCCTGGAATGTGGACTCCGATAAGCATTCCATTGTTGTATCGGTAGTTGGATTCATATGCAAATCTCATGATCAGGACTGTGAACATGTTGCATACGAAGAATAGCATAAACATTGCGATTTTCATAAGGAAACCTCCTTGTATAGTGGGACTGTGTGTGTTAATGCATGTGTGAATACAGGTATATTACATTGTGCAGGGATTCATCTTGGAATAAATATTTTCGCACATTTTTAAGAATTCTTCTTTATCCATTCCAGTAATGCTTGCTTCTGCTGACAGCAGCTCAAGTTCTGATTCAAGCTTTTCCCTGAATTCAATATCCATATTAATATTCTCGGCGACAAATGCACCAAGCCTTCTGTCGGTTTTAATAAAACCTTCAGCTTTAAGAATCTGGTAGGTTTTATTGACGGTCATTGTATTAACGCCTGCGTCAAAAGCAAGCTGTCTGACGGTCGGCAGTTTCTCACCAGCCTTAAGTTCTCCCTTGCCAATTCCTTTAACAATCTGATTTCTTAACTGTACATATATGGGTGTGTCGCTCGCAAAATCAAGTTCAATAACCATGTGAAGCTCCTTTCTGTAAAGAGAGGTGATTTATGTTTTATTTGTATTATATATAGTAATACAGATAAGACAAGAAGTCAAGAGAACAGGGTGAGGATAATTATAGGCATGAGATAATATTTGGGAAATGCCTACACAATTATGGTAATTATGTAGATTAGTAGGTCTGTTGAGGAGAATGCGAAGTGGTAAAAGAGAATATTGACAGAGAAAGACCTACGCAGGGAGGGAAAATTGGCAGGATAGTAGGTCTTTCGAGAGGGATGAGAGGGAATAAAAGAGAAACTAGAAGGAAAAAGACCTACACAAGGAAGGGAAAATGGCAGGATAGTAGGTCTTTTGAGAGGGATGAGAGGGAATAAAAGAGAAACTAGAAGGAGAAAGACCTACGCAGGGAGGGAAAATTGGCAGGATAGTAGGTCTTTCGAGAGGGATGAGAAGGAATAAAAGAGAAACTAGGAGGAAAAAGACCTACGCAAGCTAAGAAAACAAGATGTTTAGTAGGTTTACGGAGAAAAAAGCGTTCTGAAGAAAAGAGGCATCAGGAAAACAACCAGAAATCCTATAAACACTATTGACATATAAACCTAGTAGGTATATAATCTGCAACATAGTAACATATAAAATTAGTAGGAATTAAAAATCAATAAACATTTCAAGGATGGCGGAGTATTCGACAAGATATATGAGAAGAAGTGATTAAGGGAAGGGGAAACGACAGAATGAAAGAGAAGAAAAGAAAGAAAAAAAGAGTAATACCGGGCTTTGGTCTTTCATTTGGAATAACAATTGCAATGTTAGGATTTATTGTTGTTATCCCTTTATGTACCCTTGTGATATTCTCGGCAAAGCTGTCGTTTACTGAATTCATAACGACAGTTACAAGGCCGAGAGTGCTTTCAAGCTACAGAGTAAGTCTTCAGACAGCGTTAATCGCAGCACTTATAGACGCAGTTATGGGAACAATTCTTGCATGGGTTCTTGTAAGATACAACTTTCCGGGTAAGCAGATTATGAATGGAATAATTGAACTTCCATTTGCACTGCCGACAGCTGTTGCGGGTATAGCACTCACACATCTGACAACAACTAATGGCTGGCTTGGAGCATTTTTTGGCAAATTTGGAATCCGGATTGCATATACAAGGCTGGGAATTATATTCGCACTTATATTCGTTGGAATACCATTCGTAGTGAGGGCTGTCCAGCCGGTGCTGGAAAAGGTGGATATCCAGTACGAGGAGGCAGCCAACATGCTTGGAGCAACCAACAGACAGACAGTATTCAGGGTAATTCTTCCAGAGATACTTCCAGCACTTATCGGCGGATTCACAATGTCATTCGCAAGAGGACTTGGCGAATATGGCAGTGTCGTATTCATAGCAGGAAATACACCGTATGAGACAGAGATAGCACCGCTTATGATTATGTCAAAATTACAGGAATATGACTACGCAAGTGCAACATCAATAGCACTTGTAATGCTTTTCATCGCATTTATTATTCTCTTTATAAATGCAGTGTTACAGAGCAGGACATCGAAGATTGTAAGTGGAATTTCATAGAAAGGGGTTAGTGTATGAACATCAGAAAAGATTCAGGTCTGTTAAAATGGATTCTAATAGGTATAAGTGTGTTGTTTTTATTTGTGATGCTTATTCTGCCCCTCAGCTATGTAATGTACACAGCATTTTCTAAGGGCATAAAGGTGTTTCTGGCAGCAGTTACCGACAAATACGCGCTTCATTCAATTAAGCTGACAATAGAGGTTTCGCTTATTGCGGTTGTGTGCAACACATTTTTCGGAATATTTGCTTCATGGCTTATTACGAAATTCCAGTTTAAGGGCAAGAAGATTATATCTGCTTTAATAGATTTACCACTCACAGTTTCACCGATTATAGCAGGTCTTATATATGTGCTTACATTCGGTAGACAGAGTTTTATATATCCATACCTTAAGGCTATGGGAGTAAGAATTATATTCGCAGTTCCGGGTATCGTGCTTGCGACTATATTTGTAACGTTTCCATTCATATCAAGGGAGCTGATACCGGTTCTTACCTCGCAGGGAACTGACGAGGAGGAGGCCGCAGCGCTTATGGGTGCCAATGGCTGGACTATATTCTGGAAGGTTACATTCCCGCATATCAAATGGCCGCTTCTCTACGGTATTGTACTGTGTACAGCGAGAGCTATGGGGGAGTTTGGCGCGGTATCCGTTCTTTCAGGACATTTGCGCGGAAGAACTAACACGATGCCGTTGTATATTGAACTTCTGTATCAGGGATATGATTTTACAGGAGCATTTGCAGTGTCAGCAATTCTTGTGCTGATGGCGGTTATTATACTTGTGCTTCGAAGTGTACTTGAATACAAGGGACAGCAGGCAGCTAAGGCAGAGAAAGGGCAGCAGGAAGGATAGAAACGCACTACAACAGAAAGGCGGAACAGATTATGGCAGATTTACAGCAGGATACAGAGAAATATGTAGAGCTTCGTAATATCAATAAGACATATGGCACATTTAAAGCTTCGAATAATATTAATCTTGGAATAGGGAAGGGCAAGCTTATTGCACTGCTTGGACCTAGCGGAAGCGGCAAAACTACAATCTTAAGAATGATAGCAGGTCTTGAGACTGCGGATTCAGGTGATATTATTATTGACGGCAAGGTTGTTAATGATGTGCCGGCAAGTAAGCGTGGAATAGGTTTTGTTTTCCAGAACTACGCACTTTTCAGATATATGACAGTGTATGATAACATTGCATTTGGATTAAAGGTCAATAAATGGAAAAAATCGGACATTAAGAAACGTGTTGATGAGCTTATTGAGCTTGTCGGACTTTCAGGCATGGCGAAAAGATACCCTAGCCAGTTATCAGGTGGACAGAGACAGAGAGTAGCATTTGCAAGGGCATTAGCACCTAATCCGGAGCTTCTGCTTCTTGATGAACCATTTGCAGCAATTGATGCGAAGGTAAGACAGGAATTAAGAAGCTGGCTTCGTGATATGATTACAAAGGTTGGAATCACAAGTATATTCGTAACACATGACCAGGATGAGGCAATTGAGGTTGCTGATGAAATTATTGTCACTAACAAGGGACATATAGAGCAGATTGGAACGCCAAGACAGATATACAGAGAGCCTGAGACAGCATTTATGGCGGAATTCATGGGACATCCGGTACATGTTGACCGGATTAATAAGATTAAAGGTTTTAACCAGCTTGACGATTCTGTTAAGGCGGTATTAAGACCTGAGAATGTCAACATCACAAGGCTTGATGAGAAAGTTGATTCAGCCGCTTCTGTTGAGAAGGGCGTGGTTGTAGGTAAGCTTTTCATGGGAAAGGAAGTCGAGATAACTGTCAATGTCAACGGCATAGAGGTTGTCGGGACAAGAAATGTAGAGGAAGCTCCGATAAAGAAGGGTGAGGAAGTAAATGTATTTATTCACAGGGCATTTACTTACGGCGCAGATGGAATTGTCAACATTGTTGAAAATGCAAATAAGTTCGAAGACTGGATGGTTATCTAGAATATACAAAATGGAGAAAAGCTGATTAATATGCTTTTCTCCATTTTATGATTTTAGTTATTATTTTTTTTGAGTCCGTATCATTTGCTCTACATATTCCATAATGTAGTAGTTATCCTCTGGCATCTGGCAGCCTACTATGTAGATGCCGTCATTATCAGAACATCTTATAATCTGACCCTCTAATACAGAATGTGCAGGCAAATCAAAATTATCAATTGAAACAGTAATGATTTTGCCTTTGTTATTAGAGAAAAATCTGTCTTTTGAGAGAAATGCAAAACCATTGGCACTCAGATTATCAAGTTTTCCTTCAAATGTTTCGTCTGTACCCTTTACTGTAATTGTACAGTGATTATTCATATCAATTCTAGGATATTTACGACGGTTAAGAATCTGCGGTCTTGTTGTGATTGTAACAATGCCCGTTGTTGCAGATGCTTTTTTGTCAGCTGCAATCTTAGCGTTTTCCCAATGGTATATTACATTTTCAACTGTTACTAACATGTCACATTCAATTGCTGAATTAACTGCAGGCAGTGCCTTCTCAAGTTCAAGAGTTATGCTGTTGTCATTATGTGTCTTAATGGTTCCGTGATATTCAACATTTTCACCATGAGTACCTTTAAGGATTGCGGATGCCTTCATGCCTGTCTTAATATCCTCAATACCCATGAAACCGCCAACACCAAGTTCACACATAAGAGCCTGTATTGTATTTTCCATGGTATTGATATTAGTAGCACTTTCGTCATATTTACTTACAATACGGCTGCTGATATCTCTTGAATTAGTTATGCACTCTGTCATGGTATCAACTATATCTGATACTTGGGACATGTTGCTTACAAGCTGCTTGTTAGCAGATTCAACATCTTTAATGGCTGTATCAATAATATGTATATGGTCTTCAATCTGAGTAGAATCAGATGTGATAAGACTGATACTTTCACTTGTCTGTTTAATCTTGTCAAGAGTAACCTGTATAAGTGATAAAGTCTCTCCAATAGAAGAAAGCATTTTATCGGAGATTACAGCAAGACGGTCTAATGCACTCTGTATTTCACTGGAAGAGGTCTTAGTTTCTGTGCTTAATGCACGAATCTGTTCAGCTACAACAGCAAAGCCTTTACCTGCATCCCCGGCTCTTGCAGCTTCAATAGAAGCATTGAGGGCAAGAAGATTGGTCTGGCTGGATATATTGTCGATAGCACTTGTCTGGTCTTTAACGGTCTTGAATTCTGATTCAAAATCATGCAGGATATGCTCAACCTCTGAAGAAAGCTCAGACATTGTAGTTGCTGTTGTAATAAGGTTTTCAAGGTCGCTTGAGCTTGTGTATGCATGCTCCTGTGACTCAGAAGTAAGGCTTACCATATCGTCAATAAGCTGAGCAACATGTTCTACCTGTGAGCTTATGTCAGTTGTCATATCAGTGGAAGAAGCAGTATGGCTTCTTAAATCTTCATTATTGCTTGAAAGTTCGTTCATGCCAAGCATGATAACATCAGAACCATGCTTATTCTCTGAAGCCAGTTCGCGTACAACAGTAATTCCACTCATAATAGAATTACTTGAAGTCTTAACCTTCTCAACGGTTGAAACAACTCTGTCAAGATCAGCTTTAATGCTTCCATTCAAAGCACCATCGGATTCATTAAGGTGTCTGATAGACATAACATAGCAGATGTAACATAAAAGAAGACATGCAACCTGTAACTGGTAATTCTTCATATCTGCATCAGACCTGCATCCGAGAACAACATATCTGTACACATCACTGACAATAACAGAGAGTACATTAGCAATACCGCAGTTAATCATGAATTTCTTGTTCTTATATAGAACGAGAAGACTCATAACCGGGAGAATATATGTGAATGAAATCGGAGAATCAGTTGTGCATATTACAAATGTATAGAAAATACCATAACCAATAACAAGACATAATCTGTACGCATCAGTTGCTTTTCCCTTGATTCTGAAAAATAATTCTCCAATAAAGAAAGGTATCCAGCAAAGTGCAACAAATATTATGTAGCTGCTTTTTGGATAGATTCCATTAGCTGCATCAGTACCATAATTGGCGGTCAAAAGGAGTGAGAAAACAAGCCATATCCGACGGGCTTTAATATTAGCCTTGGCTTTAAAAACATTAGCATCGTAGTTCATAGAATAATCTCCTATAAAATATAAAATTGTTAAGTTAGTGAAGTATTTTATCACGAAAATAAACTATCTCTATTTTATAGCAAATATTTACTATTTTCAACAAGAATATCTTAAATATGGGGGGAAAATATAGGGAGAATGTGATACCGATAGGTAGTCGCATTTTGAAACATCTTATAGGTAGAAAACAAATATGACTATAATATTAGAATGAAAATCAACCTATCAAAGCATAATATTATGCAAGCTTATAGGAAATTTCTGCTAAGAGCGGAACGAAAGAATAGTCTCAGACAGTAAAAGAAGAAAAATTTACCTATAGGATGATTGATTTATATGAATATATAGGAGAGACTGATAAAATATATGTGGGCTGATTATAAATTTCTGATTAAACAGAGAAATATAATTACCTGGTTATATTTACTCAGGCGGTTTTACATAATAATCAAAAGGTAGATTTACTTAATAATATTAAAGTGTTCTGGCTGTGTATAAACAGAAACGTATCAGAAGATGTTAATTTTATTAAGAAATTTAAGCTTTTTTAAGAAATGTTTAATTTTCTTATTGACAAATTATCCGTAAAGGAATATTTTAATGTACAAATCAACAGTCAAATGCGAAGAACAGGAAATGACTTCTTCATATCACCGCTCACAGAAAGCCGTCAGTTGATGAGAGATGGCAGCAAGGAATGATTAAGCCCTCACCTGCGAGCAGTTCTGGTGAAAGACAGGCAGATGTCTAGTAGTTGGAACCGGTACCCATCGTTAAAAGGGCATGCCATAAGAGATGAATATACCAAGTGGCAGTAGAGTGGTCGGAGTATCCGGCAAGCAAAGTGGTAACGCGGAAGTAGAAATAATATACCTTCGTCTTTGCACATAATCCAGTAATGGATTAGTGCATCGACGAAGGTTTTTTTGTGCGAGCACCGCGACAATGTCAGAACGCAGTTCTGACATATGAGCTACGAGCTATGGAAGCACTGAGAATCATAGCACCGCTTCCACTGCGTTTGACTGGTGAAATATATTTTTATAGGAGAGAGACATTATGAACACATTAGTAATCGTGCTTATCGCGGCAGTTGTACTTTTTGGTGCATACATGGTTTATGGCCGTTGGTTAGCAAAGAAATGGGGTATCGACCCTAAGGCAGAGACACCAGCCGTTAAATATAACGACGGTAAGGATTTCGTTCCAACTAATGGCTGGACAGTTTTCAGTCATCAGTTCTCATCAATCGCAGGAGCAGGTCCTGTAACAGGTGCTATTCAGGCAGCAGCATTTGGATGGTTACCAGTTTTACTCTGGATCCTCATCGGTGGTGTATTCTTCGGAGCAGTTACAGACTTTGGTGCACTTTATGCTTCAGTTAAGAATGAAGGTAAGTCAATGGGTATGATCATTGAGAAGTACATCGGTAAGTTTGGCCGTAAGATTTTCTTACTTTTCTGCTGGTTATTCACACTTATCGTTATTGCAGCATTTGCAGATATGGTTGCAGGTACATTTAATGCTTACACAGTAAATGCTGATGGTGCTACTGTTTTATCAGCAGCAGCTAAGACAAATGGTTCAGCTGGTATGGTATCTATCATGTTTATGGTATTTGCCGTAGTATTCGGTCTTATCCAGAAGAAGTTAAATCTTTCAGGCTGGAAAGAAGCAGTACTTGGTATTGTGTTTATTATCGCAGCATTTGCTGTTGGTATGTTCTTCCCACTTGAGTTCAACAAAGATGTATGGAGTTATATCACATTTGTATATATCTTCTTCGCTGCAGTTATGCCAATGTGGTTAATGAAGCAGCCTCGTGACTATATGACAACATTCATGTTCATCTGCATGATCGTAGGTGCAGCAGTTGGTCTTGTAGTTGCACATCCTTCAATGAATCTTCCTGTATATACAGGATTCAATAATGCAAAGCTTGGAACAATGTTCCCAATTCTTTTCGTAACTGTTGCCTGCGGTGCTGTTTCTGGTTTCCACAGCCTTGTATCTTCTGGTACATCTTCTAAGACAGTTGAGAACGAGAAGGATATGCTTAAGGTTGGTTACGGCGCAATGGTACTTGAGAGTTTACTTGCAGTACTTGCCCTTTGTGTTGCTGGTGCAGCTGCCACTAACGGAGCGCTTCCAGCTAAGACACCATTCGCAATCTTCAGTAGTGGTGTAGCAGGATTCTTTGAAATGTTTGGTGTTCCAGTACATTTTGCAACAGTATTCATGACAATGTGTGTATCTGCTCTTGCTCTTACATCACTTGATGCAGTTGCCCGTATCGGTCGTATGAGTTTCCAGGAACTCTTCAGCGTAGATGATATGGAACATGCAGAAGGATGGAGAAAGTTATTGTGCAATACATACTTCTCAACAATCGTAACATTAGTATGTGGATTCATCCTTACTAAGATTGGATATGCAAATATCTGGCCATTATTTGGTTCAGCTAACCAGTTATTAAGCGCTCTTGTAATTCTTACACTCTGCGTATTCTTAAAGGTTACAGGACGAAGCAACAAAATGCTTTTCCCTCCTCTTATCATCATGCTTTGTGTAACATTTACAGCACTTGTACAGAGAACAATTGCAATGGTTAAGGCTATCAAGTTAGCAGCTTCTGTTACAATTCCTGCTGGACAGACATCTTGGGGAAGCGTATTCATCGCTAACGGACTTCAGCTTATAATTGCTATACTCCTTATTGTACTTGGTGTAATCATCGTAGTTAACTCAGTAAAGAGCTATGCAAAGAGCGAGAAGAACTCTGAGAAGACAGTAGCTTAATTGGTAAATATAATAAGCTATACATAATAAAATATACCGGGGCAGTTATTCTGCTCCGGTATGTTTTGTCTTATCGGAAGGTGTTCCGATTTCTTCTATTATATTGTCGTCAATCTGGATATCTGCGAGAGTGTATTGTTTTGGTGCTTCTTTTATGTTGCGGAAAACGTTACAAGTGCAGGTACTCTTTCTTATTATAATATGTCTTGCAATGGAGGCTGGTATATCTGCGCAGCCTTTATTATCATAGAACTGTGTCCATGGGTTGATGTTTATGAAGTTAAATATCTGTCCTCTGATATCTTCCAATGTAATATATTCATATATCTGTGGCGTGTCGGGACGCATTTTCAGCCAGAGCAGATTGTAACCTGAGTCGACCTTGATGTGACGCATTATTATATTCTTATTGTGTATGGATTCTGAGCCGCATGTAAGGCATCCATGGCAGAATTCAAATGTGCAGTCCTCAATAATTATGCGTTCATTAGCACCATTGTCCGGGTCGTTGTCAGCAAATGGTCCTTTGCCGCCTTTTAAAGCAACTGCGTCATCATTTACATTAATTGTGCAGCCTTTAATAAGAATATCAGTGCAGGCGTCAATGTCTATTGCGTCAGTGCTAGGTGCTTTGACAGGCGCAGAGGGGCTTGTAATGCGGCAGTTAAGGTAACGTACATGAGAACATCTATATAGGTGATTAGTCCAGAACTGCGAATTACAAATGTGCAATCCGGCAACAGTAACATTGGTACAGCCTGACATATAGATAAGCCTTGCACGCTGTTCGTCTTTGTTGGTGCAGTCGGGATTCCAGGTTCTTCGCTGCCAGAAGGCTTTCCAGCTTCGTAAGCCGTTACCGTCTATCGTTCCATTACCGCACAATGTAAAGCCATCGATTCCAGAAGCGTTGATAAGTGCAGTAAAATACTGACAGGTTTCACCTTCTATTCTTGTTTCACAGACCGGATAATCGCTGATGTCGTCACTTCCCTTAAGTGTTGCATCGTCTTCAATATATAGATTAACTCCCTGTCTGAAAAATAAAGCTCCAGTCATGTATGTACCATGCGGAATAACGATTACACCGCCACCAGCATTGTATACAAGGTCTATCAGCTTCTGGAAATTATCAGTGTATATTCTGCCATCATCATGTATACCATAATCTGTAATAATATATTGCTTTCCCAGTTTGGTGAGTTCTGGAATGCTGGTATTGTGAAACCAGCCATCAACAGGAGTTCCGTCTGGGAAAATGTCTGAATGTATAGTGTCCATATATATAACTCCGTTTTTATTTGTTAAAAACTGTATTCCTTTTAAGCTTCCTGCATCAGAATACTCACAAGATTCTTGTATCTTTTGGTTTTCTCGATTATGTCGTCCTGCATGACACCATAATATATGAATATGTCACGCAAAATTTTGTTAAATTCCTTAATTGAGGACTTCTTTCCGGTCACGCCGCCTGTAATATAACCAGTGGTAGTTTCTATTTCAATATCCATATGTGCGTCATTATCCTCACGCACATACAGAAACAGGTTAATTTCGCTATTCATGTCATGCTTTATCTGCTTATACATGAATTTATATTCAGCAGAATTTCTGTCAGCTTCCTTAAATCCCCATTGTTCCTGAACATACTGACATACTTCCTCAATTGCATGATTATCGTCAAAAGAAATGCTTTTTTCTACCTCAGCTTTTTTTCTTTCATAAAGCATTTTCTTAAACTTATATGCAAAACTGGTTTTCCGGTTTCTTTTAACATATGCCGATGTTGGTCCATCAAAATTATCATAATCATTTACCCCATTCATAAATGAACCTCCAATATAACTTCATATTAATATGATAAAGGTATCGCGGGTAAATCACAATATTTTTATAAGAAAAAAATATTGACATAGTGTGTGACATACAGTATGATGAATTAAAATGATAGTGTGTGTGACACACTACAATCTGATGAATATTGTTGATTTGGATAATTAAGAAGGGAAGAGATTGAATGAATTGCGATGAAATTGTTTCAGGACTGATTCTGGAATTTCGAAGAGGAACACTTATCATGGTAGTGTTAGCACAGCTAAACAAGCCGATGTATGGGTATTCACTTATAAAAGAATTAGAAGGAAAGGGGATTTCAATAGAAGGGAATACTTTATATCCGCTACTGAGAAGACTGGAAAGTCAGGGACTTTTAAAAAGTGAATGGGAAACAGATGAAACGAAGCCGAGAAAGTATTACATCATTACAGAAGATGGAAAACTGGTTTATAAAAAAATTAAAGCACACTGGGAAAAATTTTCCCAGTCAATTAATGCTCTTATGGAGGTGGAATAAATGGTGAAAAATGATTTGATTGAAAGATATGTTTATGCAGTTACAAAATATATGAAGGCTGATTTGAAAAAAGATGTATCGGCAGAATTAGAGACAATAATACAAGATATGCTAGAGGAACGATGCGGAGATGTTATGCCAACTGAACATGATATCAGAGTTGTTCTGACAGAACTGGGAACTCCGGCAGAACTTGCTTCGAAATACAAGAGTGAAACACAGGATTGTTTAATTGGTCAGCCTTATTACAATCTGTATGTGTATGTACTGAAAATTGTAACGGCATGTGTTATCGGGGGGATGTTACTCGCACAGATTATGGCAGCAGTGATATCGCATACTATCTGGTATATAGCCATATTCAGGATTATAGGTGGAATTTTTGGCGGTGTATTGACAGGATTTGCATTTGTTACATTGTTGTTTGCGTTCTTCTATAAAAGAGGAATTAAGGTGGAAGGTTTAAGTAATGGGATAGATAATCTGCCGCCTGTTCCACAGAAAACGAATCAGATTTCAAAAGCAGATTCAATTATTGGAATTATCTTTTCAGTTATATTTACTCTTGTATTTCTTGTTTGTCCGCAGATTATATGTATTGCTTTTGTAAAGAATGGTGTCAGTGTGTATGAACCGCTCTTTAATCTGGAATACATCAGACAAACATGGTATCTGATTCTTGCATTTGGTATCTTAGGTATTGCAAAAGAAAGTGTGAAACTTATTGATGGAAGCTATACCCAAAGAGTAATGATTGTTACAATTATTACCAATCTTATTGATGGTTTATTAACATTCATTTGGTTGTTAAACGGAAGAATTATGAATTCTGCATTTTTTGATGGAGTTGAGCAGTTATTCGGAGAAAATGCAGAAATGATTTCGAAAATTTTTATGCATTTTAATAAGCTGTTCCTGGCAATTATTATTTTTGCATTAGCAATTAACTGTATTGAGACAGTTGTGAAATCAGTTAAATATAGCAGGAAATAAGGTAAGAATATAGCAGTTTGTATATATTATTTGCAGACAGTATAATAAACATTACAGAGCGGTTTCAAAAAATGAAAAAATTTAAACTTTTGAAACTGGGGGCCATATGAAAATTATTACATGAGATGCATAATTCTTCCTGTTTTCCACATACTACCCATACATTATAAATTATGGAAAGTATGTAAGAATCGGGAGGAATTATTAATATGAAAGCCACAGGAATTGTAAGAAGGATAGATGATTTAGGCAGAATTGTCATTCCAAAGGAGATAAGAAGGACACTTCATATAAGGGAAACTGACCCGATGGAGATATTTACGGATGCTGAGGGGCAGATTATTCTGAAAAAATATTCACCAATAGGAGATATTAGCACATTTGCAGGAAAATATGCAGAATCACTGTCGGATGCGACCGGAATGACAGTATGTATAACTGACAGGGAACAGGTTATTGCTGCATCAGGTGACGATAAGAAGAATCTGATGAATAAGCCTGTCACAAAGGAGCTTAATCAGGCAATGGAGGGAAGATGTACCATTGCTGCAGGTGAAGGAGAGGATGGATTTGTGAAAGTCACTGATGAGGCGCAGTTTAAGCAGGAAATTATGTATCCGATAATATGTCAGGGAGATGTTTTAGGTACTGTGCTTATGATGTCTATTGACATGAAGCCAAAGTTTACAGATAATGAAAAGAAAATGGTAAAGACGGCAGCTAACTTTTTAGGAAAGCATATGGAGTCGTAGAAAGAGAAGATTAAGGAGAAGAACATGAGATTAGATAAATATTTAAAAGTATCAAGACTTATAAAGAGAAGGACTGTTGCCAACGATGCATGTGATGCAGGAAGAGTAATGGTTAATGACAAGGTTGTGAAGGCATCTTATGATGTTAAAGTCGGAGACATTATTGAAATCCAGTTTGGTAACAAGAATGTAAGAGCAAGGGTTACAGATGTCAAGGATACTGTTAAGAAAGAAGAAGCAAAGGAAATGTTTGAATATCTTTAATTCAAAGTACCTGTAATCATATATTATGGTCATGCATATATTCTCATATAACGGAATATCTATAAGGAGGGTATATGGAGGAAAAGGTAAGGGTGAAGCGTCCACACAGGCTGAATATGGAGGACAGGAAAAGAATTGATTTTACAGGAATAACAGATGTAGTGTCATTTGATCCGGTTAAGGTTGTACTTGAATCTGATTATGGGCATATTACAATCAAAGGGGAAGGACTGCATGTTAACAGGCTTTCTGTCGAGAAGGGTGAATTAGACCTTGACGGAAGAGTGGATTCTGTATGTTATTCGGAGGCTGGCATGAAGAATAAGCAGGATTCGTTCATGAGCAGGCTTCTTCGATGATTAATGAGATTATATATTGGGAGCTTTATGCACTTGTGGTAAGCTTCTTTAATGGTGTTCTGCTTGCATGGATATACGATAATATAAGGGCTTTCAGACGAATTGTACGACATAAAACAGTTGTTTTTATGAGTGTGGAAGATATTATATATGGAATATATGCCGGATTAAGTGTATTTGTGATGTGCTTTAAGGTTGCAGACGGAATTATCCGCGGATTCATAATTATGGGGATTGCTGTGGGGGCATTTCTGTATTTTAAGTTTTTAAGCAGTTTTTATATAAGGTGGTCAGTAAGAATTATAAAAATTTTACTAAAACCGGCATGTTTTATATTGAAAAATGTGGTGCGTATTATTACAATACCAGTAAGAAGCCTTAAAATGTATATGAAACGCAGGAAAGATATGGGTAAGAAGGAAGCACAAGGGTGAGGAATATATGAAATTAGAATCTAGAAGAGAGCGTGCAGAAAGGCTTAAGAAGCAGAGAAGGTCAACGCTGGCAGGAATGATTATTGCAATTATTGTTGTCGTGGCACTTGGCGTTGTTCTGTGGAGAGGCAAGGCAGGACTTGAAGAAAAGAATGCTGATTATCAGGCTCAGATTACAGAGTTACAATCCAAGATTGATGACGAGAATAAAAGAAGTGATGAATTGTCTGAATATGAGAAGTATGTCAAGACAAAGAAGTTCGTTGAGGAGATTGCCAAGAATAAATTCGGGCTTATATATCCTGACGAACTGGTGTTTAAGCCTAATAACAAGTAAAATTCATACCAAATATTATGTCGGAGCTGGAAGATTTTTTGAATCTTTCATGCTTCGACATTTTATTTATAAGCAGTCATATATACTTCACATTGGTGTAGTGCCGGAAAGGAAGTGGATATGAATGAAAAATACATATAAAGATGCCGGATATACTTATACTATTAACCGTCTGCAGGAAACAGCCAGAACATTCAGAAATCTTGGAGATGCATATGGAGAAACTAATCAGAAGCAGACGGGTTTTAAAAGACAATTGATTCTGGCTGCAGATATATTAGAGGAATGTGTTGCAATGAATCTTGATGCTAAAGCGCCGGATAAACAGGAGCGCAGGGAATTTGAGCGTAAATGTATGGCAATGGGGATATCTGTTAAGGATATAAAACTGGTTGACGGAAAGAGGCGTGAGATACTTGTAACTGCGAAAACATTTATGAAGGGGTGTGTGTCTGAGCGTGTATTAAGAGAAACAGTGAGCAGTGTATTTAAGGCAAAATTCTTTTCTAATCAGGACAACAGGGTGATTATAAATGAAGAACCGGACCAGTATGTGTTCTATCAGGAGAATCGTTTCAGGATTCTTTCAGGTATGGCGAGAAAATGTAAAGAGGAAGAGAATACAAGTGGGGATAACTTCCTGTTAAAGAAGCTGAACTGTGGAAAAATGGTTGCAGCAATTGCAGATGGCTGTGGAAGTGGTAAAAGGGCATTTGCAGAGAGCCGTATGGTGATTGAACTTATGGAAAACTGCATTGAAGCAGGATTCGAGGAAAAGACAGCGATTGATCTTATTAATTCTGCGTATATTGCGGGAACTACATTTAACAATCCTGTAACTATGGATATGAGTATTATTGACTGTCAGGCGGGAGTTATTAACTGTATTAAACTTGGAGCTGTATCCACATTTATAAAAAGAGATAACTGGGTTGAGATTATTAAGTCAACAACGCTTCCGATGGGAGTGTTAGAACAGGTGGACTACGATTGTACGACTAAAAAGCTTTATGATGGTAATTATATTATAATGATAAGTGATGGTGTGCTTGATAATCTGTCTGGAATTAATAAGGAGGAACAGATGGTGGAGATTATTAATAATATAAATGTAAAGAAGCCGGCAGGCATTGCGAAAAAGATTCTTGAGGAGTCCCTGAAGAATAATAATATGGAGGCTTTTGATGACTGTACAGTTATGGTACTGGGAGTGTTTGACACTTATGTGAACGTATAATATAATTCTCGCATGAATGAAATTATAGATAAGATTTACAGATATATTGAACAGAATAATATGCTTACGGACTGCGAAAGAGTGGTTGTCGGTCTTTCAGGCGGCGCGGATTCTGTGTGTCTGCTTATGGTGCTTAAGGGGTATATAGAGAGGAAGCATCTACAGACAGAATTATGTGTGGTGCATGTCAATCATGGCATAAGGCAGGAGGCAGGAGATGATGAGGAGTTTGCCAGAATCTTGTGTGAACGCATGGGTGTTGAATTCATGGCGTATCATATAGATGCCGCCGGCCTTGCAAAGCAGCTTGGAATGAGTGTTGAGGAAGCAGGAAGGAAAGAACGGTACCGTATATTCAATGAGGCATGTAAAGGGCGTAATGCAAGGATTGCGGTTGCACACCATATGAATGACCAGGCAGAAACAGTTCTTATGAATCTTTCCCGAGGAACTTCACTTAAAGGAATAGGTGGAATCAGACCGGTAAGGGATAATATTATAAGACCTCTGCTTTCAGTGACGAGAGCTGAGGTTGAGGAAGTACTTAAAGACTTTAACCAGCCATATGTTACTGATGCAACGAATCTGTGCAATGATTATACGCGTAATTCTTTAAGAAATGTTGTTATTCCGTACATGACAGAAAAGGTTAATGCACACACTGTTGAAAATATTGCTGATGCAGCAGAGGAGCTGCAGAAGAATTTTGATTTTATTGAGGCAGAGGCCAAAAAGGCTTATGATAAGTATGTATATGTGGGAGATACGGTGGTTTTAAGGCTTTATGGGGAGGAGTTTGCAGGACTTCATGAGGTCATAAGAAAGAGAGTTATCTACAAGGCAGTACATGCACTTACACAGACAGCAAAGGATATATATAAGGTTCATGTGAATGCTGTAGATGAGCTTATACGAAAACAGGTTGGCAGCAGTGCAGATATATGTTATGGACTGTGTGCGGTAAAAGGGTATGAGGATATCACAATAAGCAGGAAAAATGTGGCATCTCGGATACAGGTTTCTTCGGACCTCATACATGTACTTACGCCGCAGGAGCTTAAAAGACTTAATTCAGGTGAAAATATTACCATAGAAGAAAACATTTATTATAATAATGATGGCAAGACGGAATTAAGAAAGGTGCATATTGTAATTTCACTTCATTCTAATTATGAAAAAAACAGAAATTACGCTAATAGTTGCTATGCGAAATCCTTTGATTATGATAAAATACAAGGAAAGCTCTGCATAAGACACCGTACTGATGGCGACAGGATTGTTGTGAACAGGGCGGGAACATGGCGCAAGCTGAAAAAAGAATTCATTGACCGTAAAGTACCTGCCGATATGAGAGATAATGTGCTTGTTGTTTCTGATGATTCGGGAGTTTTATGGGCTGTCGGGGTAAGAAGAAGTGAGTGCGCCCTGATCGATGATGAAACAAGGAATGTGCTGGATATAACTATACAATAGAGTGAATATTAAGATTGACAAAGGAGAGAAACGATGAAAGAACCATTTATCAGTGTGCTTATATCTGAGGAAAAGCTGAATGAAAGGATTGCACAGCTTGGAGAGCAGATAAGTAAAGACTATGAGGGTAAGGAGGTTAAACTTATCTGTATTCTTAAGGGAAGTATTATATTTACATGCGAGCTTGCCAAGAGAATTACTGTACCTGTTAAGTTTGATTTTATGCAGGTGTCAAGTTATGGAAGCGGGACATCATCAAGCGGTCAGATTAAGATTAAGAAGGATCTTGATGAGAGCATTGAGGGAGAGCATGTAATTGTTATTGAGGATATTATCGATTCAGGTAATACTCTTGCAAGACTTATGCCTATGTTAGAGGAGAGAAAGCCGGCAGATATATGTATATGTACTCTGCTTGATAAGCCGGAAAGAAGAGAGGTTGAGGTGGATGTTAAGTATAATGGCTTTAACATTCCTGATGAATTCGTTGTCGGTTATGGACTTGATTATGACCAGAGCTATAGAAACCTTCCTTTTGTAGGAGTTTTACACCTTGACGAAGAGGCATAATTAATAAGGAGGAAGTGATGGATACTAAGAAAAAAAGGTCTGGAGGATTTGGAAGCATTTTCTTCATGATTATTATAATTGGTATTGTCTGGGCTGTTATCGCACAGATGAGCCAGAGAACAAGTAATTATAAGTATAAGGATTTTGAATCTGATTTAAAGAGCGGCAGGATTACAGATGTTGTTATAAGTCAGAATGCAGAAGTCCCAACAGGTACACTTACAATTACATTCACTGATGGAAGCAGGGATACTCTTAATGTATCTGATGTTGTTTCTGTACAGCAAAAGCTTGATGATAAAAATATTACATATACTGTAAGGGATGTTAAAAGAGACAGTGTATGGATGACAACTATTCTGCCATTTGGTATGTGTCTTATCGTTGTTGTAGCACTTATGCTGATGATGACTAGACAGGCTGGTGGTGGCGGTAATGCCAAGATGATGAATTTTGGTAAGAGCCGTGCAAGAATGATAAGTGGTGATGCCAATAAGGTTACATTCAAGGATGTGGCAGGGCTTAATGAAGAGAAAGAAGAACTGGAAGAAATCGTTGATTTCCTTAAAGATCCTGTAAAGTACACTAACCTTGGAGCGAGAATTCCTAAGGGAGTTATTCTTACAGGCCCTCCGGGAACAGGTAAGACTTTACTTGCAAAGGCTGTAGCCGGTGAGGCAGGAGTACCTTTCTTTAGCATATCAGGTTCTGATTTTGTTGAGATGTTCGTTGGTGTCGGTGCATCAAGAGTAAGGGATATGTTTGAGGAAGCTAAGAAGAATGCACCTTGTATCATATTTATTGATGAGATTGATGCTGTTGCAAGACGAAGAGGAACCGGCATGGGTGGCGGACATGATGAGAGAGAGCAGACTCTTAACCAGATGCTCGTAGAGATGGATGGTTTCGGAGTTAATGAAGGAATTATCGTTATGGCGGCTACTAACAGAGTTGATATTCTTGATCCTGCTATATTAAGACCGGGTCGTTTCGACAGAAAGGTAGTAGTAGGAAGACCTGATGTAAGAGGACGTCTTGAGATTCTTAATGTTCATGCAGCCAAGAAGCCTTTAGGTGATGATGTTGACCTTGATAGCCTTGCAAGAACTACAGCAGGCTTTACAGGTGCAGACCTTGAGAATATTCTTAATGAAGCTGCCATTAATGCGGCTAAGAGCAAGAGAAAGTTCATTACTAATGCGGATGTCAACTATGCATTTGTAAAAGTTGGTATCGGTGTTGAGAAGAGAAGCAAGATTATATCAGAGAAAGAAAAGAAGATTACTGCATATCATGAATCAGGACATGCAATTCTTTTCCATGTACTCCCTGATGTCGGACCTGTACACACTATATCTATTATTCCAACCGGAATGGGAGCAGCGGGATACACAATGCCACTTCCTGAGAAGGATGAGATGTTTAATACCAAGGGCAAGATGTTACAGAATATCATTGTAAGTCTTGGTGGACGAGTTGCTGAGGAGCTGATATTTGATGATATTACAACAGGTGCGTCACAGGATATCAAGCAGGCAACTGCGACAGCAAGAGATATGGTTACCAAGTATGGCTTCTCTGACAGACTTGGACTTATTAATTATGCAAGCAGTGATGAGGATGAGGTATTCATCGGAAGAGACCTTGCACATACAAGACCATATGGCGAGGATATTGCTACAGCCATTGATGAAGAGGTTAAGAATATTATTGATGACTGTTATGCACAGGCTAAGAAGATAATATCTGAGCATATGGATGTATTAGAGAAGAGTTCAGAACTTCTTCTTGAGAAAGAAAAGGTAACAAGAGAAGAATTTGAAGCACTTTTTGATAATGGAAGCGGTACAGATGATGATGGTATTATGGGAACAACAATTGTATAGTAAATATGCACAAATTTTTTGAATGAATTTAGTGATGTTTGTGAACACTTATTGAGGGAAATAAGATATTATAATTAATGTAAAAACCCCCAATACATTATAGATAAAGCAGTAATGCTTATCGAAAAGAAATACCTTCTCTGAAAAAGGCAGTCACCCCATGGCTGCCTTTTTTGCTGTTTAAAAATCCTTTTCACTTGCTAAAATGTACTTTTAGATATAAAATCAGAATAGTATATGCTAAGGAGGATTCTCTATGAGAATAACCGGGGAAATGGGAAACTTAGCTGCCTGGGAAAAAAGACTTTTTTATATGTGCAGTGCAAGACCAACGCTACACCCAAGAGCGTTGTTTTCGGATGTTACAAGTGATTACAGAAGTCCGGCAGAGCCAGTGCCAGGTGATGAGGTGACCATAAGGCTGCGTACTGGAAGATATAATGTAGATAAAGCATATCTAGTTGTGGATAATGTTGAACATGTTATGACAAGAGTAAGATCAGAGAGCATGTTTGATTATTATGAGGCTAAGATTAATGTCGGAACCGACAAAATATATTATTATTTTAAGGTAGAGCTTGGCAGAACAGTGTGTTATTACAATCAGATTGGGGCGATTAAAGATCTTAATCCGTATTATAATTTCCAGATTACACCAGGATTTAAGACACCTGAGTGGGCAAAGGGTGCAGTTATGTACCAGATATTTGTAGACAGATTCTATAATGGCGATAAGAGTAATGATGTGCTTGATGATGAATATAATTATATTGGAGAGCATGTCTGTCAGGTTAAGGACTGGAATAAGTATCCTGCCCAGATGGGAATAAGGGAGTTTTACGGAGGAGACCTCAAGGGTGTACTTGACAAACTGGATTATCTTGAGGGATTAGGAATAGAAGTTATATATTTTAACCCGTTATTTGTATCACCATCTAATCATAAGTATGATATACAGGATTACGATTATATTGACCCACATTTTGGAGTTATTGTCGATGATGAGGGTGAAGTGCTTAAAGAAGGTGACACGGATAATACCCATGCTACAAGATATATTAACAGAGTTACAAGAAAATCAAACCTTGAAGCCAGCAATGAATTTTTTGCAAAGGTTGTGCAGGAGATTCATGCAAGAGGCATGAAGGTTATTATAGATGGTGTGTTTAACCACTGTGGTTCGTTCAATAAGTGGCTGGATAAGGAACACATTTACAGAGACAGTACTGATGAATATGCTCCGGGAGCTTTCGAAAGGTATGAAAGCCCATATCATAATTTCTTTAAATTTTATTCTAACCAGTGGCCTGATAATAACTCATATGATGGCTGGTGGGGACATGATACTCTTCCTAAGCTTAATTATGAAGGATCTAAGGAACTTGAGGAGTATATTCTTTCTATTGGAAGAAAATGGGTTTCTGCGCCATACAATGTTGATGGCTGGAGACTTGATGTGGCGGCTGACTT
This sequence comes from Lachnospira eligens, assembly GCF_009680455.1. GTDB lineage: Bacteria > Bacillota > Clostridia > Lachnospirales > Lachnospiraceae > Lachnospira > Lachnospira eligens_A. The sequence goes on from NZ_WKRD01000008.1 coordinate 120,824, forward strand.
AGGATATAGTCCTGAATATAACCATTATTTCTGGAAGAGATTCCGGGAAGAGGTTAAGAAGGCTAATCCTGATGCTATTATTCTTGCAGAACATTATGGCGATTCATATGAATGGCTGCAGGGTGATCAATGGGATACCATCATGAATTATGATGCTTTTATGGAGCCTGTTACATGGTTTCTTACAGGAATGGAAAAGCACAGTGATGAGGCAAGACCTGATTCATATGGTAATCCAGACTATTTTTTTGGTGCCATGCATCATAATATGGCAAGAATGGGCGGACAGAGTGTTGCAATATCTATGAATGAACTGTCTAATCATGATCATTCAAGGTTTTTAACAAGAACTAACAGGACAGTTGGAAGAACTAATACACTGGGACCTGAGGCTGCCAATAATAATGTCAACAAGGCAGTGTTTAAAGAGGCTGTTGTTATGCAGATGACATTACCAGGCGCGCCTACTGTATATTATGGCGATGAAGCAGGTGTGTGTGGATTCACTGATCCTGATAACAGAAGAACTTATCCATGGGGACATGAGGATACAGAACTGATTGATTTCCATAGGGTTGCAATAAAGATGCATAAAGAGAATGATGTATTAAGAAAAGGTTCATATAAGTCACTGTATTCAGCATATAATGTTGTTGCATATGGAAGGTTTACAAGTGATGACGCTGCAATCATTATTGTTAATAATAACGATGATGAGGTGAGAGCCAGAATTCCTGCGTGGGAAGTTGGTCTTGGTTTTGATGATGATGTTGAGCAGCTGTTGGTTACATTTGAAGGTGGATACAGTACAGACGGGCTTGGTTATCATCTTCAGAATGGCTGGCTTGATATTGGATTAAGAAAGACTTCAGCTGTGGTTCTTCATAAGATGAAGTGGTGATGCTGTATGTTGTATTTGCACAAGGGCAGGACTAATGTTATAATGCAATGAGACAGAATCGAAACAGAAAGGAATATTATAATGGAATCATATAATTCTAATAATGATAAACCAAAGATTAGTCTTAACCGCAAGAAAAGAATGTGGAACAGATACAGAAATTATATTGCCGGACTGGCAGTGTTAGTCGTGGCAGTTATTATAGTTGCAATAGTTTTAAAGAGCTGTAGTAATAAGAACAGCGACAGGCAGGATGATACTAAAGTAACAACTTCTCCTGTACAGCAGGAGAGTACAGCACCGGTAATACAGGAATCTAAGGAGCCTGCTGAGAACGTAACCGGGCAGACAACAGCAGCTGCTTCAGGCAGGACTTTATCTGTTTCAGGTACACCGGAGACAGTGGATTATACATCTTCATCGGCATACAGCAAGGCTGTATTTATTGGTGATTTTGTTGTAAGTGGTATTTCACAGTTTGGTTTTCTTCCTGATGCACAGGTTATAGCATCTAATTCAATGACAAGTGACAAGCTTACAGGATATCTTGACAGTATCGTATCCCAGTCACCTGATTCAGTGTATATGATGGTTGGTATTAATGACCTTAATTATGGAAGCAGATCTGTAGATGATATATATAAGTATGAGAAGGAATTTATTGAAGCAGTCAAGAGTGCAGTGCCGGCTGCTGATGTATATGTTCTTTCTGTACTTCCGGTAAGCCAGAGATTTGAATCTTCAAGCAAGGTTAAACAGGCTAATATTGATTCACTTAACAATAAGTTTTCAGAGAATGCGGCTTCACTTGGGATAACTTATATTGATGTTGCATCTGTTTACAAGGATGGCTCAGGATATTTTGGATCATCTTATACAGACAGTGGATACAATCTTAAGAGTGGATATTATGCATTTTTACTTAATGGAATTGCAGGAGTGAAGTAATGGATTTTCATGTAATGACATTGTTTCCTGATATGATTATGGATGGACTTAATACAAGTATAACCGGACGTGCAATTAAAGCGGGAGTTATGTCCGTTAAAGCTTATGATATCAGAGAGTATTCTAATGACAAGCATTTAAAAGTGGATGATTACCCTTATGGAGGTGGCGCAGGAATGGTTATGAGAGCTGCTCCTGTGTGTGATTGCTATGAGGATATTGTAAGGAACATTGGAAAAAGGCCAAGAGTGGTTTATATGACTCCTCAGGGCTATACATTTACACAAAGCATGGCAGAGAAGTTTGCCAAAGAGGATAATCTGGTTATTCTTTGTGGACATTATGAAGGAATTGATGAAAGAGCATTGGAGAATATAGTTACAGATTTTGTATCTATAGGTGATTATGTTCTTACGGGAGGAGAGCTGCCGGCAATGGTTGTCATTGATACGGTTTCAAGACTTGTTCCAGGAGTTCTTAATAATGAAGAATCTGCTGAAACAGAGAGCTTTTCAGATGGTCTGCTTGAGTATCCGCAATACACAAGACCAGCAGATTATAACGGGAAAGCTGTTCCAGAGGTGCTTTTATCAGGTCATCATGCTAATATTGAAAAGTGGCGACATGAAAAGTCACTGGAGAGAACTAAGAAATACAGACCAGATCTGTATGAAACATATGTAAAGGAACATCCTGATGAATTCAGGTGAATTAGGGAGAGGGCACTATCAATTATAAAGCAGAGGTTTAAGCTATGGTAGATTTGTTTAAAACTGAGACTGTTAATTCGGACATTCTTATCGATGAGACAATGTCAATTGTAACAGCAGATGAAAATTTTGAAGCAATTTCAGGCAATAATGCACTTTTCGTATATACAAGATATATACATCCTGATGATGTCAGCAGATTCACAGAAGCGTTAAAGGATTACGCTGAATCTGGTAAGTTTATTGTTGTAAGAATGTTATATCAGACAGGCGAATATCACTGGATGCTTACAAGAATTACAGATGGTGGGGTATCTGAGACAAGAGGTCATATGTATGACATTAATATTATGGATGCCGCATTAATTACTACACAGATAGATAACCTTAATTCACAGATTGAGAGATATTCAAGTTATCTTGGCATGTGTGAAAATGTTCTGTTTTCTTATGATATACTTAACGATGACTTTAATGTATTTATGACATCAGATGGACACCAGACTTTGTCTTTTTACCGTGGAACATTAAATGCATGGGAAGAAGATAAGATAAAGATTGATGCACTTGGGCTGAATGAGGTAAAAGAACTTGATGGATTCTGCAAGGCACTTGCTAATGGTGAGAAGTTATTCAAGCGGGAGATTACTATCAATATACTTAATAAGCCTGGAAGACTGGATAGATGTCTTGCAAGAGGTAATACTATTGTTGATGCATATGGAAACAGTATTGTTATAGGTACTATTATAATACTTGAGAGTTCAGATAATCATGTAGTTGAAGAACTCAACATAATATCTGATATGAAGGATCCGGGTACAGACCTGCTTAACAAGCGTGCTATTACTGATTATGTAAGAAAGCTTATAGATTCACAGCCAGGACACACTGTAACAATTGCTATTATTGATATTGATGATTTTAAGACTATTAATGATACATATGGACACATGTTTGGTGACGAAGTTCTTTGTAAGGTTGCAGATATCTTAAGAGATGCAGTTGGAAGCAGAGGATTGTGTGGAAGAATTGGCGGAGATGAGATGTTTATCATTATGGAAGGACTTAATGATAACGAGGGTATAAGGAATGTTTTAAGAACGATACGCAATAATACAAAATGGCTGTATCATGATGATCCGCGTAATATTAAGATTACATGTTCAATTGGTTCGGCAACTTATCCTAATGATGCCAAGAATTACGATGAATTATTTAAGATAGCAGATAAGGTCCTGTATCTTGCTAAAGAAAAAGGTAAGGACAGATATATCATTTACCATGAGGATATTCATAGGGAATATGTATATGGAATGGGAAGGATTGTTGACCTTAATGATAAAGTGTTTTACAAGTATCATAAGATGGAGATTGTTAATACCATTATCAGGGAATACAAGGAAGCTGATGACGCAAGAAGAAAGGAACTGATAGATAATGTGGCAGTAGCATTTAATATTAATACTATTGCAATATATGACAGAACTGAGCTGACAAAGCATATTCTGTATGGTGACCAGCGTATGACAGATGATGACGGAAGCTTTTTCAAGGAAGATAATTATATTCCCAACTTTAGGGAAGATGGCATATTTGTAATAGATAACATCAACTATTTTGAAACAAAGGCTCCTGCAGTATATAAAGTGTATTCTGAATACGGAATTGTTCAGGCAGTCCAGTACATTATCGGTGGAGATATTAAGAAGAATAACAATATTATTTCTTATGGAAGATATAAGCTTGATAAGAAATGGGCAGAGAGCGACATGAATTTCCTTGCTATTATAGGTGATTACATAGGAAGAGTATTCCTGAAAGAGAGAAAACATGATTAACAGATATGTTGCACTGGATGTTGAGACTACAGGTCTTAATCCGGCTGTTGACAGAATTATTGAAGTTGGAATGGCAAGAGTGGAAGATGGTCAGATAACACAGAAGTATTCTACGCTTGTGTATCCGGGAATAAGTGTAAGTGAGCGCATAACAGAGCTTACAGGCATACATAATGAAGAACTGGCAGGTAAGCCGAGAATTGAAGAAATTATAGGAGACATAACACGTTTTATAGGTGACTGGCCAATACTTGGACATAATGTTACATTTGACTTCAGTTTTCTTAAGAGAGCAGCAGTCAATAATGGATATACTATTACTGATGATGGAATTGATACATTAAAGATTGCCAGAAGGCTTCTTCCGGAGCTGGAACATAAGAATCTGTCTTTTTTGTGCCAGTATTTTAATATTGATCCGGGAAGGTCACACAGGGCTTATGATGATGCAGTGAGTGCAAGTGTACTTTATGGGAAATTAGAAAAATTAAAGCCAGAAGATAATAGTTTCAGCAATACTACGAAGCTGGTATACGTTGTAAAGAAAGATTCACCTATAACGCCGCCTCAGAGAAGATATCTTGCAGCTCTTGTAGAAAAGCACAATATTAATCTGGAGATTCCGGTTGAAGAGATGACCAAAAGCATGGCGTCAAGACAGATTGATACAATAATAGCACAGTATGGAAAATAATTCGTACTGTGCTATTTTAGCATATTGTTAAGCTGCTCAATAATATTATCACGGCTGAGACTTTTAAGCATTCCAGCTTTTTCTTTTAGTTTTCTGATATCGTCAAATCTGTCTGTTGCAGCATATATTATTGCAAGGTCAATGTAGTTTGAGGATATATCTGAGCCAATGCTGATTCCGTACTCAAGGAATGAAAGAGCATCAGCTGTGTCGTTGTTATCAATAAGCGCATGACCTAATGAAGCGATTGCTTTTATGAGTGTAGTGAAATTGTCATCATATTCAGTAAGCTCTGTAAGATTAGCAGCTCCATATGACAGCTTAAGCTCAGTGTTGCTTATTCCGGTAAGGTTAAGTATTTTCTTATCTTTAAGTCCTGTAATTGTGTTGTATGAACGCATCATGCCAGAATTATTGGAAAGTAACTGGTTAAATGTTTCATTACCGGAATTAATCAGTGGAAGATTATCCGGAATTGATATATAATTAAGATTGCTAATGTCCTTACGGCGTACCTGATTGGCTCTTGATTCACGTTCAAGGAATTGCTGATTTCTTGATTTGTGATTCCTGGAGCTTCTTTTTATGGCAAACTGAAGGATGATTATGAGTATGATAAAATATGGCAGTATAAAATGCATGAATATATTCCTTTTCGTGTAGCCCCGCTGCTTAATTGTGTGGAGGTAATTATGATTAATTTCAATAATAAGAAAACAAAAAGATGCTTTACCGGAATACTTATATTGATACTGATTGTAGCAATGGTTGTTCCTATGGTTGCATACCTTATACCTTAATATTGAATTGCTTCACTGAAGAAGCTATATAAGAGTATAGAATTATTAACAATTTTATGCAACATTTTTGGAGAGATAAGTGATATGAAAAGAGGAAAAGTGTCTGATACAATTCTTGACAGGTCTGTTTTCAAACTGCTTGGCAGGAGAGGAAATACTTCAAAACCGGCATATGGACAGGATGCGGCGCATATACATAGTCAGGGATGGGATACGCTTGCAGCTGCTGCAACAGGAAGTCTGGCTGTATATAGGGCAGTTAATAACATAAGTGCAGCAGGTGGTGCGGCTGATTGTATTATGAATACAATTATAATAGATGAGAAATCAAGGGAAATACGTCTTAAGGAGATAATAAAGGAACTTGACAGACAGTGTCAGGTTGTTGGTGTAGGAATTGCAGGAGGTCATACTACAGTATGTCCGAATGTTAACAGTCCGGTTGTTTCTGTTACTGCAATTGGGCATAAGCTCAGAACACATCAGAAAGCTGTTGCAGGGCAGGATATTGTTATGACAAAGCATATAGGAATGAGTGGTATTAGAACTGTTATATCACACAAAAGGGATGAGATACTTAATGTTTTGCCAGAGGACGTTATTAATAAGGCATTTGCTGCTGATGAAGAACTCATTATAGCTAAAGAGGCACAGATATTTATAAAGCAGAATATTGACGGGGCAATGCATGATGCATCGGAAGGCGGCATATTTGCGGCACTGTGGGATATGGCCGAATATTCAGGTACAGGTCTGGATATAGATTTGAGGCATATTTCCGTAAAACAGGAGATAATTGAAATATGTGAATTATTTAATATCAATCCATATATATTGGATTCTATGGGATGTTTGTTAATGACATGTGAAAATGGATGTGATATAGTAAATACAATGAAGCAGAATGGAATTGAGGCCGCTGTCATTGGTAAGATAACTGATGGTAACAACCGGATTATTCACAATACAGAGGAAGACAGATATTTAGGGCTTCCTGAACAGGATGAAATATACAGATTTATATAATTAGCAGGAGGATTGCGTTATGAGAGAGAAGATTCTTGATGTTCTTGAAAAGAATGGAAGGATAGACCTTAAGGAGATGGCTATTATGCTTGGCTATTCTGAAGCAGAGGTTGCCAATGAAATAGCGGATATGGAGAAGGAACATATTATCTGCGGATATAATGCGGTCATTAACTGGGATAAGACTAGTGAAGAGAAAGTAACAGCACTTATTGAGGTTAAGGTTACTCCACAGAGAGGATTAGGTTTTGACAGTATTGCAGAGCGCCTGTACAAATATGATGAAGTAACATCAGTTTATCTCATGTCAGGAGGCTTTGACTTTACTGTTATTATAGAAGGCAAATCAATGAAGTCAGTGGCTCAGTTCGTCGCGGCGAAGCTCGCACCATTAGATTCAGTCCTTAGCACATCTACACATTTTGTGCTTAAGAAGTATAAGGACTATGGAACAATAATAGAGGACGAGGCTAAAGACGAAAGGATGCTGATTACACCATGAGAAACCCATTATCACAGAAAATAACAGGCATACAGCCATCAGGAATAAGAAAATTCTTTGATATTGTAAGTGAGATGCCTGATGCAATTTCGTTAGGAGTAGGCGAACCAGATTTTGATACTCCATGGAATGTAAGAGAAGAAGGAATATATGCCCTTGAGAAGGGAAGAACATTTTACACATCTAATGCAGGTCTTAAGGAATTACGAGAAGAGATATGTAATTACCTTGCAAGAAAGATGAACCTTCATTATGATCCTATGAAGGAAGTACTTATAACAGTAGGTGGAAGTGAGGCAATTGATGTTGCATTAAGATGCATGTGTGACCCAGGGGATGAAGTGCTTATACCACAGCCAAGCTATGTATCTTATCTTCCATGTGCAATTATGGCTGATGCAAAGCCAGTGATAATAGAACTAAAGGAAGAGAATGAGTTCAAGCTTACTAAGGAAGAGCTGCTTGCCAGTATAACAGATAAGACTAAGGTACTTGTTATGCCATTTCCTAATAATCCAACAGGTGCTGTTATGACAAGGGAGGAGCTTGAAGAGCTTGTACCTGTCATAATTGAGAAGGATATATATGTTATATCAGATGAGATATATTCAGCACTTACATATAATGGAGAGCATTGCTCAATAGGAAGTCTTCCAGGGATGAAGGAGAGAACTATCGTTATTAATGGTTTTTCTAAAGCATTTGCAATGACAGGGTGGAGACTTGGATATGCGTGCGGTCCAAAGGAAATTATAAGCCAGATGACTAAGCTTCATCAGTTTGCAATTATGTGTGCACCTACTAACAGCCAGTTTGCTGCAATAGAAGCTCTTAAAAACTGTGATATGGAAGTTAATAAGATGGTTGAAGCTTATGACCAGAGAAGAAGATATCTCATGCATGCATTTAAGGAGATGGGACTTGACTGCTTTGAGCCATTTGGTGCATTTTATGTATTTCCTTCAATTAAGAAGTTTGGCTTATCTTCGGAAGAATTCGCAAACAGACTACTCAGGGAGCAGAAGCTGGCTGTTGTTCCTGGAACAGCATTTGGTGACTGTGGTGAAGGTTTTTTACGAATATCATATGCTTATTCAATTGACAACCTTAAACAAGGTCTTGAAAGAATAGAAAAGTTTATTAATACACTGAAGTAGGGAGATGAATGAATATGGCAGAGATTAATGTCAACCATATTAATCCATTTCTGATGGCAGCAGGCACAATATTGCGTGATGCCTGTCAGATGGAGATGAGTATAGGAAAACCATATGTTAAAACAACTGAATTTGGAGAGGATTCAGTTATAATTATGATAGGTATTACAGGTGAGATGAGAGGTCAGGTCATGATAGCCATGAAGATTACCAAGGCATGTGAGATTGCATCAAAGATGATGATGGGGATGCCGGTTCCAGAGCTTGATGAGATGGCAATGAGTGCAATAAGTGAACTTGGTAATATGATAATGGGTAATGCAGCGACTATTCTTTCAACTAAGGGAATTGGTATTGATATTACCCCACCTACATTATGCCGTGGAGCTATGAAGATTTCGCAGACATATGCCAGGAATATATGTATACCGATGTCTAGTGATGGTAGCATGGTTCTGGAACTTGATATTGCAGTAAAAGGTGACTGATAAGGATATGATTAATATAGTTTTACATGAGCCGGAGATGCCGGCTAATACAGGTAATATAGGAAGAACATGTGTGGCAACAGGCGTAAGGCTGCATCTTATAGGACCATTAGGATTTCAGATTAATGATAAGATGTTAAAAAGAGCCGGACTTGATTACTGGGATAAGCTTGATGTTACTGAGTATGATGATTATAAGGATTTTCTTGCTAAGAATCCGGGTGCTAAGGTGTATATGGCTACAACCAAGGCACATAAGACATATACAGAAGTTAATTATGAAGAAGACTGTTATATAATGTTTGGAAAGGAAAGTGCAGGAATACCAGAAGAGATACTTGTTGATAATGAGGATACATGTATCAGAATTCCTATGATAGGAGATATAAGATCACTTAATCTTTCTAATTCAGTGGCAATCGTTCTTTATGAAGCACTCCGACAGCATAATTTTTCACACATGAATTGCGAAGGACATCTTCACAGACTTAACTGGAAGGAATAATAATAAAACACACGGACATACAAGTTACGCATGTCCGTGTGTTTTTATTTTGCAAGTTCAAGTGTGAATATGAATTCTGTACCGACACCTACAGTACTTACAACATCGATATTCTCACCATGTGCCTGAATAACTTCCTTGGTTATTGAAAGACCAAGACCGGAGCCTTTCTTGTCACGGCCTCGTGAAGAGTCTGATTTATAGAATCTGTCCCAGATTTTATCAATATCTTCTTTGGCAATTCCGCAGCCTGTATCCTTAATGGATATCTGCGCTTTCTCGCCCTTTTCCTTGACTGTTATGTATATGTAAGAATTTTCTTTACTGAACTTAATGGCGTTGTCTATAAGATTATATATAACCTGCTGGATTCTGCCCTTGTCTGCCTTAACATTCTGTACACTGTTAGCATATGTAATATTGAATTTAATGCCCTTCTTCTTGCATGTTCCCTCGAATGTCTCAACAGTGTGTCTGATTATTGAATTAAGGTCAAATGTTGATATATCAAGTCTTACTGACTTAGGATCGAGTTCATTAAGAGTAAGAATATTACTTGTCAGCTTAGTGAGTCTTTCGGTCTCAAAAAGCATTATACCTATATATTTATCAAGCATTTCAGGTGGAATAGTTCCATCCTGGATAGCTTCCAGATATCCCTTGATAGAAGTAAGCGGAGATCTGAAATCGTGAGATATATTAGACAGGAACTTCTGCTGGAATTTATCTGATTCATTAAGCTGTGAAGCCATGTAATCAAGAGACATTCCAAGACGTCCAATCTCGTCATTATGCATAGGTTTAACGTGGTAGGAAAGATTACCTTTACTGTATTCGTTAGTTGCCCTTGTGATTTCTTTAATAGGTCTGTGAACCTGAAAGAAATATAGAACAAGGAATGCAGATGACAGAATAAGTACAATTGCAAGTGTAAGATAATTTGTGTTAAATGTGTCATAAACGCGTTCAACGATGGCAGATTCAGGTATATTAATAACAACATAACCCTTAATTTCGAAGGAGTTCGAGATAGGCGAAAAAACACTTAATGCAGGTTCGGAAAACAGTCCGTAAAAATCCCATAAAATATCGTGTTTTCCTTTGAGGTCACCATAGTCAAAATCATTGATTGAGAATAAAATCCTGTCCTCATTACTCTTGTCCGTGGAACTGTTGTTAGTATCAAGAATAACATCACCAGAAGGAGTAATGAACATAATTCTGGTGTCGTTAAATGTGGATAATGATTTCATTTCAAGTTCTATTCGTCTCAGCTTGGATTCTGCAAGATAATCAAGAGCATATTCGTTTGCTATTTCATTAGCCTGAAGATACAGTCTGTCAGAATAATAATTGTATATGTGCTTATAATCTGCTTTATAACATATTGTTGATACAAGAATAAAACTGATTACACATATAGCTATATATATGAAAATGTGTTTGCTGAGTGTACTGAATCCTTTCAATGTTAGTCTGCCTCCCTTGTTCTGCCCTTTTTATTTAGTTACGAACTTGTAACCAATTCCCCATACTGTTTCAATATTCCAGTGGGCATGATCTTTGATTTTCTCACGGATTCTCTTAATGTGTACATCAACGGTTCTTGTATCTCCGATATATTCATATCCCCATATATTGTCAAGAAGCTGTTCTCTTGTAAACACCTGATTAGGAGCAGAGGCTAAGAAATATAAGAGCTCAAGTTCCTTAGGCGGCATCTCGACATTTTTGCCCATATAATTAACCGAATAATTATCGAGGTTGATAGAGAGGTCGGGGTAATTGACACATTTGGCATTAGAAGAATCAACACCGATACTCTGAGGCATATGGTATCTTCTAAGCACAGCCTTTACACGGGCAACCATCTCTTTAGTTTCAAAAGGTTTGATAATATAGTCATCTGCACCAAGCTCAAGTCCTAGTACCTTGTCAAATGTTTCGCCCTTGGCGGAGAGCATAATTATAGGAACATTGTTATTCTTTCTTATCTCACGGCACACCTGATAGCCGTCAATACCGGGAAGCATGAGGTCTAAAAGAATGAGATTGGGCTTGAATACAGAAAGCTCAGACAGAGCACTTTCTCCATCATACACAATCTTTGTTTCGTAACATTCTTTTGTAAGATACAAAGATATAAGTTCTGCAATATTTTCATCATCATCTACAATAAGTATTCGCTGTTTAGATGCCATAATAATATCCCCCAATAATAATTATTTGAAATCAACAATAGTTACACCAGCATCACCCTCGCCGATTTCGCCGAGGCGGAAGCTCTTTATATATGGAACACCGCGAAGATAAGCGGTTACACCGTTTCTTAATGCGCCGGTTCCTTTACCGTGAACGATACGGACCTGTGGAATCCTGGCAATGTAAGCGTCATCAAGATATTTATCAAGGCGGGCAACAGCCTCGTCAACTGTACAGCCGAGAAGATTAATCTCAGTTGATATTCCTGCTGACTTGCTCATCTTAATCTTACCGGAACCGCCAGCAGCCTTTGATGGAGCTTCCTTTGGCTCTTTATAGTCTGAAAGAATTTCAAGATTCTTGATATCAATCTTAGTGCTTAATGCACCTACTTGAACAGTAACCTGCTTCTTGGCTGGATGAATTGCAGAAACAGTACCGGAAACATTCATAGTAAGAACTTTTACATGCATGCCTGTCTTGAATTCAGATATATCATGTGCCTTGTGTGCTTTAACCTTGGCAGGCTCTACCTTTAACTTTGCCTGATTCTTATTCATCTTCTCACGGACAGCAGTACGGTGCTTTTCAAGCTCAGCAACTGTCATTCCGTGCTTGTTCATGGCTTTGATAGTTTCATCTGCGAAATCCTTGGCATCTTTTAAGATGGCAGCAGCCTGTTCATTGGCCTTACGGATAATGTTGTCAGTTCTTTCATCAAGCCTTTCATTCTTAGCCTGAAGCTTTTCTTTAAGAGAGGCAATCTCAGCCTTATAGCTTTCAACCTCAGCCTGCTCCTTCTCAAGAGAAATTCTTGCATGCTCAAGGTCAGATACGATATCTTCAAAATGTACATCTTCCGCGTTAAGTCTTTCTGATGCGTCAGAGAGAATATAATCAGGAAGTCCGAGTTTCTTAGAGATTGCAAATGCGTTACTTTTTCCCGGAATGCCTATAAGCAGTCTGTAAGTAGGACGGAGCGATTCAACATCGAACTCACAGCTTGCATTTTCAACACCTTCAGTAGAAAGCGCATAAAGCTTGATTTCACTGTAGTGAGTTGTTGCCATGGTTGTAACACCGCGCATCTTAAGGTCATTAAGAATTGCGATAGCAAGGGCAGCACCTTCTGTAGGGTCAGTTCCGGCACCAATCTCATCAAAAAGTACAAGGCAGTTTTCATCAGCTTCTTTAAGAATCTTAACAGTGTTGGTCATGTGTGATGAAAATGTACTTAAACTCTGTTCAATACTCTGCTCATCACCGATATCAGCATATATATTCTTAAATACGGCAATGTCTGAATGGTCAAGAGCTGGGATGAATAAACCCGACTGTGCCATAAGTGTAAGAAGTCCTACAGTCTTTAAAGAAACAGTCTTACCACCTGTGTTAGGACCAGTGATGATTAGAAGCTTAAAATCTGTTCCAAGATAGATGTCAATAGGAACAACAGTATGTGGCTCGATAAGTGGGTGACGTCCTTTTTTGATATTGATAATTCCTGATGTATTCATGACCGGACGGCTTGCATGCATATGTCTGGCAAGCTGCGCCTTTGCAAATATACAGTCAAGTTCGACAAGTATTTCATAATTACACAGAAGCTCCTCAGTATGTTCACCGGCTTTCACACTTAAGTCAGCAAGAATAACTTCAATCTCTGCTGCTTCCTTAAGCTCTAACTCACGGATATCATTATTGAGCTTTACAACTGCTGCAGGCTCAATAAAGAGAGTAGAACCAGTAGATGACTGGTCATGTATCATACCAGGAAATGCTGACTTATATTCAGCTTTAACTGGCAGACAGTAACGTCCCTGTCTTGTGGTAATAACATAATCCTGAAGATAAGTCCTGTAAGTAGGAGAATTAAGCAATTTGTTAAGTTCAGAATGTATTCTGTCATTGGCTATTGATTTGCTTCTTCTGATACTTCTTAAGTTGGAACTTGCGTCATCACTTATCTCATCTTCAGAGATAATACATTTCTTAATCTGGGAATTGAGAGTATCAACAGTTGCAAGGTTTTCAAGCATCCCTGATATAGAATCCTCACGATGCTCATAGTAATCCTTAACATGCTTTGCACATGAAAGGATGGCACTTATATTAAGAAGTTCTGATATATTAAGGGAGCTTCCAACCTTAAGTCTCGCAACAGAAGCACGTATATCCTTAGTCTGGCTGAAATCAACAGTACCTTTCTGAAAAATTCTTGAAAGTGCATCATTAGTCTCATCGAGACGTAAGTTGATGTCTGTTATATCAGTCATAGGCTTTAAGTTACGAAGTATTTTCTTAGCTCCGTCACAGCATGCATATGAAACAAGCTGGTCGGTAATTTTATAAAATTCCAAAGTGGATAAAGATTTCTTATTCACGAAAGACCTCCAAAAACTAAAAACAATCTTTTCATACTTTATAAGTTTACAGCATTTAAGGGAAAAAAACTATATTTTGCTTATAAATATTTACATGTAAGTCATAAATTGTTCATAATCGTAATATAAACTATGATATAATTGTATTCATAAGAGACGAAAATTACATAAGGAGTCCGAAATGGGAACTAATGAAGATGATAAGGAAAAGTATGACCTGTATACAGAACAGGTAGTTCTTCATCCGGCTAAGAAATACAAGTGGCTTATAAGAATAGGCAAGTTGCTGCTTTTTGCTGTTTCTGTCGTAATAGCGGCAACTTTGTTTATGGTATTTTTATATCCGGTATTACAGAAAAGGATTGAAGAAAAGAATAAGGACAAGAATGTCATATATATCCAGAAGGATAATTACATACTTGCAGAGAACCAGACGGCAGAATATTCAGATATATTGACAGAGAAGGACCTGAAAGATAATTATGAGGCTGCTATGGCAGCTCTTCGCGCAAAAGTTGAGGATGTTAATAAATGTGTGGTTTCTGTTGACATAGAACAGCCATTTTCTAATGTTCCGACAATTGAAAGCAGTCAGACAGAGGTGGCAGGACTTGTGGTTGCCAATGTTAATTCAACATATCTTGTGCTTACAAGTTCAAGCCTTTTAGAACCTGGAATGAATTATATAGTAAGGCTTTCTGATGAAGTCCAGACAGAAGCTGCATTTGTATGCAGAAATACAGCTTCAGGAATAGGAATTGTGAGTATTAATGCATCTAAGCTTACAGCTGAACAACGTAACAGTATCGCAGTTGCGCAGCTGGATAATTCTTATATGGTAAAGCAGGGAGATCTTGTGATTGCATCAGGAAAGCTTTATGAGACTTCGAAAGGCGTGTCATACGGAACAATTGCAGGTTCTAAGGTTGAGTATAGTAAAGACAGCGGTTATGAGGTTTTTGAGACAAGTGTAAGTATTACGGCGGGCGGTTTTGCCATATTGTTTAATTCTGAAGGAAATGTAGTTGGTGTATCTAAGGCTTCAACAGATACAAGTTCGAAATTCATTGGAATATCTGACCTTAAGGCACAGATTGAGACTATGATTAATGAGCATGGAATCATGTACTGTGGTATTACAGGACAGAATGTAACAGAGGAGCTTGCAGCCAAATACGGACTTCCGAGAGGTGTATACATATCTAATGTGGATATTGATTCGCCTGCTTATTATGCAGGATTGCAGGCAGGAGATGTAATTAGTGCAATTAATGGACAAAGTGTTTTGACAATTCAGCAGTTTAGTGAGAAACTATATCAGTGCGCTGATGGAGAAGCTATGTATGTGACAGCTATGAGGCAGGGAAAAGATGGCTATTCAGATGTAGCATTTTCAGTAAGTGTACAGCTAAAACAACTTAATTAACGGAGGCAGAAGGATTTATGCGTTATATAGAGACTCTTAAAGATGGTGAGAGAATTTCAGAGGTATATCTGTGCAAATCAAAATCAATAGCACTTACTAAGACAGGCAAGGAATATGCCAATGTAATGCTTGCTGATAAGACAGGACAGATTGACTCTAAGATATGGGACCTTAATTCAGGCGGAATTGCTGAATTTGATGTTAATGATTATGTTGCGGTAACAGGACAGGTAACAAGCTATAACGGAGCATTACAGTTTAAGATAGAGAGAGCAAGAATTGCATCAGAGAATGAATATGTTGCAGCAGATTATGTACCATCTTCAAGATATAATATTGATAATATGTTTGCAGAACTGATGAAGTATGTAGACAGTGTTAAGAGTACATATATGAAGCAGCTGTTATATTCTTTCTTTAAAGATGAAACATTTGCAAAGAAGTTCAAATGTGTATCAGCAGCCAAGACAGTACATCACGGTTTCGCTGGCGGATTGTTAGAGCACAGCTTAAGTGTTACAAGATTATGTGACAAGATGAGCAGCAACTATGATTTTCTTAACAGGGATCTGCTTATAACATGTGCAATGCTGCATGATGTCGGCAAGGTTAAGGAATTATCTGAATTTCCTAAGAATGATTACACTGACGAGGGTAATTTCTTAGGACATATCGTTATTGGATATGAGATGGTTATGGAGAAGGTTAAGCAGATAGACGGATTCCCTGATATGCTTGCAATGCAGATTGGACACTGTGTACTTTCACATCACGGAGAGCTTGAGTACGGCTCACCTAAGAAGCCGTCAATAGCAGAGGCTGTCGCATTATCTATGGCTGATAATATGGATGCAAAGCTTGAGACATTAAGGGAAGCACTTGAAGCCAAGGATACCAACGACTGGCTTGGTTATAACAGATGGCTTGATTCTAATATAAGAAGGACAACTAATGAGTTTTAAGAAAGATGATAAAGTAACATTTGTAATAGAAGATATAGGAACCGGAGGAGAGGGTATCGGCAAGGTTGACGGATATACCCTCTTTGTTAAGGATGCGATAATCGGCGACAAGATTGAGGCAAAAATTATTAAAGCCAAGAAAAATTACGGCTATGCAAGGCTTGAAAAGATTATTGAGGCTTCATCTGACAGAGTGACTCCTGCCTGTCCTGTCGCAAGACAGTGCGGTGGCTGTCAGATTCAGCAGATGAGTTATCAGGCACAGCTTAGATTTAAGGAAAAGCTGGTTGACGATAATCTCAAGCGAATCGGTAAGATAGAAGGGTATGAGTTTTTTCCGGCAATCGGAATGGAAGAGCCTTTCAGATACAGAAATAAAGCGCAGTATCCGGTTGGAACTGCCAAAGATGGAAGCATTGTGATGGGCTTCTATGCAGGAAGAACGCACTCTATTATCTCATGTACAGACTGCAAGATTGGTGCTGTCGAGAACCAGTATATTCTTGCTGTGATAAAGAGCTGGATGGAGTTCAACGGTGTTGCACCATATGATGAACAGACCGGAAGAGGGCTTGTGCGTCATGTCCTTATAAGAACAGGCTTCCACACAGACGAGATAATGGTCTGTCTTGTTATTAACGGCACTAAGATGTCTGATAAGTTAAAGGAATCACTTGTAGGACGTCTTACAGAAGTGTCGCTTGATTCAGATATAAGTACAGACAAATGCATCAGATCAATTATGCTTAATTTCAACACGGAGAACACTAATGTTATTCTTGGCAGACAGTGTGAGACTCTGTGGGGAAAAAGCTATATTGAAGATTATATTGGCGACATTAAATATCAGATATCACCGCTTTCGTTCTTTCAGGTTAATCCAAGACAGACTGAGAAGCTGTATGGAAAAGCCCTTGAATACGCAAGTCTTACAGGCAATGAGACTGTATGGGACTTATATTGCGGAATAGGAACAATATCGTTATTCCTTGCCAAGAATGCAAGAAAGGTATATGGTGTTGAGATTGTTCCGCAAGCCATAGAAGATGCTAAGAACAATGCGGCAATTAACGGCATTGATAATGCTGAATTCTTTGTTGGAAAGGCTGAGGAGGTCGTACCGCATTTTTATGAAGAAATGGCGCGGCTGGCAGCAGACACATCTGCAACCGAAGCTCAGCGTGAGGAAGCAAGAAAGAGCATTACTCCTGATGTTGTAGTCGTTGACCCGCCAAGAAAGGGCTGCGACGAGTCGCTTCTTGATACTATTGTCAAGATGTCGCCTAAGCGTATCGTGTATGTAAGCTGCGATTCGGCAACACTCGCCCGTGACTTAGGCCTCCTTGCGGCTAAAGGTTACAAGACTGTTAAGGTGCAGCCTGTGGATCAGTTCTCGCATACGGTGCATGTGGAGAGTGTGGCACTGATTTTGAAAGAACAGCCGGCAATTGATTAATGTTGTAGCATGAAGGTATCATTGCACAGAATAGATGCTCAAAATTAAAAGAGAAGTATGTGATTGAAATAAAGCATACGACAAAACAACGCATTGCGTAACATACAAGACTATGTTACAATAATAAAAATGCATTAAGAGGGGATATATTATGACTATAGCAGAGACAATAAAGCAGCTCAGAGAAAGCGTTGGAATGACTAGAAAAGAATTTTCACAGCACACAGGTATTCCTGTGCGTACATTAGAGGACTGGGAGGCATCAAGAAGAACTCCACCAGAATACATTCCACGGCTGATTGCATACCAGTTAAAGTATGAGGAACTGCTCAGAGAGAAAGAAAATGACAATTTATAATTGAGTTTTAATTTATAAAAAGTGTTCTGATCCGGGCACTTTTTATAAAATTTTAAGTAGCCAGTACAATTATTAGATGTTAATATATTACTATGTAACCCGAAACTGATATTTAAGAGCGAAGGGAGATTTTATTGAAGGCTGGATTATTAAGGACACAATTTAGTTACCAGAATACAGTGGTAAGAGAGAAGATGAAGGAAAAGACAAAGGAGTCTGTTAGTGCGGTAGTACCGATAATGCTTATAGTGTTGCTTCTTGGCTTCACAATAGCACCTCTTTCACCTAGTATACTGGTTGAATTCATTGTTGGAGCCGTGCTGGTTATTATTGGCATGGTGTTTTTTTCTTTAGGGGCAGAATTGTCCATGACGCCAATGGGTGAAAGAGTTGGCGGAAGTATGTTAAGGACTAAGAAATTATGGATGATTGTAGCAATTGGATTTATTCTTGGAGTTATAATTACGATTTCTGAGCCGGATTTGCAGGTGCTTGCAGGACAGGTGGCAGCAGTTCCTAATATGGTGCTTATATTATCTGTAGCAGTTGGAGTGGGTGTATTTCTTGTTGCTGCACTTTTAAGAATACTTTTTGGAATACCGTTAGCGCCGCTTCTGCTAGTGTTTTATGCAATTGTTTTTGCACTTGCGATGTTTGTTCCTAAGGATTTTCTTGCAGTTGCATTTGACTCAGGCGGAGTAACGACAGGACCGATGACTGTACCATTTATAATGGCTCTTGGTGTGGGTATTTCTTCTATCCGAAACGATAAACATGCCGGCAATGATAGTTTTGGCCTTGTATCATTATGTTCAATCGGTCCAATACTTGCAGTTCTTATTCTTGGAATGGTTTATAGTACAGAGGGTAATTTTACAACAACAGCAATTTCTGAAGTAAGCGATTCTGTTGAACTTGGTAAGCTATTCCTGTATGAGATACCGAAATATCTGAAAGAAATAGCACTGTCACTTCTTCCGATAGTTGTATTTTTCGGAGTGTTTCAGATATTTGCTCCAAAGATGAATAAGAAGTCGCTTATTAAGATATGCGTTGGACTTGTGTATACATATATTGGACTTGTACTTTTTCTTACAGGTGCTAATGTTGGATTTATTCCAGCAGGTAATTATCTTGGTTCAGTGCTTGCTTCATTATCATTTAGATGGATTATCGTACCTACTGGCATGATAATAGGATATTTCATTGTTAAGGCAGAGCCTGCTGTATATGTGCTTATGCATCAGGTAGAAGAACTGACATCAGGAAGCATATCAGGCAAATCAATGCAGATAAGTCTTTCTGTAGGTGTTGCAGTATCTGTTGGCCTTTCAATGATAAGAGTGCTGACAGGCATCTCAATATTATGTTTTCTTATTCCGGGTTATGGAATAGCACTGATACTTACGCTTTTTGTTCCTAAGATATTCACTGCCATAGCATTTGACTCCGGAGGAGTTGCGTCAGGTCCGATGACAGCTACATTTTTACTGCCACTGGCACAGGGAGCATGTCTCGCAGTAGGCGGTAATATTGTAACTGACGCATTCGGTGTTGTTGCCATGGTTGCCATGACACCTCTTATAACTTTGCAGATACTTGGTGTTATATACAGAATCAAGGACAGCAGGAGAGCAAATGTGCCACAGACTGTTACACCTATTGTGGATATGTTTGCAGAGCTTTCAGATGATGCGATTATTGAATTATAGAGGTAGATGGATATGAGTGAAGTATATGTAATGGTAACAATATGCAGCAGGAAGAATATGCCGCGTTTTGTTGATTGCTATAAGGATTATAATGTTGAAGCAGCTAATATATCGTTAGGCAGGGGAACAGCATCAAGTGATGTACTTGATTTACTGGGACTTGAGGATGACGAGAAGGGTATCCATATGTCACTTGTTACAGAGAATACATGGAAGAATGTTAAGAAGGGGCTTCAGAGTAAGTTAAGAATAGATGTGCCAGGAACCGGAATCGCATTTATAGTGTCGCTAAGCAGTATTGGTGGCAAGAGAGAGCTGGGATTCTTAATTGACGGGCAGGAATATAAGAAAGGAGATGAGAGCACATTGAAGGATACTAAACATGAACTTATTGTTGCAATAGCTAATTATGGATATAATACACAGGTGATGAGAGCAGCGGAAGAAGGCGGTGCAACAGGTGGAACGGTGCTTCATGGAAAGGGTGTTGGAATGAAACGGGCAGAGCAGTTCCTTGGAGTTTCGCTTGTTTCAGAGAAGGAAGTAATTCTTATTGTTGCAAAGTCATCACAGAAAAATGCTATTATGCGTGCTATAATGGACAAAGCCGGCGTAGACAGCAAGGCAGGAACTATTGTGTTCTCACTTCCTGTTACAAGTACGGCAGGACTGCGTATTCTTGAGGATTTGCAGGATGAAGAGGTTGATGATGAAAACAATAATTGATTACCAGAATGATGAAAGAGAAAAGGTTCTGATTGATGTAAGAGACAAGCAGGAATTCGAGAAGGAAACATATCCCGGAGCCATAAACTGGTACTGGGAGGAACTGATTAAGGTGCTTGAAGAAACACCTGAGAAATTCACACAGCAGTTTGATAAGAGTGTTCCTATATATCTTCTGTGCTATACAGGTCTGCACAGTGATGATCTGGCAGATATTCTTGAAGAAATGGGTTATGAGGTCTACAGTCTGTATGGCGGCTGGGGCGCTTATATGAAGTGGAAGTTCGAGAATTATGTCAAGGAAGCACAGGCAGAGAATGAGCTTTCAGGTGAAGAAAGAGTTAAGGAAATAGAGCGGAGCATAGTCAAGAAGTTCAGAAAGCCTATATGGAGAAAGTTCACACAGGCACTTAATGAATACGACCTTATACAGGACGGAGATAAGATTGCTGTCTGTATATCAGGCGGTAAGGACTCAATGCTTATGGCGAAGCTTTTTCAGGAGCTTAAGAGACATGGGAAGAATAATTTTGAACTTGTATTCTTAGTTATGAATCCGGGATACAATGATATTAATTATCAGGTTATTCTTAATAATGCAAAGATTCTTGATATTCCTATAACTGTGTTCAAATCAGAGATATTCGATACGGTTGCAGATATAGAGGAGTCACCATGTTATCTGTGTGCCCGAATGAGAAGAGGATATCTGTATAGTAAGGCTAAAGAACTGGGCTGCAATAAGATTGCGTTAGGTCATCATTATGATGATGTTATTGAAACAATTCTTATGGGAATGTTATACGGTGCGCAGATTCAGACTATGATGCCAAAGCTTCACAGCACTAATTTTGAGGGCATGGAACTTATAAGACCACTTTACCTTATAAGAGAAGCTGATATAATACATTGGAGAGATTATAATAATCTTGCATTTATACAGTGTGCATGCAGGCTTACAGAGAGCTGTGCTTCATGTGGTGGTACAGAAAAGGGTTCTAAGAGAGGCGAGATCAAGCAGCTTATTAAAGATTTGACTAAGGTAAGCCCTTACATTGAGAAGAACATATTCAGAAGTGTTGAAAATGTTAATCTTGATACAGTTATTGCGTATAAGCAGTACGGTGTTAAGCATAATTTCCTTGAAAGATATGATGAAATGGGAAGACTCAATGGCGCATCAGGCAGCCAGACAGCAGATAATAAGGAGATGGAATAAATATGTCATCACAATATAATTGCGATTACTGCAATAACCTTGTATATGACGAGGAGATTGAAGGATATGTATGTGATGTTGATATGGACGAGGACGATTACGCAAGACTTTTAAGTTCTTCATATAAGCAGTGTCCATATTATCAGAGCAATGACGAATATAAGATAGTACGTCATCAGATGTAATGTTTATATTAAGGGGGAATCTATGGACGATAAGAGGTATGCGGTTCTTATTGATTCGGACAATATTTCATCAAAATATATTTCTAATATATTAGATGAAATGACTAAGTATGGCGTTATAACGTACAAGCGAATATATGGGGACTGGACAAGTCCGCAGGCGGGCAAATGGAAGAAAGAATTGATGGAGAATTCAATTACACCAATACAGCAGTTTCGCAACACAGTAGGCAAGAATGCTACTGATTCAACACTTATAATTGACGCTATGGATATTCTGTATACGAAAAATGTGGATGGATTCTGTATTGTATCAAGTGATGGAGATTTTACAAGACTGGCAAGCAGGCTGCGTGAATCTGGCATGGAAGTTATTGGAATGGGTGAGAACAAAACACCAAGGTCATTCAGGGCAGCATGTTCAGTATTTACTGATCTGGAACTTTTACAGGATCAGGAGGACGAAGAAATTACAGCTGTTAATAATAAGCAGAGGCCTAACAGATCACACAATATTATACGAATTTCCAAAATCGAAAATGCTATTATTGAGATTATCCAGGAAAATGATAATAAGGGAAAGCAGACGGATTTAGGAGAGATAGGAAGCCGTTTGCAGAAAAAATATTCTGACTTTGATGTCCGTAATTATGGGTATAGCTCATTATCCACATTTATCAATGAGATGGATGGGTTCAAGACATATAAGGTTAATAATGCAGTACTGGTAAAGCTCAAAGAAGATGACAATATTAAAGAACAGGTTGTTAAATACGCAATAGATAATGTCAGAGCAAGCAAGGCAACAGGAGTTGAGCTTGCAATACTTGGACAGAGAATACATAGTCAGTATCCGAAATTCAAGGCAAAGGAATATGGATATTCAACTCTGACAAAATTTGTATCAAGCATAAAAGAACTGCTAATAGAAACAACAGATAACAAAAGAATAGTATTTATAAGAAAGAAGGAGTCATAATGAACAAGATAGCAAGTTTTACGGTGAATCATCTTGATTTACTGACAGGTGTATATGTATCAAGAAAGGATTATATCGGAGATGTATGTCTTACAACATTTGATTTAAGATTTACAAGACCTAATGAAGAGCCACCTATGGATACTCCTGGGATTCATTCAATTGAACATCTTGTTGCTACATTTTTAAGGAATCATGCAGAATGGGCTGAGAAAACTATATATTTCGGACCTATGGGCTGCAGAACAGGTTTTTATGTTATATTTGCAGGAGATTTAAAGTCTGAGGATATTATCGGGATATTAAGAGAAGCTGCCGACTATGTTCTTAATTATGACGATAATACACCAATTCCTGGATATTCACCAAGAGACTGTGGTAATTATCTGGATAACAATCTTAAGCTTGCGAAGATATATATGAAGAAGTTTAAGGAGGAGGTTCTGGATAATCCGGTTGAGGAGAGGTTGAGTTATCCACAGTAGCGTGTAGGTGGTGCCAGTCTGGGGATATCGGGCTGTGGCTTTCATGGATTACTGCGCTTAGCAGGAGTAAATGCCGCCATATACAGAGCTTTTTACAGCGTGCAAAAGCAAACGCACTTCGTTTGAACGAGCTTTTGCACGCTGAACTTTTGTCTATGGCGGCATTAACTCCTGCACAGCTCGTAATAAATCAAGCCACAGCCCGATACCCCCAGACTGGCAATCTACACAGTGGATGTTTCAAGGGGTGAAAATCGCACTAATCAGAATCGGATTGCCTGTCTGATTAGTGGGATTTTTTGTGATGTGAGTAGAACCAGCCAGATTCGGCTTCGCCTGTCTGGCTGGATATAAAGTAAGATAGCCGAAAACAGATTCAGCTTTGCTTGTCTGTTTTCGGCTATCTTTTTATGAGAGTGATTTATAACAATTAGTTATGTATTATACCTCGAATAATAATTCGCTGTAGCTTGGGAATGGCCAGAATTCCTTATCTACTATCATCTCGGCTTTATCTACTGGAGCTCTTAATTCGTCCATTGCAACCTTTACTGTATCTCTGAAGTATTCAGCCTGTGCTTTTCCTTCAAATGTAGCTGCTGTAGCAACTGTCTCTGCAAGCTTAGCTGAAGCTGCTTTCATTTCCTTTAAGTAACCAGATACTTCTGTAAGGATGTCTGCCTGAACTGAAGCGTCTGCACCAGCTTCCTTAACTGAAAGTACTGAGTTAGCAAGTTCTGTTGTGTATGAGATAATAGCAGGAATGATTTCCTTGCCAGCCATATCTATCATTGTCTTAGCTTCGATGTTGATTGCCTTAGAGTAAGCCTCGTACTTAATCTCAGCTCTTGACTTTAATTCAGCTTCTGTGAATACACCAAATCCTTCAAACATCTTAACTGTTTCAGGTTTAACAAGTGAACCAACAGCCTCAACCATAGATTTGATATTAGGAAGTCCTCTTCTTTCAGCCTCTGCTACCCATTCATCTGAGTAACCGTTACCATTGAATACAACTCTGTGATGGTCTGTGAAGAGCTTCTTAATCATATCATGGACAGCCATCTGCATATCCTCAGAGCCCTCTAATTCATCAGCAATTTCCTTAAAACTTTCTGCAACGATTGTATTAAGAACAACATTTGCAGGAGCGATAGAATCTGAAGAACCAACCATACGGAACTCAAACTTGTTACCTGTGAATGCGAATGGAGATGTTCTGTTTCTATCTGTAGCATCCTTGTTAAGGTCTGGAAGAGTAGAAGCACCAGTCTTTAACTTACCTTTCTGGATAGAGCTTGTAGCATCACCCTTATCGATTAACTGCATAACTACATCTTCAAGCTGCTCGCCAAGGAACATAGAGATGATAGCTGGAGGTGCTTCATTAGCTCCAAGTCTGTGATCGTTACCAACATCAGATGCAGACTCACGAAGAAGGTCAGCATGTTTATCAACAGCCTTCATAATTGCACCAAGTACAAGAAGGAACTGGAAGTTTTCATGTGGTGTCTTACCAGGATCAAGCATGTTAATTCCATCATCAGTTGTGATAGACCAGTTGTTATGCTTACCAGAACCGTTAACACCTGCAAATGGCTTCTCATGGAGAAGGCAAACAAGACCATGTCTGTAAGCAACCTTCTTCATAACTTCCATCATAAGCTGGTTGTTATCAGTTGCAATGTTGCACTGTGCATAGATAGGAGCTAACTCATGCTGTGCAGGAGCAACTTCGTTATGCTGTGTCTTAGCAGATACACCAAGCTTCCATAATTCTTCATTAACATCCTTCATGAAAGCTGCGATTCTTTCACGGATAGAACCAAAGTAGTGATCATCAAGTTCCTGACCCTTAGGAGGCATAGCTCCGAATAAAGTACGGCCAGAGAAGATAAGATCCTTTCTCTGTAAATATTTCTCTCGGTCTACTATGAAGTATTCCTGTTCAGCGCCTACAGAAGGAGTAACTTTCTTAGATGTTGTGTTACCCATAAGTCTTAAAATACGAAGAGCCTGCTCGTTGATGGCATCCATTGAACGAAGTAATGGAGTCTTCTGGTCAAGAGCCTCACCTGTGTAAGAGCAGAATGCTGTAGGGATACAAAGAGTAGCACCCTGGGCACCTTCACGTACGAATGCAGGAGATGTACAATCCCATGCTGTATATCCTCTGGCCTCGAATGTTGCACGAAGACCACCTGAAGGGAATGATGAAGCATCAGGTTCACCCTTAATCAATTCCTTGCCTGAGAATTCCATAAGCACCTTTCCGTCTGACTTAGGTGCTGATATAAATGAATCATGTTTCTCAGCAGTAGTTCCTGTTAAAGGCTGGAACCAATGTGTGTAATGAGTTGCACCTTTCTCGATAGCCCAGTCTTTCATAGCATTAGCGATAACATCAGCATCTGCTAAAGATAATTCCTGCACACCTTCCATTGTTAATTTAAGGTTTTTGTAAACGTTCTTTGGTAAACGCTCTTTCATAATTGTGTCATTAAACACATTCTCGCCGAAGATGTCAGCTACATTGAATCTTTCACTCATAACTTCCTCATCCTTCCTTTTCTTATCTTTTTATTAGTAAAACTAAAAAATGGCGCCCAAGTATATACTTATACAAATATATAAATGGAACGCCTTTGTTCTACCTTATTTAATTAGCGACAGCCTACTGTCTTTAAATAAAATAACTCATATTGTATGAATTTGCAAGTGCTTTTTTAAAAATATTAAAAAAATTAAGCCAGCATGAAATATGAGTGTTAAAATGCTTATTCTGAAGCGGATGCAGATGCTTCAGAAGATGTTCCATTATCTAACTTAGATTCTCCGACATATGTACCTGATACAATAACACGTTGTTTAGAATCATCTGTGCAGGTTGAAAATGTAACTACCTGTGTTGCGTTAGAAATATCGACTCCGGTATTGTACAGTGATTCAGCCTGGACATTCTTTGCGTATTCGCGAAGGCCGGACAGATTGCTGAAATTGAATGTAAATGTATCACTTATTGGATCAGTTATATATACTGTAAAAATCTTGTACTCACGGATTACATCCTCTGTATATATATAAAAAACATCATTACCTTCCGTCTGGTAGAAACCAGAATTCTTATATCTGGCAAGAGTACCAAACATAGCACCAGAACCCATGTTATGTCCATATATAATAACATGGCTGGCATTAAGACCATCTTTAATTCGATAATCAACGAAAAGGCATCCGTTGCGGTTGTAAGTTTTATCAAATGTATGAGTAAGATAAAAATCATTATCGGTTGTCTGGGCAATAGGAAGCCTTATATCTACCGATGGTACATAAAGAAAACCCAGACCATCAGGATTAATATCAAGCAGAGCCTGATGATTATAGACAAAAGGGATTGTTACATCCTGATTATCTTCACCTATTGTAATATTAACAGGGGTATCATCAAGGACATTACCTTCAATATTATCATAAATATCATTACCCTTCTTATATTCAAGAAGAATGGATACAAGCCTGACTGCTGCAAAAACAAAAACGCAGGCACATATAATTAAAATAATACGGCTTATTATGCTTGAGCGCTTTTTCTTTTTTTCTTTAACGTCAAAAGCGAAATCCGCTTCGTCTGGTTCTGTTTCAGGTGAAGCAGATGTTATAAAATCATCATCTTCATCTGTCTTTAAGTTACTCATAAAAATCTCCAATCATCATCAAGCTTTTCCTGCTGAACCAAAAAGATTAATCTTCTCGCGAACAGTTTCTTTAATTGCTTCGCAGCCTGGAGCCAGAAGCTTTCTAGGATCAAATCCCTTTCCTTCAAGGTCTTTGCCTGCTTCAATATACTTTCTTGTTGCATCAGCAAATGAAAGCTGGCACTCTGTGTTAACATTAATCTTAGAAACTCCAAGAGAGATTGCCTTCTGAATCATATCTGCAGGAATACCTGTACCACCATGAAGAACTAATGGCATATCACCAATCTTATCCTTAACAGCTGCAAGAGTCTCAAAGCTTAATCCTGGCCAGTTAGCAGGATACTTTCCATGTATATTACCGATACCTGCTGCAAGCATGTCTACACCAAGATCTGCAATAGCTTTACATTCATCAGGGTCTGCACATTCACCCATTCCGATAACACCATCTTCTTCGCCGCCTATTGAACCAACTTCTGCCTCAATAGAAAGACCAAGATTATGAGCTACATTGACAAGCTCGGTTGTCTTCTTGATATTCTCATCAATTGGATAATGAGAACCGTCAAACATAATAGATGTGAAGCCTGCTTTGATACATTTGTAGCATCCTTCATATGTTCCGTGGTCAAGATGAAGAGCAACAGGAACAGTGATTCCAAGAGACTTGTCCATAGCCTTAACCATGGCTGCAACAGTCTCGAAACCTGTCATATACTTACCAGCACCTTCAGATACACCAAGGATTACAGGAGCATTCATCTCCTGTGCAGTAAGGAGAATAGACTTAGTCCATTCAAGGTTATTGATGTTGAACTGTCCGACAGCATATTTGCCGGCAAGAGCTTTGTCTAACATTTCTTTAGCTGAAACTAACATATTTCTTTACCTCCATTGCACGATTTTGTATGACAACATTATATCTCATATCATTAAAAATGAAAAGGAATATTTATATGATATTTATGTGTTAATACAAAGAAATATGATGTATAATCATGTATGTCCTAAGGAAATATCTAAAGAGAGGAGACCTGTATGGGTTATTTAACATTTTTTATCAACAGGATAGCACTTGAAGCTGATACCAGTGCCGCAATGGATTTCTATAATAGTGAAGAGCATGCTGGCACAAGCTATCTGCCATTTATTGGGTTCATGCTTTTTCTTGCAGGAATTGTTGTAATTATTGTCGGACTTGCAACATATCTTACGGCAAAACATAATTTTAACATATTCTTTGATGCAAGAGATGTCAGAATGACATATGAGGAACAGATTATGCCTGATGATGAAAAAGCCAGACTTAATAATGAAAAACTTGCTAAAGATAAGAAGAAGGGAAAGATAATAATTATAATAGGAGTGGTTTTAGTTATAGCTTCATTCGTCGTATTATAATTATATGCAGGATAAAAAACACCGTCTGCCGGAGTAGCAGACGGTGAAAGAGGGAGGAGAGCTGTTTATTAACAACTCGATTTATGAAAAACATATAGTAGAAAATGTCTTGTTCTTATGATTGAATTATATTGAACAAAAGTGAAGAAACAATGTGCATAGTGTTAAATCTTATTGAATTAGATATGAATAAATTATGAACGACTGTGGATTAAGGAGGGGAATATGCCAACAATTTACAAATGCCCTGGGTGTGGTGCTGCTATGGAGTTTGACAGTACAACACAGAAATTAGGCTGTCCGTCATGTGGAATGCAGATTGATGTGCGTGAATATGAAGAGAAATATTCACAGAACAGTACACAGGGAGAATATGACAAAGAGATGAAGATGTACCATTGTAATACATGTGGTGCAGAGCTTGTAGCAGATGAGTATACATCGGCAACATTTTGTTCGTTCTGTGGTAATCCGACACTTGTGGAGGACAGACTTAAAGGTGAATTCAAGCCATCAACAATTATACCATTTAAGATTAACAAGGATAAAGCAGTAGAGATTTACAAAAACTGGTGTAAGAAAGGACCACTCACACCATCTGCTTTATCAAGAAATTCAACAATTGAGAAAATAAGCGGACTGTATGTACCTTACTGGCTGTATGATTATTCGGCACAGACAGATATGCATGCTAATGCAGAAAGGGTCAGGACAACAAGAAAAGGTGATACAGAGTATATATACACAGATCATTTTCAGGTGTTCAGAAATATATCTGCAAAGTTTGAGAAGATTCCGGCTGATGCATCTGAGAAAATGCCTGATGATGCGATGGATAAGCTGGAGCCATTTAACTATAACGAATTAACTGCATTTTCAATGCCATATCTGTCAGGATATCTTTCAGAAAGATATAATTATACGGCAGACCAGATACAGGAGAGAGCTACAAGAAGAGCTGACAAATATATAACAGACATTGCAATGTCAACAATTACCGGTTATTCATCTGTTAATATAATTCACAATGACATAACAATGCGTCCAACAGGGAGCCAGTATGCATTATTTCCGGTATGGGTACTTAATTACAGGTTTAACAGGAAGAATTTCCAGTTCATGCTTAACGGACAGACAGGAAAGATAGTTGCTGACAGACCGATAAGCGGAAAGAAAGCATTTGGCTTCGGCGCTGGAATATTCATTGTTACACTTATCATTACTATGTTTGGAGGGCTTTTGTTCATATGATGAAGATTAATAAGAAGATAAAGGCTTTCATGAGCATAATTATGGCATGCTTTATGTGTGTGGGAGTGTTGTTAAGTATTAAGACTGATGTGTATGCAGATTCATCAAAGGAATATGTATATGACAATGCAGGAATTCTTACTGCTGATGAGATAAGTAAGCTAAAGAGCCAGTGTAAGAAAGCATCTGAGGATTCAGAGTGTGATATAGTTATTATCACAACTAATATAGGACATGATGGCAGTACGATGGACAGCTATCTTAAGAAATTCCTTGATGATAACGGATATTCGCAGAATGCCGTAATATATGGCGTTGATATGAAATCAAGAGCTGATAGAATGTATACACAGGGCAAGGCAGGAACTGATATTTCACAGGAGACAATTGATGATATAAGAGAAGCGTGTGAGGAGAAGCTTTCGGATAAGGATTATTACAAAGCATTTTCTAAGTATATCAAGAATATGAATATGTGCATGACTACAAGCATAGTCAAAAAACTTACATACAAAATGTGGATAAAGCTTCTCATTGCATCAGGTGTTGCAGTTGCTGCTGTTCTTACAATGATGCATAATGCCAAGGCAAGAATGACTGTAAGCAGCACAGAATATACGAAAGACCATAACTTTAAGGTTAATGACAGAAGAGATGTGTTCATTAATACAACAGTTGTTACAAGACATATAGAGCACAACAATAGCAGCGGAAGCAGCGGCGGAGGCGGTGGAAACAGTGGCTCCGGCGGACATTTCTAGATAATAAAAGATAATAAAGGCGGGTACAGCAATTAACTGTATCCGCCTTTTTGATGTCAATGGATGAACTTTAATTATAACTTCTCTGGTTCTGGATATTCCTCTCCAAATGTCTCAACAGTAACAGTCTTCATAACCTGTGGTTTTCTAGGTCTGTCGCTGTAATCTGTGTCTACGCCTGCAATCTTGTCAAGAACATCTTCACCCTCGATAAGCTTACCAAAAGCAGCGTAATCTCCGTCAAGATGTGGAGCGTTCTGGTGCATGATAAAGAACTGTGAGCCTGCAGAATCAGGTCTCATAGAACGAGCCATTGAAAGAACACCTCTTGTATGCTTTAAGTCGTTCTTAAATCCGTTAGATGCGAATTCGCCCTTGATAGAGTAGCCAGGACCACCCATACCTGTTCCTTCAGGGTCACCACCCTGAATCATAAAACCTGCGATTACTCTGTGAAATATAAGTCCGTCATAGAATCCCTTCTGAACAAGATTAACGAAATTATTAACTGATGTAGGTGCGATTTCCGGATAAAGCTCAGCTTTCATCACATCGCCGTTTTCCATTGTGAATGTAACTATTGGATTAGCCATATTATTCCTCCTGAAATTCATCAAATTGCCCGCTTGTCTGCATGAGCAAAATGTGATGTAATTAATTCTAAATACTACAGTATAAAAAGTCAAATTAAAACTTTAGAAACAATTATGAAGAGGCATATATGAGAAAATGTATTGATATGGGCGAAGGCAGAAAAATAATAATTAGTGATAAAGATACGTTAAACCCTGATGGAACACTGGAGATTCCTGATATAGGGCTTGGAGAAGCATACCTTGGAAAAGCTTCATATGTTGTATATGATGAGGAAGATATTGATGACGACCTGTTAAAACTTGTATGTGCCAGAAAATACAATGAGCCGCTTGTAATTGCCAGAACGGAGAGGTTTATTATACGGGAGATGACAGTGGGGGATTTACCAAATTTATACGAATTATATCAGACACTTTCAGACTGCCAGTATGTTGAACCATTATATGAATATAAGGATGAAAAAGCATTTACAATAAAATACATTGAGAATATGTATGGCTTCTTCGGGTACGGTCTGTGGCTTGTGTTTGATAAGAAAACAGGTGAGCTAGTGGCAAGGGCAGGCGTTGAAAACCGTAGTATAGACGGACAGAATTGTCAGGAGCTTGGGTATCTTGTAAAAAAAAGCTGGCAGGGAAAGCATGTGGCATGGGAAGTTATGAACCATATAGTGGATATTGCTAAGGACAGGTTTGGTTTAGAAGAATTGTATATATGCACAGTGAAAACAAATATCCCATCCATACAGCTTGCATTGAAACTGGGTTTCACATTGTATGCAGGCGATACAGACGGGATGAATATATATAGAAAAAAGCTGTGATTATATCAGGCTGTCTTCATATTAAATATATATCTTATAAAATCAGCAGCATTGGTCTGATACTTTGATGATGATACAACACCATAGCAAGGGTCTTTCATATTCAGGTCACTGTCTTTGATTACAGGTGCTTCAGTGATATCTACAGCAATAGGATATGTCTCTCCGGCAGTGTTGGTGAAATACACAATGTAATCATCTAACTGCTCTAATTCCTCATCGGAGAATATATCGCGCAAATCACAGAAGAATATATCCTTGTCAGTACAGAAGTAATCAATATACTCACGTTCAGAAAGGTATCCGTCAAGAGAACCAGTTGATGCATAAGTATATAACTTATTAGCTGAAACATATGCTTCCTGGTCCATTGCCACTTCTTTCAGTGAAAATGTATATGAGAAATCAACCTGTTCTTTCTTGCCGTCAATTCCAAGATAGTCTGTAAGTCCGGTTGTGAGAATATCAGTATCATTTTCATAACCTGTCATCTTGCCATCAAGTACAGCAACAAAACATACAGTATCATAATTGTTCTTAACTATGGATGAAATAAGAGAAACTGCAAATATAACTGCAAGTACAACTCCTACGATTGGAATCCAGTAATAGCTCCATATGTATTTGATTTTATCTGAAAAAGACAAATCTTTAAGCTTTTTACGCTGCTCTTTAATTTCGTCGTGAATGTTGTTCCCTTTAGCCATAAACACTCCTTAATAATCGTTATTGTTTAACAGTTTATCATAAATGCTGTGGCAAAAAAACAGCTTTTATAAACATTTAAGAAATATATACGAAAAATTCTTTGATTTTTATGGCAGGTCTTGTATAATCATAGTGTTTAAGCAAAGGGGTATATAATTATGAATGGATTTGGATTAGATGGAAAACTTTTTAGAGGACTCACCAAGGCGGGTGACTTTATAATACTGGCAGTTATTACAGTTGTATTCTGTCTGCCGGTTGTAACAATAGGAGCATCGCTTACAGCAGCATTTTATTCAGGAATAAAATTAGTACGAGACGAGGAAAGTTATGTATACAAAGATTTCTGGAAGTCATTCAAGATGAACTTCGTACAGGGATTTCTGTTAGAGATTGTACATGGAGTTATTGGCTTTCTTCTTTTTATTGATTTAAGAGCAAGCGTACAGTGGGGACTTGTTCAGGGTTCACAGATAGGAACTTTGTTTATATTTGTTGTAATAGGAGTCATGGCAATATGGGTTGGAATAATGCTTTACTCATTTGCAATGCTTTCAAGATATGACAATAAGCTTATAGGTACACTTAAGAATTCACTTATTATATGTATGCATCATCTTCCACAGACAATAATTATGCTTATAGCAACTGTTGGACTGATATATTTCTCATGCATATATTTCACTGCATTTATAGTAACAATACCATTGATACTGTATGTTGATTCATATATTTTCTCAAGTATATTCAAGAAATTGGAAAAAGACATGGTTAAGAAAGATGAACCAGAGGTTATTGAGAATGAGGAATCAGAAGATTTAATCGAAGATACAACAGATAATAAAGAAGAATAAATCCTAAAAAAGGGGCGGGGTCACAGGCTGGGTAGTTTCCTGTGACCCCATTTTATATATCTGTACGGTTATGGGATACAGATAGCGAAAGTTATGTACAAAAAAAGAGATAACGGTCAGATAGTAATTCTGACTGTTATCCCCGTTGATAACCAATAATTAATATGAAATTATAAAGCGTCTGTCCCACGCTCTCCTGTACGGATTCTGATAGCATCATATACGTCATAAACAAATATCTTGCCATCACCATATTCTCCGGTATTAATCTGCTCAATTATCTGATCAATAATTGCCTCGTAAGTCTCATCTGATACAATTGATTCGACCTTAACCTTTGGAAGAAGATTACCACCGAAATCAACACCGTTGTAAACCTGCTTATGTCCACGCTGGCTTCCATATCCCATGATATTAGAAATCATAAGTCCATGCGCACCATTGCTATTAAGGATGGTCTTAAGATCATCAAGTCTTTCAGGTCTGATAATAATCTCTAACTTTTTCATAATTAATATCCTTTCGTGCTGACGACATCATTAAAACACTGAAACTGGCAAAAGTCAACTCAATTACCGTATAAACGAATAATGTAAATAACCAAATTGCATTTGTTAAAAAATATAAAGCAATCAGTCTTCGTAAAGCTGTCTGCTGGTTGAAAATACTAAGAAACAATAATATATGGTAATCACGGCAATCAGTGCTTCAACAAGTATAGACCACATTGTTATTGTAGACTTGAATGCAAAATAGTGGATAAATATTCCGGCAGACATAAGAAGCCATGTTATCTGATAATTTCTTGTAACAGCAGTTTTTTCCTGTATCCTTGCTTCCATGACAAGGGCTTCTGTATAATAATAGGTAAAATATATAGCAAATACGACACTGATACCTATTGCTATAGAATACATAGTCTCTGGCACAGGCCAGTCTCTTGCAATAAGATATTGTGAGAGTATTGCACCGGCAAGTCCGGCAAGAGAAAGAAACATTCCTTTCTTAAAGCGGGAATTAAGTTCTTTCATATTATTGATACCGAGGAATATAAGGATGTATCCGACGATATCATTGCTTATATCAATGTTTACAGTGCCAAAGGAAACCCAGAATCTTGTGCAGATAAGGAAGATTCCTATAATTACGAATATTGAATTCTTTTTGTTCATATTATTAATGTACTCCTTATAAAAATGTATCTTTATATTAAGTTAATCTTGCGGTAAGGTCAACGTAAAAAGCGGGTGTTTATAAAAATTTTATAGCAGTGCTTATAAATATATGTAAAATTATGTAGAAATTTGTTGGATTAGATGGTAAATTATCAGATAAACATGCCGATAAATATAAAACAAGGATGTAATCTATGCAGAAAGGAGTCAGCTATGGGAGTAGGAAGAATTAATATTCATTCATTTTATGATAACTATACAATAGGCAGTAAACATAATAATAATCTGCAGAATACAGAAGATGTTCAGATAGAACAGACAGGAGCTGGCTCACAGGAGGCTGGCAGTCAGAATCAGACTGACAAGGAAATTAACAAAGCACCTGTACATTCTGATCCTAAAGAATTTGCATTTGATTTTGAGAACAGAAACAGATTCAATCTTGTTGCTGCAACAAGCAGTATGGAAGATGTTGACATTAAGAAAGCTGTATCTGATATGGAGAAGGATCAGGTACTTGACCAATACAAGTTCTTTATAGGAACTGCACAAAAGATGCAGAAGATGCCTAATCTTGGTACTGATGCAGATGGTACAGTAACCCTTAAGATGACGGAGTAGACAGGGATTATAACACTTTTGAAATTTTTTTAAAAAAGTGCTTGCATTCCTGAAAACATTCATGTATAATACAGCATGTCGTCACGACATTGGGCTTTCGCCAAGTGGTAAGGCACTGGATTCTGATTCCAGCACTTCGGGGGTTCGAATCCCTCAAGCCCAGCTAGAAACCTCTCGTAGTCATACGAGAGGTTTTTTTGTGCGAGTAGCGATGAGAATAGACGTAGAAAGGCAACATACATACTTGCACTGAAATATTATGAAAGGGCTGGTGAAGCTGCCAGCATAGGTGTTGTTATGATAGAGTTAGGAAAAACACAGTGTCTTAACATTGTAAAGGTAACAGATTTCGGAGTATATCTTGGAACAGAAGAAGATAAAGTCCTTCTTCCTAAAAAACAGGTTCCAGATGATGTTGAAGTGGGAGATGCTCTCACAGTATTTGTTTACAGGGATTCAAGTGACAGACTTATTGCAACTACTAATAAGCCAAAGATTCAGCTTGGAGAACTTAAGAGACTTAAAGTATCACAGGTTACAGGTATTGGCGCATTTCTTGACTGGGGACTTGAAAAAGACCTGCTCATGCCATACAAGGAACAGACAACACATGTATCAGAAGGTTCAGAGTATCTTGTTGCTCTCTATATAGATAAGAGCGGAAGACTTGCAGCCACTATGAGAATTAACAAGTATCTTGAAAAGTCAGAGACACTTGTAAAAGACAGTGCGGTTACAGGTACTATAATAGGAATAACTCCAGATTACAGAGCGTATGTTGCTGTTGAAGATAAGTATGATGCATTTATTCCTATGTCAGAAGTGTTTGAACCACTTAGTGTCGGTGAGGTTATTCACGGACGTGTTTCAAGAGTAAGAGAAGATGGGAAACTTGTTATAAGCCTTAAGCAGAAGGCTTATATCCAGATGGACGAGGATTCAGTACAGATATATGACGCTATAGTAAAGAAGGGTGGAAGTCTTGGATTTACTGATAAAGCAGACCCAGAGATTATCAAGAAACATTTTAATATGAGTAAAAATGCTTTCAAGAGAGCTGTAGGAAGACTGCTTAAAGAAGGCAAAATTGAGATAACACAGAATTCAATAGTTCTTAAGAAATAGCTTCTTGAATGAATATGATGATTGCGGTACAATATATTTAATGCGTTTGTAACGTAAAATATGTTGAAATAAGGAGATTATTATGCAGAAAGTAATCAGTACAGACAAGGCACCAAGTGCAATCGGACCATATTCACAGGCTATCGAGATTAACAATATGGTATATACATCAGGAGTTATCCCTGTAATACCAGCTACAGGCGAGATAGCAGAAGGCGGAGTTGAGGCTCAGGCTGAGCAGGCATTTCAGAATCTCTGCAATCTTGTTGAGGCTTCAGGCTCTAAGGTAGAGAACATTGTTAAGACAACAGTATTTATTAAAGAAATGAATGATTTCGGTAAGATTAATGAAATCTACAAGAAATATTTTAAGGAGCCATTTCCAGCACGTTCATGCGTAGAAGTTGCAAGACTTCCTAAGGATGTTCTTCTTGAAGTGGAAGCAATTGCATGGAAGTAAGAAAAGTTAATGGCTTTTTTATTATATTTGTAATAGGTTATATCGGATTATCTGTTGTGTGTGCATCGATTATGGCTTATGCACAGAATTCAGGTATAGCTGTGCCTGACTGGATTCAGTATGTTATGTCAGAAGGGATAATTCTTCTTATTGCAATTATATATATGATTGTTCAGAAGATTGATCCTATCAGGGAGATTCCATACAAAAGAATAGGCATAGTTGATGTAATTCTTTCACTTGTTGCAGGATACTGCCTTATTCCGGCAGTATTATTAATAAGTAATCTTAGCATGTTGTTTTCAACTAATTATCTTGAGGAGGGAACAACAACACTGCTTACATATCCATTTGCGATGCAGGTTATATTGCTGGCAGTTATTCCGCCGCTTGTAGAAGAGCTTATATTCCGCGGGATATTCTTTGGCTCTTACAGGAAAGCCGGAATGACAGGTGCTGCACTAATGAGCGGATTATTATTCGGTTGCTTTCATCTTAATATTAATCAGGCGTTGTATGCATTTGTTATAGGAATTGTGTTTGCATATATGGTTGAGGCTACAGGTTCTTTGTGGTCGTCAGTTATTGCACATTTTGCGGTAAATACATATTCAATAGGAATTGTACAGATTCTTAAGATGGCGGGAATGTATGCGCAGGATGGCAGTGTATCTGAAACATTTGAAAATGCAGAGAGTGTGGCAGGTCAGAGCACAGCAATTACGGTTGTGCAGATTGCGATGATTGCTGTTATAGCAGCAGTATTCATGATGCTTGCTGTATTATGTATAAGAACAATGGCAAAACGTCATGGAAATCTTGAAAAAATGAAGATTCAGAATGTTAAATTATCACATATAAAGAATTATTTTACAGCTCCGGTTATTGTTGGCATTGTTGTGTGCGTAATGTATATGATAATGCTTGAATTTTCAGGAACTCTTTAGAAAAATATAAAGCCCATGTACATAGAAAACTGTGTACATGGGCTTTGTATTTCTAAAGATATGCATAGGGAAAACTGAATCAGATTCTTAAGTCAATATTCTGACCAAGTTCTGGTGTAACGGATGCTTCCATCATCTTAGCGATATCAGCACCAGCCGTTTCAACTGTATCAAGATTCTTCTTTAGCATTGCAATCTGGATATCATTAGTTATGCCAGATGTACTTATGTTAGTAGATAAACCGGCTATAGTCATAATCATTCCTCCAATCGTGTACATATATAACAGATGCGCATGAATAATAAAGTAAATACCCTATTGCTCTTTTTTATTATATATTTAAAAGGTTTTTATTTCAACAAACAATTAAAAACATAAACAGCATTAGTGATGTTTGCAGATAAACAGGTGGTAAATTTGTACAATTTATACATAAGAGGACTGGCTATGGTAAATTTGCAAAAAAAACGAGGAAAAGATTTGTAAAAATGTAATGTGGTAAAAAAGTCCTGTTTAGTGTATTATAATTACATCAAAAGCGCAAAGGCGCATTTATATTAGGAGGATATTTAATAATGGCAAGTTTATCGCTTAAGAATGTTTGTAAAGTATATCCTAACGGTTTCGTAGCTGTTAAGGATTTTAATCTTGAAATTGCTGATCAGGAGTTCATCATCTTCGTTGGACCATCAGGATGTGGTAAGTCTACAACACTTCGTATGATTGCAGGTCTTGAGGAAATCAGCTCAGGTGAGTTATGGATCGGTGACAAAATGGTTAACGATGTAGAGCCTAAGGACAGAGATATCGCTATGGTATTCCAGAACTATGCTCTTTACCCACATATGTCAGTTTATGATAACATGGCATTCGGTCTTAAGTTAAGAAAAGTTCCTAAGGCTGAAATCGACAAGGCTGTACATGAAGCTGCTAAGATCCTTGATATCGAGCATCTCCTTGACCGTAAGCCAAAGGCTCTTTCAGGTGGTCAGAGACAGAGAGTTGCTATGGGACGTGCTATCGTTCGTAGCCCTAAGGTATTCCTTATGGATGAGCCTCTTTCAAACCTTGATGCTAAGTTAAGAGTTCAGATGCGTGTTGAGATTTCTAAGCTTCACCAGAGATTACAGACAACAATCATCTACGTAACACATGACCAGACAGAGGCTATGACACTTGGTACAAGAATCGTAGTTCTTAAAGATGGTATTATTCAGCAGGTAGATACACCTCAGAACCTTTACAATACACCTAACAACATCTTCGTTGCTGGATTCATCGGATCACCTCAGATGAACCTTATCGATGCAGAAGTTAAGGCTAATGGTTCACAGGTTGACCTTGTTCTTTCTGACACAGTTACAATTACACTTCCAGCTGAGAAGAGCAAGAAGCTTATCGATGGAAACTATGTTGGTAAGACAGTTGTAGTTGGTATCCGTCCAGAGGATGTTAAGGATGATGCAGAATTCATCGCTAAGAATGCAGATTCTAAGTTCACAGCTACAGTTAAGGTTTATGAGTTACTTGGTGCAGAAGTTAACCTTCACTATGAAATCGGTGATGTAACATGCACAGCTAAGGTAAATCCTCGTACAACAGCTAGACCAGGTGATGAAGTAACATTTGCTATGGATGTTGAGAGACTTCATGTATTTGATAAGGAAACAGAAATCGTTATCACACACTAATTATTAAATTAATCTTAATTATTAAGAGGAAATGCAATAAATTTGCATTTCCTCTTTTTTTTTTTTCAATTTTGCTTTACAATAAGATAGAATATGTACGAATAAAGAGTAAGTGATAGATAGAAAGGGATAATAATGATATCTAATAGAATTTTACAGACAACTGTAGATGGACTTAAGGCTATTTCACGAGTGGATTTGTGCATTGTGGATGCAGATAAGAATGTTGCAGCCAAGACTTTTGATAATGTTTCAGAATGCCTTGCAGATGCGATTAATTTTATTGATTCGCCAGCAGAGAGTCAGGCAGTTAACGGATTTCAGTTTTTTAAGGTTGAAGATGATGGAAATCTTGAATATATAATTATGGCAAGAGGAACTAGCGATGATGTATATATGGTTGGAAAGCTTGCAGCTTTCCAGATACAGAATCTTTTAGTTGCATATAAAGAAAGATTTGATAAGGATAACTTTATTAAGAATCTTCTTCTTGATAATCTCCTTCGTGTAGATATGTATACAAGAGCAGAAAAGCTGCATATTGAGACTGATGTCAAGAGAGTTGTATATATTATCGAGACTAAGCATGAGAAGGATACTAATGCTTTAGAGACAGTAAGAACTCTTTTTGCCAATAAGACAAGAGACTTTATTACAGCAGTTGACGAGAAGAGTATAATTCTTGTTAAGGAAGTTAAAGGCAATGAGTCTTATGAAGAGCTGGACAAGACAGCCGATGTGATAATTGATATGTTAAATACAGAAGCCATGAGTGCTGCACATGTTGCTTATGGTACAATTGTCAATGACATAAGAGAGGTTTCAAGATCTTACAAGGAAGCTAAGATGGCACTTGATGTAGGAAAGATTTTCTACAGCAATAAGAATGTTGTTGCTTACAACAGATTAGGAATAGGCCGTCTTATATATCAGCTTCCTATACCATTATGTCAGATGTTCATTAAGGAGATATTTGAAGGAAAGGCTCCTGATGATTTTGATGATGAGACTTTGTCAACAATTAATAAGTTCTTTGAGAACAGCCTTAATGTTTCAGAAACATCAAGACAGCTTTACATTCATAGAAATACACTTGTTTACAGACTTGATAAAATACAGAAGATAACCGGGCTTGACCTCAGAGTGTTTGATGATGCAATAACATTTAAGATTGCTCTTATGGTAGTTAAGTACATGAAGTATATGGAAAGTAAAGATACATTTTAGTGATTTTTGGAGGAAATGATACATGATAATCATGGAAGATGTTACGAAGACATATTCCACTGGCGTTGCTGCGCTTAATGGAATTAATCTTCACATCCAGAAAGGTGAATTCGTATTTATAGTAGGTAAGAGTGGTTCAGGTAAGTCGACTCTTATCAAACTATTACTTAAGGAATTAGATCCTACATCAGGTAAGATATATGTTAATAAGAAATATCTCAATAAGATAACAAGAAAGAAGCTTCCGTATCTTAGAAGAGATATTGGTGTAGTATTCCAGGATTTCCGTCTGTTACCAGACAGAAATGTATATGAGAATATCGCATTTGCACAGAAGGTAGTAGAAGCTCCTAACAGAAAGATTAAGTCAAGAGTACTTGCGATGCTTTCCATGGTAGGACTTCTTGACAAATATAAGGCTTTTCCTAATGAGTTATCAGGTGGTGAGCAGCAGAGAATTGCAATTGCAAGAGCGCTGGTTAACAAGCCGGCTATATTGTTGTGCGACGAGCCAACAGGTAACCTTGATCCTGCCAATTCTAATGAAATCATGAAGATTCTTAATCAGGTTAATAAGCAGGGAACAACAGTACTTGTAGTTACCCATAATATGGAGATAGTTCAGCAGATGAAGAAGAGAACTATTACTATGAGTGAAGGAAAGATTATCAGCGATCAGGAAAAGGGTGGTTATTTCTATGAAGATTAGGTCATTAGCATATCATATTAAAGATGGATTTAAGAATATCCATCGTAATAAGATGTTCTCACTGGCATCAATAGCAACAATTACAGCATGTATATTCCTTTTTGGAGTATTCTATTCTATAGTGGTTAATTTTCAGTATATGATTAAGAAGGCTGAGACAGAGGTCTGTGTAACAGTTTTCTTTGACGAAAATCTCAGTGAGACGGATATTAAGAAGCTTGGAGATGAAATCAGCAAAAGAGAAGAAGTATCAAGAGTTCAGTATGTATCAGCTGATGATGCATGGGAAAGCTTCAAGGGTGAGTATTTCGCCGCATATCCTGAACTTGCAGAAGGCTTCAAGGATGATAATCCTTTAGCTAATTCTTCTTCTTATGAAGTATATCTTAAGGATGCAAGTAATCAGGGTACACTGGTTAAGTACCTTGAGAATAAGGATGGAATAAGACAGGTTAACCGTTCAGAGGTTACAGCAAGCGGACTTGCCAGTGCAGCAAGACTTGTAAGTTATGTTGCAGTTGCAGTAATTGTTGTTCTTCTTGCGGTATCTATATTCCTTATTACTAATACAATTGTAATTGGTATTACAGTACGAAAAGATGAGATATCAATCATGAAATATATAGGAGCTACGGATGCATTTGTTAATGCACCATTCTTCGTAGAAGGTATCGTTATAGGACTTATAGGTGCTATTATTCCGGTAGCAATATTGAGGTATATTTATGGTGGAGTTGTTAATTTTGTTCTTGGAAAATTCTCTGTTTTACAGAATATATTAGCATTTATGCCAGCATCAGAAGTATTTGAGGTACTTATTCCGGTAGCAGTTATTCTTGGAATTGGTATTGGTCTTATAGGAAGTTTCTTCGCTGTAAGAAAGCATGCCGATGTATAGTTTCGGATAGTTTTTGGGGGCTTTTGCAAACGGATGCAGAAGTCCCTGTTTGTTTTTAGAAAACATTTTAATTATGGTAAAGGAGTGGCTGTATGGAGAAAGCACTGTTTTGGAACAATTTAATAAAGAAAATAACAGCGGCACTCATGATTGTAATGCTGCTTATACCGTATTGTTTTGCACAGGTTACATTTGGAGATAATAAGTCGGATCTGAAGAATGCCCAGAACCAGCAGAATGATATACAGAATAAAAAGAAAGAAACAGAAGACAAGATTGCTCAGCTTAAGGCGCAGAGTTCAGATCTTACATCTCTTATTCAGGGACTGGATGCCCAGATGGGAGAATTGTCAGCGTCATTAGATGATATTAATACCCAGATTGCAACATTAGAGGCTGAGATTGAGGAGACACAGGCACAGCTTGAGCAGGCTGAGGCTGATAAGGAAAGCCAGTATGAGGCTATGAAGCTTCGAATCCAGTTTATGTATGAGCATAATGATTATACATATGTTGAAGTGCTTTTATCATCACAGAGTATGGCGGATATGCTTAATAAATTTGAGTATATTAATAAGATATCAGAGTATGACAGACAGATGCTTGAGGAATATCAGTCAACGATTAATCTGATATCATCTTCTAAAGTAAAGCTTGAAGAAGATAAAGAGACTCTGACTGCCAGTCAGGAGGCACTTCAGGCACAGGTTGATGCACTTGAGGTTGTCCAGAATGAGAAGACTGCCCAGCTTAATGCTTTGAGTAAGAATACGGCTGATCAGGTGGCTTATAAGAAACAGCTCGAAGCTGACGAGAAGAAGCTCGATTCAGAGATTGCTTCTATAACAGCCAAGATTAAGGCAGAGGAAGCAAGCGGAGTTACTCCGTCTAACAGATATGATGGCGGAACTTTCAAATGGCCAACAACAAGTACAAGAATAACTTCTCCATACGGAGATACATCTGACAGAACTTCACCGCATAAA
The DNA here is from genome assembly GCF_009680455.1 of Lachnospira eligens. Classification (GTDB taxonomy): domain Bacteria; phylum Bacillota; class Clostridia; order Lachnospirales; family Lachnospiraceae; genus Lachnospira; species Lachnospira eligens_A. Next base: position 164,423 of record NZ_WKRD01000008.1, read on the forward strand.
GGTGTGGATATTGGAGCGGTCAGGGCAGGAGTTTCAGGTGATCCTGTATATGCAGCTTATGACGGTAAAGTTGTTATTGCACACAGACAGAGCGAGGGTTACTCAACAGCGGGTAATTATGTGATGATTTATCATGGTAATGGACTGTATACGAGATACCTGCATCTTGATAGTTTAAATGTATCAGTAGGAGCCCAGGTGACGAAAGGACAGAAGCTTGGTGTTATGGGTAATACGGGTAATTCATTTGGCGCACATCTGCATTTTGATGTAAGGCTCAATGATTCATATGTTAATCCTATGCCATATTTTAAATAAATAATTCAACTTAATAGGAGGACTCAATGGAATATGATAATAACAGACCTTTTTCTTCGGAAGGGGCCGCACAGGAACGAAAGAGAAAACATGCTTTAGGCAAAGGCGTTATTATTGGTGTTGTGGCAACACTGCTGGTTGTGATACTGGCGTTGTCATGCGTATTCATGGGACTTATAAGAAGTGGTAATCTTCATATTGGAATTGACGGACGTATATATGTCCAGGATGTTGGAACAAGTGATAATGAAGGAATCGGAACTAAGGTTGAAGGTAAGCTGAATGCTCTTGATTCGCTGCTTGGAGATGGATTCTACTTTGATGATGTAGATGATGAAAAGGCTGCAGACAACATTTTTAAGGCATATCTTGCTGCATATGGTGATAAATATACTGTTTATTATACGCCTGAAGAATATAAGTCGATGATGGAGTCAACATCAGGTTCTTTCTATGGAATTGGTGCGGTATGCCAGAAGGCTGATGATGGTTCAATACTTATATCTGAGGCATATGAGGATGCACCGGCATATAAGGCTGGTATCAGAAATGGAGATAAGGTAACAGAGGTTAATGGTGAGGATATTACAGGAATGGACCTTTCTGTAGCAGTTGCCCTTATTAAGGGCGAGAAGGGTACAGATGTTAACCTTACTGTTATGAGAAATGGCGAGAAGCTGAGTTTCACAGTTACAAGAGACAAGATTGATATTAAGACTGTTTCATCAGAGGTGCTTGAGAATAATATAGGTTATATTTATATTTCACAGTTTGATGATGTTACAACAGAGCAGTTTGAATCAGCTGTTGATGACCTTCAGAAGCAGGGAATTACAGGACTTGTAATTGATATAAGAAATAATCCTGGTGGAGTTCTTAAGACTGTGGCTGATATGCTAGATTATATTCTTCCGAACGGACTTATCGTGTATACAGAGACTAAGTCTGGTAAGAGACAGGAATATTCAGGTTCTGATAATCATGAGCTTAATATTCCGATGGCAGTTTTGGTAAATGGCAATAGTGCAAGTGCATCTGAGATATTTGCCGGTGCAATGCAGGATTATGATAAGGCACAGATAATTGGAACACAGACATTTGGTAAGGGCATTGTGCAGACAATCCGTCCGCTTACTGATGGAAGTGCGGTTAAGTATACAATTGCCAAATATTTTACTCCTAAGGGACAGGATATTCACGGCAAGGGAGTGACACCTGACAGTATTGTGGAGCTTCCGGATGATGCGACTGAAGATGTGCAGTTGAAGGCAGCAGTAGAGTATCTCAATGGAAAAATGAGTGTCAGCGCGGCAGAATAACGAATATAGAGGTATGGAATAAAGTACAGGACAAATCGAATGTTTGTTCTGTACTTTTTGGCTGTTATATTGTATAATGAGAAAAATGCTGGAAAACAAGGAGGGATTATGGACAGATTTGTATTACATTCGGATTTTAAGCCGATGGGCGACCAGCCGCAGGCTATTGAAGCACTTACAAAGGGCTTTGAGGAAGGCAATCAGTTTGAGACTCTAGTTGGTGTAACCGGTTCTGGTAAAACATTTACAATGGCGAACATTATACAGAATGTTCAGAAACCTACACTTATTATAAGCCATAATAAGACACTGGCAGCACAGTTGTATGGGGAGATGAAGGAGTTCTTTCCAGAGAATGCGGTTGAGTACTTTGTCTCCTATTATGATTATTACCAGCCTGAGGCCTATGTACCTCAGAGTGACACTTATATTGCGAAGGATTCATCTATTAATGATGAAATTGATAAATTAAGACATTCGGCAACAGCGGCACTTTCTGAAAGAAATGATGTTATTATCGTTGCTTCGGTTTCATGTATATATGGATTAGGTGCGCCGGTTGATTATAAGAACATGGTTATTTCGCTTCGTCCGGGAATGGAGAAGGACAGGGATGATTGCATAAGAAAGCTTATTGATATCCAGTATGTAAGGAACGACCAGGATTTTAAGCGAGGAACCTTCAGGGTAAGAGGCGATGTTGTTGAAGTGTATCCTTCATCATCATCAGGTGATGCCATAAGAGTTGAATTCTTTGGTGATGAAGTGGACAGAATAAGTGAGATAGATTCCCTAACAGGCGAAGTTAAAGGCGTTCTTGAACATATTGCGATATTCCCTAACTCACATTATGTTGTTGAGAAAGAGAAGATGGACGCTGCGATTGAGAATATCAAGGCAGAGCTTGCCGAGAGAGTGAAGTATTTCAAGAGTGAGGACAAGCTTCTAGAGGCACAGAGAATTGAAGAGAGAACGAATTTTGATATAGAGATGATGCAGGAGACAGGCTTTTGTTCAGGAATAGAGAATTATTCAAGACATCTGGCAGGACTTCCGGCAGGGTGTCCTCCGTATACGCTGATGGATTATTTTCCAGATGATTTTCTTATTATTGTGGATGAGTCGCATATCACTATTCCGCAGATTCGAGGCATGTATGCCGGTGACCAGTCAAGAAAGACTACGCTTGTAGATTATGGCTTCAGACTGCCATCTGCGAAGGACAACAGACCGCTTAATTTCAGCGAGTTTGAGAGCAAGATTTCACAGATGCTTTTCGTATCAGCAACACCAAGCACATACGAGGCAGAACATGAACTTATGAGAACCGAGCAGGTTATCAGACCTACCGGACTTCTTGACCCGGAGATAACTGTTAAGCCGATTGAAGGACAGATTGATGACCTTATATCAGAGATTAATAAGGAAACTGCCAAGAAGAACAAGGTGCTTGTTACTACACTTACCAAGAGAATGGCGGAGGACCTTACTGATTATCTTAAAGAGGCAGGAATCAGGGTTAAGTATCTTCATGCAGATATTGATACGCTTGAGCGTCAGAAGATTATAAGAGATATGCGTCTTGATGGATTTGATGTTCTTGTTGGAATCAACCTGTTGCGAGAAGGTCTGGATATTCCTGAAATCAGCCTTGTTGCAATACTTGATGCTGATAAGGAAGGCTTCTTAAGAACAGAGACATCGCTTATACAGACGATTGGTCGAGCTGCAAGAAATGCAGAGGGACATGTTATCATGTATGCAGACAAGATTACTGAATCTATGGAAAAGGCTATTTCAGAGACAGAACGAAGAAGAAAGATTCAGCAGGAGTATAATGATGAGCATGGAATTACTCCACAGACAATCAAGAAGGCAGTAAGAGATCTGATAAGTATAAGCAAGGCAGCGGAGCCGGGTGATGCTTCCGGAAAGCTTAAGGTTGATTATGAATCTATGAGCATCAAAGAGCTTGAGAAGGTTAAGACGCAGGTTGAGAAGAACATGCGTAAGGCAGCAGCAGAGCTTAACTTTGAGGAGGCTGCACAGCTTCGTGACAAGATGATTGAGATTAATAAATATATTTATGAAGGAAAAAAACATGACTGATAGTAAGTTAAAGAAAGAGATAGAAAGAGGCAGTTACAAGAACTGCATAAGGATAAAGGGTGCAAGAGAGCATAATCTTAAAGGAATAGATGTTGATATTCCAAGAGATAAGCTTGTTGTGCTTACAGGACTTTCAGGTTCGGGAAAGTCGAGTCTTGCATTTGATACAATATATGCAGAAGGTCAGAGAAGATATATGGAATCACTGTCTTCATATGCAAGACAGTTCTTGGGACAGATGGAAAAGCCGGATGTTGACAGTATTGAAGGACTTTCACCGGCTATATCTATAGACCAGAAGTCAACTAACAGAAATCCGCGTTCTACAGTAGGAACTGTTACAGAAATATATGATTATTTCCGACTTCTCTATGCAAGAATTGGTATCCCGCATTGTCCAAAATGTGGACGCGAAATCAACAAACAGACAGTTGACCAGATGGTTGATGTTGTTATGGCACTTCCTGAAAGAACTAAGATTCAGATTCTTGCACCTGTTGTCCGTGGACGAAAGGGTGAACATGTAAAGCTATTTGAACAGGCAAAGAAGAGCGGATTTGTGCGTGTTATTGCTGATGGAAGCATGTACGAGCTGACAGACGATATTAAGCTTGATAAGAATAAGAAGCATAATATTGAGATTGTTGTAGACAGACTTTCTGTAAGAGACGGAATCCAGAAACGACTTACAGATTCTATTGAGACAGCTCTTAAGCTTGCCGAAGGTCTTATGACAGTAGATGTTATTGATGGTGAAACACTTAATTTCAGCCAGAGCTTTTCCTGCCCAGACTGTGGTATAAGTATTGATGAGGTTGAGCCAAGAAGCTTTTCGTTCAACAATCCATTTGGCGCATGCCCGGACTGTTTCGGACTTGGTTATACAATGAAGTTTGATGCAGAGCTGCTTATACCGGATGAGAGTCTCAGCATTGATGAAGGTGCTATTGTCGGAATGGGATGGCAGTCATCTAAGGATGAGGGCAGCTTTAGCAGGGCGATTCTTGATGCACTTGCAGAGGAATATGGATTTTCATTAAAGACACCATTCAAGGATTATCCTGATGATATTAAGGATATTATTATCAATGGTACTAAGGGACATTCTGTAAAGGTTAAATATAAAGGCCAGCGCGGAGAGGGTGTATATGATGTCGCATTTGAAGGTCTTATTAAGAATATGGAGAGAAGATACAGAGAGACATATTCTGATAATACTAAGCAGCAGTATGAGGAATTTATGAGAATAAGACCTTGTTCTGCCTGTCACGGACAGAGACTTAAGCCGTCTTCACTTGCTGTTACTATTGCAGATAAGAACATATATGAGATTACTAACATGTCTATTATAAAGCTTCAGGAATTCCTTGAGAATATGAAGCTTTCAGAGAGACAGCTGTTTATTGGTGCAGAGATTCTTAAGGAAATCAAGGCGAGAATTAAGTTCCTTGTAGATGTAGGGCTTGATTATCTGGCACTTTCGCGTGCCACAGGAACTCTGTCAGGCGGTGAAGCGCAGAGAATCAGGCTTGCTACACAGATTGGTTCAGGTCTTGTAGGAGTTGCTTATATTCTTGATGAGCCAAGTATCGGACTTCATCAGAGGGATAATGACAAGCTGCTTGGAACTCTGACACATTTGCGAGATCTTGGTAACTCAGTTATTGTCGTTGAACATGATGAGGATACTATGTTTGCAGCCGATTATATTGTGGATATCGGACCAGGCGCAGGAAGAAATGGTGGAGAAGTTGTCGCAACAGGAACTGCTGCGGACATTATGGCGTGCAAGGACTCACTTACAGGTGCATATCTGTCAGGAAGAATCAAGATACCTGTACCGGCAGAGCGTAGAAAGCCTGCTGGCTGGATTAAGGTAAGAGGCGCAAGGGAGAATAATCTTAAGAATATTGATGTAGATATTCCGCTTGGAGTTGTCACATGCGTAACAGGTGTGTCAGGCTCAGGCAAGAGTTCACTTGTTAATGAGATTCTTTACAAGCACCTTGCAAAGTCGCTTAACAGGGCGAGATGTATTGCAGGCGACCATGATGGAATTGACGGAATAGAGCAGCTTGATAAGGTCATTAATATTGACCAGTCACCAATTGGACGAACACCAAGGTCTAATCCGGCAACCTATACAGGTGTATTTGACATGATAAGAGACCTGTTTGCAACGACTAAGGACGCGAAGGAACGAGGATATACGAAGGGCAGATTCAGCTTTAATGTTAAAGGCGGAAGATGTGAGGCATGCTCAGGCGACGGTATTATCAAGATAGAGATGCATTTCCTGCCGGATGTGTATGTTCCTTGTGAAGTCTGCGAGGGTAAGCGTTACAACAGAGAAACTCTTGAAGTAAAATACAAGGATAAGAGCATATATGATGTTCTTGACATGACTATTGAGGATGCAGTTGATTTCTTTGAAAATGTGCCAAGTATAAGAAGAAAGATTGAGACTCTCAACGAGGTTGGCTTGTCTTACGTCAAGCTTGGACAGCCATCAACTGAGCTTTCAGGTGGTGAGGCACAGAGAATCAAGCTTGCAACAGAGCTTTCAAGAAGAAGCACAGGAAAGACTATATATATTCTTGATGAGCCTACAACCGGTCTGCATTTTGCCGATGTCCACAAGCTTGTCAATATCCTTCACAGGCTTGCAGAGGGTGGCAACACTGTAGTTGTTATTGAACATAATCTTGATGTTATTAAGACAGCAGATTATATTATAGATATGGGACCAGAGGGTGGCGACCGCGGTGGAACTGTTATTGCCAAGGGAACGCCTGAGGAGATTGTTAAGGTTAAGAAGTCTTATACCGGACAGTATGTTAAGAAGTATCTGGAAGAGAAGTAATATTAAGAAGTGAATGAACGTATATCTGGGAAGTGTATGCAAGGGATGTCGGTTTGATATTTTGGGGAGTAGAATGGAGGTAGTTATGATAAAAGGAATTATCTTTGATATGGACGGAGTTATGATTGATACGGAAAATCAGTCTAATCTTGGCTGGCTGTGGGCAGCTTCCCAGAAAAATGTAGAGATGCCATTATGGCTTATCGACAGTTTTAAAGGTGCACCGGCAAAGCTTAGTCAGAGCTTTTTTGATGATTATTATCATGGAGAGCAGGATTACTGGGAAATGCGGACAATGCGCACAGACCATGTTTACAAAATCAGGGAGACAGAGGAAGTTCCGGTTAAGCCGGGGCTTCATATGCTGCTTGATTATATTAAGGATAATGGACTCAAATGTGCTGTTGCAACTTCAACACAGAAATCAAGTGCTGAAAAGAGTCTTCACAGAATAGGAGCATGGGATTATCTTTCTGGTGTTGTATATGGAGATGAGGTTGAGCATGGAAAGCCTGAGCCGGACATATTCTTAAGGGCAGCAGGCTTTATCGGATGTGAACCGTCAGAATGTGTAGTCATTGAGGACAGTATTAATGGCATTAAAGCAGGATATGCAGCAGGCATGAAGGTGATTCATATACCTGATACTATTGAGATTAACGATGACATCCGAAGACTGACTTCAGTTGTGTGCCATTCTTTATCTGATGTGTCTGATATTATAGACACATGGAATGAGGGAAAGGTTGCTGATGTTGAAGGTTATTATGAAAATGCCAAGATAAACCGTGTGTATGTTGACAGGGTGCATGTTAAGAAAGCATTTGCAGAATACACAGCAGCTTATAATGCAGATGACCCTAAGATTAAATTAAAAATTGACCACACTTACAGAGTTGCAGCTTTGTGCGAAAGAATTGCAAAGGCAGCTGGAATGTGTGCCTATGATGTTGAGCTGGCATGGTTATCCGGAATGCTTCATGATGTTGGAAGATTTGAACAGATAAAGCGTTATAACACATTTTCAGATGCGGACTCTGTTGACCATGCAAAATTCGGTGCAGACCTGTTGTTCAAAGATGGTCTTATCAGTACTTTTCTTAATGGAATGGTTAAATGTACAGGCTACAAGCCAGGAGCATTAGAGGATCGATATAGTTCTGATGGAGTATTTCTGTATGACAGATTGAATAAATCGGACATGGAAATGCTTGAACTTGCAATAAGGTGTCACAATATGTACAGAATTCCGCAGGGACTTAATAGCCGCGAGCAGGCATTCTGCAATGTGCTTCGTGACGCTGATAAGGTTGATATATTTAAGGTTAATATTGATACTCCGCTTGAAGAAATATATAACACTACGACTGAAGAACTGATGAAGAGTGATATTACAGATGAAGTGTTAGAAGCGTTTGATGAGGAACACTGTATACTCAAAGCAATAAGACGCACACCGGCTGATACTGTTATTGGTCATGTATCACTTGCTTATGAGCTTGTGTATGATGAGAGCGTGCGGATTACTGTGGAACAGGGCTATCTTGCAAAGCTTATGCATTTTCATTCTGATAATGAGGAGACCAACAGAAAGATGGCGATGGTCAGAGAGAAGATGGATTCTTATGTGAAGAAGAGAATTGGGGAGAAAGATGCATAGATAAGGATTGTCTGGAGGAGAATTAGCAAGATAGGAATTGGGGAGAATTAAGGCTTGTCATAAGGGGCAAGTTTAACTATAATGTATATATAAATACACAAGATTGGAGATTGATCATGGATCAGGAGAAAGTTATTGTCATTGACTTCGGTGGTCAGTACAACCAGCTGGTTGCGCGCCGTGTCCGTGAATGTAATGTATATTGTGAGATCTATTCTTACAAGACAGACCTGGCGCAGATTAAGGCCATGAACCCTAAAGGAATTATCCTTACGGGTGGTCCTAACAGCTGTTATGAAGATGGCGCGCCAACATGTACTAAAGAACTTTTCGAACTTGGTGTACCTGTACTTGGTCTTTGCTATGGCGCACAGCTTATGCAGCATGTGCTTGGTGGCAAGGTTGAGAAGGCACCAGTAAGAGAGTATGGAAAGACAGAAACATTTGTAGATAAGAGCAGCACTTTATTCTCAGATGTCTCAGAGAAAACTATTGTGTGGATGAGCCATTTTGATTACATCTCACAGATTGCACCAGGATTCAGGATTGTTGCCCACACAGCAGACTGCCCAGTTGCAGCAGCAGAGTGTACAGAGAAGAATCTTTATGCAATCCAGTTCCACCCAGAGGTTCTTCATACTCAGGAAGGGACCAAGATGCTTCACAACTTTGTTCGTGGAGTATGCGGATGTGCCGGAACATGGAAGATGGATGCATTTGTTGAGAATACAATTAAGGAAATCCGCGAGAAGGTTGGCAGTGGCAAGGTTTTACTTGCTCTTTCAGGTGGTGTTGATTCATCTGTTGCAGCCGGACTTCTTTCAAGAGCTATTGGAAAGCAGCTTACATGCGTATTCGTAGATCACGGTCTTCTCCGTAAAGATGAAGGCGATGAAGTTGAGAGCGTATTTGGACCAGAAGGACAGTTCGACCTTAACTTTATAAGAGTTAATGCACAGGAGAGATATTACTCTAAGCTTGCAGGCGTTACAGAGCCAGAAGCTAAGAGAAAGATTATTGGGGAAGAGTTTATCCGTGTATTTGAGGAAGAAGCCAAGAAGATTGGTGCAGTTGACTTCCTTGCACAGGGAACTATATATCCAGACGTTGTAGAAAGCGGACTTGGCGGTGAATCAGCCGTAATCAAGTCTCACCACAATGTAGGAGGACTTCCTGATTTCGTTGACTTCAAGGAAATCATTGAGCCACTACGCAACCTTTTCAAAGATGAGGTTCGTAAGGCTGGTCTTGAGCTTGGAATACCAGAACATCTTGTATTCCGTCAGCCATTCCCAGGTCCGGGACTTGGAATCAGAATTATCGGCGAGGTAACAGCTGATAAGGTTCGTATCGTTCAGGACGCTGACTATATCTACCGTTCGGAGGTTGACAAGGCCGTAGCTGAGTACAAGAAAGCTAACGGCAAGGCTCCAGCATGGATGCCAAACCAGTATTTCGCAGCCCTCACTAACATGCGTTCCGTTGGTGTTATGGGTGACGAAAGAACTTACGATTATGCGGTTGCACTTCGTGCAGTCAACACAATTGATTTCATGACAGCAGAGAGCACAGAGATTCCATTTGAGGTTCTCCAGACAGTTATGAGCAGAATTATAAATGAGGTGCGTGGGGTCAACAGAGTATTCTATGATCTGACTAGTAAACCACCTGGAACGATTGAGTTTGAATAATTAAAAATTTCTGGAAAGCCTTATAAACAGGGCGTTTCCGGGCAGATAAAGTTCTATTTGATAACAAAATGATAACACTGGATATTTTGGCATTATTTATCAGGTATCCTGTGGTTATCGAGTAATATGTGTGAAACCGACAAAAAAGGTCTTACTGAATTGAGTGAAATCAATTTGGTAAGGCCTTTTTTCGTCGGCTTTTATTTTGCGTTTTTTGGATAGTTGTAACGCCACTGATCATATTCTTCCTGAGTGATCTCGCCGGATTTGAGTTTTTCTGCCTGTTCCTGCCACGCATGGAACATATCGAACATGGAAAGGTAGGTGGTTCCCTTGGCCTTGTCCAGCCGGAGACAAAGTTCTCCGTCAATCTCATCAATGTGAAGCCCGTAAAGGTCTTCTAAGGTAAATAAGGTATGCATCAGTCCAACGTAACTGTCAATATCCGGGACAGCAAGAGCATGAGGGGATACTTCAAAAATATCAGCCAATGCGTTCAGATATTTTTCTTTTGGACTGCGTGCCCCTTTTTCATACTGTGCAATGCGGACATCAGCCTGTGAATCACTGAATCCCAACTGTTGACCCAAATATTTCTGCGTGAAACCACGCAGAAGTCTGAAATGGTGGATTCTTTCGCCTATTGCCATATGTTTATATCTCCTGTCTTTTTCTTGATAGGTTGAGTATAGCATATCCAAATGGTAGAGACAAGAAAATCCATACAAAAAAGTATGGGTAAATGTATTGAAAGCACTTGACCCATACAGAATAGTATAGTATAATTCAACCAATACAAAATAGTATAGTAAAAAGAAAGGAGAAATTTTCTATGAGTAAAATGTTTATGAATGTGAAAGAGGTCATGGAAGTCCTGGAAGTATCGGAGTCCTATGCATACAAGCTGATGAAAAGGCTAAACAGGGAATTGCAGGCAATGGGATGTCAGACAATCGCAGGAAAAGTTGACCGGAAGTATTTTTATGAGCAGTTCTATGGAACAAGATCGAATGATGGGAGGAATTAGGAATGGCAATTTACAAGAATGACAATGGCACCTGGTATGTAATGATTCGTTATCAGGACTGGACAGGTGCAAGAAAACAGAAATGCAAACGAGGATTTTCTACAAGAAAAGAAGCTGCGGACTGGGAATTACAATTCAAATTACAGAAGAAAGCAAGCGTGGATATGACAATGGAAAGCTTTTGCACTATGTATGAAGAAGATGTCAGACCTTCTTTGAAGCAGAGTACCTGGCTTACAAAAGAAAATATTATTCAGAAAAAGATTCTTCCGTATCTTGGAAAACGTAAAGTATCGGAAATTACAGCTAAAGATGTGATGGACTGGCATAACCAGATGAGAAAACTGAAAACGAAAACAGGAAAACCGCTTTCGCCAACGTATCTGAAAACGATACATGGACAATTAAGCACTATTTTTAATCATGCAGTGAAATATTACGATCTTAGCATTAATCCGGCAAGAAAAGCTGGGGCACTGGGAGAAGAAGAAGGCAAGGAAATGTTGTTCTGGACAAAAGAGGAGTATAAGCGATTTGCAGAAGAAATGATGGACAAACCTCTTTCCTACTATGCTTTTCAACTGCTTTACTGGTGTGGAATTCGTTCGGGCGAGCTGCTTGCTTTAACACCAGCAGATTTTAATTTCAAAAAGAAAACGCTTCGGATCAATAAGTCCTATCAGCGTTTGAAAGGAGAAGATGTAATCAGTACGCCAAAGACAAAGAACAGTGTACGGACAGTCATAATGCCACAGTTTCTGTGTGATGAAATGCAGGACTGCCTGAAATTATATTACAGTTTAAAGCCTGACGACCGCATTTTTCCGGTAACAAAATATTATCTGAATCACGAAATGGAAAGAGGCTGCAAAGCGAGCGGGGTAAAGAAAATCAGAGTTCATGATCTCAGGCATAGTCATGTATCCCTGTTGATCAATATGGGGTATACCGCACTAGCAATCGGAAAAAGGGTTGGACATTCAGCAGAAAAGATTACTTACCGGTATGCACATCTGTTTCCGTCGGTACAGCAGGACATGGCAGAGCAGTTGGATGCGGAAAATATGGATAAAGAATTAAATGAAGTGGAAGGAGGACTTGCAAATGTCGGCTAAATGTCTGGATCAGCAGGGACGTTGGAGAAATAAAGTTGTAGCATTTCGGATGTCACCGGAAGAAGATGAACTTCTGGAGACGGCAGTACGGCTATCGGGATTAACCAAACAAGAATATATTATCCGAAGATTGCAGGAAAAAGAAGTTGTGGTTACAGGAAATCCCAAGGTGTATAAAGCTTTGAAGAAGGAACTTGAAAAGGTACTGGGTGAGCTGAAACGTCTGAAAAAGGGAGAAGATGTGCCGGAGGATTTATTGGAAGTGATTCGGCTTATCACAATAACAATGGCTGGAATGAAAGCGGAATAAAAGAGCCTTTAAGTGTCGGCAAACACCTAAAGGCAGGGATTTGGTAGAATACTCTTCCAAAAAACTTCTATGAGTATTCTATCAAAAACCACTCTTTCTTTCAACGGGAAAATAAGGAGGATTTGATGGAAAACAAAAGAACAGAAACAAATAAAACAGTACAGAAAAGGCTGGAACCGGAACTGAAACTCATCAATATGGATACGGTGGAAGTGGAGCAGATTGAATGGCTGCTTTATCCATTTATTCCCTATGGAAAAGTAACAATTATACAGGGAGATCCGGGAGAAGGAAAAACGACAATGGTGCTTCAAATTATTGCAAAACTGACCAGAGGAGAGACTATTCTTCCAGCTGATTCAACAAAAGATAAAAGGATAGATATTGATAGTGAAAGCGATATGGTAGATGCAGAAAATATTGAAAACAATGCGTCAACACAGCATTTGGAGGCACCAGTAAATGTAATCTACCAGACTGCAGAAGATGGTCTTGGAGATACGATAAAACCAAGATTACTTGCTGCAGGTGCAGACTGCACAAAGGTCATGGTTATCGATGACAGTGAGCAACCGCTGACGATGGCAGATGTCCGGTTGGAAGAAGCAATTGTGCAGACAAAAGCCAGAATGGTTGTGCTTGACCCGATTCAGGGCTTCCTTGGATCAGAGGTGGATATGCATAGGGCTAATGAAATCCGTCCTTTGATGAAACGTATAGCAGTCTTGGCAGAAAAATATCATTGTGCGATTATTCTGATTGGACACATGAACAAGAACAGTAACGGAAAATCTTCTTACCGGGGACTTGGTTCTATTGATTTTCAGGCAGCTGCAAGAAGCGTTTTGATTGTCGGACGAATTAAGGACGAACCGGAAGTAAGAGTTGTGTGCCATACAAAGAGTTCCCTGGCACCGGAAGGTAAAGCTATTGCGTTCCGTCTGGATAAAAACAACGGATTTGAATGGATTGGTGAATATGACATTAGTGCAGATGAATTGCTCAATGGAGAGGGAAAAGGACAGAAAACCCGGAAAGCAAAAGAATTTCTGCTTGAGATACTGGCTGATGGAGGTATGGCACAAAAGAAAATTGAGGAAGAAGCAGAAAAACTGGGAATTAAAAAGAAAACACTGAGAAATGCCAAAATGGAACTGGGAATAGATTCCGTAAAACGTGGAAATCAGTGGTATTGGATGTTGTCAGAGTAGAAAAAGGAAGATGGCAAGATGACCATATCTTAATAATAGGGCATCTTGCCACCTTGAAAGGAGATCAGATGAAAAATAGAAATGTGCAGATACCATATGAGTTATTCTTTCAACTGTTGCAATATTTCCTGATGGAGAATTATGAGGGCGAAGAAATCATAAGGAAAGGGTTAGAAAAGAAATTGAATGCAATGGTAGATCGGGAGTTATACAGTAAGTACAAAACAGCCCCAACAGAGGAAGAGAGAGAAAAGTCCAGGCAGGAATACCTGGAAAGGAAGGGAATACCGGAAAACTTTCGTTGGTAGAGATTCTTGCTGATCACTTTATAACAGGAGCGTGTCACGCACCTGTAAATATCAGACAAGGCGAAAGCATGTAAGGTGTAGCCGGGAGGTTATAGATTACCCGATTATTTATAGGCGAATTACAAGTTGCGAAAGGGAGCCCTGAATCAGGGCCTCCTTACAGCAGGATAATAGAAAGGAGCATACAGCAATGAGAGAAGGAAGATTAGGTTATAACAGCAGTAACAATAGATATGGTTTGTTGTCATCAGATTTATGGATTGATACAGGATTTCATTGTGGGGAATGCCTGGAAGTACTGATTGATGATCAGTGGGTGCAGACCAGAATGGAGATGAATCCGGCAAGGGAATGGTATCTGGTAGGAACACCGTACTGCGGAGATCTGGAATATATACGGGCGAGAATACAGTAATAGATTAGTTAAGTGAGTAACGCAGAAGCAATCCGACCAACGGAAGGAATAATGGTCTCCGCTCCGCTTCAGTCGGTGCAGAACAGACGTCCTCCGGACGTCTTGCCCCCGGCAGGGCGCAAGGGTACTTTTGATAGGCGGTACGGCTGTCGAAAGTGCTTTTGCGTTACTTTTGACAAAAGTAACAAAACCGCCGTATCCGGCGAAGATTTCTTATAATCGCCATAGTTGGCGGAAATACAAATTATGTGCCATATCTGGCACGCTTTTTAGAAGGAGAGGTGAGGAGCATAATGATGAGAAGAACGATCAGTGGCATGATTGGAGCTGGATCGCTGGCTCATAACAGACGGGATTTTGTAGCTGAAAATGTAGACCCAGACAGAGTACACCTGAATATCTGTTACCAGAATGAAAATCTGAAAGAAGTATATAAAGAGTTGTTTGATGATTCTGTGGAACGGTACAATGTGGGAAAAAGAAAGGACCGGCAGATTACAAATTACTATGAAAAAATTCGTCAGGGAAAGCAGGAAAAGCTGTTCCATGAAGTGATTTTCCAGATTGGAAATCGAGAAGATATGGCTGTGGGAACGACAGAAGGAGACCTGGCGGTAAAAGTACTGGATGAGTATGTAAAGAATTTTCAGCAACGAAATCCAACACTTCATGTATTTAGCTGTTATCTGCACCAGGATGAAGCTACACCGCATCTGCATATTGATTTTGTTCCTTATGTAACTGGCTGGAAAGGGAAAGGAATGGATACCAGGGTTTCACTGAAGCAGGCATTAAAAAGCCTGGGATTTCAAGGCGGGAACAAACACGATACAGAGTTGAATCAGTGGATCAATCATGAAAAAGAATTGCTTGCAGAGATTGCCCGGCAATATGGAATTGAATGGGAGCAGAAAGGGACACATGAGGAACATCTGGATGTTTATAATTTTAAGAAGAAAGAGCGTAAAAAGGAAGTACAGGCACTGGAACGGGAGAAAGAATATCTCACTGCTGAGAATGAAGGACTGACTGCACAGATTGCGGAAGCAAGAGCTGATATCCAGCTTTTAAAAGATGATAAGGAGCAGGCAGTTAAAGATAAAGAGGAAGCTGAGAAGCGTGCGGAAAAAGCTGAGAAAGATCTGTGCAGCTTGGAAGAACGCAGAGAACGGTTACAGCCTGTTATGGATAATGTCAGTAAGGAAATAAAGGAATATGGGACAGTAAAGACTTTACTTCCGGAAGCTGGTGCATTAGAACGTGCAGCAACTTACCGGGATAAAAAAATAAAACCACTGTTTACCCAGATGAAAAATAAAATTGCTGCAATGGCTGTCCAGGTCAAAGAACTTACTAAAGAAGTAGAAAAATGGAAACATAAATATCAGGAAACAAAGCAGGTATATAACCGAGTTCAGAGAGAGTTAGATACAGTGCGTCAAGAAAAACAGCAATTGCAGGATGTTTCCGACAGATATGACCGGGTAGTGCGTGTCCTTGGGGAAAATGTTGTAGAGGATGCGGTACAGCAAGATATACAAGAGCAGAAAGCATTAGAAGAAAAACGGCAAATGGAGCAAATGCCCAAAGGAAGTATTCACGAAAGACTGGCTTGGGGTGCCCGTAAAAGTGAAATGGAGAATCAACAGCGTAAGAAAAATAAAACAAAAAATAGAGGAATGGAGAGATAAGACGATGAAAAAGCACATTTATGATGAAAGTAATGGATTGAGCTACACATTGCATGGAGATTATTACCTGCCGGATCTGGCAGTGAATGAGGAAGAACTGACATATGGTAAATACGGAATGTTGCGAAAACAGTTTCTGAAAGTGCATAGACCGGCACGATATCAGTATTTATTGATGACGGGGGAACTAACAGCACATCTGAACCGAGTCGATCAGGAGACCAGAGAGCAGGTGGAAACCTTGGTAAAACAGATGGTGGGAAAACAGGGTGTGACGGAACAACTGAAAATGCAGGATCTGATGAAATGGGTTGGATTGATGAATAATATAAAGGCATGTGCGGAAGAAATTGTGCTGAAAGAGAGTATATATATGTGAGTAAAAAGGGCAGTCGAAAGGCTGCTCTTTGGCAATCTAAGAATAGAGTTTTGGGATAGAATATGATAGAATGTAAGAGACTAATCGGAATTTGTCGTTTTATTAATTTACATATATGCCTTTTACATTAAAAAGTGTTATTTTAGTTCCGCAACCGTTCGCAACCAAAGAAATATCGTGATAGTTGGTGGTAGCAACCATGAAATTTCGCTATCATGAAGTCACGAAAGGAGGTAATTAAGTGAAATATGATTTTTTAGGAGTTATTGTTTTTGGTATTGTACTGCTAATCGGGGTGGCGGTGATAGCGGCATTTATCACTGTGGGAATTTTCCTCATAAGAGCATTGAGTAGATATGTTAAATCAGGCAATGTCAGAAAAGAAAAGTCCAGCATCAAGAAATCTCTCGGTGAGGTTTTGAAGCAGCATCGTGAAGAGTGTAAGATGACGCAGGAGTTTGTTGCAGAATCTATCGGCGTAAGCAGGCAGGCTGTCTCTAAATGGGAGACCGGAGCATCTGACCCAAGCACTTCCAATCTGCTTACACTTGCAAAATTGTTCAACACTACGGCAGAAGAACTATTACGTGAAGTACAATAAGCGTGTAAAACGGATGTAAGACAACTGATTCGCTATAAAGGAAAGGTCTATCAGATATGAAGAATAAAAAGACAAGAAGATTTAAGATAAGATATATCGTTTTTGGATTATTAGGTGTTATGGCTTTAGCGGCACTTGTATTTATGCGTTTTGGAGGTTTTGGCACAGGAGAAAATGTGAATCCAGAAGAGTTTTTAGCTTATGCTGAACCCGTTGAAAATATAACTGTGCCTGAAAGTGCAAAAATAATTGCATTGGGAGAAGCTACTCACGGAAATGCAGAATTTCAGCAGTTGAAGCTGGAAGTGTTCAAGCTGATGGTAAAAAATAATGGTGTTAGGGCGTTTGCCCTTGAAGGTGACTACGGCGGTTGCGAGCAGGTAAACCGATATATACACGGCGGTGAGGGGACAGCACAGGAAGCAGCCGCAGCGATTGGATTTTCCATTTATAGAACGGAAGAGATGGCAGAACTTATCTCCTATATGCGCCAGTACAATGAAAGTGCATTGGAAGGCGAAGACCTTCGCTTTTACGGTTTTGATATGCAGAGGCTTTCTTACAGCATGAGGTTTTTGAAAGAATCCTGCAAAGAACTGGAAGTGGACACAACAAACTTGCAGAAACTTGTGGAAGGTGAAAACTGGAGCAGTGAATGCGATTTATCTACTCGAACTGAAACCCTTACACAAGTGAAGAAAGAATTGGAAAGCAAGAACGGTTCGGAAAATGCAATTCACTTTGTAGATATTTTAATGCAGCATTCCGAGCTTCAAACTCTGACAAATGATGATGGTGCTACATTAAGAGATCAATTTATGGCAGAAAATGTACAGTGGATTTTACAGCAGGAGCAGCGAAATGGGCATGAAAAAATCTTTGTGACAGGTCACAACAGCCATGTCGCAAAATGGGGCAGTTTTGACTCGATGGGTAAACTTCTTTCCAAGGACGCAGCAAACGGTTACTATGTCATTGGTACCGATTTTTATAAAACCCATTGCAATATGCCGACCCGTTCGCCTGAAAAGCGTACAATTCAGGTGTTTTATTCCCATGACCCTTTAGCAAAGGCGGCAAAACTGGCGGGATTTGATATTTGTTGGTTGGATTTTACTAAAGTCCCGGAAAATTCTGAACTGGGTAGGCAGGCTTCTGAATACGCCTATATGGGAACACTTGGAGAAAGCTACTCAATCATTATGCGACTTCTTCCTCCAAGTTATCGAATGTTTCAACCTCCTGCGGAGCTTTATGATAGTATGATATTTGTAACGGATGCGAACCCTACAAAAATATTAGAAGAATAACGTATGCAAAACTTCCTGTTTTTGAAACTGGAAAATCGGAAGCTGAGGAGATAGACTATTGAGAACATATGAGAATAAAGACGAACTTAAAAACGAGATAAATAAAAGCTTTGCAAAATATATTTCAGAATTTAATGATATTCCGGAGCATTTAAAAGATAAGAGAATTGATGAGATCGATCGAACTCCGGCAGAAAATCTTGCTTATCAGGTTGGCTGGACAACTCTTGTTATTAAATGGGAATCAGACGAAAGAAAGGGTATTCCTGTTAAAACTCCTTCGGATAATTTTAAGTGGAATCAGCTTGGCGAATTATATCAATGGTTCACAGATACATATGCTCAGCTGTCACTGCAAGAATTGAAAGACAGATTGAATGAGAATATCAACTCTATTTATGCAATGATTGATTCTCTGAGTGATGAAGAATTATTTAAACCACATATGAGAAAATGGGCTGACGAAGCAACTAAAACAGCTGTCTGGGAAGTATACAAATTCATACATGTTAATACAGTTGCTCCGTTCGGAACCTTTAGAACCAAGATTAGAAAATGGAAAAAGATTGCACTATAACTTCAAGTTTGGAGAATTAAGAAAATCGGAATTTGTAGGAATAGGTATTCAGGAAAATATACAGAAAATCACGCATTTGTGGGGATGATACGAATCGTGTCATACATGTGAAAGAGCGATTCTTGCGTCATTTTACGCTTTTTGATAGGGTGAAATCGTCGAAAAGACAAACCAATATAGAAAGGACGTATAATGATGAAAAAGAATGGAAAACAAGTTTTATTTTTAGGAGGTATATTTATTATAGCGTTTGCAATATGGACAGCTTTGATTCAGATGGTAGACGTGCAGCCACTGGGGCAGAATGCAACGAATATTGGATTTGCAACATTCAATTGCTGGTTTCATCGTTTAACAAATGTTAATATGACAATTTATACGATTACCGATTGGATGGGTCTGATTCCTTTAGTTGTATGCCTGATTTTTGCAGGTATTGGACTGGTTCAGTTAATAAAGAGAAGAAGTCTCTTCAAAGTGGATCCCGATATCATTATCCTGGGAGTTTATTATGTTATAGTGATACTGGCATACTTCATTTTTGAGATCATCCCAATCAATTACAGACCAATTTTAATCAATGGAATTATGGAGACTTCTTATCCTTCTTCAACGACTCTACTGGTATTGTGCGTGATGCCGACTTTGGTTGAACAGATCCAGCGAAGAATGTCATGTTCTACATTGAAAAGAATCATAACGATTCTAGCAATCGCTTTTTCTGTATTCATGGTTATCGGCAGATTGATTTCCGGAGTACATTGGTTTACGGATATTGTGGGTGGTGTATTGTTAAGTGCCGGATTATTTACTGTTTATAAGGCAGTAGTTATGCTAACAATAAAAAAGTGAAATAAAAAAGGAGGTGAAGGAGGTGGAATTCCATGAAAAGCTTCAGGAATTAAGAAAGAGCCGAGGTTTGACACAAGAAGAACTAGCCGAGGCATTATTTGTTTCAAGAACTGCAATTTCAAAATGGGAATCCGGAGTTTCCCATAGTTAAAGATACCACACCAAATATGATGAACCCACGCTTATACACTACCAGCTATAATAAACCGCAAGGACAGCAATTTGATGATACTGCTGTCCTTTCTTTTATAAAATTGCAGTACACATAAAAAAGCTGTAAAATGATAAATATATTTGTCCTTGTAACATTTCACGGACATTTGCCTGTTATACTATCTGCAAAAAGCAAAGGAAGTGAGGATATGAAGCAGATTTTAATTGTCGAGGACGACAGTTTTTTGAATAAGATGTTGGCCTATAACCTGACAGCAGACGGCTACGGCGTGACTTCTGCCCTAAATGCCAGAACCGCAGCCGAAGCCATCCGCCAGCGGGAATTTAATTTAGTGCTGCTGGACATCAACCTGCCGGACGGGAACGGTTTTGAACTGTGCAAGCTGATAAAGCCCCAGCACCCGGATACCATCGTGATTTTCCTGACCGCCAACGATCAGGAAAGCGACCAGATACGGGGCTATGAGGTGGGCGCGGTGGACTACATCACAAAGCCCTTTGTGATCGGGGCCTTGCAGCGGAAAATCAAAGCCATGTTCGCCATGCTGGAACACCACAAACCGGCCAAGGACATTTACGACGACGGGCGGCTGTTTCTGGACTTCTCGGAACAGACGGCTTCCTTAAATGGCAAGCCCCTGACCCTATCCCCGATGGAGTACAAAATGCTGAACCTGTTCCGCAAAAATCCCCGGCAAGTGCTGACCCGTGGGCAGCTTTTGGAAAAGCTGTGGGATATAGACGAAAGGTTTGTAGACGAACACACCCTGACAACTTCTATCAGCCGGATTCGCAGCAAGATTGAATCCGACGGCGGCGCGCCCTACATCAAGACCGTTTACGGCATGGGCTATCAATGGACGGGAGGCGAGGCAAAATGAAGTTTCAAAACCTCTCGGTAAAGCGGCTGTTTGGCCGGGTGGCAATAGGGTTTGCCCTCTCCATGTCCGGGATCACCATAGCCCTTTTTCTTGTGACAAAACAGACGGCGGTGCTGCTGACGGGCGGGGCGCTGCTGTTGTGCGCCCTTGTAGGGATTTTTGTACTGACGCAGGCGTTTGGAAAACGGTTATCACAGTTTACCGCTGACCTGTGCCAGACCTTAGACCACATGATTGCCGGAAATGAAGCGCCCCAGCGGCCAGAGGACAGCGAAACCCAGCTTGCCAGAATCGGACACCGGCTGGCAAGGCTTTACCAGATCATGCAGGAGAACCGCCGCCGGGTGGACGAGGAACGGCAGGAGTTACAGACCCTTGTATCGGATATTTCCCATCAGGTGAAAACGCCGGTAAGCAATCTGAAAATGGCGACGGACACCCTGCTGGAAAAGCCTATGGCCGAGGCAGAGCGCACCGACTTTATCCGGGGAATCCGCAGCCAGACGGATAAGCTGGACTTTCTCTTTCAGGCCCTTGTGAAAACCTCCCGTCTGGAAACAGGCGTGATCCAGTTGGACAAGAAACCGGGCCGCCTCTTTGATACCGTGGCACAGGCCATGAGTGGGATCGTGTATGCAGCGGAGAAAAAGGAAATCGCCGTGTCCGTGGACTGCCCGGAGGATTTGACCGTTTCCCATGACAGCAAGTGGACATCGGAAGCCCTCTTTAACCTGCTGGACAATGCGGTGAAGTACACCCCGGCAGGCGGGAAAATCGCTGTGTCTGTGGTGCTGTGGGAAATGTATGTGGAAATCAAAGTGACCGACACTGGCAAGGGCATTTCCGAAAGCAATCAGGCCGCTATCTTCCAGCGCTTCTATCGTGAGGAAGAAGTACACGAACAGCAGGGTGTGGGCATTGGCCTGTATCTGGCCCGCGAGATCGTAACGCGGCAGGGTGGCTATATCAAAGTGGTTTCGGAGCCGGGCAAGGGTTCGGAATTTTCCATTATGCTTCCCTTGCGTTGAGAGAAACTTTCTGCTTCGGGTCAAGTTGGCCCGAAGTGCAGAGATAAAATGAAATGTCCGAGCGTTGTAACATTTCACCTCAATTTTCAATGAATTTTTTTAGCCGCTGTAACATTTCGCGGACATTTGGGTTTTACAATACACTCATCAACAGGTAGGAAACCTTGAAAGGAGTTTTGAATATGAGCGTTTTACAGACGATTGACCTGAAAAAGTATTACGGTACAGAACCGAACATTACCCGCGCCCTTGACGGCGTAAATTTCTCCGTGGAGGACGGCGAGTTTGTGGCTGTTGTGGGAACCTCTGGTAGCGGCAAGTCCACCCTGCTTCACATGATGGGCGGGTTGGACACTCCCACCAGCGGAACCGTGATTGTCCGAGGCGAAGAACTGGCAAAGAAGAACGACGAGCAGCTTACCATCTTTCGCCGCCGCAACATCGGCTTTATCTTCCAGAACTATAACCTTGTTCCCATCCTGAATGTGTATGAGAACATTGTCCTGCCGGTGGAGTTGGACGGGGACACGGTGGATCAGAAGTTTTTGGACGAAATTGTTCACCTACTGGGGCTGGAAGATAAACTGAAAAATATGCCGAACAATCTATCCGGCGGACAGCAGCAGCGTGTGGCTATCGCCCGCGCCTTGATTACCAAACCGGCTATCGTGCTGGCGGACGAACCGACCGGCAATCTTGACAGCAAGACCAGCACTGAGGTGCTGGGGCTTATCAAGCGCACCAGTGCGGAGTTCCGGCAAACCGTTGTGATGATTACCCACAACAACGATATTGCCCGTCTTGCAGATCGGATTGTCCGCATTGAGGACGGCAAAATTGTGGAATAAGTAGGGGTGGCAGACTATGACATGGCCTTTTGAAAATGATACCAGTAACATTGAAAAGAAACTGGCAAAGCGCAGTTTGCACCATGAACGGCAGCGTAATTTATTTGCAATCATTGCTCTTGTGCTAACTGCATTTATGATAACTGCGACATTCAGTATTGGTTTTAGTTACTTTGAAACCTACCAAATGCAACAAATTCGGTTAATGGGAACTACCGCTGATGTCGGAATCACAAATGTAACAGAAAATCAGTTGGTTGACATTTCAAAATCAAACCTTGTCCTTGACGTAGGTATACAGCAGCGTTTAGGCAGTGTTGATACAGAGCAACTGCAAAATGCGAGATTAGGTATAGTTTGGATAGATGATACCGAGTGGGAACACCACCGTCTTCCTACTATATCAGGTGTTGTAGGAAATTACCCATCAAGTAAAAACGAAATTATGCTACCTACATGGGTGCTTGAACAGATGGGCATTTCTGATCCGCAAATAGGGATGGAGATTGTGTTGTCGTACCAAATTGGCGATAGCTATAATTATGTCTCAGACACCTTTTTGCTGTCGGGCTACTATACGGACTACATTCCAATGCGCACAAATAATCGTGGTTATGTTTATGTTTCATCCGCTTTTAAGGATAGCTTAAATGTATCACTGGATAATAGTGTTACGGCAATGATCCGTTTTCAAGGCAATGATAATGCTGACAAAAACTGTGAAAGATTGCGGCGTGAGATTGACTTTACAGAAGGGCAAACATTTGAAATTGCACCATTAGAACAGGCAAATGGTGGAACTATTATTTTAGCTGTAATAATTTTAGCAGTTTTTATATCCTTTAGCGGCTATCTGCTGATTTATAATATTCTTTATGTCTCTGTCGTAAAAGATGTGCAATTCTATGGCCGTCTTAAAACGATTGGAACGACCCAAAGGCAGATAAAAAGAATTATCTATAAGCAGGCAATCAGAATCTCTTGTATTGGTATTCCGATTGGTCTGTTACTTGGTGCGGTTGTTTCCTTTGGCATTGTTCCTTACTTCCTGAATATGATGTATTCAACAAATTCTGATGTGGGAACAAAAGTATCTTTTTCGCCGTTTATTTTCATAGGATCGGCCATATTTACGTTCATTACCGTTATGATTGCAAGCATGAAGCCCGCCAAAATTGCCGGAAGTGTTTCACCAATAGCAGCACTCCAATATACAGCAGCCAGCACAAAGAGCAGCGCCAGAAATTGTAGCAAAATGAAGTTGTCCAGAATGGCATGGAACAATGTCTTTCGTAATGCTAAGAGTACAACCCTTGTTTTTGCATCGCTTTTTTTCGGCCTTTCCTTGTTCCTTGTCGTCACAGGGCTATTACATGGTTTAAGCCCGGAGAATTATGTGAGCCAATGGGGAGTAAGCGATTTTGCACTCACATATAGTATCCACGAAAGAGAAGATTTAATTTCCAGCGAAATGGTTTCAGAGATTGGTCAGCTTGACGGCATTGAGAATTTGAGGTTGACCTATGCACCTTATCCTCAAGTAGCAGCAGATGTTGTATATGACGATGCTGTATTTCACGAGTTTCTTGCGTCATTAGACGGAGTAAACGGCATTGATTTTTCTGATCCGGCAAAATTAGAAAATTATCAGCAAAACTTTTTTAGCGGGGTTTTTGGAATTGACAGTGCATATTTGGAAGAAATCAATAAAACCTTAAACTTGCCTATTGACACGTCTGCCTTTGAACAAGGAAAGGTTGTGCTGCTGTCCAAAACAGTAGAAGACCTTATTCAGCCGGGGCAGGAAATAACAATCCAGACGCAGAACGGACAGCATTCCTTTATTGTAGCGAACGGTTATTTGAATGAAGGGTTTCGAGCAGGAGGAGGCAATGAGAGAGGGACGGCTCCTGATTTGTATATTAGTCAAACAGCTTTGAAAGAACTCTTTCCGCAATATAGAGTGTTCCGCGTGGCCTTTGATACGGATGGTCAACATGACGAAAGTATACTGCAAGAATTAAAGCAAATCACCGCATCACAAGCTAACATTGATATTATATCCCGATATGAACGGCGAGAAGAAATGCAGGAATATCTCATTACAGCAAAGGTTTTAGGAACAGGGTTGTCCGTGATCCTGCTGCTTGTTGGTGTCATGAACTTTGTCAATACAATGGTTGTCAATGTAAATACTCGGCGCTATGAATTAGCTGTTCTTGAAAGCATTGGAATGACAAAGCGACAAATCAAACGAATGCTATTTATGGAAGGTTTCTATTATTGGGGCGTTTCCCTTTCTCTTGCAGTCACCATTGGAACAGCAATCTTCATCTTGCTATATATGATTTTTAGTAAAGTGGCCTATTATGCTGTTTTCTCCTATCCATTTATCCCACTGGTGCTGGTGTCTGGACTGGTGTTGCTAATCTGCCTTATTGTGCCTATATGGGTCTACAAAACTGACGTTAACCTTCCAGTTGTGGAGCGATTGCGGTTGACAGAGTGAGTTTAATCAAATAGCAAAACATCCTTAGATCAATCATATCGAAGCGGAGCAGATTTTAGCTGCTCCGCTTCTTTAGTATTTTTCAAAAAATTCTTTTGAAATGTCCGAGCTTTGTAACAATTCAGCCTGTTTTTTTGTCGAAATCAAAGGCACCTCGGACATTTATAGTTCTTCCAAAAGTTTGATGATAATATTACCATT
>NZ_WKRD01000009.1 GCF_009680455.1 Lachnospira eligens
TATTCTTATTGATTTTAAGAGTAGGCGGCTTTTTTGCGTTCTCTGGTACTGTTTACATAGCCACCTTGACAAAGTGGATAAATCTATGCAAAAGGGATAAGGCTTTAGCACATTTTGAAAGAGGGTATCGCAGTGGCTATGATGGGCAAAAAAGAAAAAATGAGGAATCTTTTAATCATTTTAAGTGCATAACCCGTTATTATATATATACAGATATTCAATGGAAAGGAGTCTGATGCGTGTTGAGTGATGACGAATTAGTGGAACAGATTCTACTTGGAAATGAAAATGTAGCAGAAGAATTGATAAAACGCTATTATACATCTATTTTACGTTACTGTAGGTGGCATTGCTCTAATCTGGAAAAAGCAGAAGACCTGACTCAGGAAACATTTTTGAAGTTGTTTAAGAATTTATCCGGATATAAAGGGAAAAAGAAATTTAAGGCTTATCTATACACGATTGCAAATCATTTATGTATTGATGAAAGTAGGAAGGTTGAGTTTTATCCATTAGAAGATGAAGAAAATATAGTGCATGAGTATAACGACATAGTTCGGCTAGAGGATAGGGCAGAGATAAGCTATTTTTTGAATTTTTTATCATCAGAACAAAGGGAAGCAGTCATTCTACGCTTTGGAGAACAACTTAGTTTTGGAGAGATTGCAAAAGTGATGGGATGCAATATGCGAACAGCACAAAGCAGGGTTCGTAATGCTTTAAAAATTATGAGAAAGGAGCAGGAAAATGAAAGATAAAAATTTGAAGGGCTATTTACAGCAATCTTTAGGAGAGGAAGTACAACCTAAAAGATTAGAGGAAACGATTAAGCTTTGCACTGAAATTGTACGAGAACAGGAAGTGACTAGGGCAGAACCGAGGACAGGTTTCTTTCACTATCTTTCAGATGTATTTCGCTTTGAAGGTATTCCAATATTTGGTTTGCAGGCAGTAACGTTATTTATAGTTTGTTTAACAATTGCCAGCATTGCAGACGTGCCAAAGAATATACCAATTTTTATGCCGCTGTTTGTATTGGCTATCATGCCAGCAATTTTTAAAAGCCAATATTATGGAATGAGCGAGATTGAAGCGGTAACAAGAGCTTCTGGTGCCCAAATCACGTTAGCAAAGCTGGTTTTGGCTGGGGCTGCTAATTTGGTGTGTATAACAATTCTTTTGTGTATGGAAGTTTATTTGCAAAATTCTTATAAAGAGATTGGACAGATGATTCTATACTGCCTGGTTCCGTACTTAGTGTGTATAGTTGCGTTGCTACGTTTGATCCGTTTGCAAAAGAAACAGAGTTTACAGATATGTGCGATTGTAATGCTGGGTTCCTGCATTTGTTGGGGGATGTCAGCAAGAATATTGCCATGGTTATATGAAACATCAGCAGTGGGGGTGTGGATTGTTACATTTTTGATTTTTGCTATGTTCTTTATAAATGAAATTCATTATATTGCAGAGATGAGAAAGGAAGGAAAAATGTATGGAATTGTCGCTTGATCGTTTAACAAAACAGTATGGCAGGAAAATAGCGGTAGATTGTGTTAGTGCAACCTTAAAGCCGGGAGTATATGGTCTTTTGGGGGCTAACGGTGCAGGTAAAACAACATTGATGCGTTTGCTATGTGCTGTTTTGGAGTCAACCTCAGGGGAGGTATTGCTGGATGGAAAAGAAGTAACTTCGATGGGGGCAGATTACCGGAATGTGTTGGGTTATTTACCACAGGATTTTGGATATTATCCAAATTATACTGCGATGGAGTTCTTAATGTATATTGCAGCACTGAAAGGAATACCGAAGAATGTTGCAAAAAAACGTGTGACTGAATTGTTGGAAGTAGTTGATTTAAGCCATGTGGCAAACAAAAAAGTAAAAACTTTTTCCGGTGGTATGAAACAAAGAGTAGGAATTGCACAGGCGTTACTTAATAATCCGAAAATTTTGATTTTGGATGAGCCGACTGCGGGACTTGATCCGAAAGAGCGTGTCCGTTTTCGTAATCTGCTCTCAGAGTATGCAGGCGATAAAATTGTAATTCTTTCCACACATATTGTATCGGATATAGAAGCAATAGCAGATGAAGTGCTATTGATGAAAAAAGGAAAATTAGTATTGCAGGGTACGGTTCCTGAGTTGATTCACAAGGCAAATGGTAAGGTTTGGGAGCTTTCTGTTTCTCCACAAGAAGCTAGACAATGGCAGACAAAAGCAACGGTTGCTAATTTACGGCACGAAGGAAAAGAAATTATATTGCGTATTATTTCAGACAATATTCCTAGTGAGCGAGCGGTTTCTTGTGAAGCTACACTGGAAGATCTTTATTTATTTTATTTTCCCACAGAGGAAGGAGTGAAATAGAATGGAACTATTTTGGTTAGAGCATAAAAAGTTATGGCGAAAGAAAATTGTTAAAATATGTGTGTTGTTGTGTTTTGTTTATTATGTAATTTTTGGAAGCATACTTTCGTTTCAATGGTTCGGTTTTGGCAGCTCAGATGACTATACAAGTGCTTTTGGCAATAATTTTGATGGATATACAGTAATAAAGGATAGTCAGGGATATGCACTTTCATTTGGTGGAGAATTGACGGATGAAACCTTGCAGCAAATAGTAAGTGATTATCAGCAAATGGAAGCTGACGGTATGGAGGAAGAACTGGAAAAGACAGACTGGCAGATAGTTAATAGTTGGCTCGCAACATTGTATCCGGAGCTTCGAGATACCAGTAATTATAAAACGATGATAAGCTATGTTGATCCGGATAAGTTAACAGGTTTCTATGAAAGAAGACAGCAGGTGCTTGATGAGTTTTTGGATGTCAGTGGTCAGGTAGGAGCTGAAAAAGAGTTTTTACATCAGATAGAGAGAAAGGTAGAAAAACCATTTCATTATGAGTGGGTAGAAGGATGGTCAACGCTTCTTGGTAGTACGGTTGCGGATCTGGGAGTTGTGATGGCTTTGTTTCTCGGTATTGTTTTATCCTCTTTATTTGCTGGCGAATGGCATGATAATACAAGTGCATTAGTATTGACGACTCGAAATGGTTGGGGGAAAATCGCTCTTGCCAAAATTCTTACTGGTTTAGCGTTTACAGTGGAGTTATTTGCATTACTTGCTGTTTCAAGTGTTATATCACAGTTGTTTTTTATGGGAACTGCTGGATGGGATATGCCGATTCAGAATATCAAGCTGATTGCTGTTGCACCTATGAATATGCTGCAGGCAGAAATTTATGAATATGCTTTTGTACTGCTTGGAGCAATAGGTTTTGCCGGAATTGTTATGTTTATATCAGCGGCTGTAAAAAATAATGTACTTACCTTACTGCTTAGTCTGGCTGTTGTATATGGACCAATGATGATTGCAGAATATCTTCCTTATGGAATGCAAAAAGCATTGGATTTAATACCATTGGTAGGAAGTTCAACAGATATTTTCAGAACTAATACTTTTCGTATTTTTGGCAAGCTTATCTGGTCACCATATCTACTTATTACAATTCCTGTCTTGATTGGTATTCTAAGTATGCCATTCGCTATAAAGAGCTGGTCAAGAAGGATGAAGGCATAAATAACAGATTGACGGAGATACCACCAAATTACAGACTGGCTTCCTGTATAATTCAAAGTGTAGGAAAAATAAAAAATTATATTTCATCAACGTTTCATAAAAGGTGTGTAGAATGATATTAAAAGTAGCTATAAAATGCTATTGTGAAAAAAATAAAGGAGAAATAATTTATGAAAAAATGCTTGTCCAGTAGATGCAATTAGTTATGGAGTAAGAAAATAGAAAGGAGTAGTTAGGAAAGTGATAAAAAATGCTATAGCATATATTACAAGAAAGAGAAATAGAACTTTAATAATTTTTATCATATTAACTATAGTTCTTTCTTGCTTGTATTCTTGTTTAACAATAATGAAATCAAGCGATGAAATAGAAAAGGCTTTATATGAAAGTTCTAATTCTTCAATATCAATAACAAGAAAAGATGGTAACTATTTTAATGTTAATGAATTTAAAGATATTGAAAAATTAAAAGAAATTGAAGAAATAATAATGCAATATGATGGATTAGCAAAGCTAAAAGATGCTAAAGTAGTTAGCGGAGAACAAAGAATAAATAGAGAAGATTTATCTGACGAATTTAAGAATGTTGTTTCACTCGAAGCTACAAATAATACTAAAAGAAATATTTTATTTAGTAGTGGAGTATTTACAATTAAAGAAGGTAAAAATATAGGAGAAAATGATAAGGATTCAATTATTGTTCATGAAGAATTTGCTAAACAAAACAATCTAAAATTAGGTGATGAAGTTGATCTTGAATTACTAGATATTGAAAAAAGTGGAAAAATAAAAAGTCATAAATTTAAAATTATAGGAATCTTTTCTGGTAAAAAACATGAAACATATACAGGGCTATCTTCTGATTTTAGCGAAAATATGGTGTTTGTAGATTATTCAACAAGTCAAGAGATATTAAATAAATCAGAAAATAATAAAATCGCAAATAAAATTTTAATGTATTCTGGTAGTGCAGAATCTACAGACTTAGCCTTAAACAAATTAAAAGAGCTTAAAATTGATGAGTCAAAGTATTTTGTTGAAAAAGATTCTAATGCGTTTGAAGAGTCTTTGGAGTCAGTGAGTGGAATAAAACACATAATAAAAATAATGACTTATTCTATTATGTTAGGTGGGATGGTTGTTCTTTCATTAATCTTGATTCTATGGTTAAGAGAAAGAATTTATGAAATAGGTATATTTTTATCTATTGGAACACCTAAGATACATATTATAATGCAATTTATATTCGAGTTAATATTCATATCGCTACCAAGTATAATATCTTCCTTATTTTTAGGAAATGTATTACTAAAAGTAATTGCAGGTGGAATCGTTAACTCAGAGGACTCAATGATTTCTGGTGGAAGTTTAATAAATGATAGTTTTATGTTAAATATTACAACACTTGGACAAAGTTATTTAATATTAATAAGTATTATTGTTTTATCAGTTGTATTTGCTTCTTCATTAATATTAATCAAGAAGCCTAAAGAAATATTATCAAAAATAAGTTAGGAGAAAATGATGGAAATATTAGAAATAAAGAATGTATCATATAGTTATGCCAATTCTAAAGAAAAAGTTTTGTCAGGAGTAAATCAAAAATTTGAACTTGGGAAGTTTTATGCGATAGTAGGAAAGTCAGGAGCAGGAAAATCTACACTTCTTTCCTTACTTGCTGGACTCGATAAACCTCAAACAGGACAAATATTGTTTAAGAATGAAGATATACAAAAGAAAGGATATAGTAATCATAGAAAAAATAATATATCTTTAGTATTTCAAAACTATAATTTAATAGATTATTTATCGCCGATTGAAAATATTAGATTAGTGAATAAATCAGCAGATGAAAGTATCTTGTTTGAACTAGGCTTAGATAAAAAACAAATAAAAAGAAATGTTATGAAATTATCTGGTGGACAGCAGCAAAGAGTAGCTATTGCCAGAGCATTGGTATCAGATGCTCCAATAATACTGGCTGATGAGCCTACTGGTAATCTGGATAGTGTTACTGCCGGAGAAATAATTAATATATTAAAGACATTAGCTAAAGAAAGGAATAAATGTGTAATAGTTGTAACACATAGTAAGGAAGCAGCAGATTCTGCGGATATCATTTTAGAGCTAAGTGGTAAGAAGTTAAAAAAAGTAAATAAAATGAATTTGGAGGTTGAATAATGATAAAAAATGCATTTGCTTATATAACTAGAAAAAGCTTAAAATCAATAATTATTATGTTAGTTATTTTGGCTATGTCAACTTTAAGTCTTATAAGTTTATCTATTAAAGATGCTACGGACAGAGCCTCAAAAGAAACATTTGCTAATATAACAAATAGTTTTTCTATGGAGATAAATAGACAAGTAAATCCAGGAACACCTAGAGGTGGAGGAAATGTAAAAGGTGAAGATATTAAAAAGATAGCTCAAACAGATAGTATAGACTCCTATGTAAAAAGAATAAACAGTGTTGCAGATTTAGTTGATTATGATATTATTGAAACTAAAGAGACTCTTGCGAATCAATCGCCTAAAAGAGCGAAGAATTTTAAAAGAACAGTGATGTTAACCGGAGTTAACGACTCATCAAAAGAAACAAAATTTGTATCAGAAGCATATAAATTAGTAGAAGGAAAGCATTTAGAAAATGAAGATAAAAATAAAATCTTAATGCATAAAGATTTAGCTGAAAAAAATAATCTTAAAGTTGGAGATAAGATAAAAATAAAATCTAATTTATTTGATGCTGATAATGAGAAAGGTGCAAATGAAACAGTAGAAGTAGAAATTAAAGGTCTATTCGATGGGCATAATAGCGGTGGAGTAAGTGCAGCACAGGAACTATACGAAAATACATTAATCACTGATGTTCATACAGCTGCTAAAGTTTATGGTAATACAGAAGATACAGCTGTATACCAGGATGCAACATTCTTTGTAAAAGGTGATAAGAATCTTGATAGTGTAATAAAAGAGATTGAGAAATTAGATATAAATTGGAGAGAATATAATTTGATTAAAAGTTCATCAAATTATCCTGCATTACAACAATCTATATCAGGTATCTACTCAATTTCAAATAAATTATTTGCTGGCTCATTAATATTTGCAGGGGTTGTAGTTTCATTATTATTATTATTATGGATGAATGCCAGAAAGAAGGAAATAGCAGTATTACTATCATTAGGTATATCAAAATTAGAAATTTTTGGTCAATTCCTGATTGAGATGGTATTTATATCAATCCCCGCATATGTTGGCTCTTATTTCTTAGCTAGGTATACAGCTGAAAAGCTTGGGAATAATATATTGAATAAGGTTACTGGTGATATAGCTAAACAAATTGCCAGACAATCTGCATCTAGCCAATTAGGTGGTGGGGCAGAAGCTGAAGGATTTAACAAGACATTATCAAGTTTAGATATAAATGTATTACCTAAATTCATATTTTATGTAGTTATATTTATGAGTTTAGTACTTCTTGTATCTTTGATTATTTCTTCATTCAATATATTAAGAAGGAATCCAAAAGAATTATTAATTGACAATAAATAAAATTTTTGGTGCTTTTTAGCACCAAAAATTTTTTTGCTTTTAAATATCCAATAATATGCTGTACAATATAAGCGAATAGGCTTAAGTGGAGGTATACATGAAAATATTAATTGTTGAAGATGATAATATGATAAGAGAGGGATTAAGTGAATATCTTTCAGAATTTGGATATACTGTTATTCAAGCTAAAGATGGAAGAGAAGCCTTGTCAGAATTTAATAGCGATATAAATTTGGTTATCTTAGACATACAGATACCTTTTATAAATGGTTTAGAAGTATTGAAAGAAATTAGAAAGAAAAGCAATTTACCAATTCTAATCCTGACTGCATTTAGTGATGAAGAATATAAAATTGATGCGTTTACTAATCTGGCAGATGGATATATAGAAAAGCCATTTTCATTGCCTGTCTTAAAGGCTAGAATAGATTCTTTAATTAAGAAGAATTATGGACATTTAGAGAAGTTTGAATATAAGGATCTATCGGTTAATTTTAATAGCTATACAGCTAAAATAAATGGTGAAGAAATAGATGTAAATGCAAAAGAACTAGAAGTATTAAAATGTTTATTGGATAATAATGGACAAGTGTTAACAAGAATGCAAATTATTGATTATGTATGGAAAGATAGCGAAGAAACTCCTTATGATCGAGTAATAGATGTATATATAAAAGAACTTAGAAAAAAATTACAATTAGACTGTATAACTACTATAAGAAATGTAGGATATAAATTGGAGAGAAAATGAAAAAATTAAAGATATTTCCCAAAATGTTCATACAAATATTTTCTGTTCTTGGAATAATAATTATATTAGTTCATTCATTAGTTTTTTTTATCTTTCCTAAAACATATTTGGAGACGAGAAAAGAAAAGATTTATAATATTGCAAATGAAATTTCTAGTAATATGAATGGAAAAGAAATAAAATATATAGAACAAACTTTGGAACTTTATTCTAAGAGTAGTGAAATAAAAGCATTTATAAAAGAAGAAAATAATAAGAATGAAATACAAATCAAAGATAATATAAATGTTAATTTAGAAAGTGATAGTAATTCTCTGATAATTGAAGAAAGAGAAATAAAGCTTAATGATGGTAAAAAAATAAATCTACAATTTGTTTCTACAGCTGATATGCAAAGAGATGCGAAAGATTTAAGCCTTAAATTTTTACCATATTCATTATTAATATCAATTTTATTTTCTGCTATTATTTCTTTAATTTATGCAAAATCAATAAAAAATAATTTACAAGAAATAAAAATTGTTACTGATAAAATGATGAAACTGGATAAAAAAACGCGTTTAAAAGTTAGCTCTAATGATGAGGTTGGAGAATTAAAACAACAAATTAATGATTTGTATTCTACTTTATTAAGAACAATTGACGATTTGGAATTTAAAAATAAAGAAATTTTAAAATTAGAAAAGTTAAAATATGACTTTTTTAAAGGCGCATCCCATGAACTTAAAACTCCTCTTGCTAGTCTTAAAATAATACTGGAAAACATGAAATACAATATTGGAAAATATAAAGAAAGAGATATTTATATTAATGAATGTATTGAAATCGTTGATAGTTTAACAAAAAATATTTCTCAAATATTATCAGTTCATTCTATAGAAAATTTGAATAATGATGAAGAATATTTGAAAATAAATGATACATTAGAAGACATATTAAAAAAGTATGAAATATTAGCAAATCAAAAGAAAATAACTGTCAATAATTATATATTAGATGAGAATATTTATATAGGAAAAACAGCTTTAAAGATTATTCTATCTAATTTGATTAGTAATGCGGTAAAATATACTGATGTAAATGGGGTAATTAATATTGGGATAGTTAATGATTGGTTATATATAGAGAATACATACGGTAACAATAAAATTTCGAATATGGATAAAATATTTGATGTTAAATTTGATTTAAATAAGGAAAATAGTAATGGATTAGGTTTATATATTGTAAGTAATATTCTGAATAATTACAATATGGAATATAAAGCATTGCAGGATGAAGAATTTTTTATCTTTAAAATTAAAATATTTTCTTAAACAAGATATAATTCTGCAATAGTTTCTGTTTTTTTTTATGCCCATTTTTACGGAAGGAGGTATCGACCGTTGCTAACAGAATTATGGGTATTACTGTCGAGATTGGCGCAATTTTAGCAATATTTCCTGAGCGGGGGCAGAAAGTGCCCCCACTTTCACTATTTGGGGGCGAAAAGCGCCCCACATATAATAAACAAAGGGTTCAAGGGAAAAGTCCCTTGCTAGAACAGCATTTGGATGTAGACATCTCTAATGCGTATCTAGCCGTCAACCTAAGAAGTATCAAGGCAGCCAAAACAGCAGATTAATCATGCAACATTTCCTACTGGTTAATCACCATGTCATTTTCATTTTGTGTTATAATGTGTTATCAGATTTTTTGCCCTTGTATTTGCCCTTATCAGAGTTCGTAAACACTGGTGGGACGATTCATGCGGAAACTGAATTTGATAATATATATTACATTAGTATTTTAAGGAGAATGTATGGAAGGTGAAAGAAAAACATTGACACAGCTATCTGTGCCAATATGCCTGGAAACTTTATTTTATATGCTTTCAGGTATGGTTGATACACTGATGTTATCATCAGTAAGTGATCAGGCTGTGGGGGCTGTTGGAACAGCAAATACATATATAGGTGTTTTTATTATCATGTTCGGGGTAATATCATCCGGTATGGTAGCAGTTATGTCACAAAATATTGGAGCTGGAAAACCTGGAATTGCATATCAGGCCAGACAGCTTGGACTTGTATTTAATGCACTGACAGGTATCCTGATGTCTTTTATTCTTGCTGCTTTTTCTGGGTGGATACTTAAGATAGTGAGTATTGCCCCTGCTTTACTTGAGCCGGCTGAAACATACCTTAAAATTGTTGGAGGTGCAAGTTTTTTAAATGCGCTTATTCCAATTTTTTCGAGTTATTTAAGAGTGTTTGGTTATACAAAACATTCCTTAATAGGCACAGTTGTTGGTAATGTAATTAATATTATATTGAATTCGGTATTCTTGTTTGTGTTTAACTGGGGAGTAATGGGAGTTGCTGCTGCAACAGTTTTTTCAAAGGTTGTGAATCTTATTATTGTAGCAGCAATGGGAGCTGTACTTATAAAAGCAAAGCAAAGTCCTGAGCGCGCACAACCACGAAAGATACTTGCACAGATTGTTAAAATCGGTTTTCCTTCGGCATTCGAAACAGCACTTTATAATGTGGCAATGACATTTATAGTATGTTTTATGAACCATATGGATACGGATGGAATGAATGTTACAGCTCGTTCGTATGCTATGCAGATAGCCAATTTTTCATATTGTGTGGGAGCTGCGCTTGCACAGGCAAATGCCATTATGACGGGCTGGAGAATCGGGGCAAAGAAGTATGAGGAATGTGACAGGGGTACGCGAAAAGCTGTGATATATGGTCTTGTAACAGCAACGTGCTTTTCTGTGACATTTGCAATTACCGGACGTTTTATCGTTCATATATTTACGAATGATATACAGATGATTGATCTTGTAGTAAAACTGTTGGTAGTAGATATATTTCTTGAATTTGGAAGAGTGACAAATCTTGTATATGGCCAGGCATTAAAAACAAGTGGAGATGCTATTTTCCCTGTTATAATGGGTGCAATATTTATGTATCTGTTTGCAGTTGGTGGAACATATTTTCTTGGAATACATATGGGGCTGCTTGCGGTAGGGGCATATATTGCCATGGCAGGTGACGAGTGTGCGAGAGCAGTTGGAATGGTGCTTAGATGGAAAAGTGGAAAATGGAAAAGTAAGAGTCTTGTAGAATAGAAGAGAATATGTCTTTTCGTGTGGAGAGGCAGTTAGAGGATAAATTGGAATTTACTGTTGAAAGGATTAAACAATGCCAGGTTACATAATGGATTTAAGAAAGCTTGTAGGACACAGGACACTGATGCAGTGCGCCGCAAGCATAATAATAGTGAATGAAAAGAACCAGATTCTTTTAGGAAAGCGTACAGATAATCACAAATGGGGATATGCCGGGGGTTCTATTGAACTTGACGAGAGAGTGGAGGATTGTGCAAGAAGAGAGCTGTTTGAGGAGACAGGTCTTATTGCAGATGAGATAGAATTTTTTATGGTGAATTCCGGTCCGGAGGTGCATTACGTGTATCCTAATGGAGATGAAGTGTCTAATATTGAGATTATATATGTGTGCAGAAAATACCATGGAGAATTAAAGAGACAGGAAGAAGAAATTGAAGAACTGAAGTTTTTTAATATTGCCGAGGTTGAACTGGATAACATTTCACCACCGATAAGACCAGTGGTGAAACGGTTTATAGAACAGAATTCTTAGCAAATGCTGTGCAGATGAAATGCATTTTTTCTGAATTCAATAAGCCCTTCATCACGCATTTTTCCAAGTTCCTTGGAAAGTGCTGAACGGTCAACGTTAAGATAATCGGCAAGCTGCTGGCGGTCGAATGGAATTACGAATTCCTGACTGCCAGCTTTTCTTGACTCATTGGACAGATATATAAGAAGCCTTTCTCGGATTGTCTTAGGTGATGTGCAGAATATCCGGTTAGACAGGGTGAGATTCTTCTGAATGGAAATGTGCAGCAGATTGTTAAGGATTGTATCTTTGCAGTGTGTATTTTCAGATTGTGAATTCATCAATTTATCCATATCAAGAAAAAGAATCACACTTGTTTCAGATGCAACCGCATCTACCATGAGCGGTTCGCCAGTCAGAGCATATGTTTCAGCAAATACATGTCCCGGAGTAATATTGCTCATAATAGCTTTGTTGCCCCACAAATCTATATATTCAATAGTTACCTGACCAGATGCAACAATTCCAATTTCGTGAACGCTGTCTGTTACATGATATATAAACGAATTTTTGCGGAATTTTCTGGCACGCAGAAATCCGGCTGCGGTCATCTCTGATATTTCTGATTCGGTGATATCTTTAAATATTGGTGATTTGATAATTGCCATAAGTTCTCCTTATACTGCCCCGGTAAAATCCAATTTTCTGACTTAAAATACATTTTTAATAAATTATCAAAAATGTGGTTAAAACAACATATTTATTATGCTCATTATATTATTCTTTAATCACGAAATCAATGAGAACACAGGAGGATTAAGTGATGATAAGAAGAGTTATTCATATTGATGAGGATAAATGTAATGGGTGCGGAGCATGCGTGACAGCATGTCATGAGGGGGCAATCGGATTGGTTGATGGAAAGGCAAGACTTATGAGAGACGATTACTGTGATGGTCTTGGTGATTGCCTGCCACAGTGTCCTACAGGGGCAATTTCATTTGTAGAAAGAGAAGCGGCAGCATATGATGAAGCTGCGGTTCTTGCCAATAAAGCTGCAAAGGAGCAGGCTGCAGCGAAACCACATTTTTCAGGATGCCCTGGAAGCATGATGAGACAGTTTAACAGAAATTCACAGGTAAATGCGAAGACAGAAGATTCAGCAGCAGGATACACAGTATCCCCGGTTGCACCAGAATCCCAGCTTGCACAATGGCCATGTCAGATTAAGCTTGTGCCGGTTAATGCACCATACTTTGACGGAGCAAAGCTTTTAATCGCGGCGGATTGTACAGCATATGCATATGCCAATATGCATCAGGATTTCATGAAGGGAAGGATTACTATTATCGGCTGTCCGAAGCTTGATGATGTTGATTACAGTGAAAAGCTTACACAGATAATAAGTAACAATAATATTCAGAGTGTTACTATTGTTCGAATGGAAGTTCCATGCTGCGGAGGACTTGAATATGCTGCAAGGACAGCATTACAGAACAGTGGAAAATTCATTCCATGGCAGGTTGTGACGATTTCAACTGATGGGAAAATATTAGATTAAAAAATATTAGAAATAACACTAAAATATTGCCAACACATGAATTTTGAATTATAGTATTAGTGCTTTATAAAATTCTTATAAATATTTGGAGGACTTATGAAAAAAATAAAAGCGCTTATGCCGGAAGCATATGATTTTAATGGAAAGCTTCCGCTAAAACAGGCAATACCGCTTGGACTTCAGCATGTAATGGCAATGTTTGTAGGTAATCTTACACCGCTGCTTATTATTACAGGTGCATGTGGAATTGGGGCAGGAAGTGAATATGCATCTATCCAGGTTGCACTTTTACAGAACGCAATGATTATTGCAGGTATTGTAACACTTATTCAGTTGTTTTCAATCGGACCTGTTGGTGGAAAGGTACCTATTATTATGGGTACAAGCTCTGGATTTATCGGAGTATTCAGCAGTGTTACCAAGATTATGGGTGGCGGAATATTAGCTTATGGTGCAATTATGGGAGCATCTATTATAGGTGGTCTTTTTGAGACTGTACTTGGAGCATTTATTAAACCATTAAGAAAATTCTTCCCATCAGTAGTAACAGGAACAGTAGTTCTTTCCATAGGATTGTCGCTTATCTCAGTAGGTA
Organism: Lachnospira eligens; assembly: GCF_009680455.1. GTDB lineage: Bacteria > Bacillota > Clostridia > Lachnospirales > Lachnospiraceae > Lachnospira > Lachnospira eligens_A. The sequence goes on from NZ_WKRD01000009.1 coordinate 13,678, forward strand.
TCAATTCATTTGGTGGTGGAAGCTCTGCTAAGGATTTTGGTTCATTGGAAAATCTTTTCTTAGCATTTGTTGTGCTTGTAGTTATATTATTTGTTAAGCACTGGACTAAGGGATATCTTAGTTCATCTGCAATTCTTGTTGGAATTATTGTGGGTTATATTGTAGCAATTATTATGGGACTGGTTCTTCCACATACAGCAGTTACAGCTGATGGAGTTGAGTATACTAAATCATGGGTACTTAACTGGAACAAGGTAGCAGAGGCTAAATGGATTGCAATTCCAAAGTTTATGCCAGTTAAGCCTGTGTTTGATTTAAGAGCAATACTTCCTGTACTTGTAATGTTTGTTGTAACAGCAGTAGAGACTGTTGGTGATATTTCAGGCGTTATGGAAGGTGGAATGGGAAGAGAGGCAACAGATAAGGAGCTTTCTGGAGGCGTAATGTGTGATGGTCTTGGTTCAACACTTGCAGCAATGTTCGGTGTGCTTCCTAATACATCATTCAGCCAGAATGTAGGACTTGTTGCAATGACTAAGGTTGTTAACAGAGTTGCACTTGCATCAGGTGCGGTATTCCTTATATTATGCGGACTTATACCTAAGCTTGGAGCACTTATATCAATCATGCCACAGTCAGTACTTGGTGGTGCAGCAGTTATGATGTTCTCATCAATCATAGTAAGTGGTATCCAGCTTATTACTAAAGAGCCGCTTGATGCAAGAAGACTTTCAATTGTTTCAGTTGCACTTGGTGTAGGTTACGGAATGGGTGTAAGCCCTGCAATTCTTGAACATACACCACAGGCAGTACAGCTTATGTTTGGTGAGTCAGGTATTGTACCTGCAGCATTTGTGGCAATATTACTTAATGTGATACTTCCTAAGAGCAAACCGGCTAATGAAGAAACTTCAAAAGACGAGTAATATCGTCTGGAGTATCGATATCATATAGTTCATATTCATCCCGTACAGGAACTAATACAACCTGTGCGGGATATTTTTTTGTTAAGAACCCGCCGCCTTTTTTCTCAGGAAGGTTTAGAAGCTCATCGTAATATTTTGCAGGAAATATACATGGAGAACCAGCATTTTCATTGTAGGAAAGTCTGCATATCTTATCATCATAATAAAGAAATGTAAGACACAGAAGCTGCAGGCTTGTCCTTGTAATAAGCGGCTGGTCTGATGGCAGGAAAAGGATTCCCTGAGGCTGCAGATTACCTGAAGAAGCGTTATCTGATAGAATTCTGGTAACTCCAAGCTGGACCATTTCATTTCTGTATGGCATGTCATGTCGGAGAAAATGTATATTTTTATCTTCACATATACGGACAACTTCATCATGCCGTGTTACTGCAAGTGTCTCACCAAAGCCGGCAAAATGGCTTATAGATACTGCATTTTCAAAAAGAGAGCGTCCATTAAAGTCTGTAATCAGCTTATTAGAGCCAAAACGTTTTGACATACCGGAAGCCATAATAATGCAAGAAAGCGTTTCAAATGTGCTGTCAATATCAATAACAAGAACATCTTTCCTGTTACAGATTCTGTTTAGAAATTCTGTGGATTGTTTTCTGATTACAGCTAAAACATGTGAATTATCAAGCAGTTTTTCAACAGCCTTCTGAAATGGGATGCAAGAGCTTTCAAGATAACCAAGCTCATCAATAACAAATAACCTTTCAGGAGTTGTATCAAGATGTGTATCAATGGCAGGAATTGCGCAATTAATAAATCCATCTTCAATAATTGTCATATTATTGCCTTTAGATGCAGGATTAATTCCAGATGTCCGGGGTACACCAATTACGAATTCTTTATTGTCAGCAACCAGATTAGATTTAATGACAACCTGTGGCGTATCCGTTCTATGACTCTGTAACAGATTGAAAGAATCGGACATATATTTTAACATATTATTAACAAGATGAGATTTTCCACTGCCGCGGCTGCCTGTTATAAAAATGTGTTTTCTGCCGGTCATCCTGAAAAATGTAATTACGGCTTCTGCGTCCAAATAACAATTATTCATAAATCCCCCTATTACAAAGCAAGAACTATTCTGTGTACATTTCCCTTGGCATCAGTACATTCAGTAACATTGATATTATCATATATAAGAGACATTTTTTCATTGATTTCTGAAAGACTGGCTGCATGTACATCAATATCTGAAACAATTTTTCCATCTTTCATAAGAAGAATCCTGTCGCAGTACTCAAGTGCAAGTTCTGGACTGTGTATACACATGAGAGCACATTTGTTATCAGAAATAATATTCCGGATATGTTTCATAAGCATATGACGGTTAGAAAAATCAAGCGCACTGTCGGGCTCATCAAGAAGCAGAAGCGCCGAATCTTCTATAAGTGTGCGTGCAAGTATGCATAACTGCTTCTGGCCTTCGCTTAATGTGAGAAAGTCTGTATCATATAATCCGGAAAGGCCAACAGAATCGATAGCTTTATCAGCACGATATTTCATGTCGGAGTTATACGATTCAAGCATGTGAAGCTGTGGATTAAAGCCAAGCAGACAGACATCTCTTACAGTCATACTTACGCTTATTCCGGTTCTTTGTGGAATGTAGCTTATCATGCCGGCTCTTTTCCTGACAGACATACTTTCAAGCTGAAGCTCGCCAAGCATGCATTTTCCACTATGTTTAACAAGATTCATGACAGCTCTTATAAGTGAGGTTTTCCCGCAGCCGTTATTACCGATAATTGCTGTAAGCTGTCCAGGCTGAATGTCAAAGCTTACATTATGGACAGCACATTTGCTTCCATAATATACTGATACATCTGAAACATATAATTCAGAATTGAATAAATCGGACATTATGCAACCTCCTTTTTGTTAGCTTTGATAAGCAGGATTATAAGCAGCGGTGCACCAAGGAGTGATGTAAATATGCTTACAGGGAGTTCCGATGAGGATACACTTCTTGCAAATATATCAGCAAGTGTCATGATGATGGCACCAGCCAGTCCGCTTGATATGTATGTGTATCTGTCATTGCGTCTTGTGAGTAATCTGGCAATGTGAGGTGCAATAAGTCCAATAAAGCTGATAAGTCCGGTTACACATATAATTGATGATACGATTAATGTTGCAATCATTAATATGATAAAACGGAGAACTGTGACATTGACACCGAGAGCGGCAGCTTCATCCTCATTTATCGAGAGAATGAGAATCTGTCTGTATAATAAAGTCATGATTATAAAGCCTGCACATGTTACAAAGAAAGGAATAGCAAGGCTGTCCTTTGAAACACCGTTAAGGCTTCCCATGATCCAGTATTCAATAGAAGCAAGCTGTTTTTCAGGATCTGCAGCAAGTTTGAGAAACATAAGAATTGTCTGTGCTACAGAATGAATGGCAATACCAGCAAGTACAATTGTGTAACTGTTTCTGCCGGGAACAAGATAAGCCACAAGTAATGTGATTATAAGAGCAATTATTCCTCCGGCAAATGCGGATATTGATACAACAGGGGTTAAAGACGAAACCGCAACTATAGCAAAAGCTGCGCCGGCACTTGCACCGGAAGAAACACCGACAACATCAGGTGATGCCAGTGGATTTTTAAATATCATCTGATATACATAACCAGATATTGAAAGTCCAAAGCCTCCGATAATGCCCATAATAGCACGTGGAAGTCTTAGTCTTTTAAAGACCATAATTGACATAGTGTCTCCTGACAGCAGTCCTTTTAATGTGAGTGGATACTGTCCGGTAAGAACTGACCATGTAAACACTGCTATAAGAAGCAGTGCCCACATGACAGATAATAGTATAATTTTGTTCCTGTAATTATTAATATTCTTGAACATAAATCATCCTTAATTATTTTGCAGGTGTAAATCCATAAAAGCTTTCATAGAATTTAGTTACACAAGTTTCATAGAAATCTTTAGTTACCTTTTCTGGGTGAAGAACAGAAGCAATGTATATACTTCCAAGGAAGCTTCCAGGAACTGGAGAATCCCATGCTTCGATATCGTTAGGAAGCTTTACTACATTTTTGTTCTTAACAGCATTGCAGCTGGCAAGATTAGCATCGCTTAAGATGTCATCAACTGAGTAAGTTGCATCAGCAGCGATAACGATGTAATCAGGGTTCCATGCAAGAATCTGCTCGTAAGAAACATTTGCCCAGTAAGTATCTGTAAGTTCAGAAGCAACATTTTTACCACCTGCGTTAGTAAGCAGAGTATTCTGATACATCTTGCTTCCGGCAGTTGAGAGAACAGAGCTGTTACCTGCAAGGTATACAGATGGTGTATTTTCGCCAGAAACATTAGTCTTGTTATCAGCTAAAAATGTCTTGATTGAATTATTAAGTGCTTCAGCACGTCCTGCATTGTTAGTAATCTTTCCAACAAGAGTTATGCATTCCTCTAAAAGTGACTGGTCTTCTGGATTCACAACAATAGCCTTGATTCCAAGACTTTCAAGAGTATCAGCTGTTTTCTTTAATTTCATTGGAAGAAATACAACATCAGGTGCAGCAGCTACACATGCTTCAGTGTTAAATTCCTTGGCTGTTCCCATGTTAGGAAGGCTTACGATTGCAGGAGCTGCAAGCTTGTAAATATTTCTTGTGTTAGCCTTTGCTTCAATTCCAACGAGTTTATCCTGTAATCCAAGTGCAAGAAGAAGGCTTGTTGAAATGTAGTAAGATGATGCAATCTTTTCTGGAGCCTTTTCAAATGTTACGGTTCTACCAGCCTGGTCAGTAACAGTAAGAGGATAGCTTACGCCAATCTCATTAAACTGTGACATTACGTCAAATGCTGAAGTAGTAGCTTCTTCTGTGCCCTTATCAGAAGTTGTAGAATTGCCGCATGCTGCTAATGAAAAAAGCATGAGCATTGATAAAAAGAGGGCGGTAAATCTTTTAAAATTCTTCATGTTAAAAATCCTTTCTGTGAATTGGTTTGTGGAGGTTTGTTAGAACGGACGCCACGAAAATTGTTGAGTTCAACGCAGGACACGCTTTCGCTGCTTGTCGCTCGCAGCGGTACTAAGTTCGCGGGAATTTGTTGTCACTTCGTGCCAACTATTCCCGCTTACTAAGTACCGGCGGCTCCAAAGCATCCTGCGTTGGACTCAACAATTTTTCGTGGCTGTTGTTCTAAATATCTCAAAAAACAATTCTCATAAATTATATTAGCAAATGAATTTTATCAGATTGACAAGGGTTTTACAAGCCGTTATATTTATATAAGGAAAGAGAATGAGATTTTTTATCGATTTCTTGGTGAGTAAAGAATTTAGTAGTGAAGGTCGACAGACAGGTTGTGGCGGGCACAGACCCGATGCCAGCAGGCGAGGGCTCGATTTGCAGTGTGCTGTGTGGGAGTTATGCCGCCATATGCTTAAAGGTGTGTGCAGAAAATCTCGTTCAAGCGTAGCGCGTTTGATTTTCTGCACACTAATAGGCTTTGCAGATGGCGGCAGCTACTCCCACTAAGCTAAGCTGCCATGAGAGCCATCACCTGCAGGTAACGGGTCTGCGCCCGCCACAACCGTCCGTTGTTCATATCACTAATAAATAGATTGGAGTTTTTATGCTTACTATACAGAATTATAAGAAAGTAGAAAGCCTTGAAGAAGCCTATGAGCTTAATCAGAAGAAAGCTAACCGTATTGTCGGCGGCATGATGTGGATGCGTATGGGCGACAACAGAATGAATACAGCTATTGATATGTCAGGGCTTGGACTTGATAAGATTGAAGAATCAGATGAAGAATTTAAGATTGGCTGTATGACAACTTTAAGACAGTTAGAAGTTCATGAGAGTTTTAATGAATATACAGATGGCTGTGCTAAGGAGGCTTTAAGGCATATTGTAGGTGTGCAGTTCAGAAATCTTGCAACAGTTGGTGGAAGTATATATGGAAGATATGGATTTTCTGATGTGCTTACGCTTTTAATCGGACTGGATTCTTATGTAGAACTATACAAGGGAGGCATTGTTCCATTAACTGAGTATGCTGACCGTGATTATGACAGGGACATTGTTGTTAATATTATTGTTAAGAAAAGACCGGTGAATATGTTTTATGAAGCAGTGAGAATAACAGAAACAGATCTGCCGGTGCTTACATGTGCAGGAGTAAAGTTTAAAGATACTGGAGTCTGCAATATCTGCATAGGTGCAAGGCCGGGAAGAGCAATTGTTGTTAAAGATACAGAAGGAATACTTGCAGGCGGTATTAACGAGAAGTCGGTAGAAGAATTCAGTACATTTGTTAAGAAAAATGTGCCTACAGCGGGCAATATGAGAGGAAGTGCTGAGTATAGAAGTCATCTTTCAGGCGTTCTTGCAGGCAGGGCACTTCAGAATATTAACAGAGATTAATTGGTGATTACGGATTGGAGAATATATGTTAGTTGATATTAAGTTGAATGGAAAATCTGTTAAAGCAGATATTACGGCAGACATGACACTCTATGAATTCGTGAGAGAGCATGGCTGTTACAGCGTAAAATGTGGCTGTGAAACATCTAACTGTGGCTTATGTACAGTATTTCTTAATGATAAGCCTGTCCTTTCATGTTCAGTTCTTGCAGCAAGAGCAGACAAATGCAGTGTTACAACACTCGAAGGATTACAGGAGGAGGCGTCTGAATTTGTCACATTTATAGCAGATCAGGGAGCAGAGCAGTGCGGATTCTGTAATCCGGGATTTGTTATGAATGCATTGGCACTTTTCAGAGAGAATCCTTATCCTGATGAAGAGGAGATAAAGGAGTTCCTTTCAGGAAATCTGTGCAGATGTTCAGGTTATGAGGGACAGTTAAGAGGAATTATGAATTTCCTTGAGGCAAAGAAAGCAAAGGAGGCTGAATAAATGAAGTCGGTTAATAAAGCTATCAGAAAGAAAGATGCGATGGAACTGCTTCTTGGAAAGCCGGTGTATACAGATGATATTGCACCTAAGGACTGCCTTGTTGTAAAGCTTCTGCGCTCACCATATGCCAACGCATTTGTAAAGAATATTAATACTGATATTGCGATGAAGGTGCCGGGAATAGAAGCAATATTTACATATAAAGATGTTGACCAGAATATGAAAAGATTCACATGTGCAGGTCAGACATATCCTGAGCCAAGTCCTTATGACAGGCTTATTCTTGATAAGCATGTAAGATTCATAGGCGATCCGGTTGCCATTGTTGCAGGTGCTGATGAACGCTGTGTTGATAAGGCAATGAAGCTTATTAAGACAGAATATGAAGTACTTGAACCATTGCTTGATTTCACTAAGGCAAAGGATAATGAGATTCTTGTACATCCAGAGGATAACTGGGAGGCATTATGTCCGGTTGGAGCTGATAATAAAAGAAATCTGTGCGCGCATGATGAGAGCGGCAACGGAGATATCGATAAAGTGTTAGATGAGTGTGATATTGTGATTGACAGGACATATCATACTAAGGCATGCCAGCAGAGCATGATGGAGACTTTCAGAACTTTCTGTACAATAGATACTTATGGAAGACTTCATGTCGTAAGTTCTACACAGATAGTATTCCATTGCAGGAGAATTATCTCACATGCACTTGGAATATCGCCATCTAAGATAAGAGTTACCAAGCCAAGAATCGGAGGCGGATTTGGAGCAAAGCAGACATCTGTGTCAGAGATATATCCTGCATTTGTTACATGGAAGACCAAGAAACCGTCTAAGATTATATTTTCAAGGGAAGAAACACAGTCAGCTTCATCACCAAGACATGAGATGCAGATGCATGTAAGACTTGGTGCAACTAAGGATGGTATTGTAAAAGGAATTGATTTATACACATTATCTAATACAGGCGCATATGGCGAGCATGGTCCTACAACAGTAGGACTTTCTGGACACAAGTCAATTCCATTATATGGAAAGGCAGAGGCGTTCCGTTTTGTAAGTGATGTTGTATATACTAATATAATGTCAGCGGGTGCTTACAGAGGTTATGGTGCGACACAGGGACTTTTTGCAGTTGAGTCGGCTGTAAATGAACTGGCAGACAGACTTCATATGGACCCGTTTGAAATCAGATTTAAGAACATAGTAAAAGAGGGCGATGTAATGCCTGCTTACTATGGACAGGTTAATACAAGCTGTGCACTTGACAGATGTCTTGCAAAGGTCAAAGAGATGATTAAATGGGATGAGAAATATCCTATGAGAAAGATTTCTGATACTAAGGCACGTTTTGTCGGAATGGGCATGGCAATGCAGGGCTCAGGTATATCAGGAGTTGATGTCGGCAGTGCGACACTAAAGCTTAATGATGAAGGTGTATATACTATGAACATCGGAGCTGCTGATATGGGAACAGGCTGTGATACAATACTTGCACAGATTGCAGCAGAGGTTCTTGAATGCAGCACAGACGATATAAGTGTATTTGGTGCAGATACTGACATATCACCTTATGATTCAGGTTCATACGCATCAAGTACAACGTATGTAACAGGTAAGGCTGTTGAAAAATGTGCATTAGAGCTTAGAGACAGAATCGAAAAGCTTGGTGCTAAGATGTTAGGCTGCGAGAAATGTGATGTCACATTTGACGGAAAGAAAGTAATATGCGAATCAGGTGAGAACAAGGATAAATGTGTAACCCTGGCCGATATATCAACAGCATCCATGTGTGGTAATGATATAGCACTTTCAGTTACCAATACACATACATCACCTATTTCACCACCACCATTCATGGTTGGAGCAGCGGAGGTCGAGGTTGACCTTCTCACAGGAGAGAGCCGTGTTGTTGAGTATGACGCATGTGTTGATTGTGGAACACCTGTTAATCCTAACCTTGCAAGAGTACAGGCAGAGGGCGGTATATTACAGGGAATTGGAATGACAATGTCAGAGAATATCACATATTCAGATAAAGGCAAGCTGTATGAGAACTCATTTTTACAGTATAAGATTCCGTCAAGAATGGATATCGGACATATTAATGTTGAGTTTGAGAGCAGTTACGAGAATGCAGGTCCTTTTGGTGCTAAATCAATCGGAGAGGTTGTAATTAATACACCGCTTCCTGCAATTACAGATGCATTAAGCCATGCGGCAGGAAAGAGATTTTACGAGCTTCCTATAACTCCTGGCCAGATTGCAATGGCAAGACAGAAGTGATTATTTTGAGGAAATGAATGAAAGAAGAGATTAAATTATCAGATCATTTTGGATATAGGAAACTCATGAGATTCACAATGCCATCAATTGTTATGCTGATATTTACATCTATATATGGCGTTGTTGATGGCTTGTTTGTTTCTAACTTTGTAGGTAAAACTTCATTTGCAGCAGTTAATCTGATTATGCCGGTGCTTATGATTCTTGGCTGCGTCGGATTTATGTTTGGAACAGGTGGTGGCGCACTTATTGCAATGTCACTTGGAGAGGGAAAGAAAGAGAAGGCAAGCCACATATTCTCGTTTATAGTGGCATTTTCAGCAATATGCGGTATTGTATTAGGACTTCTTGGTATTATATTGATAAGACCTGTTGCCATGATGCTTGGTGCAGAAGGAAAGCTTCTTAGTGACTGTGTATTATATGGAAGAATTATTCTTGCGGCATTACCTTTTTATATATTGCAGTTTGAGTTTCAGTGTCTGTTTGCAACAGCGGGAAAGCCTAAGCTTGGTCTGTATGTGACTGTGGCAGCAGGTGTTACCAATATGGCGCTTGATGCACTTTTTGTTGCAGGATTCAGATGGGGGCTTGTCGGTGCGGCACTTGCAACTTCGATGAGTGAGCTTGTTGGAGGTGCAATTCCGGTTGTGTATTTTATGAAAAAGAACACAAGCCTTTTAAGATTAACAAAGTTCAGATTTGATATCAGAATACTTGGTAAAGCAGCATCTAACGGTGCGTCTGAATTCATGAATAATGTGTCAGCGTCTTTAGTAAGTATGCTTTACAATATGCAGTTGATGAAATATGCCGGAGAAAATGGAATTGCAGCTTATGGTGTTGTTATGTATGTCAATTTCATATTTCAGGCAATATTCATGGGATACTCAGTAGGAAGTGCACCTATTGTCGGATTTAATTATGGCTCTGGTAATAAAAAAGAATTAAAGAGTATTCTTGGAAAAGGTATAAGAATTATCGTTGTTGGAGCATTTACAATGTTTGTGCTGGGACAGGTTCTTGCAAGACCGCTTGCGCAGGTGTTTGTCGGGTATGATAAGGAATTATTCGACATAACTGTTGCAGGTTTCATGATTTTTTCATGTTCGTTTCTGTTTTCAGGCTTCCCGATATTAGGTTCGTCATTCTTCACAGCACTTAGTGATGGCCTTACATCAGCATTGATATCGTTTCTTAGGACCCTTGTATTTCAGGTGACAGCAGTGCTTATTCTGCCTGTGTTTTTCAAGCTTACAGGTGTGTGGATGTCAGTAGTTGTGGCAGAATTTCTTGCTATGATTGCAACCATAATTTTCCTTGTTGCGAAGAAGAAAAAATATGGGTATTAAGTACTAAAAGCGATTGACCGCAATGCTTAGTGATGATAGAATTATTTCTTATAATATGACAGATAATTTACTTACGAAAGGAATCATTACTATGAATTTTCTTGAAGAAAGAATTATGAAGGACGGAGTTGTCAAGGAAGGCAACATCTTGAAAGTTGACAGTTTTCTTAATCATCAGATGGATGTTAAACTTTTCAAGCAGATGGGCGAAGAATTTAAGAGAAGATTTGCCGGAAAGAATATTAATAAGATTATAACAATTGAGGCTTCAGGAATCGGTATTGCATGTATAGTTGCAGAATGCTTTGATGTACCGGTTGTATTTGCAAAGAAGTCACAGAGCGTCAATATTGACGGTGATGTGTACTCTGCCGAAGTTGAATCATTTACACATAAGTGCAAGAATCAGGTGCTTATATCTAAGAAGTTTGTAGGTCCGGAGGATCATGTGCTTATTATTGACGATTTCCTTGCTAATGGTTGTGCACTTCAGGGACTTATCTCTATTGTCAATCAGGCAGGTGGAACTGTTGAAGGTATTGGTATCGCAGTTGAGAAGGGATTTCAGCAGGGCGGACAGATTATCCGTAATCTTGGATACCAGCTGGAATCTCTGGCTATTGTTGATGGAATGAATGCTGCAGATGGCAGTATTAATTTCAGAGAGGAGTAATCATGAATGAATATCAGTTTTTTTCACCAGTAGATGTCGTATTTGGATGCGGAAGTCTTTCTAAGCTTCATACTCTTAAGATGCCAGGAAAGAAAGCACTTCTTGTTATAAGCAATGGAAAGTCTGCAAGGATGAATGGTTCACTTGACAGAACAATAAATGAACTTAAACAGGCTGATGTTTCATATGTGCTTTATAACGGAATAGGAGCTAATCCGCTGAAGTCAGCAGTTGAAGAAGGCGCAAGAATTGGTCGCGAGAACGGAGTTGACTTTGTTATTGCTTTAGGTGGCGGTTCAGTTATGGACGCGGCTAAGAATATGGCAATGTTCATTCCACAGCCATCAGATAATCTGTGGGATTATGCTAACAGCCCATCAGGTGGAAAGATGACACCTCCTAATGAGATTCTTCCATGGATTGCAATTACTACATCAGCAGGAACAGGCTCAGAGGTTGATACTATCGGAGTAATTTCTAATCCTGATACTAATGAAAAGATTGGTATTGGTGGAATGGCGGGGATGTTTGCAAAGTATGCAATTGTTGACCCTGAGCTTATGAAAACAGTTCCACCGAAATTCACTGCATATCAGGGATTTGATGCACTTTTCCATTCATTGGAAGGGTATATAAGCAACAAACATAATATTATGGGAGATATGATTCAGCGTGCCGCGATTGAAAATATCGGACATTATCTTGCAAGAGCAGTTAAGGATGGCAATGATATTGAGGCAAGAGAACATGTTGCATACGCTAATACAATGTCTGGCTATTCAATGGTTGTAACATCATGTATATCAGAACATTCTATGGAGCATGCAATGAGTGCATATCACCCTGAGCTTCCTCATGGAGCAGGACTTATCATGCTGTCTAAGGAGTACTTCACATTCTGGATTAATAAGCATGTATGTGATGAACGCTTCATTGATATGGCACATTTTCTTGGAATGAAAGATGCGTCTAAACCGGAAGATTTCATCACAGCACTTCTTGAATTACAGAAGGCATGTGGAGTTGATGACCTTAAGATGTCTGATTACGGAATAAAGAAGGAAGAAGCAATGACACTTGCCAAGAACGCAAGGGCAACAATGATGAGATTGTTCGTAAGAGACCCTCAGGAAACTACTGATGAAGAGATTGCGGGTATATACGAGAGAGCATATAGATAATATTTATTGATTATAGGTATAATATTCACATGATGAATGTTGTACCTTTTTTAATAAAAGTGATATATTTCTAATGTTTAGATAATATATATTGACATATATAATTATATATGATATTAATATATTTAAAGAATAAAATCTTTTCTAAAGTAACTTGGTGTTGATTGTTTCAATAATCAACACCAGTTGCTTATCAAAGCTGAATATTCATAGATTAACATCTATCTATGAAAGTTCATTTATGAAAAACATTTATGGACATTCATTCAGCAAAATCCACATAAAACATAATTGAATAATGCAGGCTTGTTTTAGATATCTGTAGATGCTAATATACTTATATAGACAAATACAATATTAGTATATGTGCGTGGATATCAGCCTGCGAAAGAGACGAGGAGGATATTCTATGGCAGAGAAGAAAGACAATGTAACATCTAAATTTAAGGACAATGTATTCTGTATGCTATACAGGGATAAGAAAAATCTTTTAGAGCTGTATAATGCACTTAACAATTCAGCTTACACGAATGTTGACGATTTGCAGGTTACAACATTAAATGGAGGTTCGTACATGAAGTATAAGAATGACGCTTCATTTTTACTGTGTATGAGCCTGTATATGTTTGAACAGCAGTCGAGTAAGAATCCTAATATGCCGTTAAGATTTTTGCACTATGTGTCGGATGTGTTCAGAGAGCTGTTCAGTAATTCCATGCTTCACAGGAGAAGTATGATTAAGATTCCTGTTCCACATTTTGTGACATTCTACAATGGTCTGGAAAAATGGATTGAAGATGAGGATGAAATCAGGCTGTCAGATATGTATGAGATTCCGACAGATAATCCGGAGCTGGAGCTTAAGGTGCGTGTTATCAACATTAATAAAGATGTACATATCCTTAATAAGTGCAAAACGCTGCGTGATTACATGACATTTGTTAATAAAGTAAGATTCAAGATGGGAGTTGAAGGGGACGATGTCAGGATTGCAGTAACAGAGGCAATTGACGAATGTATAGATGAGGATATACTTGTCGATTTTTTTGAACAGCATAGGGAGGAGGTCGTCGAAGTGAGTATATATGATTATGATGAGGAAGATGTCAGAAGGACATTATTTGAAGAAGCAAAGGAAATGGCTAAAGAAGAATTAAAAGAAACAGTTATAGAAGAATTAAAACGAGAAGCAAAAGAAGAATTGACCCAAGAAGTATTTGCAGAGGGTGAACAGAGCGGAGAACAATTAAAGATAGTTAATCAGATTATAAAAAAGGTAAAGAAGTCAAAAACTCTGGAGACAATAGCCTCAGAACTAGAGGAAGAAGAGGCAGATATAAAGCCAATATACGAAGCAGTAGTTTCATCTGCCCCAGATTATGATATTAATGTAATTAAAGATAGATTAGACAATATGTGAGGAAGTTATTTCTTCATAAATGAAACAAAATCAAATTTCTTATCAAGCCATCTGCCGACAAGGCCGATGGCTTTTCCCATTGTAAATGCAGCAACAACAGTACCGATGCCAAGACCTTTAACATGACCTAATATCAGGCCGGTAAGACATGCAGTTACGGCAAGGCATATAACATCGAAAGAAATCTTGATGCGTGAATATGCAACGCCAGTTATGTCAGCAAGTTCACGAGGGAACAGGTCGGTAGGGATAATTGGAAGCTTACATCTGTTAGAAAGAGCTATGCCGAGACTTATCAGGCAGTAGCTTATAATAAAGTACACAATTCTGAATCCGATTGCAGTTGGGAGCATTGGAACCCACAGATTGTGCATGTCGATGCATTCACCAAATATGAATCCGACAACGAATGAAAACAGATATGATGGTACGAACTTCTTTCGCAGAATCATAAGGCTGAGTACAAGAAGTCCCTGGAACATATATGTAAATGTACCAAGAGTAATCTTAGGGAAGACTTCGGAAAAAGCATATGGAACGCTTGAGATTGCAGATATTCCAGTTCCTGAGTAAAGCATAAGCACAACTCCAAGGCTGTTGATTATAACAGCAAAGGCAAGAACAAGCTCACCTCTAAGCGTAGTCTTAACATTTTCAGAAACAGAACCAGCATTTAAATCTATTGCACTATCAATTGAACTCATAAGGAATCCCCTTTCTTTTTAATAAAGAACATAATCACAGTCTCTAAGTGTAGTTTCATTATTGATTAATAACAAATGAATAATTTTAATGAAATTATAGATTTTGTCTATAGAACTGTTTATAATTAAGATAATAAATGTGCATAGGAGGCTGTCTATGAATATATATAATCTGAGATATTTCGTTACACTTGCAAGAATCCGCCAGTACACGAAGGCGGCAGAGGAATTATGCATTACACAGCCGAGTCTTAGTCATGCAATTTCACAGATGGAAAAGGAACTTGGTGTTAAACTCTTTGAAAAAAACGGACATAAGATAACTCTGACTCAATTCGGAGAGGAGTTTTTTTCTTATGCAGAAAAGACTCTTGATGTGTTAGATGATGGAATCGCTTCTATTAAAAGAAGTGCAATGGGAAATGGAACGATAAGATTAGGACTTGTAAGACCATTGGGAATAAGCTATGTCCCTCGGATGGCGGCAGCATTTATAAAGAAGAATCCGAAGCTTGATATAGATTTTACGTTTCACACAGATGTTACG
Organism: Lachnospira eligens; assembly: GCF_009680455.1. Lineage (GTDB taxonomy): Bacteria > Bacillota > Clostridia > Lachnospirales > Lachnospiraceae > Lachnospira > Lachnospira eligens_A. The sequence continues at coordinate 28,716 of NZ_WKRD01000009.1, forward strand.
GGCAGGCTGCTTGACGATATGCAGCTTGGAAAGTATGATTTGTTGTTCTGTTCCAAGCCATCAGAAGAATATCATTTTACGGCTGAGCCCGTTATGAAGCAGAGACTGGTGCTTATTACTCCCAAAGGACATCCGCTGGCTAAGAAAAGGAAAAGGAGCATTAATCTTGCAGAGACAGCCGGGTATTCATATGTATGTTTTGACAAGAACTCTGGAATAAGAAGCATATTTGATGAAATGTTGAAAAGATCGGACATAACAGTAAAGGTTGCATATGAAACTGAGGAAGATCAGGTTATTGCCGGGCTGGTTGCTAATGGATTCGGAATAGCGGTAGTTCCATATATGGATATATTGGAAAAGATGTCTGTAGAAATATTTGAAATCGAGTCACCTGAATATGAGAGAAGCTTTTATATGGTTAATGATAATAGTACATACATGTCTCCTGCTGTAGAGACGTTCAGGAACTTTGTTATAGAGAATACAAGTGTTTTAACGGCTTTGTAGAGATTAATATAATTAATGAATAACCGGTTATATCTTAATTAAATGACAAATTTGTAGAAAAATTAACAGATTTTATTGATACATTTTTGACAAATTTTAATGAAATTATTAAATAAAAATAAAGTTTGCCAGAATTCAATGTAAAAAATAACAAAAATGAACGCTGGTCATAAATAATTTTTTGTTAAAAATGTACGATTATTAAAGGAGAAAATAGTGTCAAACCTAGGCAGAATCTAGGCTTGACATTATTTTTTTTGTGGAATAAAATCCGTGAACAGAAAAGAAATATGTTTCATATTTAGAAAGGAGGTCGTGCAGATGGATGCTTTGGTAGAAGGGCTTATGGAAGAACTTAATTGCGAGACAGTGTTCACTATACCTTTGTTTGGTGGAATCCCAGTATATGAATCCGTTGTTGTTACATGGATTATCATGGCTGTTGTGTTTCTGTTGTGTATTCTGCTAAGCCGAAATCTAAGTGTGGAAAACCCCAGTCGCAGACAGGTAGTTGTAGAAACAGCAATAAAGGGGCTCAATGATTTCTTCACTGAGACGGTAGGAGAAAAAGGAAAGGCATACATTCCATATCTGTCAGCAATTGCTATTTACATAGGAATTGCGAACCTGATAGGACTGCTTGGTTTCAAGCCGCCAACTAAGGATATGAATGTTACAGCAACACTGGCATTGATGAGTATTGTGCTTATTGAGGTCGCAGGAATCAGAGCCAGAGGAACTAAAGGCTGGCTTAAGAGTTTTGCAGAGCCAATGCCTATAATACTTCCTATTAATATTCTGGAAGTATTTATCAAGCCCTTATCACTTTGCATGCGATTATTCGGTAATGTTTTAGGTTCATTTGTAATCATGGAATTATTAAAGATGGTAGTTCCAGCAGTTTTACCGGCAGTATTCAGTTGTTACTTCGATATATTCGATGGACTGATACAGGCGTATGTTTTCGTATTCTTAACTGGTCTTTTTATAAAAGAGGCTACAGAGTAAGAGTATATGTAACAAGAATAAATGTTTTAAAAAGGAGATTATTATTATGTCAACAATTTTAGTAGCAATCGGAGCAGGTATAGCAGTATTAACAGGTATCGGTGCTGGTCTTGGTATCGGTAAGGCAACAAGCAGTGCAGTAGACGCTATCGCAAGACAGCCAGAGGCAGAAAGCAAGATTAGTAAGTCACTTCTTTTAGGTTGTGCCCTTGCAGAGGCAACAGCTATTTATGGTTTCGTTATCGCCCTTCTTATAATTCTTTTCTTAGGCTAATAACATTTATGGGAAAGATAACTAAGACAAGATAGAAAGGAAGGCGAAGCTAGTGTTAAGTATAGATCCATGGAATATATTATGGACAGTAGTCAATCTGCTCGTCTTATATCTGGTGTTTAAGAAGTTCCTGTTTAAGCCTGTTATGAAAGTAATCAATGCAAGAGAAGATATGATTAAGCAGCAGTTTGATGATGCTAAGAAGAGTCAGGAAGAAGCAGATGCATTAAAGGCTTCATATGACGAAAAGCTTGAAAGTGCGAAGACTGAAGCTGATGAGATTATTGTAAATGCTAGAAACAGAGCACAGGAAGAGCATGAGGCAGCTTTGGAAAAGACCAGAAAAGAAACAGAAGTAATGCTTGAAAAGGCAAAGGCTGATATAGCTACAGAGAAAGAGAAAGCAACGGAAGCTGCACAGGCAGATATTGCAAGACTCGCTCTCATAGCTGCAAGAAAAATCGTAAAGACAGGTGATGCTCATGACGCAGGCAGCAGTAAATAATGCAATAGTTTTACACCGGTTGTCTGTGAGCAGAGAGGATGTAAGAAGGGCTGATGAGTTATACAGCAAAACTTCAGAACTTCAGAAAATTCTCACGAATCCTGAAATACCTCTTGCAAAGAAATACGACATCATTGATAAAGTGTTTGCACTTGATGATACCAAGGAGCTTATGAAGAATTTCATTAAAGAAATGTGTAAGCTTGGTTATTGTGATGAGATGAGAGACATATTTGATTCATATTACAGAATTGATGATGAAGCAAACCACATTTTAAAAGCAGAGCTTATAAGTGCAGATAGCAGTGATGCAGAGGAAAATGCAAAGCAGGCACAGGATTTCTTAAAGAGCAGATATCCGGATTATACAATTGAACTGACAAAGACAGTGGATGCAGATCTCTTAGGCGGATATGTTATAAGAGCGCATCACAAGGAATACGACAGAAGTTTTGAAGGACGTTTTTGTCAGCTTGAAAGAAAATTAACTGGGAGGTGACCCCTGTGGGCGCAATTAGTGCAACAGATATTATCTCCATTATCCAGAGTGAGATTGAGAATTTCAATTGGGATGAAGCAAGCCGTGAGACCGGTAATGTAATATGGGTCGGTGATGGAATTGCTACAGTATACGGTATTGACCATGCAATGTATGGTGAAATCGTAGTATTTGATAATGGAGTAAAAGGAATGGTTCAGGATATCCGTGAGAATGAGATAGGTGTTATCTTGTTCGGCAGGGATACAGGAATCAAAGAAGGAACTAAGGTTGTAAGAACCAAGAAAAAAGCCGGAATTCCGGTAGGCAGCGCATTTGTAGGAAGAGTAATCAATGCACTTGGCGAGCCTATTGATGGAAAAGGCGATATTAAAGAAGAAGATTACAGACCAATTGAGGAAGATGCTCCTGGTATCGTAGACCGTAAGTCTGTAAGCACACCAATGGAAACAGGAATACTTTCAATTGATTCAATGTTCCCAATTGGCCGTGGACAGCGAGAACTTATCATTGGTGACCGTCAGACTGGTAAGACATCAATTGCCACAGATACAATTATTAACCAGAAAGGTAAAGGTGTTATCTGTGTGTATGTTGCAATCGGACAGAAGGCATCTACAGTTGCCAAGGTTGTATCAACACTTACTAAGCATGGTGCAATGGATTATTCAATTGTTGTATCTTCAACAGCAAGTGATCCTGCATCACTTCAGTATATAGCTCCATATGCAGGTACTGCAATGGCAGAGCATTTCATGCATCAGGGAAAAGATGTTCTTATTGTATATGATGATTTGAGCAAACATGCGGTAGCGTATAGAGCACTTTCCCTTCTGCTTGAAAGATCACCTGGACGAGAGGCTTATCCTGGAGATGTATTCTATCTTCATTCAAGACTTCTTGAAAGATCAAGCCGTTTAAGTGATGCGTTAGGTGGAGGCTCAATAACAGCACTCCCTATAATAGAGACACAGGCTGGTGATGTATCAGCATATATTCCAACAAATGTTATCTCTATCACAGATGGTCAGATATTCCTTGAAACTAACCTGTTTAATTCAGGTATGAGACCAGCCGTTAATGTAGGTCTTTCGGTTTCACGAGTTGGTGGTGCAGCCCAGACTAAGGCAATGAAGAAGGCATCAGGAAGCATAAGAATTGACCTTGCACAGTACAGAGAGATGGAAGTATTTACACAGTTTGCATCAGATCTTGATGATGCAACTAAGGCACAGTTACAGCACGGAAAAGCCCTTATGGAGCTTTTAAAGCAGCCACTCTGCCATCCACTTTCAATGCATGAGCAGGTTATGACACTTGTTATGGCTAACAACGGCGTATTTGATGAGATACCTACTAAGGAAGTTAAGAAACACCAGACAGAATTACTTGAATTCATAGATCTCAAGCATCCTGAAATAGGAAAGCAGATTGAAGATAAGAAAGAGATTAATGATGAGCTGGTTAAGAATATTCTGGAAGCAGTAAAAGAATTTGCATAATGCATGTGTGCTAAAAGAAAGGTAAGCGTATAGATATGGCAAACACAAAGGAAATTCAGGATCGAATAAAAAGTATCAATGATACATTAAAGATTACTAATGCCATGTATATGATTTCTTCTTCCAAGCTTAAGAAATCTAAGAAAATGCTTTCAGACACGGAACCATACTTTTTCACTCTGCAGTCAGAAATGAGCCGAATCTTAAGACATATACCTGATATAAGCAGTATATATTTTAAGACAAATGAGGATAAAGACGCAGCGGATAAAAAGGTAGGCTACATAGTTATTACTGCTGATAAGGGACTTGCAGGTTCATATAACCATAATGTTTTAAAGATTGCGCAGGAGCAGCTTGAAAAGAATCCTAATCATTCATTATTCGTATTAGGAGAACTTGGACGACATTATTTTGAACAGCGCGGTATTGAGATTGAGAAGCAGTTCCACTATACAGTTCAGAATCCTACTCTTAACAGAGCAAGAAATATTTCAGAAGAAATAATAGAACTGTACAGAAAAGGTGAACTTGATGAGGTGTATATCATATACACAAGTATGATTAATGCTATTCAGGAGGAAACACAGATTGAACAGCTTCTTCCTCTTAAGAAGGCAGATTTCAATATCCAGATACCGGTTGATTTCAAAAGAGAGGAACTTGCATTAAAACCTTCCCCAGAAGTAGTTATGGACAGAATTGTTCCTGATTATATAGTTGGTTTCGTATACGGAGCTTTGGTAGAGTCATTCTCCTGCGAACAGAATGCCCGTATGATGGCGATGGAGGCTGCATCAAAGAGTGCAAAGGATATGCTGCACGATCTTGATATACAGTATAACAGAGCCAGACAGGCTTCAATCACACAGGAAATAACTGAGGTTATCGCTGGTGCGAAGTCGCAGAAGAAGAAACGAAAGAAATAATGCGACGGATAGGAGATAATATGAGTAATAAAGGAAAGATTATACAGGTAATGGGACCTGTTGTCGATGTAGCGTTCGAAGATGAGAACCTTCCGGCAATCAGGGACGCACTTGAAGTTAATAATGGTGATAAAAAATGTGTAATGGAAGTTGCACAGCATATCGGTAACGACACAGTCCGCTGTATTATGCTTGCTTCCAGTGAAGGTCTTTGCAGAGACATGGAAGTAACAGCTACAGGCAGTGGCATTAAGACTCCTGTTGGAGAGAAAACTCTTGGCCGTCTCTTTAATGTATTAGGAGAGGCTATTGATGGTGGAGAGCAGCCAGACACAGAGGAGAAGTGGGAAATCCACAGAGAACCTCCAACATTTGAAGAACAGAATCCTGCAGAAGAGATTCTTGAGACAGGTATCAAGGTAATTGACCTTTTGGCACCTTATGCAAAGGGTGGTAAGATTGGTCTGTTTGGTGGTGCCGGAGTTGGTAAGACAGTTCTTATTCAGGAACTTATCAGCAATATTGCAACAGAGCATGGTGGATATTCAATATTCACAGGTGTAGGAGAAAGATCAAGAGAAGGTAACGACCTCTGGACAGAAATGAAAGAGTCGGGCGTTCTTGAAAAAACTGCCCTGGTGTTTGGTCAGATGAATGAACCACCTGGAGCACGTATGCGTGTTGCTGAGACAGGACTTACAATGGCTGAATATTTCCGTGATGAGAAGCATCAGAATGTGCTTTTATTCATTGATAATATATTCCGTTTTACACAGGCTGGTTCAGAGGTTTCAGCACTTCTTGGACGTATGCCTTCAGCCGTAGGTTATCAGCCAACACTTGCAACTGAGATGGGTGAATTACAGGAGAGAATTGCTTCTACAAAGAATGGTTCTGTAACATCAGTACAGGCAGTATATGTACCTGCCGATGACCTTACTGACCCTGCACCTGCAACAACATTTGCACATCTTGATGCAACTACAGTTCTTTCAAGAAAGATAGTTGAACAGGGCATCTACCCGGCAGTAGACCCTCTTGATTCTACATCAAGAATTCTTGAGCCGGACATTGTAGGTGAGGAGCATTATGAGGTAGCAAGAAAGGTTCAGGAAATCCTCCAGAAGTACAAGGAATTACAGGATATCATTGCTATTCTTGGTATGGAAGAGCTTGCAGATGAAGATAAGGTTACAGTATTCAGAGCAAGAAAGATTCAGAAATTCTTATCACAGCCATTCCATGTTGCTGAGAACTTCACAGGTATTCCTGGTGTATATGTTCCATTAAAGGAGACTATAAGAGGTTTCAAGGCAATTATTGATGGTGAGATGGACGAATATCCTGAGAACGCATTTTTCAATGTAGGAACTATAGATGATGTTATTAAAAAGGCTGAGAAGATGCAGTAACATCCTGCCAGAAAGGAAAAACTAATGGCTACAAGTTCATTTTATTTAAAAGTAATATCAGCTAACCGGGTGTTTTTCGCTGGCAAATGCCGTTCTCTGATTGTGCCTGAGTTCGATGGACAGAAGGAAATTCTTGCCCATCATGAAGATATGGTTATTGCAATTGATGAAGGTCAGATGAAGTTCCAGCCAGAGGGCAGCGACGAGTGGATTCATGCTGTTGTTGGAATGGGATTTGTTGAAATCGTCAACAACCGTGTAACTCTTCTTGTTGAGACAGCAGAAAAGCCTGAGGAAATCGATGTAAGAAGAGCAGAGGAAGCTAAGCAGAGGGCTGAGGAGAGACTTCGCCAGAAGCAGAGTATCCATGAGTATTATCACTCAAGAGCAGCACTTGCAAGAGCTATGGCAAGACTTAAGGCAACATCTGGAAAGTAGAATTTATGATACATATGTGGGTTTGCACCTGCCAGAATGCTTGTGAATAGCATTCTGGCAGGTGCTTTTTGTCGTGCAGGGATAATGGTTAGCCATGGCGTGGTGGATTGGACGTTAAAGTAGAGGGAAGGCGCGTTGAAGTCCAAAAGAGAAGCCAAAGCGCGGCGAATTGGACGTTGAAGCGGTGGGAAGGCGTGTTGAAGTCCAAAAGGGAAGCCGAGCCGCGGCAGATCGGATGTTGAAGCGGCGGGAAGGCGTGTTAAAGTCCAAAAGGGAAGAGTCAGTCTGACGATTTGGACCTTAGAGAGGTGTGATGCACAGAGAAAGTCCAAAAGGGGTGCCGAAGCATGTAGAATTGTTCTTTATAAGATACTTGTAAATAAATATTCAGCTTGCTATAATATGCAAGCGTATTTTGTATACACAGTTAAAACAAAACGATTGAAGTGTAGGAATACACAATCAGGGAGGAACTAAAGATGTTATCTATGAAAGAAGCGATAGAGAATTATGTGGAAGGTTGTGTTGGGAAGGTTGACTGTCCAGCATACAAGCTTTTTATGAAAGCCATACTTGCAGGAATGATGATTGCATTTGGCGCAGCCGGAAGCAGTGTGGCAGCACATGATATCGTCAATGTAGGAATTGCACGTCTGGTTGCAGGAGTTGTATTCCCAATGGGACTTATGATGGTTGTTATGACAGGTGCTGAGCTTTTCACGGGAGACTGTCTGGCAATTATGGCAACTGTACAGAAGAAACATACAGCACTTAAGCTTATACGAATGCTTGTTGTAGTATATCTGGGAAATCTTCTTGGCTCGTTAATGCTTACATGTATTGATTATGTAAGTGGGCAGTATAATTATTCATCGGGAATACTTGGTGCATATACAATTAAAGTAGCACTTGGAAAATGTAATCTTGATTTTACAACAGCGCTTGCATCGGGAATATTATGTAACATACTTGTGTGTGCAGCAGTTATGCTTGCGGCACGTGCAAAGGATGTAACCGGAAAACTGTTATGTTGTTTTTTTATAATACTGCTTTTTGTTGTAAGCGGTTATGAGCATTGTGTTGCTAATATGTATTATGTACCTGCAGGAATGATAGCAAAACTTAATCCGTTATATGTGAAAGATGCTATGGAGCAATATGGTTATACAGCACAGCAGCTTAGTACATTGAATATACCGAATTTTATATTTAATAATCTTATTCCTGTTACAATAGGTAATATTGTGGGAGGAATGGCATTCTTCGGAATACCGTTGATGTATATTAATGGTGTTGGTGGAAAGAAGGCGTGATACATATCTTAAAGTATATGGATACGGATTGATGATTTAGAAGAAAATATATTATTACCTATGATTATTCCTTTAGAAACCATTAAAGCATAGGAAGATGTGCAGTAGAAGAATCACAGACGAACACAGACTTACGTATAATATGGACATGAACCAAAATCTGATAATATATTCCTGCAAGTTCCATTATGAAGATTAGCACCTGAAACATGGTGCTTTTTTCTTTACACAAAAATCACATGGTTTCAGAGAATATTATATCGGGGGATAAAAATGTTATCATCTACTACGAAAAAATATGAACATAAATGATGGGGCAAAATAGTGTATCGTCCAACTAGGTGATACATTTGCATCTGACAGCAACATGGTCGCAGAATATAGAGCAGAACCTATAAGAAGATATTATTTCTATTGATTATAGGCAGAAATATTAGGATTTCTGCTCATAAAGCGCAGATTTCATTGTAAATACCTATAAATGATGGAAAACCACATTATCTATAGGCAATCTTTAGCTTTCTGGCAAGGATAATGTCTGATTCGAGAGAAGAATGTATAGAAAATACCTATAAGCTGTCAGAATATACGACTACCTATAGGTATCATGACAAAAAAATCAGACAAGACACTTCTTCATCAATAATAATATGCCTATAAATCTTGAAATATAGATATTCTTATAGGAAATGTTTAACAACATTATAGTGGATTTATCCAATATATACTACTAAATCAGAGCCTTGAACGTTATTCAGTAACAGATTTCTTGGCAGAACAGCAAGTCTTAACCCGACATATGTCAATACGGATTTAATATCTTATGTTTCAGTTGGCATTGCGTGTGCAATAATATTGCAACTCATATATATAAAGCTGAAGCGTAGAGCATAAGAAAACACCTCTTAATCAGCAATATACATTCTGATTAAGAGGTGTTTTTCTTCGTCCATTATTAGTAAGTATACTCATGGCGAGGGCGATAATAAAATGCTTGAAGCTGACTGTTACGGTTATAGGTAACTGTATAACAATCGGCTGGTGCATCAGCATAAGTCTCAGGATTAACTCTGATAGTTATTGTCTGTCTGTGAGACTGTCCACTGTTACCGTGTTCTGCACTGGTATTATCCTGTCCTACCCCTTTGAGATTACTGATAGTCTGGACTGGGTACACTTTTGAATTGCGAATAACTCCATTTGCTGCAATAATCCCTCCTTGGACCTTATTTCAAAATGTTACTTCTACATTATATATCGGTCAAACGTGTTATATTATTACATTGAATTTCTTTATAAAAATGTATGATAGAGGAAGATAATATGCATGATGATGGAGATGTTTATATGGGAGAATACAAGCCCCCTTTTGCTATAAAACTCATGAAATGTGATGGATATATTAAAATGGGCTCATAAAATGTGATTACAGCGGGGAAATTCCCTCATAGTACTATAACAGAATAAAGATATATACAAAATGCCCCATTCCGGATTAATCCGGAGTGGGGCTTATTATACGCATAAGCAGTTAATGCTTAATTAATCAATTTCTTTTTTCTTAATTCTGTCAAGATAATCTTTAGTTTCTTTAGCAACCACACCGTTTAAAGCAACGAGTGCAATAAGGTTAGGAATAGCCATCAGACCGTTAAATATATCTGCAATTGTCCATACAGCAGATACTGTCATATAAGGACCAATGAATACGCAGAGGATATATATCCATCTGTATGCCTTGATGCATTTCTTCTTACCATTAGTAAGGTATTCAAGGCAGCGCTCAGAATAATAATCCCAGCCAAGAATAGTTGTAAATGCAAAGAATACGAGGCATAACATAAGAATAAATGAAGCAACTCCATCAGGGAATGGAAGTCCTAACTGGAATGCTTTAGTTGTTACTGCAACACCTTCAAGTCCCATATCGTAAGCTCCTGTAAGAACAATTGCAATACCTGTAATTGAACAGATGATAATAGTATCAATAAAAGTAGCTGTCATAGATACAAGACCCTGACGTACAGGTTCATTGGTACGAGCAGCGGCAGCGGCAATAGGTGCACTACCAAGACCGGCCTCATTAGAGAAGATACCTCTTGCAATACCCTTCTGCATAGCTACAACCATGGCACCAAGGGCACCACCAGCAGCGGCCTTAAGACCAAATGCACTCTGCACAATTGTAAGGATGGCAGCAGGAACATCTGTAATATTAAATAAAATAATAAGAATACCTGCTAAAAAATATGTTGCAGCCATGAAAGGAACAATAACCTGAGCAACTTTAGAAATTCTCTGGATTCCACCAATAAGAACAAGAGCAACACAGAAAGTAAGGATAAGACAGCTTATAACTACAGTCCATGAATATGTTCTTCCAAATAATGAAACAGTCCATGCGTTGTTAGAATCAAAGAAATTATTAACAGCAGAAGAGATTCCATTCACCTGTGTAAATGTACCAATTCCTAAAAGACCAACGCCTATACCAAAGAAAGCAAATATCTTGGCAAGCCATTTCCACTTAGGTCCCATACCATGTTCAATGTAGTTAAAAGGACCACCAACAACATGACCGTCTTCGTCAACCTGTCTGAACTTAACTGCTAAGAGACACTCTGCGTACTTGGTAGCAGTACCAACTAAGGCAGCAAGCCACATCCAGAATAATGCACCAGGACCGCCTGAGACAATAGCAGTAGCAACACCTACGATATTACCTGTACCGATTGTTGCTGAAAGTGCTGTACATAGTGCTGCGAAACTGCTCACTTCACCATGCTTTCCATCAGTTTCGTCTTTGAAAATGTACTTAAAAGCACGTCCAAGATTAGTAAACTGAACACCCTTAAGTCTGATAGTAAGAAACAGACCAACTGAAAGTATAAGGACAATGAGTGGAATTCCCCAGACATATGCGTCAATAGTAACGAGAATAGTATTGATTTTACTAAACATATTATGTATTCTCCCTTTTTATAAAAAATTAAGATAAATTTTATCATAAAACAACATTTTTTTCAATTGAATACTGTTATTTCCTAATATAATAAATAATTTTGTTAAATGTTGCTTATTGACAAACTCTGTCAATTTATATATTATTGTTGAAAACGAAGGCGTTTTGCAGATAAAGCAAGACGCTTTTTTCCTTATTATTAAGGTAATATCCGGAAGATATAATCGGGAGAGACTGTGTAAAAATGCAGCGCCGAAGGTGACAGCGAAAACTCTCAGGCAAAAGGACCGGTTATGGACGGAACTCTGGAGAGCTGTAATTATCAGCACCGAAGAAGCAATTTCTAAGCATAGAGATGAGAAATATTGAGGCTGATTTGCTTGGGGAGAATCTTTCAGGTTTTTAACAGAGGCATAGGTGTATTAAAGTGCGCCTGTAGCCTCTTGTTTTTATGTAAAGATATATTAGGAAGGGAACTTCTTAGGAATTTTGATAAGGCAGGATTGCAAGGCACGAAAAGGCTAAAGCAAAGGAGAGAAACATTATGAAGACAGATATTGAAATTGCACAGGAAGCAGTAATGGAGCCAATTAAGAATGTTGCAGCCAGATGCGGCATAAGCGAGGATGATCTTGAATTATACGGAAAGTATAAGGCTAAGATATCAGATGAGTACATCAACAGTGTCAAAGACAATGAAGATGGAAAGTTAATTCTTGTTACAGCCATAAATCCAACTCCGGCAGGAGAGGGAAAGACAACAATTACTGTAGGGCTTGGAGAAGCATTTGGAAAGCTTGGCAAGAAGGCAGTTATAGCACTTCGTGAGCCATCACTTGGTCCATGTTTCGGTATCAAAGGTGGAGCAGCAGGTGGTGGATATGCACAGGTTGTTCCTATGGAAGAATTGAATCTGCATTTTACAGGCGATTTCCATGCAATCACATCAGCTAACAACTTATGTGCAGCACTTCTTGATAACCATATACAGCAGGGCAACGAACTTGGAATTGACCCAAGATGTGTTACATGGAAAAGATGTATGGATATGAACGACCGTGTTCTTAGAAATATAGTTGTTGGTCTTGGTTCTAAGGTTGACGGAACTGTAAGAGAAGATCATTTTGTTATCACAGTTGCGTCAGAGATTATGGCAGTATTATGTCTTGCAACAGATATGAAGGATTTAAAAGAAAGACTCGGCAAGATGGTAGTTGCTTACAATTATCAGGGACAGCCTGTTACAGCATCAGATATCAAGGCAGTAGGTTCAATGGCAGCTTTGTTAAAGGATGCATTAAAGCCTAACCTTATCCAGACACTTGAGCATACTCCAGCATTAGTACATGGTGGACCATTTGCTAATATCGCACATGGCTGTAATTCAGTAAGAGCAACTAAGACTGCACTCAAGATGGCAGATTATGTAATCACAGAGGCAGGATTTGGTGCAGATTTAGGAGCAGAAAAATTCTTCGATATAAAGTGCCGTAAGTCAGACTTAAAGCCAGATGCAGTTGTATTAGTAGCAACAGTAAGAGCACTTAAGTACAACGGCGGAGTACCTAAGACAGAATTATCAGCAGAGAATCTTGACGCATTAAAGAAGGGAATCGTAAACCTTGAAAAGCATATTGAGAATCTTCAGAAATATGGTGTACCTGTAGTTGTTACACTTAATGCGTTTGTATCAGATACACAGGCAGAATTAGATTATATACAGAAGTTCTGTGAAGATAAAGGCTGTGAATTCGCCCTTGCCAAAGTATGGGAAAAGGGTGGAGAAGGCGGAATTGAGCTTGCAGAAAAGGTTCTTAAGACACTTGAGACAAAGAAGAGCAATTTCCATTGTCTGTATGAGACAGACCAGCCGGTTAAAGCAAAGATTGAGACAATTGCCAAAGAAATATATGGCGCAGGAAGTGTTAATTATTCGGCAGCAGCTAATAAGCAGATTGCACAGCTTGAACAGTTAGGATTTGGTAATCTTCCAATCTGTATGGCTAAGACACAGTATTCGCTTTCAGACGATCCAACATTACTTGGCCGTCCGGAAGGATTTGAGATGAATGTAAGAGAAGCATATGTATCAGCCGGTGCAGGCTTCATAGTAGTGCTTACAGGTTCAGTAATGACAATGCCAGGACTTTCAAAATCACCAGCGGCATATAATATAGATGTTAATGATGATGGGGTAATAACTGGGTTATTCTAGAAAAGTGACTCCCGGGAGTGGGAGGCAGGTGGTTGTGTAGTGTATTTTCAAACGCGCTCTCGCTCGGACGAAAACGCAACGGTACTAAGATTTTGGGAGGTTTGTCGCCTTTGGCGACTCCCTCGCAAAATCAAGTGCCGGCGTTTCCGTACGGTTTGAAATTACACTACACAAACCACCTGCCTCCGAACTTCCGGGAGTTTTTCTATATAGGAGATGAGAATGTCTCTCCTGCCCCAAACCTTGCCAAAGGAGGGGGCGGGGAAGGTGTCCGGTAAAGAAAAGCCCAGCCGTGTATATATCTAAAATCAAAACCGTATGAAGACGCCGGCACTTGATTTATAAAGGCAGCCGCCATAGGCGGCAAACCTTTATAAATCTTAGTACCGCTGCGTCTGAGTCCGAGCGGAAGCGGGTTTTGATTTTAGATATATACACGGCTGGGCGTGCTTTAGGGGAGCAACTTCCTACAACATAACTCCCGACTTCTCCTTACTTCTCTCAATCATATGATTCAGCTTCTCAAATGGTTTCTGTAAGAACAATCCGATAATCAGCGAAACAACTATATATATTGAAAGAAATGCGAGATTCTTAATGTAATCATATCTGTACATTCCTGCTATACATTCTCTTAATGCATCCATTGAATATGGGAAGAGCAGGAATCGGTATATTATCTGGTAGGCGTTAGGAAGTACTTCTATAGGGAATGTACCGCCTGAGCCGGCAACCTGTATAACGAGCAGGACAATTCCAAGTGCTTCACCGATATTTCCAAATGCAACAGTAAGGCTGTACATAAAGAAGGTGAATACGAAGCTTGAGAATGCACATGCAACCCAGTAAAGGAATGGGTGGTAACACTGGATTCCTATGTAGAGAAGATTTCCAAGTGTTATAAGCAGTGCCTGAAGCTGTCCTACTGCAAAGAATATAAAATACCTTCCGAAGAATTTTTCATATCTCTTTGCATCTGCTGGAATGTCCGGAGCAGGATGCACAGGTGTGTGCATAATAGCAACAAGTATAAGTCCACCAAACCACAGTGCAAGTATTGTGTAGAATGGTGAAGCGCTTGTTCCATAGCTTTTAACAGCATATACCTGCTCTGTTGTTATATTTACAGGTGCAGAGAGAAAATCTCCCAAAGTATTGGCATCTGCATTTAACATCTCTGATAATAAACCATATGTATCCTGTTCAGTGATTGTGTTTAATGTATTAATTGCATTATCAAGCTTTGTCTCAAGGTCACTGAGAAGCTCTTTAGTCTGAGTGAGTGAGCCCGATGTAAGCTTAATTGCAGCAGACAGGTCTGCAACATCCATGTTCATGTCAGAATAAAGCTCTGTTAATGAACTCATAATGCTTTGAATCTGGGACATCTGGTTTGAAAGAGCAGATGATAATTCATTTAAAGATTCAGCGGAATTACCATTTACAAGTGCCTGTAAGGTTATTAACTGCTGCTGCTGTAACTGTAATTGTGTATAAACTTGCGGTGCAGCACTGTTTGAACTGCTGCTTATTGATGATGTAAGGTCAGTAATTGCAAGCATTGAGTTAAGAATTACATCGTATGTTGAAAGTGTAGTCCTTGCGGATGTAAGTCTGTTAATAACTGCATCCATAAGAGAACCGGTTTCTTTATCTGCATCTTTGATAACTGAGTCGCCAGTTCCGGCAATCGTAGATACGATTGTATCTATAAATGTCTGGTTTACCTGCTGCTGAACTGCTGTTTTAGCCTTGTCTGTTATCTTAGGTGCAATAGCGTTTGCTTTCTGGTTACAGTAATATTTTAACTGAGGATGTTCCATGGAATCACTTAAGAAGCTTATAAGATTCTTGGAAAAATTCTCTGGAACAACGAGGGCTGCATAATACTGACCGCTGTATACGCCTTCGATTGCTTCATCAGACGAAGTGACAAACTGCCAACCGATAGTGTTATTAGTTTTAAGTGCATCAATTATGTTGTCACCGACATTAAGCTCCGTTCCTTCAAGAGAAGTACCTTTGTCAACAGATACAACGGCAACTTTAATCCTGCTTGTGGAAGCCTGTCCATATGGATCCCAGTTTGACAGGATATTAAACCATGAATACAATGCAGGAATAACGGTAAGACCGATAATTACGCATAGTGCAATTACATTTGTTTTTATGTGGCGAAGGTCAGCCCGTATAATCTTAAATATATTTTTCATAACTGTACCTCACTTAAAAATGCTTTGATACTGTCTGTAAGAGAAGTATCAGCCTGTTTTTCCTTAATCTCAATATTGAGCTCATTGAGCTTTCTTGCGAGCTTGTCATCAATATAATCAATAACTATAAGATAAGCACAGAATATAAAAAGTGAGATTACCCAAAGAAGCAGATAAACAACCTTAGCTGTATCCATGGTAAACATAAGCACCATGAATACTAAAGGAATTATCATCATACATCTTAAGCAGACCTTTTTCTTGTGCTGGTTCTTAGCGTGCATATTTTCTGCAAATGCTGTGATTTCCGCAATAACAACATCTATATTAAAATCATCATTTTGCATAAATTCATTTCTCCTTTACATAAAATGTGTTTCTTTCATACGGCGTTCGAAGAACTCGCGTACTTCAAGAAGTGACTTTCTGATTCCAAGTCCCAGAATAAGGGAAATAACAGCATAAGCGCATAATTTCACAAGAAATACAGCGTAATCACACTGATATAATCCGCTTATTGCCTCCCTCATGGCATTGATTGCATAAGGGAATGGGAAGTAAAGGTACACATTCTGGAAGAATTCAGGAAGAAGTTCTATTGGATAAGTTCCGCCTGAACCGGCAATCTGTAACACAATCATAACTACAGCAATAGCTTTTCCCAAATCACCAAATGTAAGAACAAGTGTATATATAAATAATGTAAATACAAAGCTTGTTATAGCGGCTGCAAGCCACAGCATGAATGGGTGGGTGCAGTCAATTTTTAAAATGTACAAATCACCAAGAACAACTACAAGAGCCTGAAGCTGTCCCATTGCAAGGAAGAGTAATGCACGGCCTATATATTTCTGATGTTCTGTGGCATCCTTGAATTCATCATCCTCATAGTCAACCTTTACTTTCATAAGGGCAACTAAAACAATTCCTCCAACCCAGAGAGCAAGTGTTGTATAGAAAGGTGTAACACTTGTTCCATAGTTAGTCTGCATATAGACGTAGATTTCTTCTACCTGTACAGGTTCTGACAGGAATGACGCTATTGACTGTGCGTCTGAGTTGATGAAATCCATTACCAGTTTATATGTAGAAGATGAACTTATATCTCCTACTGAACCAGATATGGCATCAAGCCTTTTATTGAGAGAATCAAGTAATGTTTTTGTGCTTTCTAGAGTTGTATTAATATTTACTGATATATCACTTACTCCAAGAAGCATCTGCGAGATTCCATTAATATTGTCTCCGGCACTGCTTATATTAGCTGCAAGGCTGCTTACGGCATTCTTAATGGAAGCCTTAAGAAGGTTAACATTAGTTCTTATTACAGTCTGCATAATTGTCTGGCTCTTCTGGAGCTCTGTGCGGCACTGTTCAACAACAGACTTGATTAACTGGTATTTTGCCTGAAGTGTTTCAGGTGAATCAGTAAGAATATCGGCACACTGCTGAACAAGGTTGTATGCGATATTCTCCATAGCGTTAACAGAAGCTAGAGCTGACTTTAGGGCGGTGATAACTGCTGGGTCAATGCCATCTACTTTGCTGAGGGAATCAATAGCATCTTCAAGAGCCTTATTCTGGTCTATAAGTTCCTTTAACTGTTTGTTGGCTTTACTAAGCTCAACGCCAGCCTGTCCGACATCAGTTATTGAAAGCTGTACAGCTTTATCAAGAGAATCAAGTGCGCTGTCAGTTAATTCATTCATAGCTTTAAGCTGCGCATCAATCTGGTTTGCAATATCATCTGTGACATTATCAAGAGATTTATTGGCAATATCAGCAACATCAGTTGTTCCGGTAAGAACATCTTTAATCTGTGGAAGAACCTCCTGAAGTTTTGCAAGATTATCTGCCAGGTCTGAATTACTCTTAATAAACATGTCAATCATGGTATCGTAAGAATTAATATTGGCAGATACACTCTGTAAATCCTTAACTGTCTTTTCAATAATTGAAGGATCATTTTCAGCTATTTCGTTAAGTCCCTGCATAATAGTCTTAACACACACATCAATGAATTCGGAATTGATAGTGTTCTGAAGAGTGCTTTTTCCTGTATCTGTAATCTTGGAAGCAACAGCATTTTTCTTGGAATTCTCATAATATGTAACTGTTGGTGGATTAAGACCATTGTCAAGGAAGTCATACAGGCTTCGTGAAAAGTCCTCACCAACAACGATAACGGCATAGTACTTCCCGGCATTCAGTTTATTCATGGCTTCATCTTTAGTTTCCGGAAAACGCCAGCCTAATTTATCATTCGAATGAAGCTGTTCAACAATCTGTTCTCCCATATTGATAGTGGAATCATCAGATTCAGAGTAGCCTTCATCTTCAGAAACAATAGCAATCTGGACAGACGCAGTGTTTGCGTAAGGATCCCAGTTGGAATATATGTTAAACCATGCGTAAAGCGATGGAATAAGGCACAGACCAAGCGCAATGGCTAAAGCCAGAATATTCCTGCTAAGACCTTTCAAATCTTTTTTGAAAATCTTAAATATCATAACATTCCTCAATTCTTTAATTATCGTTTAAAACTTATATGTATTTTACTTAAGAAACTGGGGAAAATCAATACAGAGAGGATAAATCAGACATATTTAATAAATTAAGAAAGGATACGGATTTATGAACATATTGTATTGTGGTGATAAACCAATGCAGAAGGGGATTCTTTTATCTTCAATGTCTCTTATTAAAAATGTGGATGAACCGTTAAATATATATATTCTCACGGTTGATTACAGGGAAAAAGGTATTAATTACAAGCCGGTTGATAAAGCATTTGCAAAATATCTGAAAGAAAAATTGAATAAATCGGACATTAAAGTAAATATCTTTCTTGTTGATGTTACAAGATATTTTGTTGAGGAGTTGCCGGAGGCAAATATGCAGAGCAGATTTACTGCGTGCTGTATGCTGCGCCTTTTTGCTGATAAGACAGATATTAAGGATAGAGTTCTTTATCTGGATACTGATGTGTTGTGCAGAAAAGATTTTAGGGATTTTTATTATCAGAATATGGATGGCATAGAGATTGCGGGAGTTTCTGATTATTATGGCAGATGGCTTTTCGGTGATGGTTACATTAATTCCGGAGTAATGCTTATGAATATGAGGATGATAAGACAGAACGGGCTTCTGGAAAAATGTCGTGAACAGTGCATAAGAAAGGAAATGTTTATGCCTGACCAGACGGCTGTTAATACATTTGCAACAAGAGTTAATCTGTGCGGACGAAAGTTTAATGACCAGAGGAGGCTGCATGACAACACTGTTTTTCAGCATTTTACAACTACCTTCCGGGTGTTTCCGGTGATAAGGACTGTTTCAGTCAAGCCGTGGGAGATTGATAAAATGCATAATATACTTGGGCTTCATGAATATGATGAGCTTCTGGATTCTTATAACAGGGAGCATGAAGAGTACATGGCAGTTTCACGTATTCCTGTGTTTTTCTCGATTAATGAACAGTACGCACCATATCTGGCAGTGTGCCTTAAATCGCTGGCTGTACATGTGGCTTGTGATGAGCGTTACCGAATTATTGTTATGTGCGATAATGTGAAGAATATTACGATGATTCAGCTTCGTAATGTGATAAAGGATTATGAAAACATAGATATTGAATTCGTTGATATAAGAAAGAAAATGTACGAATATTCTGAAAGCTTTGGACAGACAGTTACTGACAGACAGGAAAACAGGCTTTATTCAGGCGAGTTTACACTGACGATATATTTCAGGTTATTTATTGCAGAGCTTTTTCCAGAGCTTAATAAAGCTGTGTATATTGACTCTGATACCGTAATAAATGATGACATTGCAAAGCTTTATTCAGTTGATATGGGAGATGCAATGTTTGGTGCAGTAAGAGATACATTTGCAGGAAAGAATACAATACTGGCTCATTACATTGAAAATGTAGTGGGAATAGAGCGGGATGAATATGTCAATTCAGGAGTGCTTCTTATGAACCTTGATAAGATAAGACAGGCTCATCTGGCAGACAGATTCTTAAAGCTTATGGCTGAATATCACTTTGACAGTGTTGCACCTGATCAGGATTATATTAATGCTATGTGTGCAAAAGAAATATATTTTCTTGATAAGGAATGGAATGTTATGCCTAACAAGGGCGGGGAGTATATAGCAAGACCGAAGCTGATACATTATAACCTGTTTGACAAGCCGTGGCATTACAGCGAGATTCCGTATGAGGAGTATTTCTGGCAGTATGCGGCGGAGTCGGGATTTTATCCGTTGCTGATTAAACAGCGCAAGCAGTATGGGGATAATGAAAAGAAAGCTGACCGTGAGAATTTAAAGAAGCTTCTTGCAAGGGCTGAGAATATTGCGGACGGTGATGGGGTTAAGTTTTCTGATGTTGTGGGAAGCAGATTTGTTGTGGATAGTGGTTTCGTGAAGGATAGCAGTGATGCTGCAAAATAAATTATGTCGGAGGAGATATGATTGGTGATAGGGAGCAGGTCTATGAAAATATTAGGACGGCTGTAAGCCTTAATCAGTTGAATTCAAAGGTTGAGCCGGGAGACCCTAAGCTGTTACGCGAAGATAAAGAAGCATTACTAAGACATTATATTGATTACCGCACAGCATATGGTTTTTGTGTAAAGAAATATATTGCAGAAGCTATATTTCATGCCGGGACTTCTGCGGTGGGGCTTATAACACAAGTTGACGGACTTGAGAATCTTTCTGGAATCAGAGGTCCTGCGATTGTAACATGCAATCATTTCAGCCCGTTAGACCCTGCAATTGTCAGGTTTGCAATGAGAAAAGCTGGCTTCAGAAGAATAAGTATTGTTAATCAAGATTCTAACCTTGCAATGAAAGGTTTTGTCGGGTATATGCAAAAATATGCCGACACAATGCCCGTAAGCAGCCTGAAATGGTTTATGGAGACTGAGTTTCCTAATCAGATTGAGAATGCATTTGATAAAAACAAACTTGTGCTTATATATCCTGAGCAGGAAATGTGGTTTAATTATCGGAAGCCCCGTCCATGCAAAAGAGGTGCATATCTGTATGCGGTAAAGTTTAATGTTCCGGTGATTTCGCTGTTTGTTGAACAGCAGGTTAAAAGTACACATTTGCACACATTCAGGGTACATGTCCTGCCAGTAATATATCCGGACAGACAGCTTGATGAAAGGACAGCAAGTTTAAGAATGCAGCACACAGACTATGAGCAGAAATGTGCTGCATATGTCGTGGCATATGGAAAGAAGCTGACTTACGATTTTGAAGAGGGCGATATTGTAGGAAGATAAAAGCATTTGACGCGGAAAGAATTGAAGTGTATATATATTTGAAGAAATTACAAAGATTGAGAGGAAAATGTATATGAAGATACATTCAGTGGCAGTACTTGGAGCAGGAGCAGTCGGCTCTTATGTTATATGGGGACTTTCAGAAAAGAAGGATATAAGTTTAAGCGTTATTGCAAAGGGTGAAAGAGCGGAAAGACTTAAAGCAGAAGGCTGTCTGATTAATGGAAAGACATACCACCCGGAGGTATTGACCCCAGAGGAAGCAAAAGGTGTTGACCTTCTTGTTGTATCATTAAAATACGGCGCACTTGCAGGTGCATTAGATGATATTAGGGAAGCCGTCGGTGAGAATACAATTGTCATGAGTCTTATGAATGGTGTTGACAGTGAAGAGATAATATCTACCAAGATAGATAAATCACATATCATTTATTCACTTATAAAGGTGGCGTCACACCGCGAAGGTAAGGAATATGTGTTCAATCCTGAGACTACAATAGGCATTATATATGGAGAGGAAACTGCACCATTTGAGAGTAAGAGAGTTGCGGCAATAAGAGATTTATTTGATGGAACAGGACTTAATTACAGAGTGACTGAACATATCAAAGAAGAGATATGGAGCAAGTATAGACTTAATATCTGTAACAATCTTCCACAGGCTATTATTGGAGCAGGTGTTGGCTGTTATACTGACAGTGAGCATATGAAAGCAATCAGCGAAGGATTACGTAAGGAGGTTGAAGCAGTAGCTCTTGCCAAAGGCATTGATATGAGCAGGTGTGCAGATAACTCAAGCCGAGGAAGCGCTGTTCCGCCAACAGCAAGATATTCAACACTGCAGGATATTGACGCTGGCAGACACACAGAGATAGATATGTTCTCCGGCGCAATGATGCGCATGGGGAAAGAACTTGGAATTGATACACCATATAATGAATATACATATCACATCATCAAGGCACTTGAAGAGAAGAATGATGGCATGTTTGATTATGATGAGAATAGTGAGGCTGTGACTTATTCTAAGTAGTGGCAGACGGATTTAGCAGGCATGTGGGGTACAATACAGAAAATATAAGATATTAATCATGGCGCAGCCTTTTTAAGGGCTGCGCTTATTGCTTCTATAAAGACGGAATATGTATATCTGTTGGCTGAATCATAGGTTATGTTGGTTGTGCCGGCTTCCATGACTTTAGCAGCAACTTCATCAAATGAAGTTGTGAGCTTAGGGTACATAGTTGTGATTGATTCAGAAAGATTAACAAGCTCAATGCTGTTAATGTTAGAGGAATCAACTGTGACCTGGATATCAACGGGGTTGCCGTCTAACAGAATAGAGGCGGTATATACTCCGGGGCAGAATTTAGGAGCGTCGGCATTATCAAGGGGTGTCTCAATATTAGAAGAAGCAGAAGCATTTACAGTGCTGCTCTTAGGTTTAGTGGTATTCCTGGAATTATCAGAACTATTGCTGCCAAGACGGATAACAGCGAATATAATAAAAGCTATTATAATAGCAGCGATAACCGCTCCAATAAGGAGCTTTTTAAATGGAATAACAACAATTTTAGTCTGACTCATCACAAAGAAACCTGCCCTTCATATTCATTATTACAAAATATATGGTATGGAGTGGGAGATTATGATTAAAATGTGGTATATTAAATACAAATGTATTGGATAGTGTAAAATGGTAGGTTTATGAAGAGGTGAATGATTATGAACAGTAAATTTATCAAAACATTTGCAGTAATAGTGATTATAGCGGCAGGCATGACAGCGTGTGGACAAAAGAAAAATGTTACAACAGATGATGTATCAGAAAAAGAGATGGCGAACATACAGGAGACTGCAGCACAGGAAGTGACAGCACAGGAAATTATAACACAGGAGATTACAATCGAAAAAGAACCGGAAGATGACGAATATGTTCTTGTAAATAAATACATACCAGATATATATGTCGAATTGATGTATGCAACAGACAATAACTTTACAGGTGTCAGAATATATGGTTTCACAGACGCATACCTTCGATACGGAACAGTTAAGAAGCTTGCAAATGTGCAGAAAGAACTGAAAGAACAGGGGTACAGCTTAAAGATTTGGGATGCATACAGACCGTTTGAGGCACAGCAGAAATTATGGGAAGTATATCCGGACCCTAACTATGTGGCAAATCCGGCTGACGGAATGAAAAAGCATAATCTTGGAGGAACAGTAGATATAACTATGGTTGCTGCAGATGGAAGCATTATACCAATGCCTACAGAATTTGATGATTTCTCTCTAAAAGCAGACAGGAATTATTCAGATATAGACAATGAAGAAGCTGTGAACAATGTTATGATTCTTCAGAATGCTATGGAAAATAACGGATTTACAGGCTATCAGGGAGAATGGTGGGACTATTCAGATACGGTGGAATATGAAGCGGTTGATTTCGAACCATGATGAGGCATGATATGAAAAGGTGCATTATGGTAAAGCAAATGATGGTAAAGTCTATTATAGAAAGATTAGGGGAGTAACACATGTCATTACAATTAATTCTGGGAAGCTCAGGTGCGGGTAAATCGCACTATCTGTATACGCATATAATTGAAGAGTCAATGAAGAATCCTGACAGGAATTATATAGTTGTTGTGCCGGAGCAGTACACTATGGCAATTCAGAAAAGACTGGTGTCCATGCATCCAAGAAAAGGAATACTTAATATAGATGTTGTGAGCTTTGAAAGGCTTGCGTATAAAGTATTTGAGGAAGTGGGGGAGGATAATCTTGAAGTCCTTGATGATACAGGAAAGAATCTGATTATTAAAAGAGTTTTAGAGCAGAACAAGGACAGATTAAAATATTTTGGAAGTAATCTGTCTAATACAGGATTTGTGTCAGAGATGAAGTCTGTTATATCGGAAATGCTTCAGTATGATATCAAGCCGGATGTTATGCAGGATGCGGCAGGTGCAGCATACAGTGATTCAGAGGGAAGTGCAGCACTTCAGTATAAGCTTGATGATATAGTACTTGTATATAACGCATTTGCAGAGTACATAGACAAGAATTATATAACTAAAGAAGAAATACTGGATAAATTATGCAGCAAGGTTACAGAGTCAGAGAGAATAAAGAATTGCGAGATAGTATTTGACGGATTCACAGGCTTTACTCCGGTTCAGTACAATTTAATGACAATTCTTTTATTAATGTGTCCCAAGATATATGTTTCCCTGACAATTGATGCATCTGAGCGTGAAAATTCAGTAAGAGGCAGGGAAGAACTTTTTTTCATGAGTAAGGACTGCGTATCAAAGCTTTATAAGATATGCGATGAAGAACATGTGAAAGTCCTTGAACCTGTGTATATTGCAGGAAAAGTAGTACCGGGAAAGAATGTAATTGTAAATGTTAATTCAAGATTTAAGAATTCAGAAGAACTGGATTTCCTGGAACAGAATCTTTTCAGAAACAATTCGGGAAGATTTAATAAGAAGACTGACAATATCGTTATATATGAGGGAGCTGTTGCCAAGGAAGAATTAACATTTGCAGCAGGAGAAATAATAAGACTTACAAGACTGTGTGGATACAGATATAACGAGATTGCGATAGTTACTGCGGACATGGATGGCTACGGCAAACTGGCGGCTAATATATTAAAGCAGAACGATATACCATATTTCTTAGATTACAAGCGCCATGTGACGGACAATCCATTTATTGCGGCAATTAACGGTGCACTTGGAATAATAGAGAATAATTACAGCTATGACAGCATATTAGGATTCCTAAGAACCGGAATGAGCGGAATGGAGCGCGAAGATATTGATCTGTTAGACAATTACTGTGTTGCAGTTGGAATCAGAGGCAGGGGAAAATGGCATGAACCATGGATAAGAAAGTTCAGGGGAACAGTCAATAATACTGACCTTGAGAAGCTTAATTCACTAAGAACAATGATAACGGATATGTTGGATCCATTGGAAGAAGTGCTTAAGTCAAAGGAATCTAATGTTGCAGATATGGTAAAGGCTCTTTACGAATTCCTTGTGCGTGAAGATATGGAGCAGAAGGTAAGTGTGCTTAATGACAGCGAGTACACTGGTGATGAATATGCGCAGTTATATAAGAAAGTTATAGAAGTATTAGATAAAATGTATGCCCTTCTTGGAAGCGAGAAGGTTGGTATTAAAGAATTTAACAAGATACTTGCGTCAGGATTTCAGGAGATCAAGATAGGACTTATTCCGCAGACCAACGACTGCGTTGTTATCGGAGATATAGAAAGAACCCGTCTTGACAATATCAAGGTCATGTTCTTTGTCGGAATCAATGACGGCAATGTACCTAAGAAAGCTGATTCAAGAAGCGTTCTGTCAGAAAGCGACAGGGAGTATCTTGAGGATAAGGGAATAGTTATGTCAGCTTCCGTGAGGGAGAAAGCATTTACACAGAGATTCTATCTGTATCTTATTATGACAAAGAGTGCGGAGAAGCTTTACATGTCATATGCGGTAAAAAACAGCGAGGGTGCGGCGCTGATGCCTTCATATATTATAAGAAGCATGAGAAAAATGTTTTCACATTGCCTTAAGTTATCTTACAAAGACACGGCACAGCAGAATTCATATGTGACAATACCGCGGGCGGCTAACAGCTTTGATAATACTGAAATTGCTGCAAATGTAGATGAGGATATTATTGATTCACTTACTGGCGGCAGGCTTGTCGGAAGCGTCACATCTTTTGAGAACTTTGCAGAGTGTCCGCTGAGGTATTACTTAAGATATGGAGTTGATTTGAAGGAAAGGGAAGAATTCACATTTTCACCAGTAAACTTTGGCGTCGTACTGCATGCGGTTATCCGTGAGGTGTGCGACGAAATCAAGAAAAACGGTGAGTCGTACTATCTGATATCAGAGGAGAAGCGCCGCGAGATGGTAAAAAGAAGTGTCGCTGCAATTACTGACATATACCAGAACAGTATCCTTAAGGATTCAAGCCGTAATTCATTCATGATTAAGCGGATGGAAGACCTTGCAGACCGCACTGTATGGGCGATGGGTGAACAGTTAAAATGTGGTGATTTCGTGCCATTTGTATTCGAGCATAAGTTCAATATGGAAGTCGGGGACGGAGACAGAAAGCAGCTTATGAGCGGAACAATTGACCGCGTTGACATATGCGAAAACGGCACAGATGTATATGTAAGAATTATCGATTACAAGACAGGAAAGAAGGATTTCAACATAGTAAAGACCTACTACGGAATTGATATCCAGCTTATGGTCTACATGGAAGCGGCAATGAAGCTTGTGGCGAAGATGCGTCCGGGTAAAAATGTGATTCCTGCCGGAGTGTTCTACTACAACATAAGTGACCCGATTGTATCTGCGACAACAGAGAGTGCAGAAGAGATAGAGGATAAGATTAAGGGTGAACTGCGTCTTAAAGGAATGGTTAATTCGGATAAGGATATTGCCGAGAAGATGGACAATACCGAGGGTACATCACTTAATATTCCAGTTAGCAGAAAGGCTGACGGCGGATTTGACTCACGAAGAAGCAAGGTGATGAATACAGAGCAGTTTAATATACTTGGAAGATTCGTTGATGTAAGAGCCATTGATACTGCGGACAGAATTGCAGGTGGTGATATCAGGAGAAGTCCTTATAAAGATGGACAGTTTTCAAGCTGTGACAGATGTCCTTATGGGGCAGTGTGTGGATTTTCAGTGGATTTGCCAGGCTGCAATTATAGAAAATTAAAGAAATTCGATGATGAAGTATTATGGAATAATATAAAGGAAGGGGTTGATGAGAATGGAAAGAAAATGGACACCGGCGCAGAAGAGCGCGATTGATACAAGAGACTGTAATGTGCTTGTTTCGGCGGCTGCCGGTTCAGGAAAGACTGCTGTTCTGGTTGAGCGAATCATTTCCATGATTACAGACCCTGACAAGAATATAGATATAGACAGGCTGGTTGTTGTTACATTTACAAAGGCGGCAGCAGCCCAGATGAAAGACAAGATAAGAAAAGCACTTGATTCAATGCTTGACGAGAATCCGAGGGATGTGAACCTTTTAAGACAGATAACACTGCTTAACAACGCACAGATAACAACTATAGACAGTTTCTGTCTATGGATAATCAGAAATCATTTTCCAGAGGTTAATCTGGACCCGGGGTTCAGGATAATGGACGAGGGTGAGAAGAAGCTTATTGAAAATGATGTGTTGGAAGATGTGCTTGAGGAATTCTATGCCGAAGCAGATGAAGAATTCTTTAATCTTGTTGATGCATTTGGCATGGGACGGGACGATTCAGGGCTTGTGAGCATTATAGATAAAATATACCGTTTTTCAAGAAGCAATCCGTGGATTGATGAGTGGTTTGACGAGTGCATGTTAGTTTATGATGATGAGACTTACGATAATCCTGCAATTAAGGAGCTGTATGATTCAATTAAAAATGCACTTCTTGATTACCGTGATAAATACAACAGATTAGTAGATATCTGTTCTGAGCCGGCAGGACCTGCAGCATATACAGGTGCTTTGCAGTCTGACCTGCTTGGAATTAATGAGATGATTAATTCACAGGATTTTGGAGAGCTTGGCAGAAGGATAAGAATATTTTCATTTGAAGCTCTGTCAAGAAAGAAGGATGCAGGAGCAGACCCGGATATTAAGGAATATGTTAAGGGGCAGCGAAAGTTGTTTAAAGATTACATAGGACGGCTTAATGATAAGATATTCTTGAAAGATGATGAGGGAATATTTGCAGACATGCAGGGGGCAGGCATCCAGATACGGACTTTACTTAAAGTGGCAAAGGTGTATGCCAAGCGTGTTTCAGAGGTGAAGCGAGAGAAGGGCATAATTGATTTTAATGACATGGAACATCTTGCTCTTTCAATACTTGTAAAGAAAGAAGATGGAAAGCTTGTATACACAGAGACTGCCGACAAGCTTGCGAACAGATTTGAAGAGATACTGATAGACGAGTATCAGGATTCCAATCAGCTGCAGGAGGTTATTCTTAATGCGGTGTCAAAGACGAGACTGTCCGGTGAGAATAACAATATATACATGGTTGGAGATGTAAAGCAGAGCATATACAAGTTCCGTCTTGCCTGCCCGGAGCTTTTCATAGAGAAGTACGATACATACGGCGAGACTGGCGATAATGTTAGAATTGAATTACAGAAGAATTTCCGAAGCCGGGAAAATGTACTTGAGTGTGCCAATGATGTGTTCAGTCATATCATGAATAAGAATTTTTCAGGAATCGGGTATGACGAATCTGTAAGGCTTAATGCGGGGTTTCCATATCCTGAATACAGTGACAGTAATTATGGTGATGAAGCCAACAAGAGTACAGATGTAATTCTTATATCTTCAGAGAATGAAGAAGAAGCTACGACAAGAGAGCTTGAGGCAGACAGGCTTGCAAAACTGATTGAGGGAATAGTTGCTTCTGGTGTAAATGTGTATGATTCAGATGAGAATATATACAGACCGGCAGAATACAGGGATATAGTAATTCTTACAAGGTCAGTTACAGGTTGGGCAGATACATTTGCAGATGCCCTGATGGACAGGGGGATACCGGCGTATACAGATTCGTCAACAGGATATTTCAGCGTGCGTGAGATACAGGTAATCTTAAGTATGCTTACAATAGTAGATAATCCGGTTCAGGAGATAAGCCTTGCGGCGGCAATGATGTCTTACTTTGGAGGATTTACGGCAGCGGAGCTTGGAATGGTGAGAAAGCTTGGCAGGGAGCATGCAGATAAGAATACACATAACAACCTGTATGAACATTTGAAAGCAGTTGCAGTGCTTGGCGGAGCAGATAAGATACAGGAGACGGATGTTAAGCAGCTGTCCGGCAAATGTGCGTTATTCCTTGCAAAGCTCACAGAATACCGAGACAAGAGCAGTGTTGAGTCACTATATGATCTGTGTTGGGAGATGATATATGATTCAGGCTACTACGATTATGTGGGAACAATGCCTGCCGGAACGCAGAGACAGGCTAACTTAAATGTCCTGCTGGAAAGAGCAGCGGGATATGGAAAGTCAAGTTATTCAGGTCTGTTTAATTTCTTAAGATATATTGAAAGACTTAAGAAGTTTGACGAAGATTTTGCAGAGGGGGCTGCCAGCCTTGACAATGAGAATCTTGTAAGAATTATGAGTATTCATAAGAGTAAAGGCCTTGAATTTCCTATTGTAATACTTGCAGGAGCGCATAAAAGCATTAACTTTATGGACGCAACAGCACCGGTGCTTGTAGACCAGAACTTAGGAATTGCAGTTGATTATGTTGACCTTGAAAGAAGAACGAAGACACCTACTATTATTAAAGGTGCTATGGCAAGAAGAATTGTAAGAGAGTCGATAGCAGAGGAAGAGAGACTTCTCTATGTAGCAATGACAAGAGCAAGGGAAAAACTCATAATTACTGGAGTTGTAAAAGATGCAGACAAGACACTTGATAAATACAGGGGAAGGGCTGAGCAACTTGCAGCAGATGGAATGTTGTCTTTCGCAGACAGTGAGAATATAAAGAACTATCTTGATATGATAATGCCAGTGTGTCTTATGGATTCAGATAAATTGAAAGGCAGCTTTAAAGTGATGGTTGATGCCGGAGAGGATTCTTGGGCTGATGTGGATGAATCCGAGGAGATGGCTGGTGAAGCGAATGCTGTTAGAATCGGGGGACTGGCTGATGAAATTATGGAAGCTGTGTCTTATCCCTTATTAGAGGAGCTTCCGGAGTATGTTCCTGATGATAACGCAGCCGGAAGGATGAAGCTGACGGTTTCGCAGCTTAAGTCTATGCAGGCGGATGATGATTCAGAGGAAAATGCTTACATGGATGAATCTGTGAAGTCAGCACTTAAAAAGGAAGAATGTGATGAGACAAACAGCATAATTCCAAAGTTCATAAGCGGTGATGAAGTGCAGCTTGCTGCTAATGAGCGTGGTAGCGCATATCACAGGGTTATGGAATGTCTTGATTATTCAGTGAGTGTGAACCTTGATGGAGTTAAAGCAGATATTAACAGAATGTTAGAAACCGGCAAGATAAATGAATTACAAGTGAAAAGTGTCAATCCGTGGGATATATATACATTTGTACAATCAGAAACAGGCAGGAGAGTTGCAAATGCGGTGAACTGTGGCAGTGTCAGAAGAGAACAGCCTTTTGTATTTGAGTACGAAGGACAGCTTATACAGGGTATAATTGACTTGTGTTTTGAAGAGGACGGAGAACTTGTGATTGTTGATTATAAGACTGACAGGGTTATGAAGGGCAAAGCGGGGGAAAAAGAGCTTGTCAAAAGATACGCAATCCAGCTTGATTACTATGCAAAAGCGCTGGAACAGCTTACCGGAAAAACTGTAAAAGAAAAAATTGTATATTCATTTACTTTAGGAAAAGAAATAATGTGTTAAAATTACGAAAAATTTTCTCTAACATGTAAAATGCGGTTGAAAATATTGTACAATAATGGTAATATAAACATGATTTGTGAATAAAACATATCAAATTTGCACAAAAATGTGCATAAAATGGAAAAGGAGAGGAAAAATGAAAAAGCAAGTAAAAAAGTTTATGAGTGCATTACTTGCATGTGTAATGGTGGCAGTGTCAGTTATAGTATTTGACATGAATCCAGTACATGCAGCTTCTGGCGCAATAACAGAAGCATCAGGCTGGCTTGAGACAGCATATGTTAAATGGACACCTGTAACAGGAGCTACAGGTTACAATGTATATGTTAAGTCTGCAAGTGCCTCAGATTCAGCTTATGTCCAGTTGGACGATGAGCTTATCAGAAAGTATCCATCTTACATGAGAGCGGATGCTGTAGGATTAAAAGCAGGCGATTATGTTATGAAGATTGTTCCGCTGAACAATGGCAAGGAGAATACATCAGCTGCTATCGTTTCAGATAAGCTTACTGTAAATGCACATGACAGAAGCGGATTTACATTTTCAAGTAATTCACCGGTAAAGAATGGCGTTGGTGCATATAACAACGATGGTACATTAAAGTCTAATGCATCTGTTCTTTATGTTACAGAAGCTAATAAGAATACAGTTAAGATGAAGATTGGTAACACAGAATATACAGGTGTAGCAGCTATTACACAGGCAATTAAGGCTAAGAATAACTGCCAGCCAGTTGCTATCCGTATTATAGGTCAGGTTACATTAAGCGGACTTGCCTGCAAAGATGTATCATCAGCATATGCAATTGGTGTTAAGGGAGCAGCTAACGTAACATTTGAGGGTATTGGTGATGATGCTACTTTATATGAAGCAGGTGTGGCTGTATTCCAGTCAACAGGCATAGAAGTAAGAAACCTTGGTCTTATGAACTGGGGCGGTGGAGGCGACGGAGATGGTATATCTCTTAAGCAGTCACGTGGTGTATGGGTACATAACAACGATGTGTTCTATGGTAATGCTGGTTCAGATGGTGACCAGGCTAAGGGCGATGGCTCTATGGATTTAAAGGATAATTCTCAGTATGTGACAGTATCTTACAATCATTTCTGGGATTCAGGAAAGATGTCACTTTGTGGCATGAAGTCAGAGTCAGGTGAGAACTGGATTACATATCACCATAACTGGTTTGACCATTCTGATTCAAGACATCCTCGTATCAGAACAATGTCAGTTCATGTATATAATAACTACTATGATGGTAATTCTAAATATGGTGTAGGCGCTGCAAAGGATAGTGAGGCATTCGTAGAGGCTAACTATTTCAGAAACTGTAATTATCCAATGCTCAGTTCAATGCAGGGAAGTGATGTTCTGGCAGGTGGAATATTCTCAGGAGAGAATGGTGGTGTCATCAAGGCATACAACAACTATATGGAAGGTCAGAAGTCTGTTATATATGCTAATTCGGATGCTGGTACAACAACTGCAAGTGCAACTGATTTCGATGCATATCTTGCAACATCAAGAAGTGAAACAGTACCTTCAACTTATAAGGCAAAGCAGGGTGGAAAGACATATTCTAATTTTGATACTAAGGTTGATTTAGGCGTTGATACTGCTGATATTGATGCACCTGCAGATGTTCCTTCAATTGTAACTAAGTATGCAGGACGTATTATGGGCGGAGATTTCAAGTGGACATTTGATAATAGTGTTGATGATACAAGCTATTCACTCAACAGGCCATTAAAGGATAAGCTTAATGCATACAAGACATCTCTTGTATCAGTAGGTGGTGGAAGCGTATCTGGCACTTCACATACACATACATATGGTGAGTGGGTAGTTGTTACACCTGCAACAGAGACAGAAGAAGGTCTTAAGAGCCGCACATGTACAGGATGTGGTTATAATGAAACAGCAGTTATTCCAGCTATTGGAAAAGATACACCTGTTACACCTGACACACCGGTATCAGGAGATGCAAAGGTACATAACTTTACAGAATCAGGAACAACAAGTGACTTCTATAGTATTACAGGAAGCATAGCAACAAATAAAGGTACAGCAACATACAACGGTCTTACACTTACAAAATGCCTTAAGATGGAGTCATCAACAAGTATTAAGTTCACAGCACCATCCGCTGGAAAGCTTACACTTGTATTTGGCGGAACAACGGCAGCTTCTGGTAAGGGCGTAAAAGTTAATGGAACAAGCAAAAAAGTTGGTTCTGATGGTACATTAACAGTAGATGTTGCTAAGGGTGCTGTAACTGTAACAAAGGGAGATTCAATCAATCTTTTCTATATGATATATACACCATCTGGAACATCAGAGACAACACATACACATAAGTATGAGTCAAAGATAACAAAGCAGGCAACATGTACAGAGGCAGGAGTGCTTACATATACATGTACATCTACAACAGGAACATGTGACAAGAAGACATACACAGAAACAATCCCAGCAAAGGGACACAGCTTCAGTACAGAGTGGACAGTAGATGTTGAAGCAACAGAGACAACACCAGGAAGCAAGAGCCACCATTGTACAGTATGTGATGCGAAGACAGATGTAACAGAGATACCTGCAACAGGAGTTGTTGAAAAGAAGAATGGTCTTAGTAAGGCAGAAGATGGAAATTATTATTATTATGTAGATGATGTGGTAGATACAAGCTTTACAGGATTTGCAGACTGTGACAATGAAAGAATGTATGTAAAGAATGGTAAAGTTGACACAACATATACAAGTGTAGAACAGGATGGAGCAGACTGGGTATATGTAGAAAATGGAAAGATAAGATATGACTATACAGGAATCAGACAGAACTCAAACGGCTGGTGGAGGATAGAGGACGGAAAAGTTAATTTTAACTTCACAGGATTAGCAGATAATGAGAATGGAAGATTTTATATCCAGAACGGAAAAGTTAATTTTGAATATACGAATTTAATTCAGGATGGAGCAGACTGGGTATATGTAAAGAATGGTCATGTAAAAAATGATTACACAGGATTTGCAGAAAATGAAAATGGAAGATTTTATCTTGAAAATGGAAAGGTAAATTTCGAATATACAACTGTATTTCAGGATGGAGCAGACTGGGTATATGTAGAGAAAGGTCATGTAAATACTAATTATACAGGAATCAGACAGAATGCAAATGGCTGGTGGAGAATAAAAGACGGAAAAGTAGATTTTAGTTATACAGGACTGGCAGATAACGAAAATGGAAGATTCTACATAGAGAACGGAAAAGTTAATTTTAAATATACGAATTTAATTCAGGATGGAGCAGACTGGGTATATGTAAAGAATGGTCATGTGCAAAGCAATTACACAGGGTTTGCGACAAATGAAAACGGAAGATTTTATCTCGAAAATGGAAAGGTAAATTTCGGATATACAAATGTAATTCAGGATGGCTCAGACTGGGTATATGTAAAAGGTGGTTATATAAGATATGACTATACAGGAATCAGACAGAATGCAAATGGCTGGTGGAGAATAGAGAACGGAAAAGTTAACTTTAAATACAATGGCGTTGCAAGCAATGAAAATGGAATGTTTTATCTTGAAAATGGTTTAGTAAAATTTAATTATACTGGAACATATATTCAGAATGGAATAAAGTATAATATTGTTAACGGTGTTGTAAAAGGAAAAGAAAATGTGTTAACAGTGATGAGAATGCCAAATTCTGTATTAACTAATAGTATAAAAATGGTAATATAATATATCATGTTGTGATTATCGTATAAGCACAAAAAATATCCATATGTTTAAAATTGAATAAGAAATTAAAATAAGCAATAGTCAGTTTGCGATGGCTATTGCTTATTTTTTATGTATAAAAAGTTGACGAAAATAGTCGATAATGTTAAAATGACGAATGGTAAATTGTAACATAAGATTAATTGTGAAATTATAATCTGATATTTGAGAGAAAGAGAGTATTATCAATGAAAGTTGTTTTACTGGCTGGAGGTTTCGGAACAAGAATAAGTGAAGAAAGTCAGTTTAAGCCAAAGCCAATGATAGAGATAGGAGGAAAGCCAATTCTCTGGCATATTATGAAGAAATATGCTTATTATGGTTTTGATGAGTTTATTATATGTGCAGGATATAAGCAGTATGTAATTAAAGAATGGTTTGCGGATTATTTCCTTCACAACAGTGATATTACGTTTGACTTCACAAAGGGTTCTAACGATATGATTATTCACGAGCAGCATTGTGAGCCATGGAAGGTTACAGTAGTTGATACAGGTCTTAATACAATGACTGGAGGACGAATCAAGCGTATCCAGAAATATGTAGGGGACGAGCCATTCCTTATGACATATGGAGACGGTGTCTGTGATGTAGACATGAACAAGCTTGTTGAGTTCCATAAGGAGCATGGCAAGATTGCTACTCTTACAGCCGTAATGCTTGAACAGCAGAAGGGTGTACTTGATATCGGAGGAGACAACGCTGTTAAGTCATTCAGAGAGAAGAGCCATACAGACGGTGCACCTATCAATGCAGGTTATATGGTGCTTAATCCTGAAATATTTGACTATATTGATGGTGATGACACTGTATTTGAGAGAGAACCACTAGAAAGACTTGCAAAGGAAGGTCAGTTAATGTCCTATATGCATAAGGGCTTCTGGCAGTGCATGGATACCAAGAGAGAGATGGATATGCTCGAGAAGTATCTTGCAACTGGAACAGCTCCTTGGAAGAAATGGGACTAAGCCGGGAGGATTAAGATGGATTTAAGTTTTTATAAAGGAAAGAAGGTTCTTGTTACAGGACATACAGGATTCAAAGGCTCATGGCTTTGCAGAATCCTTTTTAAAGCAGGAGCAGAAGTGACAGGTTATTCACTTGTTCCACCTACTGAGCCTAACCTTTTTTCAATGATAGATGTAGAGGATAAGATGAATTCTGTAATAGGTGATATAAGAGATCTTGAGCATCTTAAGAAGGTGTTTGAAGAGACACAGCCTGAGATAGTGCTTCATCTTGCAGCACAGCCTATCGTAAGGGAATCATACAAAGACCCTGTATATACTTATGAAACTAATGTTATGGGAACAGTTAATATCTGTGAATGTGTAAGACTTAACCCGTGTGTAAAATCATTTTTAAATGTAACAACAGACAAGGTTTACCATAATAATGAGTGGGCATGGGGATACAGAGAGAATGAGCCTCTTGACGGATATGACCCATACTCTAACAGCAAATCATGTTCAGAGCTTGTAACACACAGCTATATCAATTCATTTTTCAATGATATGGAGGTTGCAGTTTCAACAGCAAGAGCCGGTAATGTTATAGGCGGAGGAGATTTCGCCAATGACAGAATTGTTCCTGACTGTGTAAGAGCTGCAGTTAAGAAGGAAGATATAATTGTGCGTAATCCACATTCAACAAGACCATACCAGCATGTACTTGAGCCGCTTGCAGCTTATCTTATGATTGCAAAGGAGCAGTACAGTGATAAGAAGTATGCAGGCTTCTATAATGTAGGACCAGATGAGAGCGACTGCATTACAACAGGGACACTTGTTAATACATTCTGTAACAAGTGGGGAGAAGGTCTTTCATGGATTAACCAATATGACGGAGGACCTCATGAAGCCAATTTCTTAAAGTTAGACTGCTCAAAGTTAAAGACAACATTTGGCTGGAAGCCTAGATGGAACTTTGATACAGCAATTGAGAAGAGTGTTGAATGGTCAAAGGTATATGCAGCAGGCGGAGATGTTGTTGCATGTATGGATAAAGAGATAGAAGAGTTCTTTGCATAACAGGCAGGGAAGGAATTAATAAAGTAAGAAAGAGAATAAGATATGTTTGATAATAAGAATGAATTAGAAGCAAGACAGGAGATTCTTGGTATTGTAGATGAGTACTGCAAGAAGTACCATAACCAGAAACAGTATAAGGAAGGCGACAGAATATCATATGCCAGCAGAGTATATGACAGCAAGGAAATGATGAATCTTGTTGATTCAGCACTTGAATTCTGGCTTACAGCAGGCCGTTATACAGATGAATTTGAGAAGAAGCTTGGAGAATATCTCGGAGTAAAGTATGTATCAGTAGTAAACTCTGGTTCATCTGCCAACCTCAATGCATTTATGGCACTTACATCACCACTTCTCGGAGACAGAAGAATCAGGAGAGGTGATGAGATTATCACAGTAGCAGCAGGTTTCCCTACAACAATAACACCGGCTATCCAGTATGGTGCAGTACCTGTATTTGTTGATGTTACTATTCCACAGTACAACATTGATGTTACAAAGCTTGAGGATGCACTTTCAGACAAGACTAAGGCTGTTATGATTGCACATACACTTGGTAATCCATTTGACCTTTCAGCAGTAAAGGCATTTTGTGACAAGCACAATCTCTGGCTTGTAGAAGATAACTGTGACGCACTTGGTTCTAAGTACACAATCAATGGAGAAGAGAAGTTCACAGGAACTATCGGTGATATCGGAACAAGCAGTTTCTATCCACCACACCATATGACAATGGGTGAAGGAGGAGCAGTATATACTAATAATGCACTTCTTAATAAGTGTATCCGTTCATTCAGAGACTGGGGACGTGACTGTGTATGCCCATCAGGAAAGGACAACCTCTGTGGACACAGATTTGACAAGCAGTATGGAGAACTTCCATTAGGATATGACCACAAGTATGTATATTCACATTTTGGATATAATCTTAAAGCAACAGATATGCAGGCAGCGGTAGGCTGTGCACAGCTTGAGAAGTTCCCATCATTTGTTGAGAGAAGAAGACATAACTTTGACAGATTAAGAGCAGCACTTGCAGATATAGAGGATAAGGTAATTCTTCCTGTACCATGTGAGAACTCAAGACCAAGCTGGTTCGGATTCCTTATAACAGTAAAGGAAGGAATTGACAGAAAGGCAGTAGTTGAGTATGTAGAGAGCCATGGAGTACAGACAAGAAATCTTTTTGCGGGAAATCTTATAAAACACCCATGCTTTGATGAGATGAGAGCAACAGGAGAAGGCTACAGAGTAGTAGGCGGACTTGATACAACAGACAGAATTATGAGAGATACATTCTGGGTAGGAGTATATCCAGGAATGACAGATGAGATGATTGATTATATGGCTAAGACTATTAAGGAAGCTGTTAGATAATATTTTAATAAAGAACTGAGTGAGTATAATGATAGAATCAAAAAAGGAAATGAAACAGTGGATTGAACTTGAAAGAAAGATATGGATAAAAAGAAATTATCCATCAGGAGTAAAGAAAAAGGTCTTTCGGAAGGAGCTTTTATTTCAATCAGTATTAAGACATGCAGAATATTATTCAAATGTTAAAGGTGCATCTAAAATTATAGGCATTTACTGGAAAATATTATTTAAGATAATGAGTTCAAGACATAATGTCATGATACCACTAAATGTATTTGGAAAGGGGCTGTTAATTGCTCATTTGCAGAATATAGTGGTTTCATCAAATTCTACTGTTGGACGAAATTGCTGTTTATTTCATGGAACAACTATTGGAATATCATTAGGAAAAGATGATAATGGAAAGTGTCCAGTGATTGGTGATGGTGTAACAATATGCGCAGGAGCAGGTGTTTTTGGTGATATACAAATTGCAGATGATGTAATGATAGCTTCTAATGCTGTTGTAGTTAAAAATATTGAAACTTGTGGAGCTGTTGTAGGTGGAGTGCCAGCAAAGATTATTGGTATGAATTCAGGCTGGAATATGAACCAATTTGTTAAAGGCATAGAAGAGGAATAAGGAGACTACCAATGAATATTGTTTATTATAGTAGCGATTTATTTTCGGAGATGTGTGGAGTTGCTATACAATCTTTATGTGAAAACAATAAGGATGCCGATGATATAAATATATATGTAGTTGAAGATAACATATCGGATGAAAATAAAAAAAGATTAAATAATATTGTACAACATTTTTCAAGAAAGATTTTTTTTATAAAGAAACCAGAACAGAAAGATTTGTATCCAGAAGTAAAGTATGATTTGGGACATACATATGCAAGAATGGCTTTGGCAGAGATATTACCTTCAAATGTTGACAGGGTATTAAGCCTGGATAGTGACACACTTGTATTGGATTCTATACAGGAAATGTACAATACAGCTTTTGAAAAAGATCAGA
The DNA here is from genome assembly GCF_009680455.1 of Lachnospira eligens. Classification (GTDB taxonomy): domain Bacteria; phylum Bacillota; class Clostridia; order Lachnospirales; family Lachnospiraceae; genus Lachnospira; species Lachnospira eligens_A. The sequence continues at coordinate 67,476 of NZ_WKRD01000009.1, forward strand.
TTGTTGCAGGTGTATATGATTGTGTAGGCACGGCAATACAAAAAAGAGTTTTACAGGCGTCAGATTCGATGAAATATTGCAATGCGGGTGTATTATTGATTGATTTGAAAAAATGGAGAGAAAAAAACATAGGTCAGAAACTTGTAGATAAAATATTACAGGGTATAGAGAATAATGAAACAATGTTTTTTTTAGAACAGGATATATTGAATATAGTTTTAGATGGACATATTAAGTTGTTAGAACCACAATATAATATGCTTACATCTATATACATATTTGGTTATGATGAAATTATAAAAATGAAAAAGCCAGTCGAATATTATACCAAAAATCAAATTATAAGGGCAAAGAAAAAGCCGGCAATAATTCATGCAACTACATGTTTTTATGTGAGGAAACGTATGTGGATAGAGAAGAGTGACAGTCCATATGCTGTTTTATATGCACAATATCGAAAAGAAACAGAGTGGAATCACATGGAATTTTGTAAAGACACAAGAGGCTTGAAAAAGAAATTATATGGTGGAATATGGCATATAATGCCTAGAAAGGCGGCTGTATGTATAGCTGCTTTTATGATTAATTGTGTAAGACCAACATATGCTAAAATTACTGTAAAAATGAATTTGCCTACAATAGCCAAACAATCATAAGGAAAGAGATAAGATAGTTAAAATGAAAAATCAGCCAGTATTAACAATTGCAATTCCAATATATAATGGAGAAAGAACAATTAAGAATATGTTGGACATTTTGATGCCACAATGTAATGAAAAAATAGAGGTTTTAGTGTCTGATAATTGTTCAACAGATAGCACTCCTAATATTATAAAAGAATATCAGAATAAATGGGGAAATATAAGTTATTGGTGCAATGAAACAAATTTAAAAACTGATAGAAATTGCATAAAATGTCTTCAAAAAGCTAAGGGAAAGTATACCTGGCTAATGTCAGATGATGATATTATAATGGAGAATGCAGTTGATAAAATTCTTAAATTTATTGAAAACGGTGATGATATGGGATTAATATATGTTACTACAAGAGATTTTAGGAATAAATATATTGATTCTGAATCATGTCAAAAGCATGAACCTGAAGCAATGAATGATATCTGTACAAAAGATAAAAAATTATTTATGAAATATGCAGGTTATTATTGGGGTTTTTTAGCTTCGTTTATATGTAATACGGATAATTTTAAAAAAATAGAAAATCCAGAACAGTATGCGGATACATATTGGTTGCAATCATATATACATGCATTGTGCGCCAAAGGGGAAGATACTAAACTTGGGATTGTAAAAGGTCCATGTGTTGGCGCTGGTATATATGTTAATACGCCTAATTTTGATTCTGCTTTAATTAATGGAGTTTATTATAAAAAAATGATTGATTTTATGATAAATGAGATTGGTTTTGACAAGAAACAATTGAATCAAATGTATAAAAATCGAACATGCCATCTTTTTATTCATGATATTCTTAAGGAAAAAGCTTCTGGAATACATAAAATGAATTATAAAACCATGTATTTATGCACTCGAAAATATGTGAAAGCATGGGTGATGGTGTATCCATGTATGTTTGTTCCTAGCTTTATTTGTTCAAAATTGATGAAAAAATATAGAAAAAGACTTAGAATAAAAGATGATATAAGAATTAACAGACCAGAATAGGTAATTAATGATATGATTTGTTTTTAAAAGGAGCTAGTTAATGATAAATGAAAATAATAAAAGGCTGATAAATATAATGCTCATTATATGCGTAATCCCGTTTTTAGTTCCAAGAGGGATTATGGAAACTGGTGGTAATCTTTTAAATAGCATATTATATTATTTTAGATTATTTGTTATATTTTTTCTATTAATATGTTGCATCTTATATAAGATAAGATTTTGCATGATTACATGGTTATCCATTTTGTTTTACTTTTTGAATATAGTGATATGTATAATTAGACATACTGACACTTCTGCAGATATTTCGAATTTTATTTATGTGTTTGGTATGGTTTTGATTATGGAGTTTGCTTTATATAATGATATATCATGTTTTATAAAGAATATGGCAATAATTATTGGAATAATAATTGTTGCTAATTTTATCACGATTGTTATGCACCCAGGTGGATTATATACAGACAGTAGAGGATGGAAGGCAAATTGGGTAATGGGTTATTATAATTCACATATTTTTACATATTTACCATGGCTGGCATTCTCATATATGTATATATATAAACTAAGAGGCAAATTGTCTGTCATGGGAATTGGTCTGTTTGTATTTACAATATGTGGAATTTATATGGCTGGTTCGAAAACATCTTTAGTGGCATTAGGTATTGCTTTTATTATAATGGTTTTTTCATTAAAGGCTTTTAAACTTAATCTGCCAAATGTATTTGTGTTTTTTATTATTTCTTTTGTTATTAGTTACTTGATAATATTTATGAATTTTCAGGAGAATTTTTCGGCTATATTATATAAATATTTAAATAGAGATTCATCTTTTACAGGAAGAACTATAATATGGGCTTTGGCACTCAAATCAATATCGCGTCATCCTATATTAGGAAATGGAAATGTTAGTTACAATTTAACAACCTGGACTACTACACAGGCACATAATACATACCTGAATATAATGGTTCAACAGGGATTATTGGGACTTATGTTATTTGGAATTATTGTTTTTATTGTTAGTCATAAATTAAAGCAATATAAAGAACATCCGTATACAAAGGTATTAACCATAATACTTGTTGCGTATTTTGTTGATTTTATAACAGAAATGTATCAGATGCCGCATTTATTATTTTGTGTGATATTTTTGGCATACAATATTGATAAAATCGTTGATTTAATGCCAGTTAAATTTGATAAAGATTCTAAAACAATTAAAAAGAAAATAAAAATCAAAATATAGAAGGTAAATAAAATGAAAGTATATTGCTGCTTTAGCTTATATAATTTATATATTGCGGTTGCAAAAGCAATGGTACAAAATGAGAAAATTGATTTGGTGATAGGTTCTCAGATGCCAGATTACAAAAATAAGATTGAAACCATAAAGTCATTGGATTTTATAAATGATATATATGTGTTTGATAGTGTAGACTACAAAAATATTAAATATAAAAATATATTTGATAAGATAGTAAATCAAAAAAATTACGAGAATAAATATATTAACACTAAATTAAAAATAGATTGGACTAAGTATAAGGATAATATTTTTCTGTTTAATGATTTTGAAATTTTAGGCTGGTATTTTGTAAATAATCAAATCAGATATCATTTAATTGAGGACGGATTGAATTTCTTTAAATACTTTAATAAATATTATCAAGTGAATAAAGTGGATTATGATATAAATAGTTTAAAAGTCAGATTGAAAAATAAATTGAATATAGGACACAGAGCTTTTGGAACAAATCAATATGTAATTGATATTGAAGTAAATGATAAAAATGGTCTGGCAATTGATAGGGAAAATATAATAGAAATACCACGAAAAGGAATTAATGACAAACTGACATTACAGCAAAAGAAACTAATATATGGTATATTCTGTAAACAAAAAATAATAAATAATAATTGTAATAAAACACTTTTGCTGTGTACCCAGCCATTATCAGAAGATGGACAGCTACAAAATCTGGAACAGCAAATGCAAATATATGAAGATATAATAAAAGAGTATACTGGAATGGGGTACACCATAACAATAAAGCCTCATCCTAGGGATAAAGCAGATTATAGTAATTTATGTGAGAAATATAACTGCTTATACATAGATAAGTACATACCTACAGAGGTTTTAAATTATGATGACAGTGTATTTTATGATTTAGCTTTATCAATTACTACGACGGCTATAGAAACATTGGAATTTGTTAGAGAAAGAAAATATCTTGGTTTTGAATTTCTTGAAAGGTATAAATGATGTTAGAAAAAACAAAAAAAATATATAATAAAATGTCTATTGCTTCCAAGGCAGCATTGTGGTTTACGATATGTGGATTTGTGCAAAAGGGCATTAGTTTTATAACAGTTCCAATTTTTACAAGATTACTCACAACTGAGCAATATGGAGTAGTAAGTATTTTTTACTCATGGGAAAGTATTTTTATTATTTTTTGTACACTAAATTTGTTTAGTGGTGTATTTAATAATGGAATGATTAAATATGAAAATGACAGAGATGGATTCTTATCTTCAATGCAAGGTCTTGTAAGTACACTTACATTGTGTATGTTATTATTGTATTTGCTATTTTTTAAAAAATTATCATTATGGATTGAAATCAGCAGAGTTCTGATTATAGTAATGTTTATGGAGATTTTAGCAAATTCAGCTTTTTCGTTTTGGTCTGCTAAACAGAGATTTGAGTTTAAATACAGGAATATGGTTATTTTAACTTTGGTTGTTTCTGTTTTAAGCCCTTTAGTAGCGGCAGTTTCTGTTATAAATACTCCAGATAAATTTGGTGCTGATGTTAGAATAATTAGCTCTGCTTGTATTGTAATTGTTTTTTATGGAATTATATATATAATTAACTATATAAAAGGTAAAAATTTTTTTTCAAAAAAGTATTGGATATATGCATTAAAATTTAATATACCATTAGTTCCACATTATTTGTCTACTTTGATTTTGTCTCAGTCAGACAGAATTATGATTAGTAAAATGATAGGAATGGCTGAGGCAGGTATATACGGGTTATCGCATAATTTAGCTATGATATTAAATATATTGACAACATCAATTAATAACGCGTTCGCACCTTGGATATATCAAAGATTAAAAGAAGAGAAATATAGAGATATTTCATCTGTGTGTAATAAGCTTTTTTTGTTTGTTGCAGTAGCATTGGCTTTTATGATGGCATTTTCACCGGAGGTAATTAGTATTTTAGCACCTAGTGAATACTATGATGCTGTATATGTTATTCCTCCGTTAGCAATAAGTTTATATTTTATGTTTATGTACCAGATATTTGCTAATGTAGAATTTTATTTTGAAAAAAATAAATTTATAATGTTGGCATCTATTTTTAGCGCAGGTTTTAATGTTTTTTTAAATTATATTTTTATAAAAAAATTAGGATATATAGCTGCTGGATATACAACATTAGTATGTTATGTTATATTAGGAATATCACATTACATATTTTCTGATAAAGTTGCAAAAAAATGTATTAAGGATAACATACATTTATTTGATATAAAAATAGTAATCGGAATATCATGTATTTTAATGGTTTTTGGATTGATTATGTTACTTTTATATAAAAATTTGCTTTTAAGATATGGCTTAATATTAATAATGTGTATGATTTTCTTTATTAAAAGAAAAGATATATATAAATTTATTGTATCAATTAGGAGGTAAAACAATGAAAATAATAGGAGTAATACCGGCACGATATAAAAGCTCAAGATTTCCAGGTAAACCGTTAGCTGATATTTGTGGAAAACCTATGATATGGTGGGTTTATCAGCAGTGTAAAAAGGTGAAGGATTTTTCAGAAGTATATGTTGCAACTGATGATGACAAAATATATGAGGAATGTCAGGCATTAGGAATTCAGGTAATCATGACATCTGATAAACATAAAACTGGTACTGATAGAATTGGTGAAGTAGCAGAAAAGATACCAGCGGATTTGATTGTTAATATACAGGGAGATGAACCATTGTTAGAGCCAGATACTATAAGGGCTGCAATAGAACCATTTTATACAAATCCGGATTTGCAGGTTTCAAATTTAATGACTAAAATAAATGACCCGGTGGATGTTGTGAATTTCACAGTACCGAAGGTAATAACAAATAAAGAGAATATAGGAATATATTTAACAAGATCTACAGCACCGTATCCAAAAGGAAGTATTGAATATAACTATTATAAACAGGTTTGTGTATATGGATTCAAGCCTGAAGCATTAAAGTTTTATTGCGAATATGGGAAAAAATATGGAAAGGCTAAAATTGAGAAAATAGAAGATATAGAGATTCTTAGATTTATAGAGAATGGTTATAAAGTACAGTACATAGAAGTTGATTCTGATACTGTAGCAGTAGATACACCGAATGATTTAGAGAGAGTCAGAGAAATTGTTGCGAACAGATTAAACAATAAAAAATAAGAGATAATTATGTTAAATGAATTTAAAAGCAAATTAGAAAATGGTGAATTTGTTTATGGTGTTTTTGTGAAAACATCTGATCCTATGTTTAATGAGATTATAGGAATATCTGGTTATGATTATGTGATTTTAGATACAGAACATGGTCCTACAGATATAGAAAATCAACAAAATAATATAAGAGCATGTGAATTAAGGGGAATACTTCCAATTGTCAGAGTTCCATATATAGATGATAATGTCATTGGAAAAGCATTAGATATAGGGGCAATGGGAATACAAATTTCACAGATAAGATGTGCTGAGGATGTCAAAAAAGTTATAAAATATGCTAAATTTTATCCAGAGGGAGAAAGAGGCGTATGCCGTTTTGTCAGAGCAGCAGATTATTCATCTTTAAACAGAAATGCCTTTTTTAAAAAAGAAAATGAAAAAATTATTATAATTCAATTAGAAGGCAAAGAGGCAATTGATAATTTAGATGAAATTTTAGAAGTTGATGGCTATGATATTATATTTATTGGACCATATGATTTATCTCAGTCATTAGGAGTTCCAGGACAGATTAGTCATCCTAAGGTTTTGGCGGCTATGGTAGACATTGTAGAAAAAGCTAAAGCAAAGAATAAAGTGATAGGAACTTTTACAGATGACTATAGTATGGTTGAAAAATGGAAAAGCCTGGGCGTTCAGTATATTAGCTATTCAACAGATTCTGGTATTTTCTCTGATGCATCTAAAAATATTTTGCGGAATTTGAAGTCTGTTGGTATTAAAAGCAGACATGGTAAGGTCCTGGATTGCACATTAAATGAGTACTATGTAGTCAATAAAAGAAAATTTAATGATTCTGTGAATGATAAAATTATATCAAAATTATATGATTCGGGCGTTGATTTTATTGAATATGGTTATTTGGTTGATAATAATAATGAAAATTCTAATTCGCAATTTTTGAGTATCAATTCAATAAATGAAAAGTTTCCTTCAGAAATCAAGCTAAAATTAATAGCTTCTATTAATTATGGACAGTACGATGTAAATAATTTGGAACAATATAGCTTTGGTAACATTAAAAATATTAAATATACATTCAAGAAAAAAGATATTAAAGCTTCGTTACATGAGTGTAAAATGATGAAGGAAAAAGGATATAATGTTATGATGTATCCTTTAGCTATTTCTGAATATTCTGATTCTGAGTTGATATATCTTATGAATATGTGTAATGAATTAGAAGTCTATTCTTTGCATATTGTTGATAGTTTTGGTTCAATGAAAAGCAAAAATGTTATCAAGTATATTAGTATGATGAAACAATATTTAGATGAAAGTATTATAATAGGATTTCATTCTTATAATAATATGCAGTTATCATTTTCGAATGCAACAATTTTATTAGAACAAGTTGACAGGGAAGTTATATTAGATTGCTCGGTTCATGGTATAGGTATAGGAGCTGGTAATTTAAATACAGAAATTATTTTGGAATATCTTAATGAAAATTATCAGGGACAATATAATGATAGAAATATATTGGAAATAAATGATCAATTTATAGAAAATATATATGCTGATAAGCCATGGGGGTATTCTTTACCTAATTATTTAGCAGCTAAGCATCAGTGCAATACGGATTATGCATATTATCTGAGCCAAAAAAATAATCTTACTATTGATGAGATTGATGATATTTTTGATATGTTAGATAATGAAAAGAAAGTTGATTTTGATAAAGAATATATTGAACAATTATATTTATCGTATTTCGAATCAAAAGACAGCATAATAGATGATTTTAACAAGGTTAAAAACATATTTAAAGGCAAAAATGTTATTATGATATGTCCTGGTAAAACATCTGAAACACATTATAATAAATTAGCATCATTAAATCTGGAAGATTATGTGCTTGTATCAATAAATTTTGAATATAAATTGCATCCCGTGGATTATTTATTTGTGGGAAATAGTCGTCGAATGAAAGAGATTAGAAAAGATTTGTATAAAAAAGTTATTGCATCATCTAATGTTCCATCAGGTAATGTATTTGCAAAAATTAATTATTCGTCTTTATTAAATAAGACAGAATATGTAAAAGATAATTCAGGTTTGATGTTTCTTAAGCTTTTATCTATGTGTGATGTTAACAGTGTTAAGATTATAGGAATGGATGGCTATTTACATAAGCACGATGATAATTATATTTCTGATGATTTAATGTTTGTTTTAGAAGAAGATATAGCAGAACAGATTAATCTAGGAGTAAAATTAGAAATAAAAAAATTAAAAAAAGAATTATCTATTGAAATAATATAATGTTTTGCTAAAAAGGGGCTGTCGCTTTAACGATTGAAAATCGTTGAGGTATGAAAGCCCCTTTTTAGTTGTAGGTAATATAAATATCTCTATGTAGGAATTTTATTAAAATATGAATTTTTTGTGAATGAAGCTTGAACAATTTGTGCAAAAATGGTAATATTGATTTAAATTTTGAATTTTGATTATTCATAATTCACAATTGTATGCATATTTGGAAAAAGGAGAGGAAAATGTCATGCAAAGAATCAGAAAAGTTTTTGCAAAAGTTGTTGCTGGATTATTAGTCGTAAGTAATCTTGCAATAGTAGCACCAAGTATGACTTATGCAGCATCTGCATCAGGTTTTACTACTTATGGTGGATGGAATGAAATGATGTATGCAACTATCAAAGGTGTTAAGGATGCCGATGTTACTGCAGTATCATATTCAGGTCCAGTTAGTGGTTCTCTTACAGGAGAGGACTTTGAGTATCTTGTCAGAGATACAGCTGACGGAGCAAGAGTTGATGTAATGGGGTTAAAGCCAGGTACATATACTCTTAATGTTACTACTAAGACAGGTACATATACACAGTCAGGAATTGAGGTTAATGCACAGGATAGATCGGGATATGCGCATTACAATTATACTGATGGTGTAGGTGCTTATAATGATGATGGTACATTAAAGGATAACGCAATTGTTCTTTATGTAACAGATGAAAACAAGAATACAGTTACACTTTCTTATGGTGGAGTAACAGTTTCAGGCATTGGTAATATTCTTAACTCAGTCGGTAAGGCATGTGGTGAAGCAGGTCATGAGACAGAGTGTAAGAAGGTATCGAAAGGAAAGACATATTACGGCAAGGGTAATACTAATCAGGGTATTCTCCAGTTACTTGCTGAGAATAATATACCATTAGTAATTCGTATGGTCGGAGCAGTATCAGAATCTGGTCTTTATAAGACAGGAACATGGGCAGCAGCTAATGCAGGCCTTATTGATGGCCTTACAGATTATGATTCTAATGATTATGGCGGAAGTGTTGGCGACAACGGTCATATGGCACGTATGAAGTCAGCAAAGGATGTAACAATTGAAGGTGTTGGTACAGATGCAGCTATGGATGGATGGGGAATTCATTTTATGTCTGAGACATCAACAACAGCAGCTGGATTAGGAAAGAACTTTGAGGTTCGTAATCTTACATTTATGAATCAGCCAGAAGATGCTATTGGTATGGAAGGTGTTCAGGAAGGCTCTGTTATAACAGCTCCAGTTGAAAGATGCTGGATCCACAACAATGAGTTTTACAGCCCTTCTATAACAGGACCTGCAGAATCAGATAAGGCTGAAGGTGATGGATCATGTGATTTCAAGCGTGGTGAATATTTAACAGTTTCATATAACTACTTTGAAGGATGTCATAAGACTAACCTTGTTGGTTCATCAGATACATCGTTACAGTATAATCTTACATATCATCATAATATCTGGAAGGGATGTAAAGCAAGACAGCCTCTTGGACGCCAGGCTAATATGCATTTCTACAATAACCAGTTTATAGGAACAACAGATTATGCAATGAATACAAGAGCCAATGCTTACATATATTCAGAGTACAATTTGTTTTTTATGACAAAGAATCCTATGGATGTAAGATCAGGAGCAATTAAAAGCTATAATGATTCATTTTCGTCTTGTATTGGAGCAATGACAGGAACAGTTGTTACAGATAAGTCAACTAAGGTTACATCTGGCAACAAGTATGAGAATTTTGATACAGATGCAGCACTTTCATATATTCCTAGTGGAACTTATCAGTTACAGACAAGTGTTACAGATGCAGCCAAGGTTCTTAAGGCATACAATGGCTGCATGCCAGAGAAAGTTAAGAAAACAGAGAATGTTACTGCTTCAGAGTGTTCATTGTTATCATATTGTGCACCTGGTGTAACACCAATTAATATATCTGATTATCCATATACAGCAGAGCCAGGAAAGCTTAGCAAGACTGTATATGCATTCACGGTAGGTGGAACAGTAGATGTTACTGTATCATTTGCATCAGAAGATTTAACTACAACAGGTTGTCTTGTTAATGAGACTGGTGAGTGCTTCCAGGTAGGAAGTGGTACTGTTACAGGTCTTCCGGCTGGAACGTATATGGTTATGCCATATAATGTTCAGTCAGGTGGTAATGGAGTTAATCCGGCAGCAGGTACATTTAAGGATATGACTATTAATTCAATTACAATTAATGCGGCTGATCCTAATGCACATTATCATCATTATGTATCAGAGGTAACTAAGCAGGCTACATGTGCAGAAGAAGGCGTTATTACATATACATGTACAGCAACTAATGGAACTTGTGATAAGAAGACTTATACAGAGGTGATTCCAAAGACAGCTCATACATATGGCGAATGGAAAGTAGTTAAAGAAGCAACAGAGACGGAAGAAGGACTTAAGAGTCATTCTTGTACAGTATGCGGGGCTGAAGAAACAGCATCTATTCCAAAGAAGGGTTCAACAGGTGGAACAGAGACACCAGAAGTACCAACAGGAGATTCTAAGGTACATAATTTTACAACATCAGGTGCAAATAGTTCATTCTTTGTAATTTCTGGTAATCTTGCATCAAACAAGGGAACAGTAACGTATAATGGACTTACACTTACACAGTGCCTTAAGATGGAGTCATCAACAAGCATTAAGTTTACAGCATCATCAAAGGGAACACTTACACTTGTATTTGGAGAAAGTGGTAAGAATGTAAAGATTAACGGAAAAAAGAATGCATCAGATTCTAATTGCATAGTAACAGTTGATGTTGCAGCTGGAAGTGTAGAGATAACAAAGGGAGATACAATGAATCTTTTCTATATAATTTACACACCAGAGAAGACAATACCAACACCAGATCCAGTTGAAAAGAAGAATGGCCTTAGTAAGGCGGAAGATGGAAATTACTATTATTATGCAGATGATGTGGTAGATACAAGCTTTACAGGATTTGCAGACTGTGACAATGAAAGAATGTATGTAAAGAATGGTAAAGTTGACACAACATATACAAGTGTAGAACAGGATGGAGCAGACTGGGTATATGTAGAAAATGGAAAGATAAGATATGACTATACAGGAATCAGACAGAACTCAAACGGCTGGTGGAGGATAGAGGACGGAAAAGTTAATTTTAACTTCACAGGATTAGCAGATAATGAGAATGGAAGATTTTATATCCAGAACGGAAAAGTTAATTTTGAATATACGAATTTAATTCAGGATGGAGCAGACTGGGTATATGTAAAGAATGGTCATGTAAAAAATGATTACACAGGATTTGCAGAAAATGAAAATGGAAGATTTTATCTTGAAAATGGAAAGGTAAATTTCGAATATACAAATGTAATTCAGGATGGAGCAGACTGGGTATATGTAGAGAAAGGTCATGTAAATACTAATTATACAGGAATCAGACAGAATGCAAATGGCTGGTGGAGAATAAAAGACGGAAAAGTAGATTTTAGTTATACAGGACTGGCAGATAACGAAAATGGAAGATTCTACATAGAGAACGGAAAAGTTAATTTTAAATATACGAATTTAATTCAGGATGGAGCAGACTGGGTATATGTAAAGAATGGTCATGTGCAAAGCAATTACACAGGGTTTGCGACAAATGAAAACGGAAGATTTTATCTCGAAAATGGAAAGGTAAATTTCGGATATACAAATGTAATTCAGGATGGCTCAGACTGGGTATATGTAAAAGGTGGTTATATAAGATATGACTATACAGGAATCAGACAGAATGCAAATGGCTGGTGGAGAATAGAGAACGGAAAAGTTAACTTTAAATACAATGGCGTTGCAAGCAATGAAAATGGAATGTTTTATCTTGAAAATGGTTTAGTAAAATTTAATTATACTGGAACATATATTCAGAATGGAATAAAGTATAATATTGTTAACGGTGTTGTAAAAGGAAAAGAAAATGTGTTAACAGTGATGAGAATGCCAAATTCTGTATTAACTAATAGTATAAAAATGGTAATATAATATATCATGTTGTGATTATCGTATAAGCACAAAAAATATCCATATGTTTAAAATTGAATAAGAAATTAAAATAAGCAATAGTCAGTTTGCGATGGCTATTGCTTATTTTTTATGTATAAAAAGTTGACGAAAATAGTCGATAATGTTAAAATGACGAATGGTAAATTGTAACATAAGATTAATTGTGAAATTATAATCTGATATTTGAGAGAAAGAGAGTATTATCAATGAAAGTTGTTTTACTGGCTGGAGGTTTCGGAACAAGAATAAGTGAAGAAAGTCAGTTTAAGCCAAAGCCAATGATAGAGATAGGAGGAAAGCCAATTCTCTGGCATATTATGAAGAAATATGCTTATTATGGTTTTGATGAGTTTATTATATGTGCAGGATATAAGCAGTATGTAATTAAAGAATGGTTTGCGGATTATTTCCTTCACAACAGTGATATTACGTTTGACTTCACAAAGGGTTCTAACGATATGATTATTCACGAGCAGCATTGTGAGCCATGGAAGGTTACAGTAGTTGATACAGGTCTTAATACAATGACTGGAGGACGAATCAAGCGTATCCAGAAATATGTAGGGGACGAGCCATTCCTTATGACATATGGAGACGGTGTCTGTGATGTAGACATGAACAAGCTTGTTGAGTTCCATAAGGAGCATGGCAAGATTGCTACTCTTACAGCCGTAATGCTTGAACAGCAGAAGGGTGTACTTGATATCGGAGGAGACAACGCTGTTAAGTCATTCAGAGAGAAGAGCCATACAGACGGTGCACCTATCAATGCAGGTTATATGGTGCTTAATCCTGAAATATTTGACTATATTGATGGTGATGACACTGTATTTGAGAGAGAACCACTAGAAAGACTTGCAAAGGAAGGTCAGTTAATGTCCTATATGCATAAGGGCTTCTGGCAGTGCATGGATACCAAGAGAGAGATGGATATGCTCGAGAAGTATCTTGCAACTGGAACAGCTCCTTGGAAGAAATGGGACTAAGCCGGGAGGATTAAGATGGATTTAAGTTTTTATAAAGGAAAGAAGGTTCTTGTTACAGGACATACAGGATTCAAAGGCTCATGGCTTTGCAGAATCCTTTTTAAAGCAGGAGCAGAAGTGACAGGTTATTCACTTGTTCCACCTACTGAGCCTAACCTTTTTTCAATGATAGATGTAGAGGATAAGATGAATTCTGTAATAGGTGATATAAGAGATCTTGAGCATCTTAAGAAGGTGTTTGAAGAGACACAGCCTGAGATAGTGCTTCATCTTGCAGCACAGCCTATCGTAAGGGAATCATACAAAGACCCTGTATATACTTATGAAACTAATGTTATGGGAACAGTTAATATCTGTGAATGTGTAAGACTTAACCCGTGTGTAAAATCATTTTTAAATGTAACAACAGACAAGGTTTACCATAATAATGAGTGGGCATGGGGATACAGAGAGAATGAGCCTCTTGACGGATATGACCCATACTCTAACAGCAAATCATGTTCAGAGCTTGTAACACACAGCTATATCAATTCATTTTTCAATGATATGGAGGTTGCAGTTTCAACAGCAAGAGCCGGTAATGTTATAGGCGGAGGAGATTTCGCCAATGACAGAATTGTTCCTGACTGTGTAAGAGCTGCAGTTAAGAAGGAAGATATAATTGTGCGTAATCCACATTCAACAAGACCATACCAGCATGTACTTGAGCCGCTTGCAGCTTATCTTATGATTGCAAAGGAGCAGTACAGTGATAAGAAGTATGCAGGCTTCTATAATGTAGGACCAGATGAGAGCGACTGCATTACAACAGGGACACTTGTTAATACATTCTGTAACAAGTGGGGAGAAGGTCTTTCATGGATTAACCAATATGACGGAGGACCTCATGAAGCCAATTTCTTAAAGTTAGACTGCTCAAAGTTAAAGACAACATTTGGCTGGAAGCCTAGATGGAACTTTGATACAGCAATTGAGAAGAGTGTTGAATGGTCAAAGGTATATGCAGCAGGCGGAGATGTTGTTGCATGTATGGATAAAGAGATAGAAGAGTTCTTTGCATAACAGGCAGGGAAGGAATTAATAAAGTAAGAAAGAGAATAAGATATGTTTGATAATAAGAATGAATTAGAAGCAAGACAGGAGATTCTTGGTATTGTAGATGAGTACTGCAAGAAGTACCATAACCAGAAACAGTATAAGGAAGGCGACAGAATATCATATGCCAGCAGAGTATATGACAGCAAGGAAATGATGAATCTTGTTGATTCAGCACTTGAATTCTGGCTTACAGCAGGCCGTTATACAGATGAATTTGAGAAGAAGCTTGGAGAATATCTCGGAGTAAAGTATGTATCAGTAGTAAACTCTGGTTCATCTGCCAACCTCAATGCATTTATGGCACTTACATCACCACTTCTCGGAGACAGAAGAATCAGGAGAGGTGATGAGATTATCACAGTAGCAGCAGGTTTCCCTACAACAATAACACCGGCTATCCAGTATGGTGCAGTACCTGTATTTGTTGATGTTACTATTCCACAGTACAACATTGATGTTACAAAGCTTGAGGATGCACTTTCAGACAAGACTAAGGCTGTTATGATTGCACATACACTTGGTAATCCATTTGACCTTTCAGCAGTAAAGGCATTTTGTGACAAGCACAATCTCTGGCTTGTAGAAGATAACTGTGACGCACTTGGTTCTAAGTACACAATCAATGGAGAAGAGAAGTTCACAGGAACTATCGGTGATATCGGAACAAGCAGTTTCTATCCACCACACCATATGACAATGGGTGAAGGAGGAGCAGTATATACTAATAATGCACTTCTTAATAAGTGTATCCGTTCATTCAGAGACTGGGGACGTGACTGTGTATGCCCATCAGGAAAGGACAACCTCTGTGGACACAGATTTGACAAGCAGTATGGAGAACTTCCATTAGGATATGACCACAAGTATGTATATTCACATTTTGGATATAATCTTAAAGCAACAGATATGCAGGCAGCGGTAGGCTGTGCACAGCTTGAGAAGTTCCCATCATTTGTTGAGAGAAGAAGACATAACTTTGACAGATTAAGAGCAGCACTTGCAGATATAGAGGATGAGGTAATTCTTCCTGTACCATGTGAGAACTCAAGACCAAGCTGGTTCGGATTCCTTATAACAGTAAAGGAAGGAATTGACAGAAAGGCAGTAGTTGAGTATGTAGAGAGCCACGGAGTACAGACAAGAAATCTTTTTGCAGGAAATCTTATAAAGCACCCATGCTTTGATGAGATGAGAGCAACAGGAGAAGGCTACAGAGTAGTAGGCGGACTTGATACAACAGACAGAATTATGAGAGATACATTCTGGGTAGGAGTATATCCAGGAATGACAGATGAGATGATTGATTATATGGCTAAGACTATTAAGGAAGCTGTTAATCAGTAATTAACCGGTATATGTGGAGGGCAGTTTATGAGAATTCGTTTAGCAGATTATGTTGCCAATTTCCTTGTGGAACATGGCGTTACAGATGTATTTTCTGTAGTTGGAGGTGGTGCAATGCATCTTAACGATGCATTGGGACATAATGAAAAGCTTAAGGTAACATACAATCATCATGAGCAGGCGTGTGCCATAGCTGCCGAAGCGTATGCAAGAATTGATAACAGAATTGCCGCTGTATGTGTTACAACTGGACCAGGAGGGACCAATGCACTTACGGGTGTAGTAGGAGGGTGGCTTGATTCTATCCCTATGTTTATTATAAGTGGACAGGTTCGTTACGACACAACCTCAAGATATGCACTTCAGTTTACAGAGACACCGCTTCGTGCAATGGGAGATCAGGAATACGATATAGTTAAGTCTGTGTCTAATATGACAAAGTATGCAACTATGATAGAAGACCCTAAGGATATCCGTTATGCACTTGAAAAGGCATGGCATCTGGCAACAACAGGCAGACCGGGTCCAGTATGGATTGATATTCCTGTTAATTTTCAGGGCGGATATATTGAGACTGATGAGCTTGAAGGATATAATCCGGCAGAGGATGATGCAAAGCTTCCGCCACAGGTAAGTGAAGATGTTGTAAGAACTGTACTTGAAAAGATTAAGAATGCCAAAAGACCAGTATTCCATGCAGGTTATGGAATAAGACTTTCAGGTGCTTATGATGTGTTCAGATCAGTTTCAGAAAAGCTTAATATGCCTATCGTTACATACTGGAATGCAGTGGATCTAATAGAAGATGATAATCCTCTGTATTGTGGAAGAGCAGGTAATATGGGCGACAGACCAGGTAACTGGGCTATTCAGAATGCCGATTTAATACTTGCTGTAGGTACAAGAATATCTATCAGACAGACTGGATATAACTGGAAAACATGGGCAAGAGCAGCAGAGGTCATAATGGTTGATGTTGATAAGGCTGAGTTAAAGAAGCCTACTATCCATGTTGAGATGCCAGTATGGGCTGATGCTAAGGATTTCCTCACAAAGCTTGATAAGCAGGCGGCAGCTATTGCACCTGTATCAGCAGGTGGTGAATGGCTCGCAACAACACAGAGATGGAAGAAGGAATATCCGGCAGTACAGCCAAGACAGTGGGAGGAGAATGGAAGCACTGCAAATGTATATGCATTTGTAAGATATTTAAGCAGCAGACTTCCAGAAAACAGTCTTACAGCAGTGTCTAATGGCGCATGCTGTGTTGTAGGTAATCAGGCATATGTAATCCAGAAGGGAAGCCGTATGGCTAATAACAGTGCCATAGCAAGCATGGGATATGGACTTCCTGCAGCTATTGGAACATGTATAGGTGGCAGCAGAAGAAATACAATATGTCTTGAAGGTGACGGAAGTATAATGATGAACCTTCAGGAACTACAGACAATACTTACTAATAAGCTTCCAATCAAGATATTCCTTATCAACAATAACGGATATCATTCAATAAGACTTACACAGAATAATCTGTTTAAGGAGCATTGCAAGATTGGAATCGGACCGGAATCAGGAGATTTATCATTCCCTGAGTTCAAGAAGATTGCAGAGGCTTTCGGATATAAATACTACAGTGCTTCATCTAATGAAGAGATGAAGAAGACTGTAGATGAGGTGTTAAAGGAAGACGGACCTGTATTCTGTGAGATATTTACAGATACTAAGCAGGTATGGGAGCCTAAGAGCAGTACCAAGAGATTAGAGGATGGTACACTTGTAAGCCCTCCACTGGAGGATCTTGCACCGTTTCTTCCAAGAGAAGAATTAAAGAAACAGATGTTTATTCCATTAATGGACGAAGAGTAGTAAAACAGCAGGAGGCACAATGCAGGCGGCAGTTGTTACAGGATGTACAGGAGCGGTAGGCTTAGGTCTTATAGATGCTCTTATGAAAAATAATGTTAAGGTTATAGCAGTTGTAAGAAAGGATTCAAAGCGTTCTTGCAGAATTAAGGAATCGGATTCACTTAAGAAGGTTGAATGTGACCTTAGTGAGCTTGATAAACTGCCAAAGCTTGTGCAGGAGACAGGAGTTAAGCCGGATGTATTCTATCACTTTGGGTGGGATGGAACATTTGGCGACTGCCGCAATGATATGTATATACAGAATATGAATGTGAAGTATGCACTGGATGCTGTAAATGCAGCTGCTGTTATGGGCTGCAGTGCATTCATAGGTGCCGGGTCACAGGCGGAATATGGAAGAGTTGAAGGAAAGCTTAATTCGCAGGTTCCTGCATTTCCAGAGAATGGCTATGGAATGGCAAAGCTGTGTGCAGGACAGATGACAAGAATCCAGTGTGAAAAGTTGGGGATCAGACATATATGGACAAGAATACTTAGTGTATATGGTCCATATGACGGAAGTGCGACGATGGTTATGTCTACAATAGGAAAGCTGTTAATAGGAGAGAAGCCATCATGTACAAAGGGAGAGCAGATGTGGGATTATCTGTACTCCAAGGACGCGGGGAAGGCATTTTATTTACTAGGAGAAAAAGGTATTAATGGCAAGGTTTACTGTATTGGTGGGGGAGAGGCAAGACCGCTTAAGGATTATATCGAGGATATAAGAAATGCGGTTAATCCGGAAGCAGAGATTGGTTTTGGAGAAGTTGCCTATGGTCCACGCCAGGTTATGTACTTGTGTGCAGATATACAGGATTTAGTTAAAGATACAGGATTTGCACCGGATTATAAGTTTTCAGAGGGAATTGCAGAGACAGTAGAATGGTGCAAGAAGGAGATTTGAATGAATGTAGTTTATTATAGTAGTGATTTCTTTTCTGAGATGTGAGGAGTATAAATAGAATCATTATGTGAAAACAATGTTCAAGTATAAGAGATTGATATATATTGTAGAAGATAATATATCAGAACAAAATAAATATAGATTGTTAGATATATTAAATAGATTTCATTGAAATTCATGTGTTACATAATGAATATGAGGCTGTTTTCCGATTAAGCGACGGAAAGTTATATAAAGATGGTAATAAAAAATGGTCAACATCAATGATTTAAGAAATTGAAGAATGGTATAAAGATAACAGAGATGAATTGATAGAGGCTTGGAAAAATTTACATGGCTTGTGACTGTAATTATTGTAGAAATATTTGACAAGGAGAATATAGATGGAGCATCATAGAATAGATTCGTATCCAATACCTAATGATACAAAGTTGATTTATATAATGAACCATAACTAGCAGATAAATCATTGCTTGATTATCCTGAATATAAAGACTGTGAGAATGAACAGGATAATATACGCATATTTGTGCCGATTGATTTGAATGATAAAGCCATATTAAGAAGAAACCATTGCAAGACTGGAACTGATACCTGACAGAGGTACAGAGTTTTTTACATTTGAGTTGATTGATAGATTAAGAGAAGAGTATGAAGTAGATTAGTATTTTATACTATAATATTTCTTCCCAAGCTGCTGCTTCAGATTCTGCGGATAAACTTTATCCGGATTAATCCCAGCATCAACAGCCAGTTTCTTAATCAATCTCCATATATTAGATCTTTCAAGAGGGGTGCCTTTTCTAGTACAGAAAATCACCCCATTTATTATTGCTTCATGGTCTATATATTCATATAAGCCATACAATAAATCATTTGGAATTCTGATGTTATATTCTTTGCTGTTACGTATAACAGTAATTTTTCCCATTTCTAAAGAGTGTGTAGTAAGGTATTGCAATTCGTTTAATCTTATATCTGTATTTCCAAGGACTTGAATTAACATAGCTATTCTATAATCGTTATTGTTTATAGCGGTTTTAAGGAGTTGGTTATATTCATCAACTGTAAGTAAGTTAGAATCTGTTGATTCGGTCTTAGATTTCTTAAGATTAACGCAGTGAATATCATTTCTTCCTATAAAATTACAAAATGTGTTTATACATGATATAATAGTATTTATGCTGCTTATACTGTAATCAGCATTTTTAAGAATCTCGATATATTTATCTGCAGTATCCTGAGATATTTGGTAACTGTTATCAGAAAGAAAGATTTGAAATCTTCGTATATCCCGCATATATTTATCAAGAGTTATTCTGCTCTTATTTTTATTTATAAGAAATTCTTCGAATTCATTAATATCTGTATTAGTGATTTTATTATTCATGGGAAATCTCCAGTTATTGTAATTTGATTTTTGCATATTCCTGTGCAGTGATTTTATCTATTATTTCTAGTCCGACACGAACACGCTTAGGTTGATGCCACAGATATACTTCTATATCAGCAATTCTCTTATGTCTGTCAATTCTATTAACCATATCAGACCTTCCGCTAAGAGGCCCCTTATTTATCATTAATTGGTTATCTACAATATATCCATATGACACAGCAATATAGTTATACTAGTCCATAAGTTGACGAAGATATTGTTCTTCTTCCTTGTTAAGGGCATTGAAATCCCCACCTATGCGGACAGGAGAAACTACATTAGGTATACGCCAGAGAAGTTTTTCAAGAGTCTTGGAATCTGAATCGCTCTCTATAAATATGTATCCTGCAAATAGAATGTCATCGTCAAGATGCCAGGAACCTTCATATTTCTTGGCATGTTGCCAGATAGGAGAGAATACTTTTGCGGCTATATCTTCTGGAATGGTTTTGCGGCATTTATCAACGGCATCTAGCTCTCTGCCGACAGTTGTGTGTGCTATGTACCACATAGGGTATACCTCGATTCTTCAATCTATATTGTATTTCATAAATAACATTATGTTGTAAAAATGCTTTGGATATGGTAGCTTATTTATATAGTTAATGCAAGAGTGTAGAGATTGATTCATAGATGAAGAAAGCTTCAAGGATTGTATAGGTACATGTTGTTTTTGAGAAAAGGAGTAGCAGCCTTATTGGTGATGCTGATAAAACATTATATTTTCATGTAAGCAAGATCATATTTGATGCTGGAATCAAGATAAAACAATTACCATGCGCACTAAACCCCATTGCATAATCCCCAAACATGTTATATAATATAATGACATATGAGATTATATTGCTACGAAGAGCCAATAGGAGGATATGATGACAAGAACATACGCTGTTAAGTATAAGAGTAAATCAAAGATGTTAACAACACCTGAGCAGGTTGCCAAGACTGAGGAAGATATCAAGGCATTAGCACTTGTTAAGGATGCAGTTATTAAGGAAGACGGACAGGTTGTTACTGTTGAGGTTGAGAATGAGGAAGATTTCGAACCGGTTATGGACAGAGTAGTCAACATTTTCAGAAGAATTGATGACAAGTCTGAGGTTTCATACAAGTTCGGTCTTAACCGTGAATAATTCGAAGACTATTGATTAGAGTAAGCCTGTGAAGCCGTAGACTGCGTCACAGGCTTATATTATGTGTATGCCGGAATGGGTATGAATTGTTTATGTATTATGTTTATAAAGGAGTAAAACAGTGAGTTTAGAAAGTGAAATTAAGAAAAGAAGGACATTTGCCATTATCTCTCACCCGGATGCTGGTAAGACAACATTAACAGAGAAGTTCCTGCTTTATGGAGGAGCTATTAACCTTGCAGGTTCTGTAAAGGGGAAGAAGACTGCCAAGCATGCGGTTTCTGACTGGATGGAGATTGAGAAGGAAAGAGGTATTTCGGTAACTTCTTCAGTTCTTCAGTTTAACTACGAAGGCTACTGTATTAATATCCTTGATACTCCGGGACATGAGGATTTCTCCGAGGATACTTATAGAACTCTTATGGCAGCAGATTCTGCGGTCATGGTTATTGACGCTTCTAAGGGTGTTGAGAAACAGACTATCAAGCTTTTCAAGGTATGTGTTATGAGACACATTCCTATATTTACATTTATCAATAAGATGGATAGAGAGGCTAATGACCCATTTGAGCTTCTTGATGAGATTGAGAGTGTACTTGGAATTGCTACATGCCCAATTAACTGGCCTATCGGCTGCGGTAAGGAATTCAAGGGCGTATATGACCGTAAAGAGAAAAATGTTTCTTTATTTAAGGCAGCCATGAATGGTCAGAAGGAAGTTGATACTGAGATTGTTGACGCATCAGATGAGGCTGTTCTTAAGGACAGAATTGGTGATGCTTTCTACGACAAGCTTCAGGAAGATATCGAACTGTTAGACGGAGCAAGTGCAGAGTTTGACCAGGAAATGGTAAGTGCTGGTGACCTTACACCGGTATTCTTCGGTTCAGCACTTACTAACTTTGGTGTACAGACTTTCCTTGAGCATTTCTTATCAATGACAACTTCTCCGCTTCCAAGAAAGTCTGACCAGGGAGTTATTGATCCATTTACTGAGGAATTCTCAGCATTTGTATTCAAGATTCAGGCTAATATGAATAAAGCACACAGGGATAGAATTGCTTTCATGAGAATATGTTCAGGTAAGTTTGAAGCCGGAATGGAAGCTAACCATGTACAGGGTGGCAAGAAGATAAGACTCAGCCAGCCTCAGCAGATGATGGCGGAGGAGAGGCATATTGTTGATGAGGCATATGCAGGAGATATTATCGGTGTATTTGATCCGGGAATATTCTCTATCGGTGATACTATCTGCAAATCTAACAAGAAATTTGCATTTGAGGGTATACCTACATTTGCACCAGAACATTTTGCAAGAGTAAGACAGATTGATACTATGAAGAGAAAACAGTTCATTAAGGGTATCAACCAGATTGCACAGGAAGGTGCGATTCAGATATTCCAGGAGTTCAATACAGGAATGGAAGAGATTATCGTGGGCGTTGTTGGTGTCCTTCAGTTTGAAGTTCTCGAATACCGTCTTAAGAATGAATACGGTGTTGATATCAGACTTGAGCCGCTTCCATACGAGCATATCCGCTGGATTGAGAATCCTGAGGAAATTGATGTGAACAGAATTGTTGGTACATCAGATATGAAGAAGATAAAAGACCTTAAGGGCAATCCGCTTCTGGTATTTGCCAATAGCTGGTCTGTTAATATGGTACTTGAGAGAAATGAGGGCTTAAAGCTTTCAGAATTTGGAAGAAACTAGTTAATACGATACGTTCAGGAGTCAGGTGATTACATGAAATCAGGATACAAATGTAGTGCAAAAAGAATAGCCGCAATTGGTGTCATGTTATGTATGCTTGTGCTGACATGCCTTACGGTTACTTCTGTGCTTAATACTAAGGCGGAAGAGTCCATTGGTCAGGGACATGTTAATTATGATGTTACAGATCTTCGTATAAGGACATCACCAGTCAGTGGTTCAGTCATTACCAAGGTTGATGGTGGCTTTAAGTTTGATATATACGAAGAGGTCGACACAAGTTCAGGATTATGGTATGGAATAGGATTCTATCTTAACGGTGATTATTACAGAGGTTACGTTACTTCTGAATATGTAACTGTTGATAAGAGAAATGATTATGAGCCGGATGCGGATTTCGAGGAGTACCTTGATTCGCAGGGGTTCCCGGATAGTTATAAGGAAGGGTTAAGACAGCTTCATGCGCAGTATCCTAACTGGGTGTTTGTGGCGGACCATAATGGGACTGACTGGAACACAATGGTTGAGAAGCAGAATGTGAAAACCAGAAGCCTTGTTCATAAGGATAATATAAGTTCATGGAAATCTACAGCAGATGGTTGCTATAACTGGGAAACCGGTGAGTGGTATTCTTTTGATAGTGGTGGATATGTACAGGCTTCAAGTGAGTTGGTACAGTATGTACTTGATCCAAGAAATTTCCTTGATGATACATATATATTTATGTTTGAGGCACTGTCATATGATTCATCTGTTCAGAATATGAGTGGAGTTGAGAGTATAATAAGTGGTTCATTCATGGATGGCTCAAGTCATGATCTTGACGGTTATACTTATCCTTCGCTTTTAATGAAAGCAGGAGAAATGTCTCAGGTTAGCCCATATCATCTTGCTACGAGAATAATTCAGGAACAGGGATATAATGGAACGGGAAGACAGATATCAGGAAATGTAAGCGGATATGTAGGCTATTATAATTATTACAGTCAGAATGCATATGCGTCAGGTGGTTATACTGCTGTACAGAATGGATTAAGATATGCAAAGGGATCTGATTCTAGTACATTAAGACCTTGGAATACAAGATATAAAGCGGTAGTAGGTGGAGCAATTAATCTTGGTAAATGGTACATAAATAAAGGTCAGGATACTATATATTATGAAAAGTTTGATGTGGTTAATTATTCGCATCAGTATATGACTAATGTTTTTGCACCAAGATCAGAGGCAAAGACAAGCAAGAGAGCATATAGTGAAACAACACTTAATAACACATCATTTAAGTTTATAATTCCTGTATATGATAATATGCCAGATGAGGTATGTGCAATTCCTACAGGAGATGGAAGTCCTAATAACAGACTTAAGGATCTGTATGTTGATGGATATTCATTAACACCATCATTTTCATTATACACGACATCATATGATCTGATTGTTGATAATGATGTTACAAGTGTATATGTATCAGGTGATAAGTTAGCTGATAGTGCTGAAGTAGAAGGCTTTGGAGAGTACTCATTATCTGTAGGTAACAACAGAATAGTTGTTACTGTTACAGCAGAGAATGGAGAAAATCAGGACTATGTAATCAATATCGTAAGAAAAGAAGCTGATCCAATACCAGATCCTGATCCGGTTCCAGACCCTGATCCATCAGAAGAGAATGGCTTTGATACAAGCTATGATATAGATGAAGAAGGAAGATTTATATCAGGATTTGAGGTTGAAAGCACAGCTGATGATGTTATAAGCAGTATTTCATTCAAGAATGGATGTTATGGAAAGATATATGGCTCAGATTCAGCAGAGAAAACATCTGAAATAATAGCAACCGGAGACAGATTTGTTGTATATACTTCAGATGGAGATGAGTATGCATCATACGCAGTTGTTATATACGGAGATGCTAACGGAGATGGTAAGATAACAAGTATTGATATGTTATATATTAAGAGACATGTTCTTGATATTAGAATTCTTACAAGTGCTTATTATAAAGCCGCTGATGCTAATCATGATGGTACAGTCAGCAGTATAGATATGTTGTATGTTAAGAGACATGTTCTTGATATCAGATATATTGTACAGTAATTATATTGGAGAATACTATGAATAACATAAAAAGAATAACTGCATTAGTAATGGCAATGTTGATGGGCATATTAATGTTTTCTGGTCTGACTAATGTAAAAGCAGCACAGACAGCACATGTTTCTATAAGTTCTGCCAGTGCCAATGTTGGTGATGAGGTAACAATAACAATAACAGCATCATCTGATGTAAAGATAGAACTGTGTGATATATGGATAGACTATGATGCAAGTATATTACAGTATGTAAATGGATTTAATACTGAAGGTGGTGGAACAGGTAGATTGTTATCGTCTGATGAAACTTCCTTTAAAGTTGTATTCAAAGCCATTAATCCAGGAACAGCAACGATTTCAGTTAATAAATCAACATCATACACAGGTTCGGCAGATGAAGATTTTATGTCATTAACAACATCTTCGGGAACTGTCACTGTAAAAGCTCCAGCCAGCTACTCATCAGACAACACGCTTAAGTCCCTGCAGATAAGTCCGGGAACGCTTTCACCAGCATTTTCACCAGACAGGACAACTTACAATGCAACTGTTGATGCTGATGTCACAGAGCTTGTTGTAAGTGCTGTAGCTAATGATAATGCTGCTAAGGTAAGCATAAGTGGCAGAAGAATGGACCCGGGAAGTAATACAACAACAATTACTGTTACTGCGAAAGATGGTTCAGTTAATAAATATATAATATATACAACAAGACTTGAGGATGGTCAGGAAGCAACAACAGAGGCTGAGTCAAAGACAGAAGCTGTTACAGAAGATGCATCACAGGCGGTTAATAATGATGGAACTGTGACGATAGATGGCAGGAAGTATTCTGTTGTAAAGGATTATTCAGGAATCACAATTCCAGATGGATATCAGGAGATTGACTATGATTATAATGGTCAGAAGATAAATGCGGTTAAAGGCATAAAGACAGGTCTTATCCTTATGTATCTTGAAAGTGAAGATGGAAAAGGCGGGTTCTACATCTATGATGAGACTGCGAAAACATTTTCACCATACAATACTGTTGCAGAACCAGAGATAACATATGTTGTTCTGCCTATAACGAACTCGTTAGAGAAGCCGGCAGGTTATGCACTTACAAGGTTTACCATGAATGGTAAAGAAGTGCAGGTACTTATGGACGCTGACAGACAGTACTGCCTGTTCTATGGAGTAAGTTCTCTTGGAGAGAAGGGATGGTTCAGATACAGGGTAAGTGATGGCTCGATTCAGGCGTATTCTGTTGTGAAATCTGACACTGCTAATGCTGATGTTAAGGCTGATAATGGAAAAACATCAGGAAACAGCAGATTCTGGCTGATGATAGTATTAATACTTGGACTGATAATAGCGGTATTTATAGTGATTACTATTGTTCTTTGCTCTAAGCTTGCGAAAGTGAAGAAGGTGTTTAACATGGCGTCAAAGGATGGTGTTGACCTTGATGAATACACTGAAAAAGTAATTGAAGGGTACGAATCAGACGAAGATGACAGCTACGCGGAACTTGATACATCAACTGACACAGTCTCTTATGGAGATGATAAGTCAGGTAAGAATGATGTAGAAGAGTTGAAGCTCTTTGATGTTGATGATGATAAGTAAATAATTAAAAAGCCTTAGTGAAAATGTGATGCTCAGATTACATTTTCCTAAGGCTTTTTCTTATTCTTCCGGAAGCTTCCAATTTTCTGCCTGACTATAATAGTCGGCTGACATTTCGTTATATTGGGCAGCCTCGTATGGGTCGTCTGTTGCTGCGGCAAGTTCTTCATAACATTTACCAAGCAAAGATAAAGGCTTGTTTCCGCTGCTTGCCACATCAAGTATGCTCTCTGTCTCAAATGCAGCATTATACAGCCACAGCACAGCTTCCTCATAGTCTGTCTGGTTCATGTAAAATGTTCCTAGAATCAGACACATTTCAGCAGGAGGATTGTCGGCAACTGCTTTTAAAGTGGTCTTAAAGAATGCGTCAGTGTCACCGTCTGCCATATATATCTTAGCAAGAATACAGTTGATTTCTTTCATTAAATCATTGCTTCTGCCTTCTTTTGATAGAATATTTTCAAATATATTCCTGAAAGCAATAAAGTCGGAATCTTCACCGGATATAAGAAGTTCTTTACACAGCATGGTAACTACATAATCTTCAATGTGGATACCTTTTTCAAATGCTTTGAAATATGTTGAAAAATCTCTTTTACTATGGTCGCCCGACTGCATGTGAAGAATTTCAATGTCACTGTCATATACGATTGGCGTGAGCCGTACTGTTTCATGTATTGGTGAAATCCATGTGAATGGACGGAGCCTTTTGAAAAGCTTCGGGCGGAGTTCTTTGTGTGCATTGTATACAGAATTATATTCTGATGCATTGACATAATACATCTGAACAATGTCTATCTCTGGAAGAAGCATATGTTTCAATTCTCTTAATGCGTAGTTGTTAGTATCATCAAGCACTTCGTCTGCGTCAGCACTGAATATGTAGTCACATTCAGCTTTGGAAAATGCGAAATTTCTTGCGGCTGAAAAATCATTTATCCATTCAAAATCATATATTTTATCGGTGTAGTGAGCGGCAATTTCTTTGGTATTGTCAGTTGAGCCTGTGTCTACAATAATCAATTCATCATAAGTTCCTGCGTATGAATCAAGACACCTTGCAAGAATGTCCTGCTCATTTTTTACAATCATGCACATGCTTATTGATATCATGTTTTTCTCCTGTTCTTAATTGGATTTATATAGGTTATATCGGTAAATGCCTTGATTTTTTTAGGTATTCGTAAGATACTTGTTATCAATGATAACATATATCTGATACGAGGTACACAATGTCAAAAAAGAAATCTGCAGCAGAACCAGTTGAATATATAGACAGTCAGGCTTTTGACGCGGCGAAAGAGAAGATAATCGGTAAGAGCCATAATGACAAGGGGATAGGTACTTTGTCGGAAAAGACACTGCATGCAGTATTAAAAATGTATTATGAACCTGATGAGGATAATCATGAGGTTGCAATAGACGGTTATTTTGCAGATATATATAATGAGCATGGGATAATTGAGATTCAGACAAGGCAGCTTAACAAGTTAAGGGATAAGTTGTCAGTGTTCCTGAATGAATATCAGGTGAGGGTTGTATATCCGATGCCGTATGAAAAGTATTTAAGCTGGATTGAGCCGGAAACAGGGGATATTACTTCCAGAAGAAAGTCTCCAAAGCGATGCTCTGTGTATGACGCGATGTTTGAACTGTATAAGATTAAAGCATTTTTAAAGAATCAGAATCTTAAGGTTACATTGCTGCTGATTGATATGGAAGAATATAAGCTTCTTAATGGCTGGAGTTACGATAAGAAGCGCGGAAGTGTGCGTTATGACCGCATTCCTGTTGGAATAAGAAAGATAATTGAACTGGACTGTCCACAGGATTATATGCAGTTTGTACCAGAGGGACTTGAGAGGAACTTTACTTCAGCGGATTTTGCAAATGCAGCGCATATTGACAGGCAGACTGCTGCCAGTGTACTTGCAATGCTTAATTACATGGAACAGGTTAAAAGAGTCGGAAAGACAGGCAATGCCTATATATACGATATTGAAGAACATTATTGAATGGAGATAGTATGTACTCTGTAAATGGAAACTGCTTTCGAATATCTGTAAGAAATCTTGTGGAATTCATGTGTGCAGAAGGTGATATTGACAACAGGAATACAGGCAGCAATGATGTGAAAATCATGCAGGAGGGGGCAAGGATTCACAGGAAAATCCAGCATAGCATGGGAACTATGTATCATGCAGAAGTGCCTTTAAAGATTGAGATACCGCTTGTATCTGACTTAGGGATTGAGTATGTACTACAGGTTGAAGGCAGGGCTGACGGTATTATTGCAGATATTAATTATGACGAGGATGGCAATAAAGAGCCGGAGAGCGATGCAATAATTGATGAGATAAAGACTATGCAGACAGATGTTTCTCTGCTGAAAGAACCGGTCTATGTGCATAAAGCCCAGGCACTGGTATATGGTTATATATATGCAAGCCAGAAGAAGCTGTCAAAGATTGGAATCCAGATGACTTACGTTACTCCTGAGCCTGAGACAATCAACAAGTTTCTGGAAGAATATACATTTGAAAGAATTGAAGAGTGGTTTAATAAGCTGATTACAGGCTTTAAGAGATGGACTGATTATACATTTGATGAGAGGCATAAAAGGACGGAATCAATCAGAGAACTTAAGTTTCCTTATGAATACAGGGAGGGGCAGAAGAATCTGTGCGTGAGTGTATACAGGGCTATTGAAGATAATACCAATCTATATATTCAGGCACCTACAGGTGTCGGAAAGACGTTGTCTACTGTGTTCCCGGCTGTGCAGGCGTTAGGACAGCAGATGTCAGACAAGATATTTTACCTGACGTCAAAGACAATAACGAGAACTGTTGCGGAGGATACTTATGCTATATTAAGAGATAACGGGCTTCATATGAGAACTGTTAC
The DNA here is from genome assembly GCF_009680455.1 of Lachnospira eligens. Taxonomy (GTDB): domain Bacteria; phylum Bacillota; class Clostridia; order Lachnospirales; family Lachnospiraceae; genus Lachnospira; species Lachnospira eligens_A. The sequence goes on from NZ_WKRD01000009.1 coordinate 97,163, forward strand.
TCTTACAGCAAAGGACAAAATATGTCCACTTGATGAGCGCAACTGCAACCCCGTGGCATGTCCTTATGCCAAGGGGCATTTTGACAGGATTAATGATGCTGTGTACGACATAATAACGAGCCAGATGGTTATCGGAAGAGATAATGTCATGGAATATGCCAACAGACATAATGTCTGCCCGTTTGAGATGTCGCTTGATGTTTCGTACTGGTGTGATGGAATTATATGTGATTATAATTATGTATTTGACCCGGATGCGTCGCTTAAGCGGTATTTTGGCAATGGTGCGAAGGGTGATTATGTGTTTCTTGTGGATGAAGCACATAACCTTGTGGACAGAGCAAGAGAAATGTACAGTGCAGTGTTGAAAAAAGAAGATTTTCTTGCAGCTAAGAAGCTTGTCAAAGAGATGGACAAACGGCTTGCAGGCGCACTTGACAGATGTAACAAGCAGTTGCTCGAATATAAAAGACAGTGCGATACATTCATGGTTGTGAGTGGTCTTGGAACATTTCCAGCCAGCCTTGAGCGTGTCATGGGACTTATGCAGAAGTTTATGGAAAGGTATAAGGGTGAGCCTGTGACTAACGAGCTGCTCGAGTTTTTCTTTGCAGTGAGACATTTTCTTAATATGTATGACTGTGCTGATGAAAAATATGTCTATTATAATGAGCATGATAATGATGGAAACTTTCTTGTACATCTGTACTGTGTTGACCCGTCTGGCAACATAAGTGAGAGACTTTCACAGGGCAGAAGCACGGTATTCTTCTCAGCAACGCTGCTTCCGGTCAATTATTTTAAGGAAATGCTTTCAGGTGATGTATCAGAAAGAGCGGTGTATGCACACTCTTCTTTTGAACCTGATAATAAGAGAATTGTCGTGGCTACTGATGTGACAAGCCGTTATACAAGAAGAAACGCAAGGGAATATGCCAAGGTACATGATTATATTATGCATATGATTTCTGGCAGAAGCGGCAGATATATGGTGTTCTTTCCGTCATATTCTTACATGGAGAGTGTTCTTGAGTGCTTCAGGTGGAAAAGTGGTGTTAATGTGACCGAATGTGGTGGAGAAGATACATTTTTACCAGAAAGCTGTGTGAATGTGCTTGTGCAGGGAAGGTTTATGAAGGAGGCTGACAAGGAAAATTTCTTATCAGCATTTTACAAGGAACTTCCAGAAGGGGCTTCGCTTGCGGGCTTCTGTGTGCTTGGAGGAATATTTTCCGAAGGAATTGACTTAAAGGATGAGAGCCTTATCGGAGCTGTCATTGTCGGAACTGGGATTCCGATGGTGTGCAGGGAGCGCAACATTTTAAGGGATTATTTTGATGAGTTTGGCAAAAATGGATATTCTTATGCTTATGTTATTCCGGGAATGAATAAGGTGCTTCAGGCAGCAGGAAGGGTTATAAGGACGGATACAGATAAGGGAGTTATTGCACTTCTGGATGACAGATTTATGACTGGTGAATATGAGCGTATGTATCCTAGGGAGTGGAACAGGATATTTCCAGTCAGTCTGGGTAATGCTTATAAATGTATTAAGGATTTCTGGACGGAACAGGATATATAGGGCATTGATAAAAAATGTACAATGTTAGAACTTGTAGTCGGACTGTATGTGTGATAGAATTTAGACAGATATTATTAAGGTCCGGATATATGATGATTTGTTTTGATTATGGGAGATGGGCTTATGCAGAACGTGGAAGAGATTAATAAGAATATAGAAAACAAAACTGTAGACAAGCAGGTCTGGCAGTCTCTGGGATTTGATGAATTACAGACTATTGAGATTATCAGAGGAATTGAGAATGGCGTTGATGTGAGTGTGTATTGCAAAGAGGAATTTAACGCTGCCCAGATGAAAGCATTAAGACTTGGTCTGGAAGAAAAACTTGATGTAAGCAGATTTGCAGATGCACAGTATGATTATATGCAGATGGAAGAACTGAAGCAGGCTGTGCGTAGCGGAATGAATATGGATGATATATGTAATCCTAAGTTCAGTCATTCTGTTATGAGAGAGATAAGGCTTGCATCAGAGCTTAATTATGATCTGACCAGGTATGCAAAGCTTGGTTATTCAGGAGAGGTATTAAGACAGATAAGACTTGCAAAAAAAGAAGATATTGACCTTACATTTTTTGTTGAGGATAATTATGATGAATATCAGCTCAATGAGATAAGGCTGGGAATACACAATTGTGTCGATATAACTAAGTATCTGCTTCATGAATACAATGGAAAACAGATGGAACAGATCAGACTTGGACTTGAGGAAGGGATTGATGTTACTCCATATAACATGGTTGGATTTTCATCAGGACAGATGAAGCAGATAAGACTTGGGCTTGAAGAAGGAATAGATGTTTCTGAATATGCAGATCCGTTTATTGATGCGGTAAGCATGAAAGAGGCAAGACACAGAATTTCTGATAAATGGAATGACGAGAAGCCTGCACTTAATGAATTGCAGTCACAGGAAATTCTTATGGGACTTACAAGCGGTGTAGATGTTTCTTTATATGCTGATCCAAGATATACCTTTAAAGAGATGGAGAAGATAAGACTTGCACTTGAGAGGGGAAGTAATCTGGATGGGCTGCTTAAGTATGGATGTTAAGATGCAGCTATTACAGTACAGTGTTTTGATAATGAATGGATAAGACCTTCGGAAAGGGGGAACAGCATGAGCAATACAGAAATAGTTAATGAAACAGCTGATATAGATGATATCGAGTTACATGAGGTTTATGTATATATTGCAGATGATAATATGAGCGCATCAGTCAGGCTTGGCAAATGTGATGAAGGATATACATATGATGAAGTCATGAATAAGCTATCGCTTAATGGAATTAAGACGGGAATAGATGAAGAAAAAATTCGATGGATGATTTTACAAAAAATATATGACCAGCCTGTTGAAGTTGCTTTTGGTAAACCGGTAGAGGCAGGAAAAGATGGATATTATGAGTTTTTCTTTGATACAGATGCAATTAATAATAACAGACCTACAGTAAGAGAAGATGGTTCTATTGATTACTTTAACCAGAAGAGATTTGAAAAGGTTAATGAGGGTGATCTGCTGGCAAGATATCATGAGCCGACTAAAGGGGAGTTTGGCTTTGATGTATGTGGAAAGCTGCTTGTTCCTAAGCAGGGTAAACCAAAGCCAAGACTGCATGGTAAGGGCTTTAAGACATCTGATGATGGTAAAGAAACTTATGCTGCAATATCTGGAAAGATTGAATACTGTAACTATGATTTAAGTGTTGTTAATGTATATGAGGTTAATGGTAATCTAGATATGAGCATGGGGAATATTGACTTTAACGGGGATGTTAATATTACAGGCAGTGTGAGAAGTGGTGTAACAGTTCATGCCATGGGAAGTATATATGTTGGAGGCTTCGTTGAGGGAGCAACACTTATTGCTGGGAAAGATATTGTATTAAAGGATGGTGTTAATACTAAGAATTCAGGAAAAATCGAGGCAGGGGGAAATATATCAGGCAGATTTTTTGAGAATACAGAGGTTATTGCCAAAGGAGACTTACAGTGTAATTATATTCTTAACTGCAGGGTGCTTACATATGGCAGGATATTTGTTGAGGGACCCATAGGTTCTATTATAGGTGGTGATGTAACTGGTGTTATGGGAATCAGTACTACATCATGTGGACATGAAAGCAATGTAAAGACTTTGTTGAGAGTTGGTTCGACCAAAGAAATCAGAAAAGAATATGCAGAACTTATTATGGAACTTAAGGAAGTAGACGGACAGATTGAAACTTTTGAAATGGCTAATAAGAAGTTTGAGATGATTAAACAGAACATGCCTGAAAAGTATGATAGTAAAATGGCATTGAGAGTTACCCAGTCAAAGATTGTAAAGATGGCTCAGAAAGCCAAGCTTGAAGAAAAGAGCAAGGCATTATACAATCTTATAAGAGATTCAGAGAGAGCAGTTGTTAAAGTAAAGAATCATATATATCCGGGAAGCAGGATATATATGGATGATAAGACTTACATGCCAAGTTCTGTATTTTCACATATTATTGTTAAGAAGACACCAAGCACGATTATTCTTAGGGATTATGATGAATAAGTATATTACAGGGAGAGTATTATGATAGAAGAAGTTGTTTCGGTGGAATTGCCGGTGCATGAAAGGCTGGTAGTAAGAAAGAACAGACTTATGAATGAAGAAAACGGCATAGATATGCCAAGGATTTCTATAGTTACAGGCACTCATGGGGATGAACTTGACGGACAGTATATCTGCTATGAGGTTATCAGAAGGATTGAAAGAGAGAAGAATAAGCTTAAAGGAATTGTAGATATTTATCCAGATATTAATCCTCTTGGACTTGATACAGGTTCAAGAGGAATTCCTATGTTTGACCTTGATATGAACAGGGTTTTCCCTGGTGATAATAATGGAGCGATGGCTGAATATGTGGCAGCAGGTATTATTGAAGATATTATTGGAAGCGATCTGTGTATTGATATCCATTCAAGCAATATATTTGTAAATGAGATGCCACAGGTAAGAATTAATGATGATACGCAGGAAAAGCTTCTTCCTTATGCGAAGATGATGAATGCACAATTTGTGTGGATATATTCGTCTATTACTGTGCTTGATGCAACTCTTGCCTATAGTCTTAATCATCTTGGTGTGCCTACTCTTGTTACGGAGATGGGTGTTGGAAACAGAATTACGCCAATGTATTGCAGGGATATTGTTGATGGTATATTTAACCTTATGTCTCATATGGGGATATGGGATGATGAGCCGAAAGAAGTGAATGAACCTATTATCTCTACAGAGGGTGAGGTTACATTTCTTACTGCTAAGGAAAGCGGAATATTCGTATCAGCAGTTGATTCTATGGGAAGGATTGGAATTGGAACGCATATAGGAGATATTATCGAACCTATTGAGGGAAGAATAATCCAGAGAATTGAATCGCCTACAGATGGAATTATATTTACATTAAGAGAGAATCCGGTAGTACATAAGGGGGCTCTTATAGCAAGAGTTTATGGTGGCAGATAATGAAGAAAGAGATTATTTATTCGTTAAAGGGTATATATAGAGAAGATTATCAGATAGAAGGCTACAGATTCGGCGGTGGTGAGAAGTCGGCATGTATTGTTGGTGCATTAAGAGGAAATGAGATACAGCAGCTGTATATATGTTCGCAGCTTGTCAAGGCACTTAAAGAGCTTGAGGCTCATGGTGCAATATCGCACAATCATGAGATTCTTGTTATCCCATCTGTTAACAGATTTTCCATGAATGTTGGAAAGAGATTCTGGCCTACAGATAATTCTGATATAAACAGAGCTTTTCCTGGGGATGTTAATGGAGATACAACCAAGCAGATAGCAGGAACACTTTTTGACAGAATTAAGGGTTACAGTTATGGCATACATTTTGCGAGCTTTTATATGCCGGGTGATTTTATTCCTCATGTAAAGATGATGGATACAGGATTTCAGAGTGCGAGTCTTGCCAATCTGTTCGGACTTCAGTACGTTGTTATTAGAAAGCCTAAGCCAATGGATACAGTGACACTTAATTATAACTGGCAGATGAATGGTACTAATGCATTTTCAATATATACTAACAGCACAGATATGATTGATGAGAAATCTGCAAGACAAGCAGTGTCATCTGTTCTCAGGTTTTTAACCAGAATGGGTATTCTTAAGTACAACAATCACAGTGGATATATTGCAAGTGTTATCAATGAGTTTGATCTTATGGCAGTCAAGACTTATGATGCAGGATTTTACAAGAGACTTAAAGAGCCGGGTGATCCTGTATATCATGGTGAGCTTATAGCACAGATTCTTGACCCATGTGAGGGTACTGTTAAGAGTGAGATAATATCACAGACAGACGGTATTGTTTTCTTCGCACATACAGGACCAACTGTAATGGGTAATCAGGTTGTTTACAAGATAATAAGAAGAATGCATGAATAGTTGTTTGAAAATATGTTTTATTGTGATACAATGGTTAAATATTAATAATTAATATAACTAATCTCAGGAGGAAGATATGAGCGGCGTAAAGAGAGTTTTTGTCGAGAAAAAGAAACCATTTGCAGTTAATGCGAAAGAATTACTTGAGGAGATAGGAGGATATCTTGGAATAAAGACTATTACAGATGTAAGAGTTCTTATCCGATATGATATTGAGAATCTTTCAGAAGAAACATATAAGAAAGCACTTACTACTGTTTTTTCTGAGCCACCGGTAGATGATGTTTATGAGGGAACATTTCCAGCGGGAAAGGACGATTTCGTGTTCTCTGTAGAGTATCTTCCAGGACAGTTCGACCAGAGAGCTGATTCTGCAGAACAGTGTGTTAAGTTCTTTAATGAGAATGAGACACCTGTTATCAAGACTGCTGTAACTTATGTATTGACAGGAACTGTTACTGATGAGGAGAAGAACAGGATTAAGGAACACTGCATTAACCCTGTTGATTCAAGACAGGCAGCAGAGGATATTCCAGAAACTTTAGTTACTGAGTTCAAGACTCCTGCTGATGTTATTTATTTTGACGGATTCAAGGATATGCCAGAGGATAAGTTAAAGGAATTATATGATTCTTTAGGACTTGCCATGACATTTAAGGATTTTAAGTTCATTCAGGAGCATTTTGCTAGTGTTGAGAAGCGTGATCCTTCTATGACTGAAATCAGAGTACTTGATACATACTGGTCAGATCATTGCCGTCACACAACATTTGCAACAGAGCTTACAGATGTTAAGTTTAAGGACGGATTCTATAAAGCCCCTATGGAAGCTACATATAACAAGTATCTTTCAGACAGAGCAGAAATATATAAGGACCGTAAGGACAAGTTCGTATGCCTTATGGATCTCGCACTTATGGGTGCTAAGAAGTTAAAGGCTGAGGGCAAGTTAGCTGATCAGGAAGAATCTGATGAGATTAATGCCTGCTCAATTGTTGTTCCAGTTGAGATTGATGGAAAGACAGAGGAATGGCTTGTTAACTTTAAGAACGAGACACATAACCATCCAACAGAGATTGAGCCATTTGGTGGCGCAGCAACTTGTCTTGGTGGTGCTATAAGAGATCCATTGTCAGGACGTACATATGTATATCAGGCAATGAGAATTACAGGTGCAGCAGATCCTACTGTTCCGGTATCAGAGACAATTCATGGAAAGCTTCCACAGAGAAAGCTTGTTACAGGTGCTGCTCACGGATACAGCTCATATGGTAACCAGATCGGACTTGCTACAGGATATGTTAAGGAAATCTACCATCCTGATTATGTTGCCAAGAGAATGGAGATTGGTGCAGTTATAGCTGCTGCTCCAAGAAGTGCAGTTAAGAGAGAGAATTCTGACCCGGGAGATATCATTATTCTTCTTGGTGGAAGAACAGGACGAGATGGATGTGGCGGAGCTACAGGTTCATCTAAGGTTCATACAGAGAAGTCTATTGAGGATTGTGGTGCTGAGGTTCAGAAGGGTAATGCTCCTACAGAGCGTAAGATGCAGAGACTCTTCAGAAGACCAGAGGTTACTAAGCTTATTAAGAAATGTAATGACTTTGGTGCAGGCGGTGTATCCGTTGCAATTGGTGAGCTTGCAGCAGGTCTTAAGGTAGATCTTGATAAAGTTCCTAAGAAGTATGAAGGTCTTGATGGAACAGAGCTTGCTATATCAGAGTCTCAGGAGAGAATGGCTGTTGTAGTTGATCCTAAGGATGTTAAGGAATTCCTTCAGTATGCTGCTGAGGAGAACTTAGAGGCAGTTGAGGTAGCTGTTGTAACAGAAGAACCAAGACTTGTTCTTAACTGGAGAGGCAAGGATATCGTTAATATCTCAAGAGCATTCCTTGATACTAATGGTGCTCATCAGGAGACTAAGGTTGTAGTTGATATTCCTTCACAGGAAGACGATTACCTTAAGCCGGTTAAGGTTACAGATGTACGCGGTAAGTGGTTAAAGACTTTAGCAGACCTTAACGAATGCTCACAGAAGGGACTTGTTGAGAGATTTGATGGTTCTATCGGAGCCGGTTCAGTATATATGCCATATGGTGGTAAATATCAGCTTACAGAGACACAGAGCATGGTTGCAAAGCTTCCAGTGCTTAAGGGTTCATGCGATACAGTAACTATGATGTCTTATGGATTTGATCCATATCTCTCATCATGGAGCCCATATCATGGAGCAATCTATGCTGTTACAGATTCTGTAGCTAAGATTGTTGCTGCCGGTGGTGATTTCAGTAAGATCAGATTCACATATCAGGAATACTTCAGAAGAATGACAGAAGATCCAGAAAGATGGAGCCAGCCATTTGCTGCACTTCTTGGTGCATATGAAGCACAGATGGGATTCGGACTTCCATCAATCGGTGGTAAGGACAGTATGTCAGGAACATTTGAACATATTGATGTTCCACCAACACTCTGCTCATTTGCTATTGATGTAGCTAAGGAAGGAGATATTATTACTCCTGAACTTAAGAATGATGGTGATGTATTAGTCAGATTTGATATTAAGAAGAATCAGTATGATCTTCCAGATTTCGAACAGGTTAAGGCACTCTACAGTGCAATACATGAGCTTATCCAGAAGAAGGCAATCGTATCTGCATATGTTCTTGATGCTAACGGACTTGTGCCAGCACTCAGCAAGATGGCATTTGGTAATAAGTTAGGTTTTGAGATCAGCGCAGACGTTAAGGAAGATGATCTCTTTGCACCAGCTTATGGCTGTATCGTTGCAGAAGTTCCAGCGGACAAGCTTAGTGAGATTACTACAGCTTATACTAAGGTTGGTACTGTTAAGGATAATGGTAAGTTCACATACAAGGAAGTTTCAATTAATGTAGAAGAAGCATTAAGCGTATGGGCTGATACCCTTGAGGGTGTATTCCCAACTAAGGCTTCTAAGGAAACTACACCGGTTGAAAGCAAGTTATATGAAGCACCAAGCGTACATGTATGCAAGAATAAGGTTGCTAAGCCAACAGTATTTATCCCGGTATTCCCAGGAACTAACTGTGAGTACGATAGTGCCAAGGCATTTGAAAGAGCCGGTGCTGATACAATCGTTAAGGTGTTCAAGAACCTTGATGCTGAGAGTATCAGAGAGTCTGTTGATGAATTTGAGAAGGCTATTAACCAGGCACAGATTATTATGTTCCCTGGTGGATTCTCAGCAGGTGATGAACCAGATGGTTCTGCCAAGTTCTTTGCGACAGCATTCCGTAATGCCAAGATGAAGGAAGCAGTTGAGAAGCTACTTAATGAGAGAGATGGTCTTGCACTTGGTATCTGTAATGGATTCCAGGCACTTATCAAGCTTGGTCTTGTACCTAATGGTAAGATTACAGGACAGGATGCACAGTCACCTACACTTACATTTAATACAATTAACCGTCATATATCTAAGATGGTATATACTAAGGTTGTCAGCAATTTAAGCCCATGGCTTGCTAATGCTGAACTTGGCGGAGTATACTGCAACCCAGCTTCACATGGTGAAGGAAGATTTGTTGCTCCTAAGGAATGGCTTGATAAGCTCTTTGCTAACGGACAGGTTGCTACACAGTACTGTGACCTTGACGGAAATGTATCTATGGATGAAGAGTGGAATATCAATGGTTCATACATGGCTATTGAAGGTATCACAAGCCCAGACGGAAGATGCTTCGGTAAGATGGCACATTCTGAGAGACGCGGTGACAGTGTTGCTATTAATATATATGGTGAGCAGGATATTAAGATATTCGAATCTGGTGTTAAGTACTTCAAGTAATAGTGCATTTTGATTTAAATAATAATTGTATAATATAAATAAAAGACCTTGCAGATGACTGATTTATCTGCAAGGTCTTTTGTATTCTCAGTAAATATATTAAATAAAAATAAAATATATAATAATAAGTAGAAAAATATTTTAAATATATTATACTATTAAATACGAAACAATATTGATGATGAATATAGTTCATAGTATAATTAAAGGGGATAATGTATGGGGAAAACAAAAAATAAACTGAAAGCAGATGTTGTTGTAAAAAACTATTGGCGTAATAATGAACAGTTTGCGGATTTTTTTAATGCGGTTTTATATGAGGGGAAACAGGTAATAAAACCTGATGAACTTGAAGATATGGATACGGAAGAATCTTATGTATCAGAGAATAAAAAATATGTTGAAAGTGTATTGGCTTCAAGAGATAATATAAAGATACGAAAGAAATCAACAAAACATGATGTCGAGTTGTGCATACTTGGAATGGAAAGTCAGGAACATATTCATTATGCAATGCCGATGAGAGTTATGGGATATGATTATGGTTCTTATAAAAAACAATATGACAGTAATGCTGTTAAATATAAGACAGCAAAAGGATTGTCTGATGATGAGTTTATTTCTAAAATGAAGAGAACAGATAAATTTATACCGATAATAACTATAGTTATATATTATGGGGAGAAGGCATGGGATGGAGCGGTATCATTACAGGGAATGTTGGATATTCCTGAAGATATGAAAGCATTTATCAATGATTATAAAATGAATTTGGTTGAAGCAAGAAAAAATAATTTGAAATTACATAATATTAATAATAAGGATTTGTTCAACCTTTTTGGAATTCTTTTGAACAGAAATGGTAATTTGAATGAAATTAAAGAAAAAGCAATAAATTATGCAGCAGAGCATAAAGTAGAAAAGACCGTTATAATGACTGTGACAGGTGCAGTTAATTGCAAGATAGATTATAATATGCTTGAAAAGGAGGCTGATGCTGATATGTGTACAGTATTCGAGGAAACACGCAAAGAGGGAGAAGCTAAGGCAATTATTGAATTAGGATTTGAATTTGGATTATCTGAAGAAGAAATTCTTGACAGACTTCAGAAAAAACTCAATATATCATTACAGAAAGCACAAGAATATTTTTCAATGTTTGCTAGGAAAAAAGTGATAAAAGATGAGGGATATTAATTTAATTATAGTAAGACGTATGTTATAATAAAAAGTACTATTTAATATAGTGCTTTATGAAATTAAAGGTAAAGGGGAGATATTTAAACAATGGCAAGAGATAAAGTCAGCACAGATATATTATGGAAGGACAGGAAGAGAATTCTCTTCCTCGGACTTCCATGGTCATTTACAAGATACAGTGTATCTAAGGACAGATTCTTTATAAGCAAAGGATTTTTCAGCGTTAAAGATGATGAGGTAAGACTGTATCGTATTATGGATATTTCATTGGAGCGCTCATTCATGCAGAGACTTGTCGGAGTAGGAACTATTAAAGTATGCTCTGGAGACAAGACAATGGGTGACTTTGAGATTAAGAATATCAAGAGGCCTAAGGCTACTAAGGAGCTGTTATCAGATCTTGTGGAGAAGCAGAGAGATATCAAGAGAGTTGTCAACAGAGAGAATATGATTGACGGTCATGACCATTCAGATGGTCATGCGGATATTGATGACTTTGACAATAATGATGACGATGCACCATTTGACAGATAATTTGTAAAAATGTATTGACAGCTATATAGAAAGATGATATTTTAATAGTTAGTTAAGGCTAACTGATGTAACGGGTATCCAGTTAGGATATCCGTTATTTTATAAATATGGGTTAGACAAAGCTAACAAGAGTAAGGTAAATGAAAGGATGAGAATATGAGCGTAGTTATTATTGGTGGAAATGAATGTATGGAACGCCAGTATCAGCAGATATGTAAGAAACACGGCTGCAAGGCGAAGGTATTTGTTAAGGAAAAAAGCGGATTTTCCAAGCAGATTGGAACACCGGATCTTATGATACTGTTTACTAATACGGTTTCTCATAAGATGGTTTTATCAGCTGTTACAGAGGCTAAGAAGAATGATGTAAATATAGTAAGAACACATTCAAGCAGTGCGGCATCGCTTACAAGTGTTTTAGAAACATATTTAAGCGAAAGCAGGGCATGCTGATAAAGAAGAGAATAAAGTGCAATATGGAAGGAAAAGAAAAATGGTCTGTACAGATGTATTGGGAAGAATTGAGCGGGAAGTTATAAAAGAGTGTTCTCCGACGCTTGCCGGATTAAAGACGGGCAACCTTTTTAATTACAGATATGATAATATATCTGATTTTAGGAAAGAGCTTGCAAGTGTAAACAGAAAACTTAACGCCAAAGGCGTGTATGTTACATTTTTAAAGCGAAATGAAAAGAGTGCACTTTTATATGTGTTCAGACCTGACAGATTAGAGAAGGATTTGTCACAGCCAGCAGTACAAAATGTACTGAAAACATTTGGATATACAGATTATAAAGTTGGAGCAAGCATCAAGCATCTTAAACAGAGAGTGGGGGAGAACACATGCTTTCCACATGAAATAGGATTGTTCTTAAGTTACCCGGTGGAAGATGTAATCCAGTTTATAAGACAAAAGGGCTGTAATTACAAATGTTGTGGGGTATGGAAGGTGTATTGTGATGAGGCATTTAGCCAGAAGATGTTTGCACGTTATAGAAAATGCACAGAAGTATATTTAAGAGTCTTTGACCGAGGCAGAAGCATATCTGCATTAACGGTTTAAGCATATAAAAAGTAAAAAGGAGAGATTGGATAATGAGTAAAGTAGCAGTAGTTTATTGGAGTGGAACAGGTAATACAGAGACAATGGCTAACGCAGTTGCAGAAGGTGCTAAAGGAGCCGGAGCAGAGGTTGATGTACTTGTGGCAAATGATTTTAATTCAGGAAAGGTTGCTGAATATGATGGAATCGCATTCGGATGCCCGGCAATGGGAGCAGAGAATCTCGAAGAATCAGAGTTTGAGCCAATGTTCACAGAGGTAGAAGGAAGCCTTAGCGGTAAGAAAATTGCACTTTTCGGTTCATATGGATGGGGAAGCGGCGAATGGATGGCTGACTGGGAAGAAAGAAGCAAGGCTGCAGGGGCTGTTCTTGCAACAGACAGCGTAATCTGTCAGGAAGCACCAGATGATGATGCTGTTGAAAACTGCAAAAAACTTGGGGCAGCGTTAGCATAATTATTTATTGCCTGTAATATATTGAAAAGATTGCACATTTTGCCCCCCTGGTTGGTTATATCAATCAGGGGTTAAACTGTTCTAAAAAATATTATAAAAATATAACAAAAGTTGTTGACATCTAATGACCATTAGAATATACTAACCGAGGTGGTAATGAAAAACATTATCAATATGCTAAAAAGAGGAGATGAGCTTATGCCATTAACTATGATTGATGAAGGAACTCCATATACAATCCAGCGGATTGGTGGAAAGGAAGAAATAAGACGTTTTCTTGAGAATCTTGGATTCGTTCCGGGAGCAGTAGTAACAGTTGTTTCTAAAGCTGGCGGTAATGTCATTGTTAACATTAAGGAATCAAGAGTGGCCATAGGAAAAGATATGGCTAATAAAATTATGGTATAAAGGACTGAATATGCCAGTTCTTATATAAAACTAAAATAAGAAGGAGATAAACTATGACTTTAAGAGATGTATCTGTAGGCCAGACTGTTAAAGTTACCAGGTTAAATGGTGATGGTCCGGTTAAGAGAAGAATTATGGATATGGGAATTACTAAGGGAGTTGAAGTCTATGTAAGAAAGGTAGCACCTTTGGGAGATCCTGTAGAGGTTACAGTAAGAGGCTATGAATTATCGCTTCGTAAAGCCGATGCCGAGATGATAGAGGTAGGCTGATTTTTTTTACATGCAGGTTAGCATAATCTAATTAATGTAAGAATTGTCAAATGTTTGTTAGCAGATGCATAAACATTTATATAAAAGAAATGAGGTAGTCAAATGTCAATTAAAATTGCATTAGCAGGTAATCCAAACTGCGGTAAAACAACATTGTTTAATGCTTTGACCGGTTCTAATCAGTTCGTTGGTAACTGGCCAGGTGTTACAGTTGAGAAAAAGGAAGGTAAATTAAAGGGACATAAAGATGTAACTATCATGGATTTACCAGGTATTTATTCACTTTCTCCTTATACTCTTGAGGAGGTAGTAGCAAGAAATTATCTTATTAACGAAAGACCTGATGCAATCATCAATATTGTTGATGGTACTAACATTGAAAGAAACCTTTATCTTTCAACACAGATTATGGAACTGGGGATTCCAGTTATTATGGCTGTTAACATGGTCGATATCATGGAAAAGAACGGAGATAAGGTTGACCTTGCCAAGTTAGGAAAGAACCTTGGATGTGAAGCTGTTGAGATATCAGCTCTTAAGGGAACTGGCATTAAGGAAGCAGCAGAGAAGGCTGTTAAGCTTGCAGAGAGCAAGAAGCTCAATACAATTGCTCACAAGTTTGATGATAAGGTTGAGGCAGCTATATCTGCAGTAGAAGATAAGCTTGGTCTTGATATTGTTGAAGAACAGAAGAGATTCTTTGCTATCAAGCTTCTTGAGAAGGATGATAAGATTAAAGTTCTTATGAAGAATGTTCCAGATGTTTCAGCTGAGATTGAGACTCTTGAGAAAGAATTTGATGATGATACAGAAAGTATTATCACTAATGAAAGATATACATATATATCTTCAATTATCAGTGGATGTTTTGCAAAGAAGTCTGAGAAGAAGCTTTCTACATCAGATAAGATTGATAGAATAGTTACTAACAGATTCTTAGCACTTCCAATATTTGCAGTTGTAATGTTCATCGTATACTATGTATCAGTTACAACAGTTGGTACATGGGCAACAGACTGGGCTAACGATGGTGTGTTCGGTGATGGCTGGCATCTCTTCGGAATTGGCACTTCAGCTTACGAAGAAGTAGCTGATGAGTATGGTGATTCAGATGCAATCATCGGGGCATATATCGACAGCCTTGGTGATAAAGGTGAAGAGTATGCAGATGCTATTGATACAGAAGCTGATGATTATGATTCAGATGCAGCAGTAGCAGCATTAAAGAAACTTGAAAACACAGTTCCAGCTAATCTTACATTAGATTATGATGTAGAAGATGAGGAAAATCTCAGTGTAACAACAGAGACAACAGATGCAGCTGGTGTTAAGGAAGCTATAAAACAGTGTATAGACAATGATGGTGCAGCTCCAGATCCTGCTAATTATGGTGTATGGGTTCCTGGTATCCCAGTGCTTCTTGAGTCAGGACTTGATGCAATTGGTTGTGTAGACTGGTTAAAGGGTCTTATCCTTGATGGTATTGTAGCCGGTGTTGGTGCAGTACTTGGCTTCGTTCCACAGATGCTTGTATTATTCATATTCCTTGCATTCCTTGAGTCTTGCGGTTATATGGCACGTATAGCATTCATTATGGATAGAATTTTCCGTAAGTTCGGTCTTTCAGGTAAGTCATTCATTCCAATGCTTATCGGTTCAGGTTGTGGTGTTCCTGGTATCATGGCTTCACGTACAATTGAGAACGACAGAGACCGTAAGATGACAATTATGACAACAACATTTATTCCTTGTGGAGCTAAGCTTCCATTCATAGCAATGGTTGCCGGAGCTATCTTTGATGGTGCTCCATGGGTTGCTCCATCAGCATACTTCCTTGGAATATTCTCAATTATCTGCTCAGGTATCATCTTAAAGAAGACAAAGTTATTCGTTGGAGATCCGGCACCATTCGTTATGGAGCTTCCAGCATATCATCTTCCAACAGTTGGTACAGTATTAAGAAGCATGTGGGAGCGTGGATGGTCATTCATCAAGAAGGCCGGAACAATCATCACACTTTCAACAATCATTATCTGGTTCACAACATACTTCGGATTTGTTGATGGAACATTTACAATGCTTGCAGATGATCAGATTGACTTCTCTATTCTTGGCAGAATTGGTAAGGCAATCGCATGGATATTTGCTCCTTTAGGATTTGGTAACTGGCAGGCAACTGTTGCTTCTATTACTGGTCTTGTTGCTAAGGAGAATATCGTTGGTACAATGGGTATCCTTTACTCAGCAGGTGAGGGAACAGTATATGCTAACATGGCAGCTACATTTACAGTAGTAAGCGGATATGCATTCCTTGCATTTAATCTTCTCTGTGCTCCTTGCTTCGCAGCAATGGGTGCTATTAAGAGAGAGATGAACAACACTAAGTGGTTCTGGATTGCAATCGGATACCAGTGTGGATATGCTTACCTTGTAGGTCTTGTAATTAACCAGATTGCTGGTCTTATTACTGGCGACACAGCATTTAATGTATTCACAGTAATCGCAATTCTTATAATTGTTGGCTTCATTTATCTGTTATTCAGACCATATAAGGAAAGTAAGACATTAAAGGTTGATTCTAAGAAGCTTTTAAATGCAACAAAGTAATTAAATGATATATTATCGGAGGTGTAATTATGCTGGGAACAATTATAGTAGGAGTTATATTGGTGATTATAGTTGCGCTTATTGTACGCAGTATGGTACACGACAAGAAAAACGGTAAATCGTTCACATGTGGTGGCGACTGCGGTAAATGCAAAGGTCACTGCCATTAAAAGGAGGTAACGGGTGGTCAGAAATCCTGATAAAGACAAAGACATTATTATTTCTCGTCTCAAGCAGCAGGGTTGCAGGATAACTAAACAGAGGCTTATGCTTCTTGATGTAATTCTTGAAGAGGACTGCTCAAGCTGTAAAGAGATTTATTACAAGGCAGTAAAAAAGGATCCTAAGATTGGGGCTGCAACTGTATATAGAATGGTTAATACACTGGAAGAAATAGGTGCAATTAACCGTAAGAATATGTACAGAATAACTTGTGATGAGAATGATAATGGCGGTTATACTGTAAGATTAAACGATGATTCGTCAATTAATTTATCAGAAAGCAAATGGAGTAAAATTATTGAGTCAGGGCTAGAAGCCTGCGGATACATTAAGAATCAGAAGATAACAAGTGTAGTTGACAGGAAAAAGGCAGTTTCAGTTAATAAATAATATTTACTAATAAGGGAGAGGTGAAACTGTTTCATCTCTCCTTTTGCTATATTGAGAAGATTTCTCAATAAGTAGATTTATGTAGAAATGTTACATAATGTGTAATATAATAACCGTCAAACTTAAGAAACATTTATTGTCCAATATGGACAGAGAGGAGCACAGTATGAAAATTAATAACTTAAAGAAACCAGGACTTTTTGCAGCAGGTGTATTATTTGGAACAGCTGGAATTAAGATTCTTACAAGCAAGGACGCAAAGAAGCTTTACACTAACTGTACAGCAGCAGTTTTAAGAGCTAAATCATGCATAATGAAGACAGCTACAACTGTTCAGGAAAACTGCGAGGATATATATGCTGATGCTAAGACAATCAATGAGACAAAGTATAACACAGAAGAAGTTGTACTTGATTCAGTAGATGAAGATGAGGAAGCGTAACAGAGTATGAAATTCATAATAAAGCATGATGTGCCCGGAAGAATCCGTGTTCACATGGATGCTTCTGGCATGACTTTTACACAGGCAGATACCTTGCAGTATTATCTTAAGAATCTGCAGGGCGTCACGAATGCCAAAGTGTATGAGAGAACTGCTGATGCAGTTGTTGAGTACGGATGTTCAAGAAAGACTGTGATTGAAGCTATTGCTAAGTTCAGATACAGCAATGTAGAGGTTCCTGAAGATGTTCTTGCAACATCAGGAAGGGCAATCAATTCACACTATACTGAGAAGTTAGCAGATCAGGTTTTATGGAGAATGACTAAGAAATTGTTTATTCCGGCACCGGTATGTGCGGTATTAACAACGGTATCTTCAATGAAGTACATTTATAAAGGAATCAGGACACTGCTTGACAGAAAGCTTGAAGTGCCAGTTCTTGATGCAACTGCAATAGGAGTTTCTATCTTAAGAAGAGACTTTAATACAGCTGGTTCAGTAATGTTTCTTCTTGGTATAGGTGAGATAATAGAGGACTGGACACACAAGAAGTCGGTTGACGACCTTGCAAGAACGATGTCACTTAACGTTAATAAGGTCTGGTTAAAGACAGATGATGCAGAAGTACAGGTATCTGTGAAAGATGTTAAGGACGGAGATAATGTAATAATCCGGATGGGTAATGTAATCCCATTTGATGGAACTGTTATCAGTGGTGAGGCTATGGTTAATCAGGCTTCACTTACAGGAGAATCTGAGCCAGTAAGAAGAGGTGAGGGAACTTCTGTATTTGCAGGAACTGTAGTAGAAGAGGGCGAGATAGTATTCAGAGTTAAGCGTGCCGGAGGCTCAAGCAAATATGACAAGATTGTCAGGATGATTGAAGAATCTGAGAAGTTAAAATCAGGTCTTGAGTCAAAAGCAGAGCATCTTGCAGATAAGCTTGTACCTTATTCACTTGGTGGAACTGCACTTACATATCTGTTAACACGCAATACTACTAAGGCATTGTCAATACTTATGGTCGATTTCTCATGTGCATTGAAACTTGCTATGCCTATTACGGTACTTGCAGCAATAAGACAGGCAAGTCAGGCGAGTGCAACAGTCAAGGGCGGTAAGTTCTTAGAGGCAATTGCTGAAGCGGATACTATCGTATTTGATAAGACAGGTACACTTACAAAGGCCAAGCCAACAGTAAGCAGGGTATATTCATTTAACGGAATGCCGGAAGATGAGCTGTTAAGAATAGCTGCGTGTCTTGAGGAACATTTTCCACATTCAATGGCTAAGGCCGTTGTTAATGAAGCTGGCAGAAGAAACCTTATGCATGAAGAGATGCATTCTAAGGTTGAATATATTGTTGCACATGGAATATCAACATTTATCAATACAAGCAAGGTTATCATAGGAAGCCATCACTTTGTATTTGAGGATGAGGCATGTGTAATTCCAGCGGGAAAGCAGAAGTTATTTGACAGTCTTCCAGATGACTGCTCACATCTTTATATGGCAATTAACGGTCAGCTTGCAGCAGTTATATGCATAATTGATCCATTAAGAGAAGAAGCACCGGAGGTTATTGAAGGGCTTAAGAAGGCTGGAATATCAAAGGTTGTCATGATGACCGGAGACAGTGAAAGAACAGCCGCCTCTATTGCCAGAAAGGTTGGCGTTACTGAATATTATTCAGAAGTTCTTCCAGAAGACAAGGCTAAGTTCGTAGAGAAAGAGCGGGCAGCCGGACGAAAGGTAATTATGATTGGTGATGGAATTAATGACTCACCAGCGCTTTCAGCAGCAGATGTAGGTATTGCCATAAGTGATGGTGCTGAGATTGCAAGAGAGATTGCAGATATCACTGTCGGCGCAGATGATCTTAACCAGATACTTATGCTTAAGAAATTAAGTGACAGTCTGATTAAGAAGATTAACAGAAATTACCGTGTGATTGTCGGATTCAATTCCGCACTTATTGCACTTGGTGTAACGGGCGTCATACAGCCTACAACTTCAGCACTTCTTCATAATACATCAACACTTGTTATAAGTCTTGAGAGTATGAAGAATCTGCCGGTTTAAGACTATGAAACGGACTCATCTTCGGGTGGGTTCGTTTTTTATTTGAAGGCAAAAAGTTCTGAATGGATAAATATATACTATACCCATAAGGCACAATATAAATTAATAATCGCAGGATATTATTTTATTACAACAAAATGAAATTATGTAACAAAAGAAAATTGACTAAGCCGTACGGCTTATATTATAATGCTTTTATCAAAACAAAGCCGCTCGGCTTTATTTATGAGAGAATATGTATAATAGAGCCGTACGGCTTATTTTAATGCTGGAGTGATTATCATGAAAATAACTGATTCAGAAGAACTGGGAAATATAATCAGGAACAGGAGAAAAGAATTAAAGTATACGCAGGCATTTTTGTCAGAATATACTGGTCTTAGTGTAAGTTTTATATCAGATGTAGAAAGAGGTAAAACAACTGTTGAGATTGGCAAAGTAATGCAGTTAATTTCAATTTTGGGACTTGATATTAATATTAATGTAAGGGGGAGATAATGAGAAATTTAGAGGTATATATTGAATGTAATGGAAATATGATTAATGTTGGCAGTATTACAGGGCATAATTCTGACGATGCTGTATTCTAGGACACCAGATAGTTTTATTATTAATCTTAATGATAAAGAAGATGATTTTTTATTTGCAACTGAAAGATATGACAGAAAGATTTTAGATACATCCAAAGAATTAATGGGAAGAAAGTTCCATTAAGACTTCATCAGGAGGATTTTGCACAGGCACTTGGAATTACAGCGTCACAAAAATATGAGAAAAACGGGAAAGATTATTTAGCAGATGCATTTGAACTAATAAAAAATTATATATGATTTATTAAGTACTGTTATATATGACAGCAGCACAGAGAAAATGTCGCTTAACATAGATGGCGAATATGATATAAGGAATATAAATCAGAAGTCGTTTGAGAATGAGGCAAAGAAACTTGGTCTTGGAAAAGGAATAGCAACGCAGCATTTTTTAAGTATGGTTGAAAAATTTGAGATGGCACTTGAACAATCAACATATGAACTTGAGGAGCAGGGATATGGAGTTGCAGTCGATATACAGAAACAAATATTAAAAAAAGCAGGAATTCACAACTTTAAATTGACTAATCCGTAATTTAATTATATCATAAGTAACTAGGGACACTTTGTTTCACTAAAGTATAATGGGAGGAAGTTATATGTATTCATTTGATGAAGTATTAAACTATGATCCAGACCTTGCTAAGGCTATGGATGATGAACTTGGAAGACAGAGAAGCCACATCGAGCTTATCGCTTCTGAGAACCTTGTAAGTAAGGCAGTTATGGCTGCTATGGGAAGCCCTCTTACTAATAAGTATGCAGAAGGATATCCTGGAAAGAGATATTACGGCGGCTGTGAGTATGTCGATGTTGTTGAGACACTTGCAATTGAAAGAGCAAAGAAGCTTTTTGGTTGTGAATATGCAAATGTACAGCCACATTCAGGAGCACAGGCTAACTTAGCTGTATTCTTCGCACTTGTTAATCCTGGAGATACAGTTATGGGTATGAGCCTTGACTGTGGTGGACATTTATCACACGGTTCACCAGTTAATATTTCTGGAAAATACTTTAACATCGTTCCTTATGGTGTTACAGCAGACGGATTTATTGATTATGATGAAGTATTAAGAATTGCCAAGGAATGCAAGCCTAAGATGATTATTGCAGGAGCTTCTGCTTATGCAAGAACAATCGACTTCAAGAAGTTCAGAGAAATCTGTGATGAAGTTGGCGCATTACTTATGGTAGATATGGCACATATTGCAGGTCTTGTAGCCGGTGGTGCACACCCAAGCCCAATTCCATATGCAGATGTTACAACAACAACAACACATAAGACACTCCGTGGACCAAGAGGAGGTATGATTCTTGCTTCAGCAGAGGCAGCAGAGAAGTTCAAGCTTAACAAGGCTGTATTCCCTGGAATCCAGGGCGGACCTCTTATGCATGTTATTGCTGGTAAGGCAGTGTGCTTAAAGGAAGCGCTTGACCCAAGCTTTAAGGTATATGCTGAAAATGTTGTTAAGAATGCATCAGCACTTGCTAACGGACTTATGAACAGAGGTTTTGATATCGTATCTGGTGGAACAGATAACCACCTTATGCTTGTTAACCTCTTAAGCAAGGGAAAGACTGGTAAGGAAGTTGAGAAGCTTCTGGATGCAGCTAACATTACATGTAACAAGAATACAATTCCTAATGACCCGGCTTCTCCATTCGTAACAAGCGGTATCAGACTTGGTACAGCAGCCGTTACAACAAGAGGCTTCAATGAGGCTGATATGGATGTTGTTGCAGAAGCAATTGCTATGCTTGTTGATGATGTAGATGCTAACCAGGCTAAGGCAATGGAGCTTGTTAAGGGACTTACAGATAAGTACCCACTTTATGAATAAAGATTTTTTCTTATAATTACATTAATAATTAAAGAAAAAATGCATATTTTTATTATTGCAATTTCAGGCACTTGGTACTATAGTTAGTGTCGAAGTGCAAAGGGGCACGAAGGTGAAAGCTTTCGTGTCCTTTTTTGTATTCAGGAAACTAAGAAAGGTGCGTGGCGTTATGGGAAAGTTAGAAGGAAAAGTTGCAGTAATTACCGGAGCATCCAAAGGCATCGGTGAAGGAATCGCCAAAGTGTATGCAAAGTATGGCGCAAAATGTGTGCTTGCAGCAAGAGGACCTAAGGTACTTGAACTTGCAGAGCAGTTGAAAAGCGAAGGGTATGAGGCAACA
This sequence comes from Lachnospira eligens, assembly GCF_009680455.1. GTDB lineage: Bacteria > Bacillota > Clostridia > Lachnospirales > Lachnospiraceae > Lachnospira > Lachnospira eligens_A. Next base: position 119,450 of record NZ_WKRD01000009.1, read on the forward strand.
GGTGTTCAGGTTGATGTATCTGATTACAAGAGTGTTGAAAGAATTGTTGAAGTTGCTGAGAAAACATATGGAAAGATTGATGTACTTGTATGTAACGCAGGCGTATGTGTTCTTGAAGACTTTCTTGAAGATGACACATTTGAAAATAGGGACTTACATCTTGATATTAATGTCAAAGGTGCATGGAATGTGGCAAAAGCTGTTATTCCAAGCATGATAGCAAATGGTGGTGGTGCAATCGTAGTTACAAGCTCTGTAACAGGAGATATGGTTGCTGATCCTGGAGAGGTTGCATATGCAACATCTAAGGCGGCACTGGTAGGATTTACGAAGGCACTTGCAAGAGAATTTGCAGATAAGAATATAAGAGTTAATGCAATATGTCCGGGATATGTAAGGACACCGCTTGTTGAAGGAATGGCAAAGCAGTCAGACCCGGAGAATCCGGAGAGAGCAATACAGGCAATTGCAGATGCAGTTCCTTTGAAGAGGCTGGCTGACCCTGAGGAGGTTGGAGAACTTGCAGCATTCCTTGGATGTTATGAATCAAGCTACATAACCGGAACACAGATAGTTATTGATGGCGGAAGCACATTGCCGGAAACAACATCTATGGGACAGTAATTAAATATAAGAAAAGTACAAAGGCGTACATGAATCGGATAGATTTGTGTACGCCTTTTCTGATTGGAGGATAATGACATGGCATTTGAAAATGTTGATTTATTTGATGCGGTTGCAAATGCTTCGCTTGAAAAATACGGATGGCAGGACAGATGTGAGGCGAAACTTATAGTGCTGTCGGAGAATGCAACCTATATGGTCAAGAACAAAGAAACAGGTGAAAAAGAGGGAGTGCTTAGAATAAGCAGACCGGGTTATCACACATTGGATGAGCTTAATTCAGAGATGAAGTGGTTAAGACAGATTAATGACTACACACCGCTTCTTGTAGCTAATCCTATAAAAGGGCTTGATGGTAAGAATATACAGGAGATTACAGGACCGGATGGAAATGTATATTTCTGCGTTATATGTGATTTTCTTCCGGGAGAAGCACCTGATGAGAATAACGAGGAGCAGATGGTAAAGCAGTTCAGATATCTCGGTGAGACAACAGCTTATCTTCACCGTCAGACAGAGATATGGAACGGAACAGACAAGCTTGACCGTATGGTATGGACTTACGACACGATAATAGGTGAACATGCTGCATGGGGTGACTGGAGAGCATTTCCAGAGATGACCCCGGAGGCAGAAAATATATTGTCAGAGGTTTCAAGAATTGTTAAGAGAAGACTTGAAAGATATGGAACTAATGAGAATAATTTTGGACTCATACATGCAGATTTAAGATTAGCTAATCTGCTTATTGAGGGCGACCAGATTAAGGTTATTGATTTTGATGACTGCGGTTTTGGATGGCACTTACATGACCTTGCGTCAGCACTTAGTTTTATTGAGGACAAGCCAATTGTTCCAAAGCTTGTAAATGCATGGCTTGCAGGATATAAGAAGGTTCTTCCGTTCACTGATACGGATTTTGAAGAAATAGACACATTTATAATGATGAGAAGATTACAGCTTACAGCATGGCTTGCATCTCATCAGGAATCAGGTCCGGTAGCAGAATTAAGTGTTGACTGGATGGATGGAACCATGGAATTAGCCGAAAGGTATCTTAGATTATTCGGCTAGGCACATAAGAAATCTTCGTGACAACAAATCATGAACAACAATAAGGGAGGAAGCTATTATGGGCGAAAAGAAAACAAATGCATTATCTAAATCAATGAAGCTGATTTATGTATATGCGATGGCAACGGGAGCAATATTTACATTTATGTGTTACTGGGATGGTATATTCATGTCATATACAGGTCCCGGAACGTTCTTGGCATTTGCACTTATGACACTGGCAGTACTGCCAACAGCATTTGTGTATGCTGAATTCTCGACAATGTTACCAAGTACAGGTTCGTGTCTGGTATTCAATACGGTAGGTATTAACAAGCATGCAGGTTTCTGGTCAGCGTGGCTTATCATGTGTGCATGGATAGCCGTTCCTGCAGCAGGTGTACTTGGAATTATTGAATGGTTAAATCATCAGTTTGGTCTGGGACTTACAGGTGGCAAGGCAGTTATTGTCGGTTCATTAGTACTGTGCTTCTGGTGTGTACTCAGTCTTTATAAAAATGTTGTAGCAGGCAAGGTTCAGTCATTCATGCTTATGGCAGGTATCGCAGGTATTCTTATCTGTTCATTACTTTTCCTGTTCAGTGGACACTGGAGCATTGCTAATTTCGCAGATTTCTTTACAAGCAGCAATGAAAAGCAGTGGGGTGGTAACTTTGCAACCGGTATTGCATGGGTTGTTGGCTGTTCATTTATGATAACACCATATTTCGGATTCGAGACAGTACCGGCAATGGTTGAGGAGGGCGACTTCCCAATTAAGGACCAGAAGAAAGCTATTCTTGGTTCAGTTATAACATGTGGTGCTATATATACAATTTTCTACTTCTGTCTTGCAGGTGCAATGCCTTGGGCAGAGCTTACTAATGGCGGTGACTGCCACCCATTCATCACATTTGAAGCATTACAGTACTGCTTCGGTGATAAGATTGCATGGTTTGTCCTTATAATGGGTATTGTCGGAGTTGTATTCCCAATTGGTACATCAGTACTTGGTTTCTGGTATTCAGGTGTTCGTATGATATACGCTATGGGGCGTCAGAATTTCCTTCCAAAGCAGTTCTCATACACTAATAAGTACAACCAGCCAACACTTCCTAACATACTTATTCTTGTTGTAAGTATTGGATTCATTGCAATGCAGAGCATTACAGCATTCTTTGACCTTATGGCATTCGCGTGTGCATTGTGTTATGTGATTACTTCAATATCTTCACTTGTTCTTTTAAAGAAGCATCCTGAATGGGAGAGACCATACAAATGTGCAACAGGACTTAAGATAGCCTCTCTTATAATTATGGCAATTATCGCATTCTTCTGTACTATCGGTATCGGAAAGGCTAAAATGGAGTACAGTTTATAGTAGTGTATAGCGTGTACCAAGTTATAATTATGGGGTTGAAAATAACAGTATACACAGATAATGTGGAAAAATGTGTATGACGTTTATATAGAAAATAACATTGAAAAAGAAATTCAAGAATGGGTAAATTCATTAAATTTAAAATAGAATAATAATTACATGAGTGACAGAAGATAAGAATCTGAATTCCCTGTCACTTTTATATTATTTGATAAGAAAAAAGAACTGGTTTATATCCGATAAGAATATAGACTGGTTCTTATTTTTAATATGCTATTATATACACAGGGAGTCGGGGAATGTCGAACTATAGCAAGCCGGAAAAGAAAGCATTGATATCGGTATGAAAGAGTTTTGCAAGTGCAACTAATTCAGATGCCTTAATGTTCATGCGATTTGTTTCCAGTTTGGCATAGGTACTTTTGGTGATGGAGATACCCATAAGATTTAATTTTGCAACTACTTGGTCTTGAGTCATATTGTTTTTATATCGAATTGCTTGGATATTTTTACCAATATCCATATCTGGTCTAATCTTTTGCATAATGATGAACTCCCCTTATAAAATAAAAAGATTCGTAATACAGAAATATATATATTGATTCTAAAGAATTTAAATTTTATAATGTTTCGTAATAAGGAATTATTTTTAACAGGAAGAGGTAAAAGTATAATGGATGTGGAGATGGAAAAGAGAAAATTTTTAAATCTATGTGGCAAAAGAGATCGAGCATTATTGTCAGGTGAAAAAAGAATGACATTGGGGGATATGGAACGATTGACATATCTGACAGAATTTTTTGAACTGGAGAACTATGGAATCGCCTTATGGAAAGAATTTGGTGATGATGTAAAAGAGCCATTTGAAGCGATGATGAAAATGTTAGATGAGCCGGAGTGCATAGAAGATCGATGGCTTGATGACGAAGCAAAAGGGGAAAAGTGGTTGTTAGAATTTCAGGAACTGGCATTAACGGAAGAATACAGGGAATGGATTCGAAATTATATCGATAAAAAATATGAAGAAAGAGGATTACCATATCCGACAGGAGCAGACTTCGATTAAGAGGTCTGCTTTTTTCTGGTCTTTTGGGAGGTGATAAGAGGTGGAAGTAAGTATTTATGAACTCTTGGCGGCAGCAAGAGAATCGGCTAAATCTGATTATATAAAAGGGGACAGCATTTTGTGTGAGAAGAGATTTCATCCAGATACCCATTACATGGTAGAAATAGAACTGCTGAAAAATGATAACAAGCTGGGAAAAAAGGGCAATTATATACGGAAGTTTTTGACAGAACCGGAGTATCTTCCCATTTTACAAAAGCAGGAAAAACATCTCATAAAAATAAAAAGACAGGCAATTGTTCAAAAAGGAAACTTGCGATATATCCCTCCCCCGGACAGGCTGGACCGCCGCCGGGAGAGGGATCTTTTATAACCGGCTGGGAAGGAACAGTAGTGTTCCTCTGGCGATAGTGGTATAAAAAAACCAGATTTTCCGCAGGTTTTGGGACGCTGGAACATAGAAAAGTGTTCACGAATGGCACTTTTGCAACGATCCGTTGCAGCAGTGACAACATTTTTGACCTTACGTTAAACAGAAAAAATGAAAGGATGTGATTGCGATAATCATAGGAATTGATCATGGCTATTATGCCATTAAAACAAGACAAGTGTCTTTCCCAAGTGGAATTATTGGGTATGATTACGAGCCGTATACCATGCAGAATGTTCTGCAATATCAAGGAAAGTATTATGTCTGCGGTACGGGAAGACAGACGCTGGTAAAAAATAAAACGTCCAATGATAATTATTATCTGCTGACGTTGGCAGCCATTGCAGAAGAAATCAAGCATCGGAAAGCGGAACGAAAGACAGAGGTAATTCTGGCTGTTGGACTTCCGCTTTCAAGTTTTGGAAGAGAGAAACAGGGATTCAGGGAGTATCTGTTGCGGAAAGAGCAGCCAGTGCGATTTTTATATGAAAGTGAGTTATATGAGATAACAATAAAAGATGTGAAACTGTTCCCACAGGGATACTCTGCGCTTGCTCTGCATCCAGAGTATCTGAAGAATGAACCGTCTGTTCTGCTTGTTGATATTGGTGGCTGGACCGTTGACCTTATGAGGCTGGACAATGCTGTTCCGAATGCAGCAACGTGCAGAAGTCTGGAACTTGGAGTAATCCGATGTATTGATGAGACAGCAGAACAAGTGCGTAGAAATACCGGACTGTCTGTGACAGAAACTCAAATTGAGCGTGTGCTTCGGAGGGAATCTTGCAGTATGGCAGAGGAGGCCAGACGGATCATACAGGAAAACGGACGGAAATATATAGAAAGAATACTGTCTGCGGTGACAGAATCCGGGTTTGATCTCCGGGCAGTACCCACCGTATTTATGGGGGGAGGCTCCGCAATTTTAAAACGCCACGTGACCGCACAGGACGCGATTTGCCGCCCCGTTTTTATAGAGGACGTCCATGCCAACGCAACAGGGTATGAACGGATTGTAGAGCAGATGTGGACGAGATGACACGCCCGGTATATTCGTTCCGCCCGAACCTGAAAAATCCAGAACACCAGAGGGCATGGGAGAAATTTCAAAGTGTTCCAGAAGGGCAGAAAAGCCAGTATCTGGTTCAGGCAATTCTGGAAAAAGAGGATCGGAAATGGATGGAAGAAGTCATTCAAAAGACGATAAAAGAAAGTGTTCGGGAATTAGGAATATGTGGCACTACGGAACAATTGAAAACGAAACCATCATCGGAAGAAATACCAGATCAGATGATGGATTTTCTATCTCAAATGGAAAATTTGTAAAGGGGGTGAGGCCTATGATTGCACGATACATACATTGTTGGATCTGCTAGGGGTAAGGCAAGAAATGCATCGATATCTTTGGTGGGTATTGTGAATAGCTTTCCATGCGGCTTTGGAGTATGTTGTGTGTAGCAAAAGTGAAAGGAGAAAGGTTATGGCAGAGATGAAAAATATCTGCGGAAAGATCCCGATGGACTTACATGAGAAAGTAAGAGAAGAGATTGAACTCACAGAAAGCAGCACACAAAAATTTTTACAACAGGTCATTGAAGAACATTTCAACAGAGTGGAAGGAAAAGGAGAAATAAGCATGGGAGCAGTAAGAACAGTAGCAGTACAGGTATCAGAGGAATTATTCCAGAGATTAAAAGTAGTCATCGGAAAGAAACACATGAAACAGAAAGACTTCTTAATTCAGATTATAGAAGAAGCACTGGAAAAGGTAGAGGTCGAATGGCAAAGCAAAGAGCAGCCTGAAGAATCCGAACAGACAACTGGAGAATTGGGAACAGAAGAAACTCAACCGGAAGAAAGAACTGAGCCGGAAAGGGAAAGTGAACCAGAAGAGGAAGCCGAACCGGATGGAGAAAGTGAACCGAAAGAGGAAAACAAACCAGAAGGGGAAAGTGAACCGGAAGAGGAAACTGAACCAGAAGGAGAGACTGATCCGGAAGAATCCAAAGCAGAAGAACCAACAGAATGGTAACCAATTGATACAGAATAACGAAGGGCGGTATGAGAGATCATGCCGCCTGTTTTTATCAGCAAAAAGGAGGTTGATAGCCGCAACCATTCAATTTTTTGATCTCTTTAGCGGAATCGGGGGATTTCGTGAAGGCTTAAGACGGGCAGGAAACTTTGTCTGTGTCGGACATTGCGAGGTGGATACTTATGCGGATAAGAACTACCGATTGCTGTTTGATACGGAAGGGGAGTGGTATTGTAATGACGCAAGAACAATCGAACCAGAACGAATGCCAGATTTTGATTTACTCTGTGCAGGATTTCCTTGCCAGGCATTCTCTATCGCCGGAAAGCGAGAAGGATTTGCAGATGCAAGAGGAACTCTCTTTTTTGAAATTGCCCGGATTCTTGAAGCTAAAAGACCCTCGTATTTTATCCTTGAAAATGTTCCCGGTTTGTTATCGCATGACAAAGGCCGGACGTTTTGCACCATCCTCAGTACGCTTTCTGAACTGGGGTACCATGTCGAATGGAAAGTGCTTAACAGCAAGGATTTCGGAGTCCCCCAAGCAAGAAAACGGGTGTATATTGTCGGATATTTTGATTTCCGATGTGCCGGAAAAGTATTACCTGAACCAGAAACAAATGGAGCAGCTCTTGTTCAAGTCCGGGCAGGAAGTCAGGGGAAAAGAGTCTACAGTCCCAAAGGACTAAGCTGTACCCTGACATCACAGGCAGGTGGAATGGGCGGCAAGACAGGATTATATGATGTAGGTGTTCCAATCAAAGAGAATACAAAGCTCGGCTACAAACTTGCAAGAGAAGGGGACAGCATCGATCTGGGTTATGCGAATCTCAACAGCAGGAGAGGAAGAGTCGGACACCAGATCGCACATACCCTGACAACAGGTGTTCAACAGGGAACGCTGCACTTTGTCGATCTTTCACCTCCGCCGGTGGTAACGGAAGAATGCAGAAGCCTGAATACCAGACAATGCGGTGTCCACAAATACAAAGGAGAATGTTCTGGTGTATTAGCAGAGGATGGAGCAAGAGCAGTCTTAACACCAGCAAAAGAGAATGTTCGTCAGAACGGCAGACGTATGAAAGAACCCGAAGAACCGATGTTTACAATTACTGCAACCGATCGTCATGGCATCTTGTATCACGGCAGAATAAGAAGGTTAGTTCCGAGGGAATGTCTGCGACTGCAGGGTTATTACGACTGGCAGATTGATAAGATCATAGACAGCACTTCTGACGCACAGCTTTATAAACAGGCTGGAAACGGAGTAACTGTCAATGTTATCGAGGCAATTGGCAGATTGTTACAAAAGGCAGACTCCGAACTTAACACACAGAAAGTGTCTGAGAAAGGAATCCATTAGGCATGATCGGAATAAAAGACCAATACTTTGGCACAGAAATCGAAATGACAGGGATTACCAGACAACGTGCTGCAGAAGTTGTTGCTGAAATGTTTGGAACAGAAGCATATTATGACGGCACTACTTATGGAGTCTGGTCAGTGATAGATCTGGAAGGAAAAAAGTGGAAATTTATGTCTGATGGGAGCATTTATACACAACGGAAAGTATACGGTCGAATTGTAGACGCAGGTGGAGAATATTCAACAGAAATGGTATCACCGAAATTATCCTATGATGAAATGGGAAAGTTACAGGAAGTAGTACGATGTCTGCGACAGCATGGAGGTTTTGTAAATGAGTCCTGTGGTCAGCATGTTCATGTAGATGCATCGAATCATACACCGCAGAGTCTGAAAAATGCACTGACAATTATGTATGCAAAGGAAGATATCCTGTTCAAAGCACTGAAAGTGCAGGAGAGAAGAGCAAATAGTTATTGTCAGAGGGTGCGACCGGAGGTATTGGAGAAAATCCGAAAAATACCAAATAAATCAATCACAATGGACCGAGTAAGAAATGTCTGGTATGGAGGCAGGGATGGAAGTCATACCCATTATGATCATACCCGTTATTATGCTCTGAATCTTCATGCTGTGTTTTCCAAGGGAACTTTGGAATGGCGTTGTTTTGAAAGCACACTACATGCAGGAAAGGTGAGAGCAAATATTACACTGGCATTAGCCATTTCCGCACAGGCAATCAATCAGAGATCGACACAGATGAAAAAGACACTGATATCAGAAAACCCGGCATTTACATTTCGTACATTTTTATTGAGACTTGGGTTAATTGGAGACGAATATAAAAATGTTCGAAAACATCTGCTGGCAAATCTGGATGGTGATCTTGCGTGGAGATATGATAAAAGCACGTATGAGTGTCTGAAGAAAAATCAAAGGACAGAAGGAGTCAGATAGAGGTGAGAAAAAATGAAAGATAGATATTACTTCGCTTATGGCAGCAACATGAATCTGGAGCAGATGAAGTACAGGTGTCCGGCTGCGGAAGTTGTGGAAAACGTCCGGCTTGAAAATTATCGGCTGGCATTTCGGGGAAGGGCTCCGGGCAATGGGGTAGCAACGGTTCTGCCGGAAAAAGGAAGCTATGTCGAAGGAGTCTTATGGAAAATCACAGAAGCGTGTGAGAAGAGTCTGGATTTTTATGAAGGATTCCCAAGTTTTTATGGGAAAGAATCGATTCGGGTAAAAAATCAGGATGGTGTGGAGAAAGAAGTGTTTGTATATATGATGAACGCTCCGCACAAAGATGTTCCGGCAAAGCCATCGAAATTTTATCTGGATGGAATTCTGGAAGGATGTAAGGATAACCAGATTCCAACGGAGTCTGTCATGGAAGCGGTAAAACGTACCAGACAGGAAGTAAAAAAAGAAAAAAATCGATATGCAAGATAAAACGTACCGCAGAGGAAACATCTTCTGCGGTATTTTACTGAAAAAATCTATTTATAATAGGAAGGAAAAGCACATGAAGGTTAGAAAATTAAAGACCAGAATTGCTGCTTTTGGACTGGCTGTCCTGATGGGCATCAGTACCTTGAGCAGTGCGAATGCGTTTGCGGCCGAACAGACAGGCTCGGAACAGCAGACGGAAGTACAGGCATCTGAACAGGCGGTAACAAGCCAGAAAGATACATCAGTTACAGCAGATGATATCACAAAAGCAGTTTCAGATGATACATTTGCAGTGGAAACCAGTATGGAAGGAATCCATTATGATGCAGAAAAAGAAGATGTTACGCTTGTAAGTATCAAAGATGAGAATGGTGGAGAGTATCATTCAGACAAAGCAGGAACATATATTGCCACTTATATGGTCGTTCCAAAAGATAAGAGTGACAGCTATACCATCACCCGTAAAATGACTCTGACGGATACCGAAGGACAGGCACATTCCGAAGAAAATGGTGGAGAGAAACAGAAGTCAGATACAGAATCTGAAGATGATTCGGATTCGCCTGTGCAGAACTACACAGATGTAGAAATTGAAACATCCGAAGAAGATGCATCTGCACAGGCAATCAAAGAACTGAAAGAGGACATCGAAGAGGGAAATGTCATGGTACTGTCTGCGGCTGAAAGAGCCACAAGCAGCGGTTCCACAGTTACATTGACAAAGGGGCGAACCATTTATTATCCAAGCTATATTGGAAATTATCTTACTTGCCTGTTCACAGTCAATGGAAAGATCGCATACTGTCTCCAGTCCCAGAAAGCATCCCCACCGAGTGGAAGCTATGTAGCACAGGTACTGGACAGCAATAAAAATTTGCAGAAAGTTCTTTATTATGGTTATGGCGGGGCAGGAGATCTGACAGGAAGTTATCTGGCTGGAAAAACGGAAGATGAAAAGTATGTGTATACACACATTGCAGCCAGCTACGCTTATGCAGGAGAAGCCGGATTTACCGGATGTAATTATAATGACCTTGTAAATGCAGGGGTGATCGCATATATCAATTACCTGTTCGGACAGGAAGAACCGCCAAAAGGGGAACTGAGCCTTTCCAGTACGAAACTGAATGCAGTAAGAGATGGAAATCTTCAGAAAACACCGAATATCACATTGTCCGGAGATCACAGAAATTATGTGACACTGAGTGTACCGGAAAATGTCACCGCACATGACCTGACCAAAGGAACAAGTGTAACAAATGGAAAGATCCAGATTTATGGTGGCGATACCTTTTATCTGTCGGCAGATCTGTTGCTGACAGGCAGTTATGCTTCCGGCAACTTATACGGTTCAGTCGGAAAGACATGGAGAACGCTGGTGCTGACGACCGGAGATTCCAAACAGGATATCGGTGTATTTGAAAGCGAAACAGCAGCTCCGGTAAGCTTCAGCGTACAGTGGCTGAACATGACACGTATTGAGTTGACGAAGAAAGATATCAATACACAGAACCCACTATCTGGAGCAGTTTACGGTATTTACACCGATAAGAAGTGCGAAAATCTGCTGATGACAATGACTGCAACCGGAACAGACGGAAAAGCAGTCAGTGATTATTTTGATGCCGCACTCAAAATTGTGTATGTAAAAGAAGTGACTGCACCGACCGGATATAAATGGAATCAGGAAGTCTATCAAGTGGACGTTGCAGCCGGAAAGACATTGACGCTAACAGCAACGGATGAGAGGGTCACCGGAAAAGTAAAGATCGCAAAGATTGATAAGGAAACACTTGCATTCCAGCCACAGGGAGACGGCGCTCTTCGAGGTGCGGTGTATGGTCTGTATGCCAAAGAAGACATCGTGCATCCGGATGGAACAACAGGAGTTCTGTATAAACAGGACAGCCTGATCGCGCAGGGAGTCATCGGAGATGATGGAACACTGGAGTTCTCAGAATTATACCTTGGAGAAATGTATGTAAAAGAGATCACTCCACCGGAAGGATATACACTGGATACTACAAAATATGAAGTATCCGTAACTTATGAAGGTCAGGATGTTGCAGAAGTGACAAGAGACCTTACGGTAAAAGAGCAGGTAAAAAAACAGGCATTCCAGTTAATCAAGATCAGTGAAGATGGAGAGCAGACAGAAACAGACCTGGTCGCAGGAGCAGGATTTCAGGTATATCTGATCAGCAGCCTGTCACAGGTGAAAAATGGAAAGCTGAAACCGGCCAATGGAGAAAGCTATACGGCAAGTGATTTCAAAAATTATGATTTCAGTAACGAGAAGGTGGCAGTCACCTATGAGAATGGAACAGCCGTACCAGTGCCGGAACTGATCACAGATACAAAAGGATACGCAGTCAGCCCGGAACTGCCGTATGGAAGTTATGTTGTAGTGGAAAGCACTACCCCGGAGAATCTGAAAACCATTGATCCATTTGTTGTAAATGTGGAAAATGACAGCAGAGAACCTATGCAGTGGAGAGTGTTTGATGACCGTCCGTTTGAATTCTTGTTGAAAATTGTAAAGAAGGATGCACAGACTGGAAATACGGTTTTAAAGGCTGGTGCTTCTTATAAGATTTACGATGTGACAAATAAGAAATATGTGGAACAGGTTGTTCAGTATCCGAAGAAAGAAAAGATCAGTGTATTCGAAACAAACGAGGAAGGATATCTGATCACACCGCAGGAACTGAAGTGCTCTACCTATCGAATCGAAGAAGTGAAAGCACCGGAAGGATTTGTAAGACAGGGAAGCGAAGAGTCCCTGTATGATGGAACAACGATTATTTCACCATTAGAGCAGACTACAAAAGGAACATATAAAGAAAATCCACAGAGCGGTATTGTAATTACAGTATCCTCAAACACTGCACATCAGATTGATCCAGATACAGGAGCAGCGATTGTAGAGGTAGAACAGAAAAACGATGAACAGGTAGGAAGCCTGCTCCTGACGAAAAAGGGAGAACAGCTTACCGAAGTAACCGGAGATTCTGTTCTGGCAAAAGTAAAGACGCTTGTGTCAAAGGTAAAAAATGCGGTATCCGGGAAAGAAGAAACAGGTATCTATAAAGATTTTAAATATGAAGAAACCGGAGTAGAAGGTGCCCAGTTTGAAGTATATGCCAAGGATACCATTTATTCACCGGATGGGGCAAAGGACGAGGAAGGAAATCTGCTTGTCCGTTACGAGAAAAATGACCTGGTAGCCAAACTGACTACAGACGAAAAGGGAATGGCAGTCCTTAACAATCTGCCACTGGGAACTTATTATCTGAAAGAAGTTGTGGCAGGAGAGAATTTTGTCCTGAATACCGAGCAGAAAGAATTTACCCTGACAGCCGAGGATGATACACAGGCAGTTGTTTATGAAGGAGTTACTTACAAAAACGAGAGACAGAAGGTGTCCGTATCGGTAGAAAAGAAGGATTCTGTTACAGGAGAAAAGCTGGAAGGAGTCATCTTCGGACTGTATGCCGGGGAAGATATTGTTTCTAATCAGGGAGAAGTTCTTGTAGAGAAGGATACTCTGCTGGAAAAGAAAGCAACTGATAAGAATGGGAATCTGACTTTTGACAGTGACCTTCCACATGGAAAATATTATGTCAAAGAGGAAGTCAGAAAAGACGGATATCTTCCGAACGAGGAAGTATGGAAAGTAGATGCATCCTACGAAAACCAGAATCTTGAAAAGATTGTACTGAGTAAAGAAGTTGAGAATCAGCCGACCGAGACACGGATCACCAAGACAGATGCGACTATCGGAAAAGAGATGGAGGGAGCAAAACTTCAGGTGATCGACAAAGACGGAAATGTCGTGGAAGAATGGACCAGTACCAAAGAAGATCATGTGATTTATGGTCTGCCGGAAGGAACTTATACTTTGCATGAAGAACTGGCTCCTTATGAAGACGGCTATGTGTCTGCCAGCGATGTGACCTTTGAAGTCAAAGAAGATGGAAGTGTGACAAAGGTTGAAATGAAAGACGAATATTCCAAAGTGGAAATTTCCAAAACAGACATTACCACAGGGAAAGAACTGGAAGGGGCGAAACTTCAGGTCATCCGAAAAGACGGAACTGTTCTGGAAGAGTGGATCACGGACGGAAAGCCGCATTCTGTTGCGAAGCTTCCGGTCAATGAGGAACTTACCTTGCGTGAGATCACAGCACCGGATGGTTATGAGATTGCCGAAGATGTTACATTTACATTGAAAGATACGATGGAAGTGCAGAAAGTGGAAATGAAAGATGCCAGAACACCGGAGAAAACAACCGAAAAGACCAATGCACCAAAAACAGGGGATAACCAGAAAGTATGGGGATTTGTCCTGCTTGCACTGGCATCTGCCGGAACAGTTACAGGGATGACTGTGTACCGCAGAAAGAAGTCAAAAATGACGGAAAACAAAGAAGAAACAGAAGAAAAATAAAAGAAGAATAACTGGATAAATCAATCCGGCAGGGCAGGAGATGTGTATCAGGCAGCTCCTGCCCTGTTTATCTTACCATGCATTCGTAAGTAAGGATTTGCCAGTGGCAGGACTTGTAGATATAAGGAGAAGAAAAATGAAACGTTATTATACAGCAGAATCAGTAACAGAAGGACACCCGGATAAAGTATGTGACCAGATCGCAGACGCAATCTTAGACGAATGTCTGAAACATGATCCGTCTTCAAGGGTTGCATGTGAAGTGCTTGCGACAAGAGGAAATGTGTTTGTGGCTGGAGAAATCAGCAGTGGATATGAGCCGCCAGTGTTTGATGTGATCCGAAAGGTTCTGGGAGAATGCGGATATTGTACGGATGGAATAGAAATGGATACGTTTGTACACCAGCAGAGTCCGGATATCGCAAAAGCAGTGAGTGTATCAAAAGAATTCCGGGACAACAATGGAAAAAAGGGAAGAGACAGAAGCAGGGGAGCTGGAGATCAGGGCGTTATGGTCGGTTATGCGTGTGATGAAACCGCACAGCTTATGCCAATGCCTATCGTTTTGGCACACCGGATCACCCGTGAACTTTCGGCTTGCAGAAGAAGCGGATATATCAAAGATATCTTTTCGGATGGGAAAGCACAGGTAACCGTAGAATATGAAGATGGAAAACCAGTGAGACTGGAAAGTGTTGTTGTTTCCTGCCAGCATGGTGCAGAAAAGAGCCTGAAGAAGTTAGATGCCGAAATCAGAGAGAAAGTGCTTCGTTCAGCACTCAGATTACTGCCGCCGGATGAGGATACGAAGATTCTGATTAATCCGTCAGGAAAATTTGTGTGTGGAGGGTTTGATGCAGATACCGGACTGACGGGAAGAAAGCTGATGGTGGATACTTATGGCAGTATGATTCCGCATGGCGGCGGTGCATTTTCGGGAAAGGACTGTTCGAAAGTAGACCGTTCGGCGGCTTATATGGCAAGGTATATCGCCAAAAATATAGTAGCTGCTGAGTTTGCAAGCAAGTGTCAGGTGTCTCTGGCTTATGCAATCGGAGTAGCAGAACCGGTTATGATTGAGGTAGATACCTTTGGTACAGGAAAAGTGTGTGCAGATGATTGTCTGGCGGCAGCAATCCCACTGGTGTTTGGAGTGACACCCGTTCAGATCATGGAATCCCTTCGACTGAATCGTCCGATTTTTCGGCAGACGGCAGTTTTTGGTCATTTTGGAAGAAAGGAGTTTCCTTGGGAGCGGACAGATAAGGTACTGGCTCTTCAGGATGCGATTCTGTAATGCCTTGGGTAACGGAAGAAGAGATTCAGGCGGCAAAAAATATGACTGCGTATGAGTATTTGCGAACGCATCAGGCACAGCGGCTGCAAAAGACAAGGACCAGAAATGAATGGCAGTTGACGGACCATGACAGTTTTAAAATCAATGAACTGTCCAGTAAATGGCATTGGAAATCCAGAGATATCGGTGGCGTGTCCGCATTACGGTTCTTGATTGAAGTAGATGGAATGAAATTTACAGATGCCGTAAAACTGCTGTGCGAAGAGAGTCCGTCTTTTATTCCGACACAGTCTGTGGAAAGGGAAAAACTGCCATTTAAGCTGCCGGAGAGGTATTGTAATTGCAGACGAATCAGGGCTTATTTAAACCACAGAGGAATCAGCGATGAAGTGATCACGTATTGTATTTTGCATGAAATCCTTTATGAAAGTGTCCCGTATCATAACGCTGTTTTTGTTGGGAAAGATGAATCCGGAAAAGCCAGATATGCATTCTTGCGAGGAATCTATGAAAAAAACGGGAAGGGATTCAAGATGGAGCAGACCGGGAGTGAAAAAAAGTACAGCTTTTGTATTCCACCTGAAAGAGAAACAAAACGAGTTGCCGTATATGAAGCGTGTATTGATGCACTGGCACACATGACACTGGAAGAAGGAAAGAGGGATAAATATCGTCTTTCCCTTGGGGGAATCGCTGCTCCGAAAGAAAACGCACAGATACAGAGTGAACGTTTTAAAAAGCCGCCGGATGCACTGGAAGAGTTTTTGAAGAACCATCCGGAAATCAAAGAAATTGAAATCTGTACCGATAATGACTTTGCAGGAAGATGGGCGAAAGAACAGATGAAAAAACATTATGAGGGAACGTATCAGATTATTTGCAATCTGCCGGAAAAAGAAGGGGCAGATTATGCAGACCTTGCGAAAGAAAAAAAGCAGGCAAATAAATGCAGGGATAGACCATTGGAAAGAAGGTGATAGAGAATGGAAGAAAAAGGAACGATGCACGTACATCTGTTGACGGAGCTGACTGGAAATCTTTATTCAGAAGAATCCGAATGGGAAGAAGATTGGTCGGAGAGTGATGAATATGGAATGCCGTTAGATGGAACAGAACTTGCCGATTATGAAGAAGTCATCCGAGAAGAACTGAAACGCTATGGGGAAGATGACCTCATGCAGTATTTTGATGGAAGTGAGTCCATTCAGGGAAAGATACAAAGTGCAGTTGTTACGATAGAAAACAAAGACGGAATCCTGTACGGATGTACCAAACTGGAATTAAATGAACTTTTAAGTCAGGAAGAACTACAGGAATTCACTGAATACATTACAGGACAGTACAGTGACGGTTGGGGTGAAGGATTTGAGCAGAGGGATATAAAGGTAGATGGTGGAACGCTGAATGTGCATTTTTGGCATCCTAATATGGAACAGCCGAAAATGTATGAAAAGAAAACAGAGCAGATTCCGACAAAGCCTGAGAAACAACGTCCCAAGTTACAGCTCCTTGGACATGATGGGAATATTTTTTCCATTATGGGCGATGCCTCAACTCTTTTGAAAAAGAATAAACAGACAGCAGAAGCAAAAGAAATGTGTAAAAGGGTATTGGAAAGTGGGGACTATTACAAAGCACTTTTGATTATCAGCGAATATGTAGAAACTGAGTTGAGTCCGCCGCCCAAAGAAAATAAAAAGACAAAGAAGAAAAATCAGCCGGAACGCTGAGAAAAGAAAGGATGATGCCTATGACAAATGGCCTGAGTTTGGAAGAACTTATGAAAGAGGGAACATATCCGGAGGAATATGCTGAAGGGGAAAAATGGAAAATATTACATGGAGATACATTAAAACTGGTCAAAGCATTCCAGCCGGGAATCTTTGATGCAGTCATTACCGATCCACCGTATGCGTCCGGTGGAACAAAACAGAATGAAAGAAATCGTACTACAAATCAGAAATACAGCAGTATGAGTGCTGCAAATGCACTTCCGGATTTTGATGGGGACAATAAAGATCAGAGATCATGGACTCACTGGATGGCTGAGTGGCTTTATGATGTGCGGAAAGCCTGTAAGAAAGGTGCTCCGATCTGCCTGTTTATTGACTGGAGACAGTATCCATCCATTACGGATGCCCTGCAGTGGCAGGCTGGATCTGGAGAGGAACTGCAGTGTGGGATAAAGGAAACTCCCGTCCGCAGAAAGGGCGTTTCCGCCAGCAGGCTGAATATATCGTGTGGGGCAGTAACGGACCGATGCCGATCAACCGCCCGGTCTCCTGTCTGCCGGGTGTTTTCCGATATGGAAATCCGCAGAACCGTATCCATGTGACAGAGAAACCATTGCAGCTTATGAAAGATGTGATCCAGATCTGTGAGCCGGGAGGTCTGATCCTGGACCCGTTTGCCGGAGCAGGAACGACTGTCCTTGCAGCGGTTGTGACAGGTTATCGTGCAGTGGGAATTGAGGTAACAGATGCCTACTACAAACTGGGAAGTGACAGAGTGAGAATTGCATTAGAAGCAGAGCAGAAAGAGGATGAAAAGTAGTCGGGATGTCCAATAGGACATCTTGTTTTTATAGAGAAAAAGCAGTGGCATCCAACTGGATGCAGGAAGGAGATGGAGCGTATGGAACAGGCGCTGGCTTATGTGTGCTGTTCAGCAGAAGAAAGCCGGGTAAAAGTGCAGAAATATTGCAGAAAAATCTATGAACTTGGGTATGTACCAATCTGTCCGAGATTTGTATTCTCACCATTCTTGGAAGAGTCCGATGCAGAAGATATGCAGGGATATGGAAGGATGTCTCATATCCTTTTACGGAGATGCCGGATGGTCGTTGTATGCGGAAAAGAAGTGACAGGGACGATGAACACGGAAATCAGCATGGCAGACAGACTCCATATCATTTGTACGACACTCGATGGACTGGTACAGATCAAAGAATCGAAATAAATCAGAGGCGGGTCTGTCGGGTGATACAGAGACTGGCGGTACTCGTTTTGCAAGCATAGCGTTTGGATATCCAAACGCACTTTGGGGAGAACCCCAATCCCCCAGACACAGACGGAAATGGAAAGGAAGGATCAAGTCATGTTAAGAAACGGAGTAATGATTGTAATCGCATTGATGAGCGGAGGATTTATAGGAGTGGTAGTAACCTGTTGCATGGTTGCAGCGAAAAAATCCGATGAGGATCTTGGCGGTATGATGAAAGAGGAAGAGAAAAAAGAAGGGACGGTGATGCAATGCGAAAACGAAACCATGTGATCCCGGTACGGCTTAATGCAAGGGAAGTCAGGGAACTGAATGAGCAGGTCGAAAGAAGCGGTCTGAGCCGGGAAGAGTTTATGCGTTCGTTGATTTTAGGAGCACAGGTACATGCGAAACCCTGTGAGCATCACCCCGAATTGCTCCGAAAGATTGCAGGCTTATGCAACAATGCCAATCAGCTTGCCCATGTTGCTAATGCTTCTGGAATGGCAAGTGAGCAGAGCATTCAGGAAATGCTGCGTCTTACCAAAGAAACATGGTATCTGGTAAAGGAAGAGTGGTAATGCCGGATGGCTTATACAAGTGTTATCCCCGTCCACCGCCTGGACCGTTCCATTGAATATGTGAAAGACAAAGAAAAAACCACACAAAAAGCAGACTCTCTGGAGGCTGCCATCGATTATGCCATGAACCGGACCAAGACGGAACAGGCGGTCTTCGAAGATACCATCGGATGTATCAATGAAAATGCGTATGAAGATATGCTGACAACGAAAAAGAGATTCCATAAGATGGGCGGTGTGGAAGGATACCATCTGGTACAGAGTTTTGCAGAAGGTGAGGTGACACCGGAACTGGCACATCTCATCGGGCAGGAACTGGCAGACCGGCTCTTAAAAGGACAGTTTGAAGTAGTCATAACAACACATCTTAATACCAGACACTATCATAATCATATTGTCTGGAATTCTGTAAGCATGGTGGACGGACATAAGTACCATAGTAATGCTAAGAGTTATTATACGGAGATCCGTAAGATTTCCGATGACCTGTGCAGAAAATATGGTCTGTCTATCATTGAATCCAATCAGAAAAAATCAATCCCTTATGTACAGTGGAAAGCAGAACAGGAAGGAAAACCGACATGGAGAACGGCGATCCGTTTGGATATCAGGGAATCGGTACAGGAAAGCTACTCCTGGTCACAATTCCTAAAAGAGATGGAAAAGCGGGGTTATACATGGAAACTGAACAGGAAATACATTTCTTTAAAAGCTCCGGGAATGGAGCGGTATATCCGTCTGCGTTCTCTTGGAAAAAACTATTCCGAAGAGGAAATACGTGGGCAGATACTACAGCCAAAGGTGAAACGAGTCTATCAAAAGGCAGTGCAGATTCATCCAAAGAAGAAACTGACCGGGATTCAGGCACTGTATTATTCCTATTTATATCAAATGGGGGTACTGCCAAAAAGACCGAAAAGGAGTCCATACGCTGTCAGAGAGGATATCCGGAAACTGGATCGCAGGATTGAACAGATTGAATTTCTAATGAAACATGACATCACAACCAGAGAGCAGCTTGCTGCATACCGAGAACCATTGCAAAAGCAGATTGCGGAACTTATGAAAGAACGCAGAGGATTGTATCGGAATGGGGGAAGCAAGACAGGGGAAGAACGATTGTCCGAAATCAATGAGGAACTGAAGCGACTCCGTAAGGAAGTCCGTATGACCGTTCAGATTGAAAAGCATTCCTTGGAAATCGAAGCGAGACTTCAGGAAGCAGAAGAACAGAGCCAGAATGAAAAACGTGTGGAAGATAAAGAAAGAATGCAGAAAAGTCAGGAGGTGAGATAAGTATGAATTATGGAGCAGAACCGGCTGATCAGGTGGTGCGGTACAGTCTGGAAGGAATGGAATACTCTTTGAAGATTACCGGAAATGTGGCAAAGCATGTGGCAATCTTTATTGCAGCCGCCCTGAAAGATCAGAAAAAGACAAGAGGGAAAACAAGGCTTACCAGAATGTTAAAGGAACAGCGCCCAATGAAATTTTTTACTGTTCCGGGCGACCGTCTGAAAGAATTTGCAAAAGAAGCCAAGGCGAGAGGTATCTTATATGTAGTCATCAAAGATAAGGTGAATCCGGACCAGACAGAGGTCATGGTATTTGCAGATGATGCCGCGAAGATGAACCGGGTATTAGACCGGATGAATCTGGATTTTGTAAAAGCAGAATCAGGTTCTATGGTTACAGAAGCAGTGGAAAAAGAGACTGCACAGGAAAAGACAGAAAACCAGATGGAAAAAGAATCAAGGGAGAATGTACGGACAGAGACCGTTGTCCTGCCGGAAGGCAAGATAGAATTTGAACTGGACGATGCGGAAGAAATGTTCCAGATCGGGGATGAGGCTTTCCCGGAAGGAAATTTTACACAGGCGCAGGAGGGAGAAGAAAAGAATCCATCCGAACCTTTCTCGCGCAACAGAAATACTTCTTCCGATCGGGAAACTAGCTGGAAAGAAAAGAATGAAAAACCATCTGTGCGGAAAGAACTCGGAGATATCCGCAAGGAGCAGGAAGAGAAACGTAAACGGCCGGACAGACGGAAAAATGCCAGAGAGAGCAGGAAGAAACGTAAGAATATGAAAACGAAAGGCAGGTAATGTATATGGATTTAACAGATATGATTTCAGGTGGAACGGAAGAACAGCAGATTCCTGAACAGAAATTGACCAAGGAAGAATATGCAGCCAAGAAGCAGCAGGAAAGAGAAGAAGTATGGGCTGAAGTAGATTCACAGGCACAGGGAGTTTTTCAGGATGGAGAAAAGCTGAAAGGTTTTCTGGACTTTATGGCAGAGTGTAATACACAGAGAACACCGAATCTGCTTTTGATTTACGGACAGCATCCAGATTTTAAGGTAGTAAGGTCTTATGAACGCTGGAGAGAAGAACACCGTTCAGTAAAAGCAGGGGAGCATGGCATTACTTATATGATTTCCACTGAATACGAAAAAGACGGTGAAATGCGGAGAGGGTATACGATCGGAAAAGGATTTGACATCAGTCAGATGTCAGGAAAGCCATTGGAAGAACGCCCTCAGCGAAGTCTGACAGAACTGATAGGAACTGTCTTAAAAGACCAGTCGGTACGTGTGCAGATTGAGGATGATCTGCCAGACAAAGTGCAGGCCCAGTACAATCCGAGATACCGTACCATTTATATCCGCAACGGAATGAGTGAAGTAACGACATTCCATGCACTGAACAGAGAACTGGCGTGTGCAGCACTGGACCAGCATACCGGAACCTACAGCCGACAGAAAGTCAGTGCACAGGCTTATTGTGCAGCCTATGTGATTGCGAAACGTTATGGTGTGGATGTTACCGGATTCAATCTGGAGTATATTGCACAGAGGAATGAATGCGGAAAGAAAGATCCGCAGGAACTGAGAGACTTTTTAAATGATGTCCGTCAGGCTTCCTACAGTATACGAAACCATATCGAACGCAATTTTGGTGCAAAGGAACAGGAGTATATAACCGATGAGTTCGCAATCGGAGACCCTGTAAAAATACCGGAAACCAAGGATGAAAAACCATCTGAAAAAGCATCCGGAAAAGAGAAAAAAGCAAAGAGCCAGCCGGAACGATAAAAGTGAAAAAGTTGGACGGTTGGAGTAGCTATTACGGAGGTCTTGTGATATGGTTGGTGTAACAAAAAAGGAGGTCAGCCAGATGACAAAATACTATTTGAAGATGGATAACATTATGAAAAATATGTTCGTGGTGGCACTGAATGATGAGCTGCAGGCACAGAGTGAGCAGGATGAATGTTTGGAAGAAACGAAAGCTCTTCTGAAAAAAGTAAGTGAATACGACCTCGCCCAGAAACGGCTGCAGATTACAGCTGGGGAACAAAGGCAGATCCGTAAGGCACTGAACAGGCTTAGAAGTAAATATCTTGCAGCCGGAAGATACAGTGATGGAATAGATAAAATCATTATTCAGGTTGCAAAACCGAATACCACCAGACACATGTTCTGGTAGAGAAAGGAGTGGTTGATTGGTCATTTATTCAAGAGAAAAAGTGGCAAGACTTAGAGAACAGTATCCGGCAGGAACAAGAATCTGTCTGAATTCGATGGACGGAGAAGCGGGTATGCCGCAGGGACTGGAAGGAACTGTGCAGTATGTGGATGATGCAGGCCAGCTTGGTGTTAAGTGGGACAACGGCAGAAATCTCTCACTGATACCGGGAGTGGATTCCTTTCATAAGAAAGAAGGACAGGGGCATCCAGAAGAAAAGCCACGCAAGAAAAGAGAATCTGACTTGCAGAGATAAGTACAAAAAAGCAGGACTGGGTTCTGTATCTTGTCTTTCTGCCATTTGTCTGGTGGGCGGCAGCGATTACCGCTTGTGCCATTACACCGGATAAGAATTTTATTCAAATCTTAGAAACGCTGAGCGAAAAACTCGAACAGCCGTTTTTTATCACGTATACACCGTATACGTTCAAATGTATTCTGATATTCACAGCAGCCTATTTCTTAGGCATTGGTATTTATGAATCCCAAAAAAGAAATTATAGAAGAGGCGTGGAACATGGTTCCGCAAAATGGGGCAATGTGTCCGAAATCTGCAGACGTTACTGCGAAAAGCAGTACACGAATAATTTGCTTCTGACACAGCATTTCCGCATGGGACTGGATGGATATAAGCATAAACGAAATTTAAATGTGCTGGTAGTCGGAGGTTCCGGGGCAGGAAAGAGCCGGACCTATGCGATTCCGAACATCATGCAGTGCAACTGCTCGATGGTGATCACAGATCCGAAAGCGGAACTTCTGCGCAAAACAGGAGGTGTTCTGGAACGGAATGGATATGAAGTCCGGGTTTTTGATTTGATCAATCCGGAGACTTCCTGGTGTTATAACCCGTTTGCGTATGTCCGGGATGATAAGGATGTACTGAAGCTGATCAATAACCTGATCCGCAACACAACACCGAAGGGAGCGCAGAGCTCAGACCCGTTTTGGGAGAAGTCCGAGACTGCACTTTTACAGGCACTTATGCTGTATTTGCTGCATGAAGCTCCACCAGAAGAACAGAACTTCCCGATGATCATGGAAATGCTTGGCAGTGCACAGGTCAAAGAAGATGATGAGGATTACCAGTCACCATTGGACATTTTGTTTGAAAGACTGGAAATGCGGGACCCAGAGAGTATTGCGGTCAAGCAGTATGCCATTTATAAGCAGGCGGCCGGCAAGACTGCGAAATCTATTTTGATTTCTGTTGGTGTCCGTCTGGCAGCGTTCAATCTGAAACAGATCGCCAATCTGACCTGTACAGACGAACTGGACTTATACAGTATCGGGGAGAAAAAAGTGGCACTGTTTTGCTGTATTCCAGATGCGGACACCAGTATGAATTATCTGGTCGGCATGATTTACAGCAATCTGTTTCAGACACTGTATTATGTGGCAGACCGGAAGTACGGAGGAAGGCTTCCGATTCCGGTACACTGCATTATGGATGAATGGCCAAACGTAGCCTTGCCGGATGATTTTGACAAGATTCTGGCAACCATGCGTTCCAGAGGGATTTCCTGCAGTATCATCATCCAGAACATTGCACAGATGAAAGCCTTGTTTAAAGACTCGTATGAGAGTCTTATCGGTAACTGCGATGAATTTTTATATTTGGGTGGAAATGAAAAAGAAGGACATAAGTATGTCTCGGAATTATTGGGAAAAGAGACATTGGATACCAATACCTACGGACAGACAAAAGGGCGTAGCGGTAGCTATTCGGTGAATTATCAGCAGACTGGAAGGGAACTTTTAACACCGGATGAAATACGGCTTTTAGATAACCGCAAAGCGATTTTGTTTATTCGTGGGGAGCGTCCAATCATGGACGATAAATATGATTTAAAAAAGCATGTGAATTTCAGATACACAGAGGACGGTGGTGCATCGCCTTATGATTATGCGAAAACACCACTGGCTCACGACGACCTAAAGATTGACATTAACAGATTAGACGACTACGAACTGCTGTCTACCGAGGACATCCTTGGTGAATAGCAGTTTTTTGATGGATTGGAGTGATGTGTATTGAAGAAATTTCTCACAGGAGAAAAAAATAGAACAAAAAAGAATACAACTGAAAAAATGACAACCCCGATGCCGATGGGGAGAAAACAGAAAAAGTGGATGAGCCTTTACATGGCGCTGGTACTGACCGTAACGGTTGGAGCAACGACCGCATTCGCAGCCGGAGATCCGTTGTCCGTTATCAATAACTTGTCTACATTTATTTTTTCTCTGATTCGTGCGATCGGTTTGATTTTGCTTGGATTTGGTGTTGTGCAGGTTGGTCTGTCTTTAAAAAGCCATGATCCAAGCCAGAGGGCAAATGGATTTCTGACACTGGCCGGAGGAGTAATTATTACGTTTGCCAAAGAAATCCTCGATTTGATTATGGCGTAAGCCTCTTTGAAAAAATATATCAGGAAACAGCAGGAGTGCCGGAAGGTACTCCTGTATTCAAAAATATGTTCAGGGAGGTGAGAATATTTGAGTGACAACTGGATTGTACAGAATCTAAACTCAGCACTATCCACATGGAGTGAAAAGATGGCAGAACTGTGGACTCTGCTGACTGAAAATCCGGCAACTTTTAAGGGTGGCGGCATCTGGCGGATTATGACAAATATCAATGATGCACTGACAGCCATTGCCTATGGATTACTGGTGTTATTTTTTGCAGCCGGAATCATAAAAACGTGTGGCAGTTTTACAGATCTGAAAAAGCCGGAACATGTGCTAAAAGCATTTATCCGGTTTGCTCTTGCTCAGGGAGCAATCACATACGGAATGGAACTTATGCGGGCACTGTTTTCCATCGTGCAGGGAATCGTGACAACCGTAATGAGCGGCTCCAGTATGGCAGGAAGCGTGACGGAACTTCCAACGGAGATTGTAGATAAGATTGAGAGCGTGGGAATGCTGGAATCCATTCCGTTGTGGATTGTCACACTGCTTGGCAGTCTGCTGATCACTGTATTGTCATTTGTGATGATTCTGACAGTGTATGGCAGAATGTTCAAAATCTATATGTATACGGCAATCGCCCCGATTCCGATTTCCTCATTTGCAGGAGAACCCACGCAGTCCATTGGAAAGAACTTTATCCGTTCTTATATAGGCGTATGTCTGGAAGGGGCAATTATTGCACTGGCATGTATTATCTTTTCTGCTTATGCAGCAAGCCCTCCGGCTGTCGGAGATACGGAGTTGAGTGCAGTTACAATCGTGTGGAACTATGTAGGAGAACTGGTATTTAATTTACTGGTGTTGGTTGGAGCAATTAAGGCATCTGACCGTATTGTCAGAGAAATGATGGGACTTGGAGGTTAAAAATATGGATACAAAGAAAACATTAAGATATAACTGGGAATTCGGACGTGAGACAGTAGCGATACGAGTGAGCTCTTATCGGAACAATGGAAATTTATATGTAGGACTCTGCCATAAGGAAGGGAGAGAATGGGAAGATTTTGGAGATGTAACCATTAATCTGCCCTATCAGTTCTTAGAGCCAAATGAGGCTTTTATAACAGGAGATTTTACCAAGGATATGCTTCATTTTATCAAGGAACATAAACTAGGAAAAGTGTTGAATGAAACAGGAAGATCAGGATATGCAACCTATCAGAAGGTAGCGTTTGATCTAGCAAGACTTGCGGAATTTGATCCGGAAGGCGTTGCAGAACACTGTAGATTTGCCGGGATAGAAGTACCGAAAGAAAAACCACAGAAAACGAAGAAACAAAGCAGAGGAAAGGAGCGATAAGTTATGGAAGTCAAGATGAATAAAGAAATCCGGGACTATCAGGAATCCATGTTTATGGGACTGGACCTGAGACAATGTGTGTGTTCTGTTCTTGCGATTCTTACAGCAATCGGAATTTACTTTGGAATGCGTGAAATTACCGGACAGGAAATAACCGGATGGCTGTGTGTGCTTGGTGCTACTCCATTTGCTGCCTGTGGCTTTTTCAAATATCATGGTATGACAGCCGAACAGTTTTTATGGGCAGTGATCAAATCCGAATTGCTGTATCCGAAGAAACTGGTGTTTCAGTCGGAAGATATCCACTACTCCTGCATGCAGGAGACCATCTCGCTGGGAGAAAAGAATCAAAAGGATGGAGCGGAAATCATAAAAGAGCGGGAGCAAAGAGCAGAAGCAAAACAGAGAAAGAAACGCAAGGGAAGGAGTGATGCCTTTGATTAAAACCTTAAGTCAGGCACTTCGGATGGATAAGGAACGCTTCAAAGTTCCGAAATCAGTCCAACAGGCAATTCCCATCCAGCGAATCTGGCCGGATGGAATTTTTCAACAGGGAACGAAATTCTCAAAAACATATCGTTTTACAGATATCAACTATTATATTGCGAGTAAGGACAATAAGACAGAAATGTTTCTGGATTATTCCGAACTCTTAAATTCACTGGATTCCGGCATTTCTGCCAAAATTACCATCAATAACCGGAGAATCAATAAAGAAGAATTTGAAAAATCAATCCTGCTTCCAATGAAGGAAGATGGACTGGACCACTATCGGGAAGAATACAACGAAATGCTCCTGTCTAAGATTACAGGAACAAACAACAGCATCTATCAGGAACGGTATCTGACTGTCAGTGTACATAAAAGATCGATTGACGATGCAAGAACCTATTTTGCACGTATCGGAACAGACATCGTAACACATCTGGCAAAGTTATCGTCCACAGCAGAAGGACTGGACGCAGAGAGCCGGCTCCAGATTTTCAGGGACTTCTTCAAGGGAGATGTCCCACAGGCATTTCCGTTTGATCTGAAACAATTTGCCAAGAAGGGAACAAGTTTCAAGGACTGGATGTGTCCGGATTCTATGGAATTTGAACGTGACCATTTTAAAATCGGTGACAGGTACGGAAGAGTCCTGTATATGCAGGATTATGCAAGTTATGTTAAAGATGACATGATTTCAGAACTGTGTGACTTCAGCCGGAATCTGATATTGTCGATTGATATCCTGCCAGTCCCTACGGATGAAGCGGTAAGGGAAATCCAGAACCGACTGCTTGGTGTGGAAACCAACGTGACCAACTGGCAGAGAAGGCAGAACGCTAATAATAACTTCTCGGCAATCGTACCATACGATATGGAACTTCAGAGAAAAGAAACCAAGGAAATGCTCGATGATCTGACAACCAGAGACCAGCGTATGATGTTCGGAATTTTGACAATGGTACATCTGGCAGACAGTAAAAAACAGTTGGATTCCGATACGGAATTATTATTGTCGATAGCAAGAAAGCATCTGTGCCAGATGGCAACATTAAAGTGGCAGCAAGTGGACGGACTCAATACAGTGCTTCCTTACGGACTGCGAAAGATCAATGCCCTGCGTACATTGACAACGGAATCAACGGCTGTTTTAATCCCGTTCCATACACAGGAAATCCTGCAGCCGGGCGGTATCTATTATGGGCAGAATGCAGTCAGCAAGAACCTTCTGGTAGCCGACCGGAAGAAACTGATGAATGGAAACAGTTTCCGGTTGGGCGTCAGTGGATCAGGAAAGAGCTTTTCGGCAAAAGAAGAGATTGTGCATCTGGCATTGAGTACCGATGACGATATCCTGATTCTTGATCCGGAGTCCGAATTCACAAAATTAGTAGAGGCTCTGGGTGGACAGGTTGTAAAAGTATCTGCGACATCAGACAATCACCTGAATGCAATGGATATGGACGCAGCCTACGGCAATGAAAAGAATCCACTGATTGAAAAATCGGAGTTTATTCTGTCTGTATTTGAACAGTTGGTTGGAGCAGGAAACCTGTCAGCAAAAGAAAAGTCAATCCTGGACCGCTGTGCTGCAGATGTGTACCGGGATTATATCCGAAGTGGTTATACCGGAGAAGTTCCGACATTGAAAGATATGTACCGACAGTTGATGTTACAGCCGGAAGAAGAGGCAAGGGGACTTGCACTGTCATCCGAACTTTTTATCAATGGAAGCCTGAACACCTTTGCACAGCCGACCAATGTGAATAAGAAGAACAGGATCATGGATTATGATATCCGGGAACTGGGGGAACAGCTTATGCCACTGGGAATGCTGGTTACCTTAGACAGTATTTTCAACAGGGTAATTCAGAACTGGAAAGAAGGAAAAACGACATGGATATTTGCCGATGAGTTCTATCTGTTATTCCGCTATGAATACAGTGCAAATTTCTTCTACCGACTGTACAAGAGAATCAGAAAATACAATGGATTCGTGACAGGTTTAACCCAAAATGTTGAGGAACTTCTGAAATCGGACACTGCAAGACTGATGTTGGCAAACAGTGAGTTTTTGATTCTTTTGAATCAGGCAAGTACAGACAGGGAAGAATTGGCAGCTCTTTTGAATATTTCCGAAAACCAACTGTCCTATATTACAAAT
This sequence comes from Lachnospira eligens, assembly GCF_009680455.1. Lineage (GTDB taxonomy): Bacteria > Bacillota > Clostridia > Lachnospirales > Lachnospiraceae > Lachnospira > Lachnospira eligens_A. Next base: position 148,118 of record NZ_WKRD01000009.1, read on the forward strand.
GTATCGGTTGGCAGTGGCCTAATCCGTTGCTCTGGGAATATCGTACCATTTGAGAATACGTTCCCAAAGAATACAGACCTTTATAAACTAATGACAACAAAACCGGGAGAATCATAATGAAGAAAAAAGAAGAAGTAACGATAACTTTTTATGCTGCAGAGTGCGGTGAGTTCCATGATTTAGGAGAATATACAAAATGCAGAACGCTGGAAGAGGCATATAAAAAGTACCAGAAATATTGTAGAACATCTGCCAATATGTGTCCGGCTATTGAGTTTTCTATTCATGATCCAGAATCAATTTATTCAGACATGGAATATCCATTACCGTTGTCATCAAAAGACAGGGGAGACTTGGAACTTGTGCCATATTACAACGAACATCCACTGGTAAATGAGGCAATCAGACAGGTGGAGCAGTTGCAGAAACAGCAGGAAAAAAAGAAACATCGGGATGTTGCCCGATGAGATAAGAGATACGGAAAGAGGGTGACCGGATGAAAGATATCAAGGAATGGGTAAGGGATAAGAATCCGAAGATTCGAAATCCGGCTGCCCGACTTCCGAAAGAACTGGTTCGCTCAGCGGTTCTGGAAGCAAAAGAAAAGCCAAGGGAACTACATGAAAAAAGCAGTGGGCAGTCAGAATCCCCAACACAGTATGGAACTGAAAAAATAGAATCCGTACAGTACAGAGCGGCGAGTGTGGCAGGAAAAAGTATAGGGAAAACCACATATCAAGGTGGAAAAAAACTTGCTGGAGTGACCTACAGGAAGATAAAGGAAAGAAAAAGCAGACAGGAAGAAGCGAAAGCTGCCGAAGAAGCAATGGAGCAGGGGGCAGAAAGCGGAAAGAAATTAATCAAGTTGAAACCGGAGCAGGCAGCACTTGCCAAGGAGAATGGTAAACGGCAGGTGAAAGCAGCACCGAGAGTGGTAAAAGTATCCGGTCTGTCTCAAGAAAAAATAAAGACACAGGCATCCATGCAGAAACAGCAGATGGAAAAAAGTCTTCAGGCGATGCAGAAAGCAAGAGCAGCCCAGATGGCAAGAAAGTCAGCACAGGCATCGGCAGAAAGTGGAAAAGCAGTCCTTCAGGTAACTGGAAAGGGTTCAAAGTTATCCGTACAGGGAATTACAGCAGCGATTCAAAAAGGGGTAGTAGCTCTTGAAAAAATGGGAAAATGGATTGCTGCCGGAGGTAGTGCATTTCTTCTGGTATTTATTCTGATTGTGGGAATCATTGCAGGAGCAGCTTTCAGCAGTAATTCGGAAAGCTCCGAATCCCTAAGTGAAGAAGTGCTTGCGTATACTTCTGTGATACAGCAGTATGCATCCCAATACGGCATTCCGGAATATGTGTCTGCGATACAGGCCATCATGATGCAGGAATCTGGAGGCAGGGGAACAGACCCGATGCAGTGTTCGGAAAGTCCATATAATACAAGATTCCCACACACTCCTGGTTCTATTACTGATCCGGATTATTCGATAGAGGTTGGAGTACAGACCTTTGCAGACTGTATCAGACAGGCAGGATGCAGCAGTCCACAGGATCTGGACAAGCTGAAACTTGCATGGCAGGGATATAACTATGGAAATGGCTACATAGGATGGGCATTGCAAAGAGGCGGTTATACAGAAGCCAATGCATTGCAGTTTTCACAGGAACAGGCAGCTTCGCATGGATGGAGCAGTTACGGAGATCCCCAATACGTTCCCCATGTGATGCGGTATTATTCCGGTGGCAGCCTGTTTGCTGGTTTGTTTGGTAATCAGCAGATTGTGTCGGTTGCAATGGGGCAGCTTGGAAACAGTGGCGGTCAGAAGTTCTGGAGCTGGTACGGATTTGACAGTCGGGTAGAATGGTGTGCCTGTTTTGTAAGCTGGTGTGCGGATCAGAGCGGTCTGATTGCAAGTGGGAATGTTCCTAAATTCTCATTGTGCAGTGATGGAGTGTCCTGGTTTCAGGGAAAGAATAAGTGGCAGAGTGGCGGAACAACTCCGACAGCTGGAATGATCATCTTTTTTGACTGGGATCATGATGGAACATCGGATCATGTAGGAATAGTAGAAAAGTGTGAAGGTGGAAGAGTTTACACGATTGAGGGAAATTCCAGTGATCAGGTACGGCAGAGAAATTATGCAGTAGATTACAGTTCTATAATGGGATATGGGGTGATAAATTGATGGTTTCTTTCATAATTTGTTAAGGATTTTATAAGGGAGTTAATGAATCCTTTGGAAAATAGTCACAAAATAGGCACAGTTGATTGATAAATTGTTATTGTAACTTTTAGTGATAGACATATAAAGAGTTAGAAATCTTTATAATTGACTTGAATTAGGAGGTAGTGAATATGAGTGATCAGAATGTAAAAGCAGCACAAAAATATTTAAATGCGATGTTTGGTGGACATAAGGATTGGGTAAAACTGGATGAAGATGGAAAGACCGGAACAGCCGTGATGCAGGGAATCATTCGTGCATTTCAGATTCAGAATGGAATCTCAACGATTACAGGAACGGTTGGACCACTTACTATTAATACCATGAAGAAGTTAGCCATTATTACAAAAATGGATCCGAATGATACTCCGCAGGTTAATGTATGCTTGATTCAGTGTGCTCTGTTTTGCAAAGGATATGCTGCTGGAGGAATTACTGGAATTTATTATACATCAGGAGTAAATGCAGTTAAAAAGATGCAGGAAAATGCAGGACTGGAAGTTACGGGCAAAATTGATTGGAAAGTTTGGTCTGGATTGTTATCCCTAAACTGGTTTACAAAGGTTTCTGGTGGGGATTCCAATATTGTTCTTATTCAACAGCAATTAAATAGTGACTGGTCAGATGTTATTGGTGTTGGACCTTGTGATGGAATTGCCTCAAGACAGACAATTTTGTCTTTAGTTGGTGCATTGCAGGCGGCTGAAGGAGTTACAACTGAATTAATTACAGATTTGAATTCAGTTAATTTTGGCGATGCAACAACAAATGCGTTTCCGGGTACATTACAGAACGGACAGAACTCGACGAAATATGTTCCATTTAATAAGATTGCTCAATACGGACTATATTTTAACGGATATAATCCGGGAAGATTCGATGGCGTGTTTGATTCGACTACAGAGTCAAAGGTGTCAGAATTTCAGGAGTTTTATGGTCTGACAGGAATTGGACTTGTAACAAAAGGAAAAGTAAATGTTTCTACTATGAAATCATTGCTTACGAGTAAAGGCGATACAAACAGGGCAGCAAAAGCGTGTGACTGTGCAACAGTATTAAATAAACAACAGGCATTAGATATAAAAAATGCAGGGTATACTCATGTAGGACGTTATCTGACAGGTTCTGTTGGAAAAGAACATACACCGAAATATTTGACATCAACAGAAGTGAAAAACATTGAAAATGCAGGATTATCGGTATTCCCGATATATCAGGATGGAGGATATGAATTAAACTATTTTAAGGATCCGTCCCAGGGAAGTGTTGATGCACAGACAGCAATTTTAGCAGCCGAGAGAATCGGTATACCAAGTGGAACGACTATATACTTTGCAGTGGATTTTGATTGTTATTCATATCAGATTGATACATTTATTATACCTTATTTTGAACAGATTCACATGATCTTTTTCAGTTCGACAAATGATAAAAATTATAAAGTCGGCATTTATGCACCAAGATATGTATGTACTAAAGTTTATGAAGCAGGATTGGCAAGTAAATCATTTGTGGCAGATATGTCAACTGGATTTAGCTGTAATTTGGGATATTCGATGCCGAAGAACTGGGCATTTGATCAATTTTGTGAGTTGAACTCATTTTCTTCATCACCTTCGTTCCCACTGGATAAAGATGCATATTCAGGGAGAGATACTGGATTTAAAAAGTTCGATGCCGTATCGACAAAAACAGATGAGGAAATAGCGCAAGAAAATCTTCGGGCAAAGGTAAAAATAGCACGAAATCAATATGTCTATAATGTAATGGAGCCGCTTGGTTATCTGAATAAAATTATGGATGTGGGTGTGGAGTATGATAAGGAAATTTCACTGGGAACAATGATGAGTCCTCAAGGAGCAATTGATATTTCTACTAAAATATCCACATCGCTTGAAAGTTCAACTGGTAAAATTTATAATATAAAAGTGGATATAGGAAATGATGGAGAATTGACACAAACTTGCAAAAATCAAATTATGGAGATTTCATCAAATTTATCAGATACAGGTATAGAGGGAGCAGATAACTTTGGAAATACGATAGAAAAAATTGCTTTATCGGTTAAATCTGGTAATATTGCTTTTGAAATAAATAATGTTTTTGCCAATAGTGTAGAGTTTTCCATTGTATTTAGTACATCAGATTTGCTGCCAGAAGAGGAAAAAGAGTGGACAATATCGGTTGCTTTGATTTTTACAATGACATTAAATTCTAATAGTGGTCTTGAATTTAATGTTGTAGAATTCACAAAAGAGCATAGTAATATACTGGCAGGAGCCGTAATATTAGTTCTTGCGGGTGCATTAGTTGTAAATGCAATTCCGTCAATTATTGCTTTATTTTCAGCTGGAGCAGGTACTGTTTTTGGTTTGTTGATTCAAGCGCTGTAAATTGTAAAAGAATAAAAGAGACAATGGCCAGAGGTTCGATTTTATAAAGAGGACCTCTGGCAAAAGGGGGATTAAGAAGAATGCATATTAAATCAATTGTGTCAGATGAGGATAGGGAAGAATTAGAAAGAATGCTTTCGCTTGGGTTTATAATTCCTAATCAATTATTTAAAACAAGACAGAAAAGTAGAATGATTATCTATATTTTTACACCTGTAGAATTTTTACTGTCGATTAATTGTTATCTGTCGGAAAGTTATTTGATGTTTGGAATAGGGATTGGAACTTGTGTGGCTTGTGTGGCTTGGATTATTTGGTATCAAATGATTGGTAAAAATTTTGAAAAAAATGTTCATGAATTTGTCTGGGGTAGATCAGGATATGAAACGGTGGATATCGATGAAAACGCAATTAAAATAGATGAAGATCAAATTTATGAATTTAAAAATATTGATAGAATGTTCTTATATAAAAACTTCTTTTTTTTCATAACAAATGAAAAGAAAATATTTATATTTAAAACGACAGATATGGAGTCGGATGAACTTATAAAAATTATTAAAACAACAGGGATTTTATTTGAAAAAAAAGAAAAACCATTTAATATTTATAAGTATTGTAAAAAAGGAAAAAGTTTTTAAAAATAAGCAGAGGATGGTGGATTTATCATCCTTTTAGAGAAGAGCATGTATTTTAAAGGGAATCTGGTTTTGCAGGTTCCCTTTTTGCCATCAAAAACGTTGATGTTTTATCAAATGACGCTAAAAATAAAAAGAATAATGCAGGGGGTGACATTATTAGTTATCGCTGTAATATTTGGATAAAATATAAATAAAACATAAAAAATATAAATAAATTATAAAATGGCGACAGTTTTTTCTTGTTCAAGTGTTTATTATATAGAGGACAAAATAAGACAGCAAAGGAAGTGGTGCTGTTGCACCAGAAAAATGACACAAAATTAGTGATGTCCATTCGGGAAAAGAATTGAAGGGGATTCTTTTCCCTATTTGTCGCGTTACGAAAGACTGAGGGTGAGAAAATATGCTAGAACTTGCAATCTGTGATGATGACATCATTCTATGTAATTGGTTAGAACAGAAGCTGCTCCATTATGGGAAAGCGAATGACTGTCAGATATCTGTAGAAATATACTATTCTGCGGAGCAGCTTCTTAACAGGCTGGAAGAAGAATCCTACGATATGTTATTCCTTGATATTTGTCTGGAACATGAGAATGGAATTGATATCGGAACGGAGATACGAAAGAAAAATTATGGAAAAGAACTGCGCATTACCTATATTTCAACATATCAGGAATATGCTATGAAATTATTTCGCATTCATCCATTTGATTTTCTTGTAAAGCCAATCCGAGAGGAAGAACTTTTCCGGGTGATAGGTGAATTACGGGAACTGTTAAAAGAACGGAAGAAGATATTTGAATATACGGATACAAAAGGAATCCACAAAATTTCTTATGACAAGATCCTGTATTTTTATAGTCTGGGAAAAAGAGTACATATCGTGACATCGGAAAAAGAATATGAATATCGAGGAAAATTAAAGGATGTAGCGGATATAACAGAAGAATATTTCTTACTGATCCACAAGTCCTATCTCATCAATATGGAACACGTGGAGCATTACGAATATGACAACGTGGTTATGAAAGACAAGACACGTCTCAGTATCAGTAAAGCAAATCGCAAGAAGGTTAGAGAAAGACTATTACAAACGGAGAAGAAAAGATTATGAATATACATTTGATCACTTATCTGACAAGTAAATTATTCTGGATTTATATTGTGTTCCGTTACAATACCATCCTGTATCCTCAAAATGAGGATACACAAAAGCTATTTGCATATTTTTGTGCATATCTGCTTTCCTGCTGGGGAAGTATGCAGTGGGGAACGATGTACGGAGATCTGATCTTTGAGCTGATCGCTCTGTTAATTATAACAGTGGCATATCAGGCAGACTGGCAACATCATGTCTGGAATACACTTATGGTATATATTATGGGAATTTTATGTAATGGGATTCCAATCGTGTTCTTTCAACGGTATGCGGTAGCAAGAAATCCGGTACATCATCACATGGGACCGGGAACTATCGTAATGGGAAATTTTATATTCTTTTTACTGGAAGTCATTATTGAAAGAAAAGTGGATGTAAAGAGAAGTTATTATATAAAGAACAGTCATTGGCTGGCTATGCTTTCTGTCCCGGTGATCAGTATTATAGTCTGCATCAGGATATTGCTGCCAGACAGAAGAGGTGTGCGGTCTACGATTGTATTATTCTTACTGTTTATCAATGTATTTATTTTCTATCTGCACGATGAGGTTCAGAAAAGTTATATTGAAACAGCAAAACAGGAAGAGATGAAGATTCAGATGAGCCAGTATGCAAAAGAACTGGAGATGATGATGAAATCACAGGACAGGCTGAATAAGATACATCATGATTATAAACACCATCTTACAACGATAGGTGCAATGGCAAAAACGGGAGGAAATGAAGAGATTCTATCGTATCTGAAACAAATGGAGAATATAGCCGGAACAGCCTTATGTCATCATTTATATACAGAAAACCGTAATATGAATAATCTGCTGAATTATATTTTGGAAGATGTGAAATCAGTAATTGAAAAGCCAGAGATTTCTGTGGAAATACCGAATCATATAGGGAAAGAATTATTTGACCTAAGTATAGTTGTGGGAAATCTTATGGATAATGCCATTCGTGGGGCGGCAGCTTCAGACGAACGGAGATTATCGTTTCAGATGTATTATGGAAAAGGAATCATGAATATCCAGATTGAGAATAGCATAAAAGATACACCAAAAGTGAGGAATGGAATTTATCTGACAACGAAAAGCAGGAAAGAAGGACATGGAATAGGATTACAGAATGTGAAACTTGTAGTAGAAAAGTATCATGGTCAGATGGAGATCTGCCATACGGAGAAATCCTTTCAAGTGAAAATATTATTATATATGAAATTAGATGAAAAATAGTAAGGCGATGGTGTCTTACTATTTTTTTCGACCGATTTCGTCTATTTTTGCCACCTCAAGGGTCATTTTTACCATTTGTGAAAATTTTTTGATTTTTTAGATTATAGTAGTGCCAAAGTCAGAAAAAAAGGAGGGTAGCGGTTATTTTTTTAAGGAATTATAGAAAAAGATTACAAGAGGGAGAAAGAGACTATGAAGAGATTTCGAAAGTCGGCTATAGCCTTAGTACTTGCACTCCTGATGGCACTACAGGGAACAGAACCTATCTTTGTACAGGCAAAAGAGGCCATTGAGGATGTACAGAAGAATGCAGATTTCTCCAGACCAGAGGCTTTGACTGAAGAGGAAGCCGGGATAACAGATTCCACATCTGGAGAACAAGATAAGAGTCAGCAGTCTGATGCGGACGTACAAAATGAAACGACGCCATCAGAAGATACAGAGATTCAGGAAGAACAGACAACTCCAGCGGAAGAAACAGAAGAAAATCCGCAGGAAAAAGAAGTGGAGTTGAAAGAACCTCAGGATTACTATCCGATTCCGGAAGAACCGGAAGGTGAACTGATCGATTATGATGCCATTTCCAAGACTTATAAGACAGGAGACAAGCAGTATACAACCGTTTATGGAGGTTATGTCGGAACTTATAAGAATGAGGATGGAGATACCGAGCTGGTTGATAATACACTTGTAAAACCAGAAGAAGCAGATACTCCGGCATCCGAAGAAGCACAGGAAGCCAGCAGTGTAGTGGCAACTGAGGAAAAGGAAGAGAAAACAGAAGTTTATCAGAACAAGGCAAACGATTATGCCATCCTTCTTCCGGAACAGATGTCAGAAGAGAATGGTGTAACGATTGAAAATGGAAAGACCAGAATCGGAATCATTCCAGTAGATGGAGATTATACACATTCTGTTATTAAGGATAATGCGATCCTTTATAATGAAGTTTACGAGGGCGCAGATGTTCAGTATACAGTACTGGATTCCAGTATCAAAGAAGATATCGTACTTCAGCAGCCAACAGACAGGGAAGTCTATGAATACGAGCTGCAGATTCCGGGGTATCAGGCAGAAGTAAAAGACAATCAGGTCTATATCTATCCGGAAGGGAAGACAATCAAAGATGCAAAGTATCTTCTGGAGACTCCATCAATGGAAGATGCTGCCGGGGAAATCAGTTTCCTGATCACATTGGAACTTCGGGAAGAAGAGGGAAAAACAATCCTGACCGTAAAACCAGACAGGGATTGGCTTTCGGCAGAAGAACGTCAGTATCCGGTCAGGATCGATCCGACACCAGTGGAAATCCAGAAGAGTTCCTTTAACATGATTGGTGTGGAAGAGGGAAGTCCAACCAGCCAGATTGGAGATAACAATTATCCGTATGTTGGATTTGATGATGGTATTAAGTCTGGAAACCTTGCAGGATTTGGAACAGCACACCAGAACTGCCGGACTTATATCAAAGTAAATTCAAATTTTAGTCAGATTCCGAAAGATTCCAAAATTGACAGTGCAACATTTGCAGTCAGTCAGAAAACTGCATACAGTGGTGGTGCATCCCAGTTTGGACTTTATCGTGTAGATCAGTCGTGGAACACCTCCATCACATGGAAAACAAAACCAGTAAATCTTACGTTCCAGGATGTACAGAATGCAAGTACCAGCAGGAACAGCTATATCAATTATGACGTTAAAGATCTGGTTAATGACTGGGTGCAGGGAACTCATGCGAATAACGGATTTGCACTGGTAGCCATTGCCGAGGCAAATAACCTTGGAGCTTCTATGCAGTGTGAGGTACTGAATAACAGGGCATCCGTTTATGGACCGAAACTCAGTATTCAGTGGTCACCGGCTGAAGATCCATATCTGCGAGATATGTCACTGGATGAAACAACGATCCTGCTTCGCCCGATGACAGAAAAGAATACCAATGGAAAACTGAAATTTGATGCCGTATTTGCAGACGGAATTGCAAAGAGCAAATCTACAGTAGAGTATTATCTGCTCCCAGATGAGGAAAAAGAAGAGCATCACGAAACAGATGCAAAACCATTGTATTCCTATCCAGACAGCACGGAATACAATAAGCAGTTCCCGGAGGCGAATAAGTATTACAGCAAAGATTCCAACTGGCAGAGTGCTTTGTATTCAGGACTGACAAAAGATAAACTCTATAAAATAAAAGCAAAAGCATCAAAAGAAATCGATGGCAAACTGGAAACGGGAAAAGAAGTGACCAGTGACAGCTTTGTGATTTATGAAGTGAAGCAGTTTGATACATTCCCGAAGATTGCAAAATATTATGGTGTTCCGCTTAAGAACATTATGAAAGACAATCAGGTGATGGACGCACTGGTAGTTGCAAATAATACGATTTTTATCCGTAACCCACAGACAAATGTTCCATATAGTCCTGCACCGCTTACCGATCAGGATAAGATGCGGATTGACGGAGCATTGATGGGAAGAGGCCTGCACTGTGAATTTGGATTTGAGCCGGTCAATTTAAATACCGGTAACTTCTATATGGATCAGTCCGATGCGACGATGAATGAGCTGAATGGGGAATTCTCCATTACAAGAAGCTACAATTCCAAAGGAACAGACCAGCATTCCATGTTCGGACGTGGATGGAGCTTTAACTATGACCAGTCACTTTCTCAGATGGAGGACGGAAACCTTCTGTATATGAGAGGGGACGGAAGTTATCTGATCTTTGATAAGAATGAAGATGGAAACTACACTGCTCCGGATGGTTATGTATACGATTTAAAAACAGTCAGCTATAAAGATACAGACCATGACTACATCGGATGGGAACTGACAGATGCGGATCAGAGCGTCTGGTCATTTGATAAATACGGAATCTTACGATATGTAACGGATGTGAATGGATTTAAGACAGTATTAGATTATGACGATGATTATAATCTGAGCAAGATTACCACACCATCCGGCAAGACGTTTGGGGTAAAACAGGATAAATTCGGTCATATTAAGGAACTGTCCCTTCCAGACGGTGGAAAAGTTTCTTACAAATATGATGAGCAGGGAAATCTGGTATCTGTAACAGACCCGAATGGAACAACAAAAGAATATCAGTATGATGATGACAGCCGTATGACAAGCTGGAAAGATGAGAATGGCAATACGGTTGTAAAGAATACTTACGATAAAGAAGGAAGAGTCGTAGAGCAGACCGATGCAGAAAAAGGAACGGCAACTTTCAAGTACGGAAAGAATTCTACTACAACAACGGATAACGAAGGAAATAAGACCGTTTATCATTATGATGATCAGTACCGCACGACCTCCATTGAATATCCGGATGGAACAACCTGTGAAAAGACTTATAATGCAGAAAATCAGCTTGCTTCCGAAACGACAGCAGCCGGAACAAAAACTTACACTTATGATGCATTTGGTAATGTAGCAACGGAGACAAGAGAGGATGGAAAGACAGCCTCCTATACTTATAATGAGCAGAATAAGCTGACCAGTGCAACTGGATATAACGGAGCAACGGTTACTTACAGTTATGACGGTAATGGAAATATGGTCACATCTACAAAACCGGATGGAACAGCCATTACCTATACTTACGATGACAAACATCGTATGGTATCCCAGACAGACGGCAGAGGTGTCACAACAACGTATTCGTATGACGGACCGAACATGACCGGATATGTGGATGGAAATGGAGCAGCATGGGGATTCACGTATGACGCGATGAATCGTGCAGTTACCATGACAGATCCACTTGGACATGTAACCTCGAACAGTTACGATGCGAATGGCAATCTGACTTCCAAGACAGCAGCCGATGGCGGTGTGACCGCTTATACACTGGATGGTGTGGGAAATATTACAGCAAGTACTGATGCACTGGGGAATACCACCACTTATACTTATGATAAGATGTACAACATGACCAGTGGTACAGATCCGAAAGGAAATCAGATCAGCTACGCTTATGATAAGAATTATCAGCAGGTCAAAGCAACCGATGCAAAAGGAAATACAATTACTTATAAGTATGACAGCATGGGACGTGTCATAGAAGAGAGTAATAAAGATTTTGGAACAAAGCTCTATGAATATGACAAAGCAGGAAATCTGAAAAAATATACCGACGGAAATGGAAATGCAACCGTATCCAAGTTTGATTCCCTTGGACAGGTGCTTCAGTCCAAAGATGCAGTTGGTAATGTAACCAAATATGAATATGACGCATTAGGAAATGAAACAAAGATTACCTATGGAGATGGAAGCAGCCATTCCAAGGAATATGATAACTGCGGAAGGCTCGCTAAAGAGACAGATGAATTAGGTGCAGTTATCACTTACGCTTATGATGCGGCAGACAATCTGGTATCAAAATCAGATGACAGTGGAAGAACCTGGACTTATACCTATGATAATACAGGAAACCGCTTAAGTGAAACCAACCCAGAAGGTGGAACTACCACATATACTTATGATAAAGCAGGAAATCTGGTATCTTCTACCGATGAAGAGGGAAGAACAGATACTTATGCTTACGACAAGGCAGGAAATCTTACTACATCCAAAGATGCCCTTGGATATACCGTATCCATGAAGTATGACTTAAATGGAAATCTGGTATCCTCTACCGATGAAAATGGAAATACCAGTACCATGACTTACGATGGTAATGGAAACATGACATCGGTAACCGATGCAAAGGGCAACATTACAGCAATGAAATATGATTCCACCGACAATCTGGAACAGACGGTGGACGCCCTGAAAGGAAAGACCACTTACGAATACGATTCACAGGGCAACAGCACAAAGATGACAGATGCCCTTGGTAATGCGTATGTTTATGCGTATGACCATGAAGGAAATAACACATTGATCACACTTCCGACAGGAGATAAAGTCCAGATGGAATATGATGCCATCGGACAGCTTATCAAGTGTACGGATGCACAGGGACTTGTCATTACCTATCAGTATGACGGAGCAGGCAACCTGATCCATTCCTCCGACAATGGTGGAAACAGCATGGATTATACTTATGATGGTGCCGGAAATGTACTGACACAGACCGATGAACTTGGCAGGACAGCAACATACAAGTACGATCAATACGGCAGACTCCTGAAACTTACTGAAGCAGACGGAAGTACCACATCTTATGAATATGATGTTATGGACCGCATTACAACGGTAACGGATGCGGAAGGTCATAAAACAACCTTTACCTACGATAAAGTCGGCAACCAGTTATCCATGACAGAAGAAGAGGAAGCCACATATAAATACGCTTACGATAAGAAAGACCGGGTTATCTCTCAGACAAATCCACTGGGAGCATCCAGCACCTTTAAGTATGACGGAAATGATAATGTGATGGAATCTGTCGATGAAAACGGTACGGTTACCAAGTATACTTACGATAAAAATGACAACCTCGTATCCCAGACAGACGGAAATGGAAATACGACAACCTACCAGTATGATGAACTGGACCGCAAGATCGGTGAGACTTCTCCGTTAAAAGAAACAAATGAATACCGTTATGATGCCATTGGCAATCTTACCAAATCAAAAGATCCGATGGGACTCATTACCGAATACAAATATGACAGCCTGAGTAACATGACGGAACAGATTTCTCCAAAGGGAGCAGTTACCAAATATGATTACGACAAGCATGGCAATGTCATTTCTGTAACGGATGCAAAGGGAAATGAGACACAGTACAGTGTTGACCTGAATGACAATGTCACAAAGATGACACAGGCGAATGGCGGAGAGTATACCTACAGTTATGATAAAGCCGGACGTCTGAAGAGTATGACCAGTCCACTGGGTTATACCAAGAATTTCGCTTATGATAAAGTGGACAACGTGGTAAAAGAAAGCGACAGCTTAAAGAGTACCACAACTTATACGTACGATAAGCTCCACAACATGAAGTCTTCTACCAATGCACTGGATGGAACAACCAGCTTTTCTTATGATAAGTATGGCAATCTGGTGAAGGAGACAGATCCACTTGGACGGAGCAATACCTACAGTTATGACCTGGCAGGCCAGATGACTTCTGCAGCCGATCCGCTTGGTAAGATAACTGCTTATACTTACGACCCGGCAGGAAATATTACTGAGATTACCAAACCGGGTGGAAGAAAGACCAGCTATGGATATGACAAGAATTATAATGTGACATCTGTAACAGACCCGATGGGCTATGTTGCAAAGACAGTCTACGATAAAGACAATCGTGTAACAGAAGAGACCGATGCACTGGGGCAGAAGGAATCCTATACCTATGATAAGGACAGCAGGGTAACTTCTATTACAGACAAGCGAGGATTCACAACAGGATTTGATTACGATGCACATGGTAATATTCAGGTTGTTACAGATAAGACCGGATTAAAGAGCCATCTGGAATATGACAAGAATGACAACCTGACCAAAGTAACTGATGCCCTTGGCGGTGTAACAACTTATGGTTACGACAACATGGATAACCTGGTGACTTTCACCAATGCAGCAAATAAGACAACGAATTATACTTATGATCTGGAAGGCAACCTGACATCCATCAAAGATCCGACAGGAAGAACGGAAAAATTCGACTATGATGAAAAAGGCAGACTGACCGGACATACACAGGCAAGCGGCAAGAAAACCACGTATGATTACGACAAACTGAATGACCTGTTGGAGAAATCTTATCAGGACGCAAAAGGCGAGACATCCGAAAAGGACGTGACCTACGCATATAACAGTGCCGGGGAACGGGTATCCATGAAGGATCAGACAGGCCAGAGCAGTTACGAATACGATGCGCTCGGAAGAATCACCAAAGTGACAAGCGGTTCGAAAAAGAATGTCAGCTACGTTTATGATGATGCAGATAATCTGCAGGCAATCGTATACCCGGATGGGACAAAGGTCAGCTATGAATATGACTTAAATGATAATCTGGTAAAACTGACAGATCGTAATGGAAAAGTAACCACTTACAAGCATGATGCACTGAACCGTGTGACAGAAGTCGTTAGAAGCAACGGAACAAAGACGGAAGTGTCTTACGATGCAGAAAATCATATCACAAAGATTGTGAATACCTGTGGTTCCTGTGGCAAAGTAATCAGCACTTATGAGTACAAGTACAATGATCAGGGATATGTAGTCAGCGAGACAGCGACCGAACTGGAAGCCGGAACAAGAAAGACGCCAAGCTGGGAAGACTGGTATAACTGGGGCGATACACAGAAAGAGACAGACAAAGCAGACTGTGAGCATCAGGAGAAAGAGATCCAGACGACACGTACCTATGAATACGATGACAACTGGGAACTGACACGCTGTACGGAAAAAGCAGAAGGCGGTAAAAAGACGGTTCATAATTATACTTATGACAAGATTGGAAACCGGACCTCTTACGAGAAGATCGAAGATGGTGTTAGCAAAGCAAAATATAACTATAAGTACAACGATTCCAACCAGCTCATCAAACGCACGAATGCAAAAATCTGGGGCGATCCGGGAACAACCTACAGCTATGATAAAGATGGCAATCTGATCCAGGAATGTGATAAGACAAACAGTGCAGATCCGGTTACTTATGAATACACAGCAGAGAATCGTCTGGCAGTAGTAAAACAGGGTGGAACAGTCCTGATGGCAGCCATGTACGATGGAGATAACAACCGGCTATTCGAACTGGATAACACTTATAAATGGGAAGACTGCTATGGCGATGAAGTCCTGATTCCGGAGAACCAGCGTACCGAAGATGGAAACAGCCCGAAAGAACAGCTTGCATCTCTGGTAAAAGGCGGTTCAAATGCCAAAGGTTACACATTGACAGAGTATATCAACGATATCAATCGTGAAAATACAGAAGTCCTCGCAGAGTATGGGGCAGACGAGAAAGTCCGTCAGGCTTATACTTATGGAGAAAGTGGAATCGGAGAACGTATAAGCGTTGATAAATCCACAGAAAGCAGTTATTATTTATATGACGGAAGAAACAGCGTGACCGGAATCCTGACCGAAACAGCTAATCTGACGAACAGTTATCAGTATGATCCATACGGTAACCTTACATCAGGAACAGCAGACGGTGTCAATTACTACGGTTACAATGGGGAGTCCACAAATGTAAAAACAGGACTTCAGTATCTGCGGGCAAGATACTATAACGCAGAGAACGGAACCTTTACAACTGAAGATAGTGACCTTGGAACGACAGAAAATCCACTGACCAGAAACAGATATGCATATACATCCAATAATCCGGTAAACTATGATGATCCGACAGGACATTCATGGTGGAAAAAGGCTGCAAGTGCAGTGAAACGTGTTGGAAAGAAAATTGCTAATACTGCAAAAAAAGTAGTTAAAAATGTTGTAAATACAGTTAAAAATGTTGCTAAGACGGTGGTGAACACTGTTAAAAAAGCTGTTGGCTGGGTTCAGAATACAGCAAAGAATCCTAAAAAAGCGATACAAAAGGCAAAAAATGCAGTACAAAACAAATATCGACAAGCACAGAATAAACTTAATAATACTTATAATAAAATAGTATCAAAAGGTTCTCAACTTATAAGATATGCTAAGCAAAAATATGCGGAAAAGAAACAACAATTCACAGATTTTGTTTCTTATGTATCGCAAAGGACAAAAGAAATTCGAGCAAATGTTAGTAGAGAACTTTGTAGTGTAACAGAAAGAGCATTTGATAAAAAAATAGTAAGTAATGAAAATGGGAAACTGCAAGTTACATCACCATTAAAGAATGCAATGGATGCATTTAAAGAAGCAACAAAAGAAGGTGAATTAGATTACACAATTGATTTGGCAATAGGTGCTGAAAAAGATAAAGATGGAAACTATCACATCAAGCAGAATTATTGGCAAAGTAATAAATTCGTCGGATATAATGATTTATATGATGATGTCTTTAAAGCAGCTGGAGTAGTTAATGGATCGGTACCTGATATTTATAAAAAAGAATTCATGATGAATGGTGAAACCTATATTATATGGGCTTGGAAAGGAGATTATATTAATTTAGGAGCAGGTGCTGAAACTGGAATCTATAAAAAAGGCATCGGTAATCATTATTTTACTGCAACAGGATTGTCACAAAAAATGCAATTAAGTTTAAAGGATACCAAAAATAATAATACAATTTTTGACTATAATCCGACAGAACGTCAATGGTGGGTAAATGGATTTAATCCTAATCATCAAGGTGTACAAGCTAAAGAGTTAGAGTCGATTACAGTAATTCAGTTTTCTGATTCTAAGGAAGATCAAGATTTGTTCAAGGCATTAGCAAAAACAATGGAAGGAAAAAAAGAATGGAATATAGATGAGGAAAAGAAAACAGCAACATTAACGTGGTAGTTTGATTAATATCCTCCAGTTAAAGAAAAAGTTAACTGGAGGATGAAATAAAAAGAGGCTATTTGCATGACTAAAAAGATTAAAATAATAGGTTTTTTATGTGTAATAAGTTTTTTATTAGGAGGATGTGGTATTAAAGATAAAATTAAATTATATTTTATGAGCGAATTCGATAAATCTAATATAGAATGTGAAAAAATAATCGATGCAATAAATACGCATGATGAAAGTGCAGTTGAAAAATTATTTTCAGAGAATACACTTGAAAAAGTTGATGATTTAGAAAAAGGATATGAGTATCTTTTTGATGAATATCAAGGTGAAACAGAAAAAATCAAACGTATAGATTATAGTAGTATGACTCATTATGGAAATAAGTTTGATTTGACCAGAGAAGTTTGTGCAGAGTTTTTAGTTACCACAAAAGAAAAAAAATATGATTTTTATGTAGAATATACGATTGTAGAAGGAAGAAAATCAAAAGATAAAGGAATATCTAAACTAGTAGTAAAATCGTTTGAAAATGAAGATAAACCAGTATGTAAGACGTATGAAAAAAATGGAATATACTGGCCTGGTTGGGATGAAGGAGGAAAGGAAGAGTGAAAAAAATGATTTGGACATTAGGAATCGTATTTTGTATTGTGGTATTAGTAATAGGATGTTCGAAAAAAGATAATTCAAGAAAGGAAAATATAGAGGAGCAGAAATATATCAAAACGTTTGGTGAATATTGTGTTTCTAAACAATGGATTGAAAATAAGGAACATTCAACGGATGATATGTTTTTCTATGTAAAAGAAGGAACAGAAAAACAGAGACAACCAGATAATATAGCAGTTAGTATCGGAGAAAATAAATACAGTAAAGAAGAAAGTGAACGTTTTAAAGAAGCAATTCAACAACAAATTTCTGAACAATTATCAGGATATTCAGATGTGACATTAACAGCATCGGGTTTTCAGAGTGGAGACAATACAGTATATTTATTTACAGTAGCAGAAAATGATACGGGATTAATAACGAATCAGTATTATATAGTCGGTGAAAAAAAATATTGTCTAGTACAGGAAAGCAATTTTGATGAATCAGGAGAATGTGATGAAGTTGCTAAAAATCTGATAAAAAGTTTTAAGTGGAAATAATATAGGTGAAAGAGTGAAAAATGTTAGAACAATTGTTGGAATTGTTATGTTAATAATAATTAGCTTGACAGCTTGTTCATCCCCAAAAGATTTCAATGCTAAATCCTATGTCCAATCTTCTCTTGATGCAGAGTATCATAGAGAGTATACAGATTATGCGAATCTGATGGAAATCTCAGAAGAGGATGTGAAGAAACAGGTCGAAGAAGATTTCAATGAAAGTATCCGTCAGCAATTTGCTTCTTCCGATAACATCACAGAAGAGGAGATTGCAGCTTACACAGAGAAGATGGCAGAGGTTAAAAAACTGGCGAAGTACAAGGTGCAGGATGAGAAAAAGGATGAGGATGGAAATTACACGATCAGTGTAAAAGTTGAACCGTCCGATGTATTTCAGACATTGCAGCAGAGCTCTGCAGAAGTCAGCAAGGAAAAGATTGCACAGGGAATGAAAGAAACAGATCCGGGTGTATTTGCATCTGTTTTAACGGAAAGTGTGCAGAAGAGCATTGACAAGAACAGCTATGGAGCTCCGGTGACAGTAACTGTAAAAGTGGAAAAGAATCATTCTGGGACGTATGATCTGTCTGAAACCGAAAGAAACAAGCTGGAGACAGTGATGTTTCCAACAGAATAACTGAATATGGAAAAAGTGGACTGCCGGGGTAAAATCCTGGCAGTTTTTATATCAAAGTATGCAAGAGAATCTGCCAGTGGCAGGGTCTCTGTATCGCCATGCGTTCGGAAGGAGCTGCCAGTGACAGCTCCTGTAGATGAAGGCTCTGAAAATGATTTAGAGAATGCAAGATAATTCCGAAGGAACGAAAGAAGGTGAAAAATTATTTGGATATTAACGGACTTAGAAGAAATGTCGAAAGATGTCGGATAATGCGAAAAATGACTGTTAAGTGACTGTTATATAACATAGTTTTGACAGCCTTTTTTTATATACTTTTCTTTGTGGTGTTTTAAGGAAAGGCATAGCAAGGAGAAGAATTATATTTGTATCAAAGAAAGTGCTTAAGACAACAAAATGGGAATAAAAAGCAAAGTGTTGTGATCGAACTGGTTGCAGCACTTTTTTATTCGACATTTTTCGAGAATCGTGGGACACCACATATCCGATCACCGCCATACTTCGATTTGATTTCTATACCAAAAATCAGATCGGAGGAAAGATAAATGGCTTATAACAAGACAAGTGAAGAACGAAAGTGGAATTATTGGAAAGAACAGGAAGAAAAGAAACTGCGTGAACTGGGAATGGAAGAAGAGAAGATCCAAAAGTTGCGCCAGATGGACAGAGAAGATTTTCTGGAAGAGCGCAGATACCGGGAACATCTGGATGAAATGATGCAGGATATGGATTCCATAAAACAAAGGGACAAAGGACGGTTTGCACAGGATATCCGGGAACTTTTAGACAACATTGGAGATCGACGGATCTATGAATTATTAAAGGGCACAGAACATCAGACATTAGAGATACTTTTACTTAGTACATGGGGATATTCGGGAAGAGAAATCGCTAAGATCATGGGACTTGCAGAGCAGACTGTTTACACAAAGAGAAACCGTTTGAGAAATAAATTAAAAAATTTGTTGAAAATTGAATAATTATGGCGGTTTTCGTCGGCTATTTAATAGGCAGGTAAATTTTGCCAGTGTACTTTGACAATTCTATACCAGCATTACAGGTACGTTCCCGTAAGTAGAAGCGTGTCAGGAAGGCGCGAGGACAGATGAAAATGACAGGAAAGAATATAAAAAATTCTTTGCTGGTGTTTTTGTTTCGAGCGAATCACCTTTAACTGAAACAGGACCGTGGCGGTCTTTTGCGAGGATCACTTACGAGGGGATAATGATACATAGGAACTGCCAGTGAGCAGAGGATGGACTTTGGGTTGTAATCAGCAAGACCTTTAGAAAATCCGTGAGCGGTGCAATGCCAAGCATCCGCCTGTAATGTTCCCGTAAGGCAATGGGGGAGTCGAGGACAAATACAACGCCAAAAAACAAAAGTATAAGAAATCAAGGAAGAATGTGTCGTTGATATCAGATACATACGGCTGTAGGGAGAAATCCTTTACAGCCGTATTGATGTGATATCAGCACGCATATCAGGTAACAAATTATGTATTACACAAGAGAATATCTCAATAGAGCGCATCGAGAAATTGATACTATTTTCCGAGTGCTGTTCCCGGAACATGGAATGGCAGTAAGGGAAGAACAGATTATGTTATGCCACGAAATGCTGGATAACCTGCTGGGAAGAAACATAGCACTGTGTGACGCGGGTGTCGGTATCGGCAAGACGTATGCTTATCTGGTGGCCTGTGTTCTGATGAGAAAATATTCCCTCCTTGCAGAAGGATGTTCCCCTTATGAGCAGCGTCCGGTCGTGATATCCACTTCCAGCATTGCACTCCAGAAAGCAATTCTTACAGAATATATCCCTTTTCTCTCCCGGATTCTTCAGGAGAACGGAACGATTCAGGCTCCCATCAAAGCGGTAATACGGAAAGGGAAAGAGCATTTTGTCTGCGATGAGAGATTAATGCAACGAATCGTTGCAATCGAAGGAAAAAACAAAAATGCGATGCAGAAAGAAGCTCTGCTGTCGTTAAAAGAACATTATGATATGGACGAGGTGTCTAATTTAAGTGGGTTTGACCGAAGGCTGGTGAATGTGCCAAAGTTCTGTTCGGGAGACTGCCCGAAAAGAGGCTCATGCAGGTATCAGCAGTATCTGGAGCGTTCCAGAGATCATGAAATGTTCATTCAGATCTGTAATCACAATTATCTGCTGGCTGATGGTTATCACAGGCTGCAGGATTACCGCCCGTTATTAAAAGACTACAGGGCATTGATTGTAGATGAAGCACACAAGCTGCCAGATGCGGCAAAGCAGATGTTCGGGA
The DNA here is from genome assembly GCF_009680455.1 of Lachnospira eligens. GTDB lineage: Bacteria > Bacillota > Clostridia > Lachnospirales > Lachnospiraceae > Lachnospira > Lachnospira eligens_A. Next base: position 169,250 of record NZ_WKRD01000009.1, read on the forward strand.
AGAGCCTCTGTTATGACGATATCCGGGAAATCTGCTTTTATCTTGGGAAAGAGTACCAAGGTCCGGAGATAAGAAAACTGTCCGGGACGATCCGGATGGTGCTGGATATCATAGGAGAAAACCACAGAACCAGATATGGGATAAAAGAAGAATTCCACATGACAGAAGAGTGTGCAATGTATTTATATGAGGGGATACAGACCATGAATAAGATCATAGAAAAATTAGAAAAGAAGATTCCAAAGTGGATCAGAAACAAGCTGGAAGAAACCAAAAGTGTGCTGGAATGCTTTTTCCATCAGGATAAGAAGTATGTGCTGCATCTGAAGCAGGACCATGATCACAGGATTATATTGTGTGCATCCAGCAGACGGATTCCACAGTATCTGGATCAGATGTTGTGGAGCAGAGGAATGGGAGCGATTCTTACAAGCGGAACTTTAAAAACCGGACAGGGATTTTCCCATATTCGGAAAATGACAGGACTACAGGGAGTACGGAGAGTCCGGGAATATGTGGCAGACTCCCCGTTTGAATATCAGAAGAACTGTCTGTTATATCTGCCAAAGAATTTGAAGACATGCAGAAGAGAAAGTCAGGAAGAGGCAGAGATGATAGCAGGACATATCCATTCACTGATCTGTTCGACTTACGGGCATACGCTGGTGCTGTTTACATCTTATCATTTGATGGGAAACGTTTACCAGATGTTAAGGGATGAAATTCCGTTCCCGATGATAGAGGTGTGGAGACATTCACCGGAAGAGATCACAAGATTTAAACAGATGGACAATGCTGTCCTTTTTGCAGCCGGCTCCTGTTGGGAAGGAGTAGACTTACCTGGAGATATGGTATCTTCGCTGATTATAGTAAAACTGCCCTTTGCTGTTCCTGATCCCATCAGTGAAGCACAGAAGAAGGAATATGCCAGCCTGAAAGATTATATTCAGGCAGTGATTGTTCCAGACATGCAGAAAAAACTAAGACAGGGATTCGGACGTGCTCTCCGCACCGAGACAGATACTTGTGTCGTGTCCATTTTAGACGAGCGTGCAGGAGAAGGTGGCAGGTATCATGAGGAAGTAATGTGTGCGCTTCCGAGCTGCAAGATGGCAAAAGATATCAAGGATGTCCAGCACTTTATCCGAAACCGAAAAGGCGTGGAATACTACCTGTAACCGTTCGTGGTTCTGCTACAGAAAAAGCAGATTTTGCACGAAAAGTTTGGTGGTATTTCAAGGGCGTTTTCGGTGAGATTGTTGGTATTGATGAATAGCTATTTCGGCATGAAGTGGGTATACTGTGTATAGCGTTAGAGGAAAGGAGGCAGCTTATGATATACAAGGTGGAAACGATAAAAGATGGAACAGAAAAATATTTTTTCATCAGAAATCTGGAAACAATGAGTATTGAAGAACTGCCAAGTAAATATCTAATGCATAAGATTAAATGTAAACGTTCACCAAATACAGTGAAACGCACAGCATTTTCAATCTGCTATTATATGAAATATATGGCAGAGAAAGAAATGGAACTCACAGAAGTCTATCAGTTAGATTATGAAAAACAGACAGAACACTTTGTGGAATTTTTATACTGGCTTAAAGCCGGAAACCATACAGAGCAAACGGCTGGAGAAAAGAAGTGTCCGAATGAAGGAACCTGCAACGCATACTTAAAAGATGTGTTCAGGTTCTATTTATTTATAGAGGCAGAATATGAACAGTACGGAAGTCTCAAAACCTTATCGTATAACCAGATTATAGCGGTTAATCAGGTGGGAGTAAAAAAGGTACTGCGGAATCATTCTTTTAAAGCCTATCTGAAGGAAGAGGAACATCGTGGGAGAACAGCAAAAGAAAATCAGATTATTACAATTTTACAGGCCTGTACGAACCGAAGAGATCAGCTTCTGTTACTTATGTTAGCAGAAACCGGATACAGAATTGGGGAACTACTGGGAGTAAAATATGTCAAAGATATTGATTATAGGAATCACATGATAAGGGTATGCTTCCGGGAAGATAATGAAAATGAAGCGAGAGCCAAAAATGCGGAATACAGAAGTGCCAAGATAAGTAATGATACGTTTGAATTTCTCATGGATTATCTGGCAAAATATCGGAAAATCCTGCAACATCAGGATTACCTGTTTGTGAATATCATGGGTGAGAACATTGGAAAGCCATTAAGAGTGGACAGTGTATATGATATGTTGGACCGAATGGAAAAGAAAACCGGAGTTAAAATCACACCCCACATGTTACGTCACTATTTTGCAAATATGCGAAAGCAGGCAGGATGGGAACTGGAAATGATCAGTCAGGCATTGGGGCATAAACATTTGGATACGACTATAAAGTATCTGGACTGGCTGGATGATGAACTGATAGAAGCAAGTAATGAGTTTTATGCACAACACACTGCTATTTATGGGGCGGAACGTCTGCTGGAGTAGGGAGGTGTGAGAAATACCTATATATTTATTGCAACAGGCAGAACACATAACAGAATCTGAAGTAGATATTGAGAAGAAAAAGCAGGAACTATATTCAGAAATTGATGCACTTGGAATAAAAAGCGATTCAAGAATTAACAAATTGAAAAAGTTCTTGGCAGATAGAAAAATCTGGCATCTGGAAGAAATGGATTATCCTTTGCGAAATTCGTATGAACAATATTTAAGAGGACAGATACGATCACAAATTGTATCTTTCTATTTGAAAATATATGATACGGTAAAACAACAACATATCTATCAACAGATGCAGACGCTAAATGGAAAGCGGATATATGAATGGAAATATCAAAATAAAATTTATTTTCTGAAGTATTATCCGGAAAAGGAAATAGCTGAGACCTTTGAAACTTCTTATAAAACAAACCTATTGGTGTGGGATTTTACACAAAATTGTTCAGAAGTTTTAAAGAAACAAATTTTTTATACGTTGAGTCGTATCATTGCAAATACTTCAATGTCTAAGGCTTATAGAAATGTCAGGTTAAAATCCTTAAAACTTCTTTATGATTCTTGTGTTCAGTTAAATATTACGGATATTGGATTGCTGGAAATGGAACAAGTGGAAACTATTTTAAAGAATTTTCCCGAAACGAGTCAACGAAGTATTTTAGGTGAATGCAGAAGAGATGCGTTTATGCAGCAGGAACAGATCCAATGGGAAGCAAATGTATGGTATCTGGAACGATTACATCTTGGAAAACATCGGATAGACGAAAGTAAATCCTTAATTAGCATTTCTTTTATGGAAGTCAAGGAAATACAGAATCGAGAAATTTTACAGGCATACATGAAATATGAACTGGGAATTACTGGACAGGCAGTCAGCACGATTGTACGAAGATTTGTATGTATTAGAAATTTTATTGAACTGCTGGAACAAGAAAAGATACTGGCGATTCATGCAACTGTCGCAGAAGTAAAAAAGTATGCAGACGGCTTGCGAGAACGGGGAATGCAGGCAAAGGGATTTAATGAAAGAATTTTCGGTATCGGTCATTTTTATAAATTCATGGAAGTTAAACAGTATATTACAAGAATGCCATTCCGAATTGAATATTTCCAACAAAAAGAAGTAGTAGTACATCATGATCGTAGCGTTGAGGAAACAGTATATATGGAAATTTTGAAAAAATTATATCTTTTTCCAGAGCGATTACGATGTATGTTCCTACATCTGTGGTGTCTAGGATTACGGGCGAGTGAAGTGTGTACATTGAAAGGAAATGCTTATTATCAGCAGGGCGAGGATTATTGGATTCAGGTGTATCAGGTCAAAATGAAGAATTATAAAAGGATTCCAATCCCACAGGCACTTTATCAGATTATGAAAGTATACTTGAAAAAACATGAAATTCAGCCTGAAGAATTCATTTTTAAAAACAACAGAGGTGGTGCTTGTCTATATGGCACATTCCGAACTCAGATGATAGAAGCGTGCCGGGAAAATAAGATTGCAAATGGAGAATATTTATTTCAATCACACGATTATCGACATACAGTAGCAACTATGTTTTATGACAGTCATGTATCACTGCAAAGTATCAGGGATTATCTTGGACATACTTATGAAGAGATGACAAGACAGTATATTGATTATATGCCACAAAGGATTGCAAAAGCAAATGATGAGTTCTTTGAAATGCAAGGAAGTAGTTTAGCATCATGGCTAAAGAAAGAGGAAAAAGATGGAAAATGATATTATATACTTCAGCGATTTCCCCAATTTACAAGAAACAGGGACACGTAAGGATAATGGAAAATTTGATTTAACGTTGCTTCCAACGCAAGAATTAAAGGAAGAGTTTCGAGGTTATATTATGTATCGCTGCAAAAACGGAACGTTTAGAGCATTGATTCAGGATCGAACAGCTTATAATCATATTGCAAAGTTTTTGAACAGCAGAATAAATCGGAGAATCAAAAGCCTTGGAGATAGAAATCCAGAAAAATGGATATCACTTTTAAAAGGCTGGATGTTAGAACAGGGAATAACCATTGTAAAAGAAAAGAAGAGTGTGTATGGTACAGTAAGCTATGGCGAAGCAGTGACGATATTATATTTCAGAAACGTACTGAAATTTTTAGAGCCAGAAGATTTACGGGATGAGATAGAAAAAGATGTTTGGGAACTAAAAAATCTGGATATTAAAATCAGATCCAATCCAATTTATAATGTAAAAACACTGGATTTCAGAAAAATATATCAGCCAGATATCCGGGAAGAATGTAAGAAAGCTGTTTATATGAATCTACAGTATGAAGCAATAGGAACTGTACAGGGAGAACTGACAATAATGAGGATATTCTCAGAATATCTCCAAAAAGAGTATTCCAAAATAAAAAGTTGCAGTGAAATAGACAGAGAAGTGCTGGAAGAATTTTTGATACATCTGTCAACAAAAGATACTTCCCATAGTGCGAATAGTTCTTATGTAATTTCATTAAGACGACAGTTAGAGACAATCGGAAAAATTTACAGCTATGAAAGATTGGAGCATTTATTTATTAATACGGATATTCCACCGGAAGTAAATGCAGAATTTAGAGTGTATTCTGATGATGAAATGAAACGACTGAATGCGGAAATTACACAGATGGATGTACAGATTGCAAGATGTCTTCTGATACATCAGATGCTTGGAACTAGGATATCAGATACCCTTACACTGAGACCAGATTGTCTGACGAGAGAAAATGGCCAAGATATGATTGAAATATATCAAGTTAAAACTAAAAGATATAAAAAACCGATCAGTAAAGAACTTGCAAAACTGTTACAGAGTTCTATTGAATATACACAGGAAAAGTTCGGTGATACAGAATACATATTTGTTAATGAAAAAGAACCTGACCGCCCGATGCAGTATATGGCTATAAAAACAAAAGTCATGTCCATGATACAGGAAAAGCAGTTGAAAGATGATCATGGCGAATTATTCGGGTTTGGAACGCACATGTTCCGGCACTACTATGGCGTCAAACTTACAGAAATGCATCTGGATGACTGGACGATAGCGAGACTATTGGGGCATAAAAGACTGAATAATGTACAGCATTACCGGAAAATGAGCAATCAAAGAATGGCAGACGAAACCAGAGAAGTAAGACAGAGGATGAGTGACATCATATATATGAGTCTGGCAAGATGGGGTGAAGAATATGAGCAAATACGACAAGATGATTGAGGAAAATCAGAGAAAAAGTAAAGAGAAAATTGAACTGGCATTGCAAGCAATACAAGATATGCTGGCAAATAAAGAACGTATCAGCGTTCCAAAGCTGATGAAGAAAACTGGATTGTCGAGAGGATTCTTTTATAAAAATCCAACCGTCCGGGATACATTGAACCAAGCAGTAGAGCAACAGGCCGGAATGATAGATCCAAGAAGAGAAATTCTGAACATGGCGATGGAAAAACAGATTGAACTGTTGAACCAGAAGGTGGCAGCTCTGAGCAGAGAAAATAAGGAACTGAAGAGAAAGAACGAAAAGTTACAGAAGGCATTACGGAAACAGGATTTGAATTTTATTAAGAACTTATAACATTGAAAATAATAAGATGGAAGAGATGTGTGCAGACACATCTTTTCATCGTTGAGGATAAAATATATAGAATGAGAATGGGATTGTTTTATGGTATACTAAAAGTGAAATGCTAACTTTGATATGAGGTATAAAACAATATGACAGAAATACAAATTAAAAATTTAATTAAAGAATATGAAAAAGAATATATTGAGTTTATGGAAATTGAGAAATTACCACAGTATAAGATAGATTTTTTTGAAATTAATGTTGAGGAAAGCGATGCAGCAGGATTCGCTTCAGCCGCCCAAGCTTACTATAATACGAAAACAGATGAACATATATTAAGGATATGCAAAAGTTCGGAAATACCAAGGTATATTGTGTTTCATGAATTTACGCATATTTTAGATACGGAAATGTATGCAAAGCAAGATTCTTGGAAATATATGGCTTTGTCTGGTTATACAGAATATCATGCAGCACAAGTTGAATTGATGATAATGTTAGGAGCAGATAGTATACAAACTCAAGATTTTTCATTTACAGTTGATGTTGAAATAGGTAATAGTACAGTTAGGAATTACCTAAACTCAAGACATCAATTAGTAGTGAATATGATGAATAGAACAGATTTTCCAAGAGATATTGAAGCATTAAAAACAACGGTAGGTGTGCTATATAATTATTTTGGAGTGCGTTCTATATGTAAAATGTATGCGAAAGATTATACTGAAGAAGTGGATAACACAATTATTATTCAGAAACTTTCAAAAGTATTATTTGAAGAGATAAATAGCTTTATGGTTGGATGGTTTAATGAAGCACAAGTAGAGCTGAGCTTTGTGTCATATATGAAAATAATGTGGCCTATGCTTCAAAGCTATTTTGGAAAAGAATGAAAGATAGTAACAGTAAACACAGTTTTGTATACAGTTAAACCCAGTAAAATCAACGCATGAGGGGAACTGGCTACATTTTACATTGCAACATGGTTGGGATTTGCAGGATATATGGGTGTAGGTCTTATACTATGGCTGTATATGATTCTTATTAAGTGGAAGCATGAAAAGGTATGGATGAAGACACCTGATGGTGATAAGGAATATTAAAATGTGAAGAAAAGAGGTTATGGATTATGAAAGAATTAGAGATAGTTATAAAGCCTGAGAAGCTGGAGAATCTTAAAAGGATTCTTGACAGTGAGGGTGCTAGAGGTGTAATGATTACAACAATATTTGGCTATGGACACCAGAAGGGCGCAGGTCAGGTATATACAAGAGATGAAACTCCGGGTATAAATCTTTTACCTAAATTAAGTGTAAGAACTGTCGTAAAAGACGAGATAGTTGAGGGTATAATTAATAAGGTATTGGAAGAACTTAATACTAACAGTTTTGGTGATGGTAAGATATTCATCAAGGATATTGAGGGAGTAGTCAAGATAAGAACCGGTGAAACCGGTAACGACGCTCTGTGATAAAGCTTTCTTACTTTCCTAATCTTTTTGTAGAGGCAGCCGTCCTGTTTGATCAACAGGGCGGCTGCTTATTTTTGAGAAGTGGTGGCATATTGAAGTCCATATATCTGAATGAAGATTGTATGAAATTATGAAAAGTAAAATTTGGAAGTGAAAATATCAGTCATAGGTGATATAATCAACGATAGTTTAAATGAAAAGGAATTAGAAATTATGAGACATTTTTCGAGAACAGAATTAAAGGCAGCTATTAATATGCTTAAGGAGTTTACTGCGAAGGGCAATTTTGCAGTTCTTATGTATATGGGGGATACTGATAAGCTTGAGGTATCACAGACTCTTAATTCGGATATGAGCTGCTTTTTATTATATGGAAGCATCCAGCCACTCGCATTTTTCTTTGCAGAAAATATTCCTATGACTGCGGGTGAGTTAGAAGAGATTATTAACAAACAGTCAGCAGTGTATGAAGAAGAGATGGACAATTACAGAAATGCACTAAAGGAAAGCGGTGCAGATAATGGACTGTTTATTACTAAATATGAAAGTATGATTCATACATTTATTGCATATGATCCTGACCAGAGTGGTGACAGAGACTGTTATGCACCATTTATTGAGGGTGCATTCAATGTTGAACCGGGTAAGGGACAGTTTGTTAATGAAGTTATGAGACTTGAAGTGTATGATGATGAATATGAGGATGACTGTGTAATCCAGAAGAAGCATTTTGTATATCTTCCATCAGTAAAATTTATGGGAGCATTCAATATGCGAATGATGATGAGTATGGTTGATGCACAGTATAACTAACATTTTACAATTCTTAAATTTATATAATATGTTTGAATCCCGGACTTCTGTATAGTATATTAGAAGTAACTTTAAAGAGTGGAGGGGTTGTATGAACAAAGGACATTTTAAAGACAGTCAGGTTGTTAAGGGAATTACGATTGGTGCAGTGCTAATTGTAATATATCTTGCCCTTAACAATGTGACTGGAATTCTTGATTCTATATCATATCTTGCAGGACTTGTAATGCCATTTATAATTGGCGCAGTCATCGCATTTGTATTCAATGTACCTATGAAAGCAATTGAAAAAGGACTTAACAGGCTGTTTGACAAGCGTTGTAAGAAGAAGCATCCCAGACTTATAAGAGTGCTTGCTTATATGCTTACACTGATTTTGATACTGGCTATTATTGCAGGTGTACTTTTTGTGGTTGTGCCTGAACTGGTAAACACAATAGCTGACCTTATAAGACAGGTGCCGACAGCGGTTAATAATCTTATCAACTGGCTGCAGGTCAAGCTGTCTGCATATCCTGAGTATGAGGAAAAGTTAAGCAGCATATCAATCAACTGGGATTCTGTTCTTTCAAATGTTATGAATTTCCTTTCAATAGGAACTAAAGGAATTATCAATGGAGGAATTGGTGCAATAAGCGGATTTTTCTCAGGAGTCACTAATTTCTTTATTGGATTTGTCTTTTCTGTGTATGTGCTGTTTCAGAAAGAGAGGCTTACAGCGCAATGCAAGAAGCTTATGTATGTGTGCATGTCTGAGAACAGGGCAGATAAAATTATTGAAGTGTTAAGACTTACCAACACTACATTCTCTAATTTCCTGTCAGGACAGTGTCTTGAAGCATGTATTCTTGGAACGATGTTTGTTATTACATTGTCTATATTGAGAATGCCTTATGCGCTTCTTATAGGAATTATTATTGCGGTTACTGCACTTATTCCGATTGTTGGAGCATTTATCGGATGTATAGTTGGTGTGATTCTTATAATGATGACAAGCCCGATAAAGGCGCTGATATTTGTGGGAGTATTCCTTATATTACAGCAGATTGAAGGAAATCTTATATATCCTCATGTTGTCGGAAGTTCAGTTGGACTGCCGGGAATATGGGTGCTTGTTGCTGTTACAATCGGTGGCAATCTGTTTGGTATAATGGGTATGCTTACATTTATTCCAATCAGTTCAGTGTGTTATGCGCTGCTTCGGACATATGTGAATAGGAAAGTGGAAGAGAAGGAGATTGATAAGGGAAAGTTTAAGGGGTGATGCCTTCCGGGAATGGAAGTCAGGCGGCTATGCAGCTTGTTTTCAAACACGCTTGCGCTCGTTCTACGACGCAGCGGTACTAAGCTCGCTGGGATTCGTTGGCGTTAAGCCAACTGTCCCAGCTTACTAAGTGCCGGCGTCTTCGCAACGGTTTGAAAACGAGTTGTATAGTCGCCTGACTTCATTCTCACGGAAGACTTTTGTGCGGTGGATTGGCAGGTGGAGTGTAATATGCGGTGGAGCTGTGGTGGCGGATTGGACGCTGGAGTGGTGAAGAGGCATGTGGAAGTCCAAATTGAGTGAGAAAGTGTGGAGGATTGGACCTTACAAGCAAGAGAATGATGTAAAAGGTCCAGAATTGTTGTGAAATGCACTAGTCAACAAAAAGTAGACATCACTTTATATTTTTATACATCATTTAATGAGCATAATACTCCCTATA